>CABYPG010000009.1:0-80058 GCA_902520765.1 uncultured Bacteroidota bacterium
TATATAAAAATGTAAAACATCAAGGTTTTTTGTTTGGGGTAATATTATTACTTAGTTATGTTTGACGACTAAATTATTAAAACAAAACTTTATTTATTATGAAAAACAAACAAAACTTTTTGATCTTTTGCCTTGTTGCGTTGTTAAGTTTTACAACAACGACTGTTATGGCTCAGGATGATGATACTGCTGATGAACCAACATTTAGCTTCAGCGGTAGTGTGGACACTTACTTCAGAGCAAGTTTTTCAGAGGACCCTGTGGCTCCTGGAACCTCTTTTGCTGACTTAAATGGATTTGCATTAGGTATGGCAAACTTTATTGTTTCTTATGAGGGTGAAAAATCTGGATTTGTAGCAGATGTAGTTTTTGGACCAAGAGGTTCAAACGCAGTTTTTGGTTCAGTAAGAGATTCTTTTGATGGATCGGGTTACGGATTTTCTTCAGAAATGGTGAACCAGCTTTATGCTTATTACAATCTTTCAGATAATGTAACTTTTACGCTTGGTAACTTCAATACCTTTTTAGGTTATGAAGTAATTTCACCTGTAGCAAACTTTAATTATTCAACTTCTTACATGTTCTCGTATGGTCCTTTTTCCCATACAGGTGCTAAATTAGATTTTAGTGTCTCTGATGACGTTTCAATAATGTTAGCTGTTATGAATGATACAGACCAGACAGAAGCCAATTATGATCGTGTCACCCGATTTGGTGCCCAGGTAGGTCTTTATGGCCAGTATCTTAACTATTTAGGAGGTGATGGGTATTCACAAATCGACTATACAGGTGGATTTAATGTATCCGACAGTTTCTTTTTAGGAATAAATGCTACAACAGCATCCTTGGAAGGGGATATGGGTTTCGCAGGGGTAGCTCTTTATCCTCAGTTAACAGCTAGTGATAGTTTTGCAATAGGATTAAGAGGTGAATTCTTTTCTGAAACAGATGGTTTTGGAGCCCTTGTTGAAGATGGCGACGCAGATAACTTTTCAGTTACATTAACGGGAAGTTTTACTTCAGGAAATTTCATATTTAAGCCTGAATTTAGAATAGACTCATGTTCATCTGAAATCTTTGCGATTTCGCCAACAGAAACTGCTGACAGTTTATCTTCTTTCGTATTTGCTATGATATATAGCTTCTAACTCAAAATTTTAAAATATGTTAAATACTTTACTTATAAATTTACCGCTCTTAATCCAAGATACAGCTGCTGTTGAAGGAGACATGGGTATGCTATGGATGTTATTATCCGGAATACTAGTTTTCTTTATGCAAGCTGGATTTACTCTAGTTGAAGCGGGTATGACAAGACCTAAAAATGCGATTAATATAGCAATGAAAAATTTGCTTGATATCAGTGTAGGGTCAATTACTTATTGGTTAGTTGGTTACTCTCTTATGTACGGTGATACCTCAAATGGATATTTTTTCTGGGGAGGATTATTCCAGGGAGAAGGAGCAGACCTGTTTTTTCAAACTATGTTTGCTGCCACGGCAGCAACAATAGTTTCTGGTGCTATTGCAGGTAGAACTAAGTTTGAGACTTATGCGATTTTTACTCTTGTAATGACTGCTATTATTTATCCAATTTCAGGTGGATGGCAATGGCAAGGATCGGGTTGGTTGACTGAGCTAGGATTTATCGATTTTGCAGGTTCATCAATCGTTCACGGCGTTGGAGGTTTTGCTGCGCTTGTTGGAGCCTATATGGTTGGTCCAAGAATTGGAAAATATGTCGACGGAAAAGTTATGCCTATCCCGGGTCACAATATGGTATCTGCGACACTTGGTGTATTCATACTTTGGCTTGGTTGGTACGGCTTTAATGGTGGTTCTCAACTAGCATGGGGTGGTGATGACGCTACTGGTGCTTCAACTGTTGTATTAGTTACAAATTTGGCCGCAGCTGCTGGAGCTATGGGTGGTTTACTAACCACTTGGATTTATTTAGGCAAGCCTAATATTGCACATACTCTTAACGGAGCACTAGCTGGACTAGTTAGTATCACTGCCGGTTGTGGCAACATGACTGCCGGTGGTGCTGTTATGGCTGGTTTGATAGGTGGTATTATAGTTGTTTTTTCTATTGAACTTATAGAAAAGAAACTTAAAGTTGATGATGCGATCGGTGCTGTTTCAGTTCACGGAGTATGTGGCTTTTGGGGTACTATAGTGATTGGACTCTGGGGCGTTGATGGTGCCGACGGTATTGGTTTATTCAATGGTGGCGGTGGAGCTCAGTTTGTTGCTCAACTCATCGGAGCAGTTGCATATATGGTTTGGGCAATGATTATGTCCTTTATCGTATTTGCTGCACTTAAATATACAATAGGTCTAAGAGTTACTGAAGAAGAAGAACTTGGAGGACTTGATATTTCTGAGCATGGACAAATTGCTTATCCAGGTAAAAGAGCTCGAGAATAAGGTTTAGTTTAAATATTTATGATAACAAACCTCTTAAACATATGTTTAAGGGGTTTTTTTATCCCATTTATTTAAATTTTGTTTATTTGCCATTAAAATAAACAAATGAAAAAAATAGAGGCAATTATTAGAAAATCAAAATTCGAAGATGTAAAGCAGGCTTTACATAGTGTAGAGGTAAACTTTTTTAGTTACTGGGATGTAACGGGAGTTGGAAATGAAAAAGAAGGGCATGTATATAGAGGAATAAGTTACAGTACTTCGGAGATACAACGAAGATTTTTGTCGGTAGTCGTAAATGACGAATTTGTTCAAACAACGGTAGATGCAATTTTAAAATCAGCTGCAACAGAAAAAGTAGGTGACGGTAAAATTTTTATTACGCCAGTTGAAGAAGCTTACCGGATTAGGACTGGTGAGAAAGGTAAAGCGTCACTTAAATAAATATATTTTAATTTAAAATTTAATTTATGCGTTATCTGCTACTAATCTTTTTGTTTTCATTTTGCTGTGCCTTAGCACAAAATAAAAATAATCCAGCCCAGGGACCTTACAGTCAATTAATTATTAGAGGTGCCACACTAATTAACGGAAACGGGGCACCACCCATTGGTCCAGTTGATATAGTTATTGAAAATGATAAAATTACTGATATAGAGGTTGTTGGATCTCCAGATGTTGAAATAAATGAATTAAAAAGGCCAAAGTTAAATCAAGGTGGAAAAGAGATTAATGCATTAGGAATGTATGTTCTTCCTGGGTTTATTGATATGCACGGTCACATTGGTGGTGAAGATCAAGGAGCTGATTGGGACTACGTTTTTAAACTATGGCTTGCTCACGGAGTTACAACTGTTCGAGAACCTAGTGGACGTGGAGTAGAATACGCCGTTGACTTAAAAAAGCGAAGTGCTAAAAATGAAATTATTGCTCCTAGAATCCTAGCCTACGCTGGTTTTGGTCAGGGTAGCAGAAAACCTATAACTAGTGAAGAGCAAGCACGTGAATGGGTTCGACAAAATGCAAAGAATGGTGCAGATGGGATTAAATTTTTTGGTGCTGAGCCCAATATAATGACTGCAGCATTAGATGAAAATAAAAAGTTAGGTTTACGTTCTGCATGTCATCATGCTCAAATGAGTGTTGCTCGGTGGAATGCTTTACATTCTGCTCGAGCAGGTTTAACAACATTAGAACACTGGTATGGTCTACCTGAAGCTCTGTTTGATGATCGTACAGTTCAAAATTATCCACTTGACTATAATTATCAGAATGAACAACATCGTTTTGGAGAAGCTGGAAAACTTTGGAAACAGGCTGCAAAACCATATTCAGATCATTGGAATAGTGTAATGAATGAGATGATTGAATTAGACCTCACGATGGTTCCAACATTTAATATATACGAGGCCAGTAGAGATCTTCATAGGGCAAGAAGAGCTGAATGGCACGATGATTATACTTTACCATCACTTTGGCGTTTTTATCAACCAAGTAAAATTTCTCATGGTTCATATTGGCATTTTTGGGGTACTGAAGAAGAAGTAGCATGGAAAGAAAACTTTAAACTATGGATGACATTTATAAATGAATATAAAAATAGAGGAGGAAGAGTAGCTACGGGTTCTGATTCTGGCTTTATTTTTCAACTATATGGTTTTGCTTACATCCGTGAGATGGAAATGTTAAGAGAAGCAGGTTTTCATCCTTTAGAAATAATCCGCTCAGCCACCTTAAATGGTGCTGAAGCACTTGGAATAGATAATCAAACAGGATCAGTTGAAATAGGAAAAAGTGCTGATTTTGTAATTGTTGAAGAAAATCCACTTAAAAATTTCAAGGTCCTTTATGGAACAGGCGCAATAAAGCTTACAGAAGACAATAAAGTAATACGAGTGGGTGGAGTAAAGTATACAATTCGTCAAGGAGTGGTATATGATGCTAAAAAACTTTTATTAGAAGTAAAGCAAATGGTTGAAAAAGCTAAAAAAGAAGAGATATTTAAAATTTCACAACCAGGAAAATTTATAGAATTTTGAAAAAACTCACATTATTAATGTATTGCCCTGATCAAAAGGGAATAATAGCTGACGTAACACAATTCATTCATAAAAACAATGGAAATATTATTTACATAGACCAATATGTAGATCGAGTCCATAAAAGTTTTTTTATGCGTGTTGTAATAGAAAGTGAATTTAAAAAAAGTTCGTTCGAATATTTCAAAGATTCATTTAAAACAGAGATAGGAAAATACTATTCTCTAAAATGTTCATTTTATTTAGCTGAAAAATTACCAAACATGGCTGTATTTGTGTCAAAATATGATCACTGTTTATATGATATATTATCACAACAACGTTCTGGTAAATTAGCATGTAAAATACCATTTATATTAAGCAACCATAAAGATTTAAGCTTTATTGCAAAACAATTTGATGTTCCCTTTTACTATATTCCTGTTGAAAAGAATGATAAAGATGAAGCAGAAAAAAAACAGCTTAAATTATTAAAGACACACAATATAGATTTTATTGTTCTAGCAAGATATATGCAGATTTTATCTAGTAGACTTTTAGACGCCTACCCAAATGGAATAATTAATATCCATCATTCTTTTTTGCCTGCTTTTCCGGGTGCAAAACCATATCATTCAGCATTTGAGCGTGGGGTTAAAATCATCGGTGCTACTAGCCATTATGTGACTGAAGAACTCGATGCTGGTCCAATAATTGAACAAGATATAGTAAGAGTAACACACGAACATGAGGTAAATGATTTCATATTAAAGGGTCAAGATTTAGAAAGGATTGTATTATTACGTGCCCTAAAATATCACTGTGATCGGAAAATTATGGTATATAATAATAAAACTGTAATCTTCAATTAGTCCTCCAAAAGATGCGACAATAACGAGTTATTAAATTGTTCTGACTGATCAATATTTACCACATGCCCAGAACCAACTATAGTTTTTAGAGATGAAAATTTGTGATTTTTAACAATTTTTTTTACAAAAGGTAAAAACATATAATCTTGCTCGCCCATTAAATATAAGACAGGTGTTTTAAATTCGAGTCCTCTAATTTTTTCTAGCAGTGGTAAAATAGAGTTTGTTAATTTATACCATCGCTTAAATTCTTTTTGAGATAGTTTTTTAGCTTCATTAATGAAATATGCCCTTGATTTCCTATGGTTTTTATAAGGCATAATTACGTATGCAAAAAAAGTATAAATCCATATAAACGGAAGAATACTTTGCGTTAGTTTTCCAAAAAACATTAAAAGTCTGGACTGTAAATTTAGATTCAAAATTGCGCCTCCTAAACCTATTTTCTCTACCCTATTTTCGTGGTTAAAAAGCATACATTGAATTAAGATACTGCCGAGCGAAATACCAACAAAATGTGATCTTTTAATTTTGTTATGGTCTAGTACTTCTACCAAATCATTAATTACATTATCGAATGTATACTCAGTTCCATCTGGTGAGGCTTTTGATTTTCCATGACCTCTCAAATCGACCAATAAAACATTAAAATATTTTTTAAAAAAACGAACCTGATTATACCATATTGAAGAACTTCCCCCAGCTCCATGGATAAACGTTATCCATTTTTCTGAACTATTTACAGAACGGAATTTAGTGTAATGTAACATTAAATAATTTTAAATATTCTGACATTTCTTTTTGTAATTCAAAAGCTTTTTCAGCTGCTTTTTCACTAAAATCATTTCCTTGAGAAGCATATATAATACCCCTAGAAGAATTGACTATTAAACCACAATTAGAATTTATTCCATTTCGAACTACATCTTTTAAATTACCCCCCTGAGCCCCAACACCCGGTATCAATAAAAAGGAATCTGGAACAATCTTCCTAATTAATTTTAAATTTTTAGATTTTGTTGCTCCAACAACGTACATTAATTTGTGAGAGTTTTTAAATTTTTTGCTTAATCTTAATACTTTCTCATAAAGTGGAACCCCTTTCTCCTCTAAATATTGAAAATCTCTAGAGCCCTCATTTGAAGTTAAAGCCAATAAGACTGCATATTTATCTTTAAATGACAAAAAGGGTTCTATTGAGTCTCTTCCCATATAAGGGGAAATTGTAACTGCATCTACCCCATAGTTTTCAAAAAAAGCTTTCGCATATCTACCTGAAGTGTTTCCTATATCTCCCCGCTTTGCATCTGCGATTATAAAATGATTTGGATAATTTTTCTTTAGGTAATCTATAGTTTTTTCGAAAGCTTTCCATCCCTTAATTCCATAAGCTTCAAAAAAAGCCAGATTAGGTTTATAAGCAACAGCATACTTATGAGTAGCATCAATTATACTCTTAGAAAAAACAAATATTGGATCCTCCTCATCTAGAATGTGAATAGGTATTTTACTTAAATCAATATCTAAACCAACACAAAGAAAAGATTCTTTAATTTTTATTTGTTGGGAAAGGGACTTTAGATTCATATTACTTCACCTGCTTCCTTTAGCTTCTCAGTGTTTTGGAATAATTGCAACTCATCAATCATTTTGTTGATGTCGCCGTTTACAAAGTTTTGAAGGTCATAAAGTGTTAGTCCAATTCGGTGGTCTGTGACTCTACCCTGTGGATAGTTATAAGTTCTTATTTTAGCGGAACGATCTCCTGAGGATACGAGTGAGTTACGTTTTTCTGAATCCGAAGCAAGTTTTTTTGAAAGTTCAAGTTCATATAATCTAGACCTCAATACTTTAAGTGCTTTTTCCTTGTTTTTGTGTTGGGACTTTTGATCTTGACATTGAGCAACTATGCCAGTAGGTTCGTGAGTTAATCGGACTGCGGAATATGTTGTATTTACGGATTGGCCGCCAGGGCCTGAGGAACAAAAATAATCTATTCTTACTTCGTTCATATCAATTGAAACGTCAAATTCTTCTGCTTCAGGAAGTACCATTACTGTTGCAGCAGAGGTATGTACTCGTCCTTGAGTTTCAGTTTGTGGGACACGTTGAACACGATGGACACCAGATTCATATTTTAAAACACTATACACGTCTTCACCAGATACCTCAAAAATAACTTCTTTAAAGCCACCAACTGTTCCTTCGCTAGAATCCATATCAGATACAATCCAGTTTTTAGATTGGCAAAACTTAGTATACATTCTATATAAATCTCCTGCAAAAATGCTAGCTTCATCACCGCCTGTTCCAGCTCTTATTTCAATAACAACATTTTTAGAATCATCTGGATCTTTTGGAATGAGCATAAGTTTAATTTCTTCTTCCAATTTTGGTAACTCAATATTTATAGAATCAATTTCCAACTTTGCCATTGATATCATTTCCGAATCTTTCTCAACCTTTAACATTGACTCGGCCTCTTTCAAGTTTGAGAGAGATGTCTTGTAGATCTTAATTTTTTCTACAAGTAATGATAGGTCTTTATACTCTTTATTTAATTGGATATAGCGCTTTTGGTCAGAAATAATATCAGGCTGGACAATTAAGTCTGACACTTCATCGAAGCGCTGTTGAACAATTTGTAGTTTTTCTAACATTGAATTACAAATTTACAAATTGTAAAAGTATTATTAAATGATATCAAATGTTTAGCACAATATTGTATTTGATCTTTAGTAAATCCTCCATTTTAATTGACAAAAATGAAGGCAAATTGATATCGAAATCTGTTGGTGTTAGTTGAAATTCTCCAAAAATTATCCACTTGGATTGTTCATTTTTATAGAATGCCGAAAATATTTTTTTAATTTTCTTTCCATGAAAATCAAAAGTTCCATTAATTATTAAATTTTTATTTTCAATCCTAATGGATTCAGAATAAAATTTAATTTCTGGATATTTGAGTGCCTCTAAAACCTCTAGAGAGTGGGCATCTCTTCCCGAATTTTGACTATCAAAATCTCGTACATACAATAAAATGGCTAGTTTTTGAATACTTTTATTTTTAGCATTTAAGACAGCTAAACCATTAACATTATCATTTGTTCCTTCCCATGAATGCAGCAAATGATCTCCCTCATACTTAATGTAAGATCCATTTGTATTTACCCTCAGCTGATCACTTTGACCGTATGAAAGTCTTGATAAAATTATTATTAAAAAAAATACTATATAATACTTCATTTTCACTATTTAAAATTAAAAACTAAAACAGCTGCAGCAAAACTTCCTACTGCTGTATATGCTGATATTTTATGGATTTGTTGATTTCGTTTTTTAAAAATGTTGGTTGACAACATGGCTGAAAAATGGACAGATGCTAGATATTTATGAGCTTTTATAGAACTCAAACCTTTACTTTTTTTGTTAATCAAAGGAGGAGGTGCAAATAAAGATAATCCAGCACCAGTGAAATAACTAATTGATGTTATGTTACCAACAGTTTTATGTGTGTTATACAAGCCTCTTTCCCGATTATTATAAAGTTTTCCTCCTAAAAAACCCTGTGTTACCATCCCAGCTAAAGTTAAATAACCAATAATTTGATGTATTTTGAGCATTGATCTTCTCAGTTTTAATTCTTTTTCCCTTTTCTCTATATTTAATGGAAAAATACCTACTTTCCTTAGTAAACCGTTATTGCCCCAGAGTGCTCTTTGCGTAAAAATCATTCTGTTTGGTAACAGTGATTCATCTTTGACTGTTTCTTGTCGTAGCGAATTAAATAAATCCTCCCCTTGACTAAAAGAAAATGTAAACAAGAAAAAAAATCCTCCCAATAAAATTTTCGATTTTGTGCTAATATGTGAGAGTCCCATAATGAGTGTCTAATGTTAGTTTTTTATTTTTTGAAGATTCTACATGTCCAATTATTTTCGCATCAACAGAAAATTTATTTGATATATTAACTATATCTTCAGCAGCTGACGGTTCTACGTACAATTCCATACGGTGTCCCATATTAAAAACCTGATACATTTCTTTGGGTGATGCACCTGACTCTTTTTTAATCAAATCAAAAATTATTGGGGGCGTAAATAAATTGTCTTTAACAATATGTAGGTTATCTACAAAATGCAAAATTTTAGTTTGAGCACCACCTGTGCAATGTATCATTCCATATATTGACGATCTTGAAACTTCTTCAAATATTTTTTGAATAACAGGTGCGTATGTCCTTGTGGGTGATAATGCAAGACTTCCGATATCATATTCTGATCCTTCAATTTTTTCCAAAAGTAAACGTGAACCAGAATAAGTTAATTTTTCAGGAACTTTTGGATCAAAACTTTCTGGATATTTTTTTGCTAATATTTTTGTAAAAATATCATGTCTTGCCGAGGTAAGACCATTGCTACCTATTCCGGAATTGTATTTACTTTCATAAGTTGACTTACCAAAAGATGAAAGTCCTACTATCAGACATCCGGGTCTAATATTTGAATTATCAATAATTTTATGTCTAGAAATTCTTGAAGCTACTGTGGAGTCAACAATTATTGTTCTCACTAAGTCTCCAACGTCTGCAGTTTCACCACCAGTAGTAAAAATTGTAATTCCGAAATTTCTCAGATCATTTACTAACTCTTCGGTACCATTAATGATTTCAGAAATAACTTCTCCGGGTATTAGGTTTTTATTTCTTCCAATTGTAGAGGAAAGCATTATATTTTTTGTCACCCCAACACAAAGAAGATCATCAATATTCATAATCAAAGCATCTTGAGCAATACCTTTCCACACCGACATATCACCTGTTTCTCTCCAGTACAAGTATGCTAAAGAAGACTTTGTACCCGCTCCATCCGCATGCATTACTAGGGCATGATCTTTACTTGAGGTTAATATGTCGGGTATAATTTTACAAAACGCTTTGGGATAGAGTCCTTTATCTATATTACCGATAGCATTATGTACATCTTCTTTTTGAGCTGAAACACCTCTTTGCATGTATCGCTTTGACATAGAAAGTTTTTATAAAAGTAAGTTTTGTTTAGATATTAAATAGAACGAATTTTTATTTTTTTCAAGATAATCTGAAATTAAAATATTCAATATTTATCAATTTAAAAATCTACTAGAATAATTTCAATTTACCCTTTTAATCCTTTAAGATTGATCTTTATAATTGTTATTTTTTTTATATTTTTTTCTGTGTTTTACAAATAAGAATGATAATTATTAAATTTTATGACAAAAAAAATAGTGGTTTAATAAAAATTAGAGATTGTTAACTTCTTTATATAATAATTTTTATTGAGCTAAAAAGAATAAGTTATTTTAGGTAAAATTTTAAAATTATGAGCAAAACAAAATTAGAATATATCTGGTTAGACGGATATTTACCTACAGCTAATCTTAGAAGTAAAACAAAAGTAGTTGAAGACTTTGGTGGAACACTAAAAGACTGTCCTATGTGGTCATTTGACGGAAGTTCAACACAACAAGCTGAAGGAGGTTCATCTGACTGCCTTCTTAAGCCAGTTGCCTGTTACCCTGATCCAGTTAGAAAAAACGCATTTTTAGTTATGACAGAAGTTTTAAACGCTGACGGAAGTCCACATGATTCAAATGGAAGAGCGACAATAGACGATGATGATAACGATTTTTGGTTCGGTTTTGAGCAAGAATATTTCTTGTGGGACCCTGAAACAAATTTACCATTAGGATTTCCTAAAGACCAGACACCACAAGGACAATTCTATTGTTCTGTCGGAGGAAAGAATGCTTTTGGAAGAGATATTATGGATGAGCACTTAGATATTTGTCTTGAAGCTGGAATTAACGTTGAAGGTACAAATGCCGAAGTAGCTGCTGGCCAATGGGAATTTCAAACATTCGCCAAAGGTGCAAAACAAGCTGGGGATGAAATGTGGGTTGCTAGATATTTATTGGAGAGGACGGCCGAGAATTATGGCTTAGCAATAGAATACCACCCTAAGCCTCTTGGTGCAACTGATTGGAACGGTTCAGGCATGCACGCGAACTTTTCAAATAATACTCTAAGAACTTGTGGATCCAAAGAAACTTATGATAAAATTTGTGAAGCTTTCAGACCTGTTGTTAAAGAACATATTGACGTATACGGTGCATTTAATGACCAGCGTTTGACGGGAGAGCATGAAACACAATCAATTGATCAATTTAGTTATGGTGTTTCAGATCGCGGAGCATCGATAAGAATACCAATCATGACTGTTGAAAATGGATGGAAAGGTTGGTTAGAAGATAGAAGACCTGCCTCAAACGGTGATCCTTACAAAATTGCAGCCCGAATCATAAAAACTGTAAAATCTGCTTAACAAAAAAGCCCTCCATAATAGAGGGTTTTTTTTAAAATAATCTACTTATAAAAAATATATAAAATACTATTAGTATAATACCCTCGGACCTACCAAATTTCATTTTATTTGGAAAAAATACCAATGGTAAAATCAAAAAAGCTAAAGATACCATCCAAACTAGATCACTGTTGATTAATCCTTTATCTGATATATAAATAGGTGATAGTATACCTGTTATACCAATAACACCGATCATATCAAAAATATTTGAGCCAATAAGATTTCCAACGGAAATATTATGTTCTTTATTTATTATAGCGATAATAGAAGTCGATAGCTCTGGAATACTTGTACCAAAAGCAATTATAGAAACACTAACAATTCTTTCACTTACACCAAGTTTAGACGCTAAACTCACAGCCCCTTTAATTAATACTTCAGATCCAAGCCACAATAAAAAACCACCAATTACAATCAAATAAAATATTTTAACATAACTAATGGTTTTATCATCACCAAAAAACTCATCTTGAGTTATTCTACTTTTTTGATAGAATACTAAAAAAATTAAGTAGACCATAAGAAATATGATGAATACTACACCTTCAATTCTAGAAAGGTTGTCGTTTGTTTTTATTAAAAAATAAAATAGCAACGTGACAATAATCATAATTGGCCAATCATATTTATAAAATACCTTTTCGATTTTAATTGGTGTAATAATTGCTACAATACCAAGAACGAGGGCAAGGTTAGCAACATTTGAACCTACAATATTTCCAAGGGCTAAATCTGGAAATCCTTTTACTGCAGATTGAACACTTACAACTAATTCAGGTGCAGAAGTAGCAAAAGAAACTATAGTTAATCCAACTATGAACCTAGGTATTTGCAATTTTATTGATGCTGACAATGATCCATTAAAAAGAAATTCTCCCCCCTTTATTAGAAAGAATAAACCCAAAATAATTGCTAAGAATTCCATATCAAATGAGTGCAATTTACATTTAAGTTTCTGAATTTTTTGTTTTTTTTATTAAAAGGAAATTATAATTCTAAAAGATTTTAGAGGTTTAGTTATGAGAAAGTGTAATAATAAATAGCAAAGACCCCTATGTAAATGGGTTTTGATCCGACATCTACATATTGGACGATTTTAGTTATTGCATTATGGTTTTAATAATTTAGTTGTGATTCGGCTGGGTCTCGAACCCAGGACCCTCTCCTTAAAAGGGAGATGCTCTACCAACTGAGCTACCGAATCTTTTAAGTTTAAAAAAAAAGTGGGTATTAATTGAAATTTCTTTTTCATAGCAATTATCCCCACTTTCTACACAAATGAACAAACAAAACAGGTGCATAGTAAGGGTTTATTATCATTCAAACATATTCCATTGCATTAAACTAGGCTACCTTTTTGAATATGTAAATATCATTTTTAAATAAATGTAAATCCAGTTACTGCAACTTTATTTTACTATTGTTATATAGGTAACATTTATTATTTGAAAAGTTTATGATTGAATAATCGAAAACAATAGCTTTTATCTAAAGACGACAAATAATAGAAAGTAATGTTTTATTTATGCCTTGAAACCAAAAAAAAACATTTACCTAGAAGAATTAGAGTACTTTCGCAACAACAAAATCATATATGTCAACTTTTAAGTCGCTAGGACTCAATCCAAAACTATTAAAAGCCGTTGGAAAACTGGGATTTGAAGCCCCTACAGAAGTTCAACACAAGGTAATTCCAATACTATTGAAAGAAAAAACAGATTTAGTAGCTTTGGCTCAAACCGGTACAGGGAAAACTGCAGCTTTTGGTTTTCCATTATTGCAAAAAATAGATACTAATAGTAGAAAAACACAGGGCTTGATTATATCCCCTACCAGAGAATTATGCTTGCAAATTACAAATGACATAACCACATATGGTCAAGGATTAAAAAATTTGAAAATTGTAGCAATTTATGGAGGAGCAAACATTAAAGAACAGGGAAGAAAAATTAAAAACGGAGCACAAATTATTGTCGCTACTCCTGGGCGACTTAAAGATATGATAAAACGTAAAATAGTAAATATTAGTTCAATTGAATATTGTGTTTTAGATGAGGCAGACGAAATGCTTAATATGGGGTTTTATGATGATATTAAAGAAATTTTAAAGAATACACCTAATCACAAAGATTCTTGGCTTTTTTCTGCGACTATGCCACCAGAGGTCAATGATATAGCTAAAAAATTTATGTTTAAACCAAAAGAAATTACTGTTGGAACAAAAAATTCTAGTGCTAAAAACATTAATCATCAATACTATATTACAGTAGCCAGAGAACGTTATAATACATTGAGGGCTGTAATAAGTTTAAATTCTGATATTTTTGGATGTGTTTTCTGTAGAACAAAAATTGAAACTCAAAAAGTGGCTGATAAGTTAATCAAAGACGGCTATAAAGCAGCTGCTATCCATGGAGACTTGAATCAAAACCAAAGAGATGCTGTAATGCAATCCTTTCGAAAGAAGAAAATTCAATTACTCATAGCTACAGATGTTGCGGCTCGTGGTATTGATGTAGATGACATAACACATGTTATTAATTATCAACTACCAGATGAAATTGAGGTTTATACACACAGGAGTGGAAGAACAGGAAGGGCAGGAAAAAAAGGAACTTCTGTCATTTTTATGACTAAATCTGATCAACGAAAAATACGATTGATTGAGAACAAATTACAGATAAAACTATCTAAACAGGAAATGCCTTCAACCGAAATAATACTTAATAATAAAATAACACAATTGATAGATCAAATAAAAAAAACTCCTGTAAAAATTGCCCTAAATAATTATATTCCTGATGCGGTTGAAGCTTTCAAAGATATTGATAAAGAAACTCTTATAGAACTTATTCTTTCGCGAGAGTTCAAAAACTTTGATTTTAATCCTAAATTGAAAGATTTAAAAGAAAAAATTGGCGTAGTAAGAGGTAATACTAAACGAGATCACACTGACAATAAAATAAATTCCTCTCCAAACAGAGATCGTTTCTTTATAAATGTTGGAACACGTGACCAATACGAAAGGCACTCATTAAAAGATTTTTTACACTCTTATCTAAAATTAGATCCTAATGATATTTTCCAAGTTGAGGTTATGAAAAACTTTTCCTTTTTCTCAACTCACAAAAATTACAGAAATCTTGTCCTTAAATCGTTTGACAACCTAGTTATTGGCAATAGAAGGGTGAATTTAGAACTTACTAAAAAAGAGAAAATTTATTCCAAAAATTCTGGGTCTAAAAAGAAAAAGACTGAATTTAAAAAAAAGAGATTTAGATAGGCACTAAAATAAAGAGGAACTTCAATCGAGTTTTTTCTTTTTTATGTTATCATAAGCGTAAGATACATTTGAAGCTACTAACGCGAACCATAAGAAAGGTTCATTAAAAGGGATTGGTTCTATGTATTCAAGTTCAGCCAAAAAGAAAGTTATTGCAGTAATAATATTTATTAATATTAACCAAAATGTCCTTTTATGAATAAGTTTCATCATATGACTAAAGTAGACAAATAATAGATAAAATTTAATTATTAAAAAGATAGAAGTACAATAGCAAAGAAATTGTTTTCTCTTAAGTTGCTATTAAACATTGTTTGAATTAAATACAACACAACCTCAACAGATTTTTTTAGTTTTGAAGCATGGAATTAGATGTTGGTGAAAAAGTAGGTCTTTTAATTGAAAGAAAAAGGAATATAGGTTTCAGTGTGTTGATTAATGGTTCTTTTAAAGGATTATTGTACGAAAATGAAATTTTTGAGCCAATAGAGACAGGTATGCAGATTGAAGGGTATATAAAAAAAATAAGAGAGGACGGAAAGTATGATGTTTCACTTAAGCCTCAAGGATTTTTAAATGTTATTGAATCAAATTGCTCTTTAATTCTTGATAAACTTAAAATCACGGGTGAACTGAAACTTTCTGACAAAAGTAATCCAGACGAAATCATACAACAACTTCAGTTAAGCAAAAAGGCATTTAAAAGAGCAATTGGAGTTCTTTACAAAGAGAAAAAAATTATTATTGAAAAAAGTAGAATATTATTACTCAAGAAACATTGAGAAAGAAACATTGGGGGATTTGCTTTCATATTTACCCCCCTTTGTTTTTTAGTCATTTATCTAAAGTAGACAAATAATAGATAAAATTTAGAAGTTTAGTTTACAGGCAGGCATCTTGCTCCTATACTTTCTATTTCACGCTTGTACTCCATAAATGATTCTTCTGAACCAAATGTTATATCTGTATTAAAACTATTAATCACAAATCTCTAAATAGGAAATACCTCCTACCCTATCATACCTGTCTTGATAATTACCCTCCGTCCTACCTATATAATCTTCATTTTCAAAATAAGAGAAAGAAACCCGATTAGGTATATCGACCATAAGTGCGGGACCAAAATTTCTTACAATTTCACCTTTTACTGAATTGCATTCAACATAAGAAGCGTCTACACTTTGTATAACAGTTTTTAAAAATTCTGTTTCTGAATTATAAAAGAATATATATTCATCAAATTCCTCAACTTCAGACAATTTCCAAACTGTATTATGATGAATTTCTAAAAAGGGTTTAGTGTTTGCTATAACATTTCCAAGTTCTTCATTACCGTCGTCACAAGAAAAAAATAAAAAAGTACAATAGCAAAGAAATGGTTAGAGTTTAAGTCAACCGAATACAACCCTTTAACAGGTCAGCATGAGACACATTCACAAGAAGAATGGATGTTAATACGAGACCCTGATTTCAAAAAGATAAAAAAACAATATGGCTAGAGGCAACAAAACTGGTGGTAGAGAGAAAGGCACACCAAATAAAAAGACTTGTATTGGTGAAAAAGTTGAGGAGCTACTCGAAAAGGAGTTTGAAAGTATAGAGGACTATTTACAAAGACTGAATTCCAAAGAAAGGTTGGAGTTTATTGTTAAGCTACTCCCCTACGCTACTCCAAGAAAGTCACAAAGTGTAACTGAAGTGAAAGCAGATATTTGGGAGCCACCATTATTTATTACAGAATAAAAATGGCACAAAAAACCCCTCGATTAAGAGGGGGTATATTCAAAAACTTTTGTTTTAAAAATTATTTCATTGCATTAACCATGCTAAGGGTATCGTCAAAGGTTATAAAATTAATTAGTTTTCCTTCATCATTAATTTCGGAGTAGTGTCCAAAAATAGTATCCATACCATCTGCTTTAGCATTTGCTTTCGTGAAAACCTTATTCCCTTCAGCTATCATAAATTCTGGTTTAACTGTAAAATTGTGCCAAAGTCCGGGTATTTTAGACATAGCCTTAGCCATTGCTTGTTTTCCTTTATGAGTTCCTGACAAAGGGTGTTTGTCACCTGGAAATACCCAAGTTATATTATCATCTACAATTTCATTAAAAAAAGTTTCAATGTCTCCTGCATTAAAAAGGTCATATGCCCTTTGAGTAATTTCTTTTACATTCATAATTTAATTTTTTAGTTATTAAATAGCCAATATAATAATTTTAAAAGAAAGTAAAAGTCTATATTTGGGAGCCACCATTATTTATTAGGTTAAATGAAGGGCGAGAAAATAGATATGCTTTTAATACAGGTATAAGAATATTTAAGAAGTTTTGGGATAGTGCAAACAGTAAAGTAACCGATAAACACCCACAGTATAAGCAAGTAAATTTAGGGATGGTAGAATGGAGTAAAAAGATACTTGAAATACAGAGCAAATATGATTCTAAACAAAACTACAGGTTTGAAGATGCTTTAAACGAATTAACAGGCAGAACAGATGCAAAGACTTTAGACAACTATGTAGAAACACACACACAATTAGAGTGGATGTCTATACAACACCCTGCTATGTTTAAAAAGTTGATGTAATGGCAAATGGGTTTAAGAGTGGTGGTCGTGAAGCAGGTACACCAAACAAAAGAAAAGCAATAGGTAAAAGAATTGAAGAGTTTTTAGAGTATGAGTGGGATAACATACATAGTTATTTAGATGATTTGACTAATAAAGAAAAAGCAGACTTTTTAGTAAAACTACTCCCTTATGCTACTCCTAAATATTCCCACAAAAGCTATGATGAGGATGTATTAGATTCTCCACTATTTCGTGAAGTACAGATATTAAATAATGTAGATGAGAAAGAAAGGTTAGATAAGGTTCGTGCATATGAAGAAAAACACGGAGTTAAGATATTGTAGAATAGGCATATCCTCTTCATTAAGTTCAGGAATAAAAACTTGGAGTAGAAATATTGTAGATTTTAGGTATACGGAGTTAAAATTCTTTAGTATTTAGTAAAAATTCATGTGTATATTTGCCCTTCACAATAAGTGAAAAATATCTATTATGGTAACAACAGTGGTAACAATAGATATTAACATAGACAAAAATAGTAGTCTAACTTATTGTAAATGAACATAATGGCCTCGTAGCATAACTGAATAGTGCACTTGATTACGGCTCAAGAGGTTGCAGGTTTGAATCCTGCCGAGGTCACAAAATAATAAGGAAGCAAACTCTCCCTCCTTTCTTTTTAGAATAACAAATAGGGTAATGGTTATTTGCCTAATGGTCTTGACTCTACCTTAAGCTTGACTATTTCTCCATTTCAACTATGAATATTTATAGCAGTAGGTTCTCCTTCAGTCATAAAATGGGTATTCAATTGAGATAGTATATTTTATTCTATAGTGTAGACTTATAGATCTATTGTCTATAATTATATTTTCAAATTGATTTACCCATAATTATTGCCTTTATTTGTAAAAATTGTTGTCTTAGTTTTGATAAATTTTAAGTCGATATAAAATCAATTTTGAAGAAATTTACTTGTTTACTAGTTTTTGTCTGTTTATTTGGTTGCTCTAAGGATGTATTAACCGAGGACCCTATTCTTGGTAAATGGCAATTTAGAATTACAACAACTATAAACGATCAGTTCTGGTATGCATCAATAATTTTTACATTCAATAGTGATGGAAGCGGAACAGCGGTTTTTAGTGAAAGTGAAATATCTGAAGCTCTAGGAGAAGGTTCTTATGGCGATCCTTGTTACTTACGCTCTGAAACTGGCTTTGACTGGTCGAATCTATCAACTGATCTTCTAGCTCCTCAACAGACCTATCAATTTATTAATAATTACATTACATGTTCTCCAGTAGATCTTTCAGAAAGATCCATCGAATCTAGGACTAATATTGAAATACTCCGATTCAACTCTGATTTCACGGAATTTATTAAGGACGGTGACGTATATGTTAAAATGTAACTAGCGTGATTTTACTAAACAAAGTATCACTAGATTTTGACTACATAATTTTGTATATTCAGATGTGATAATGTGTAGCTCATTTTAAAATGAATGTAAAATCTCTTACCAGTAAAGAGTTAATGCCAGGTTTTAATGGAAAGATGGTCCATGGTAACCAAATAACATGGGCATTTTGGACAGTAAAAAAAGGTGCTAAAGTACCTGAACATAATCACCCGCATGAACAAATAATGTATGTTGAAAAGGGAGAATTTGAATTTACTTTAAATGGAGTAACAAAAATATATAGCACCGGAGATATTGTTCATGTTCCTTCAAATTGTAAACATTCCGGTAAAGCATTAACTTCTTGCTTTTTAATGGATGTCTTTAGCCCTACTCGAAATGAATATAAGTAGCTAATGGAGATTGATTTGACAGGGAAATCTGCATTGGTTGGTGGAAGTACTGGTGGTATAGGTAAAGCTATTGCTACTAGACTTGCCGCATCGGGAGCTAGTGTGTGTTTAATGGCTAGAAATAAATCAAAGCTAGAGAAAGTTGTTAATGAATTAGATAAATCTAGAAACCAAAAACATGGATTTTTAGAAGTTGATTTTTCAAATTACAAGCTTTTCTCGACTAAA
This sequence comes from uncultured Bacteroidota bacterium, assembly GCA_902520765.1. Lineage (GTDB taxonomy): Bacteria > Bacteroidota > Bacteroidia > Flavobacteriales > Flavobacteriaceae > MS024-2A. Next base: position 19,625 of record CABYPG010000009.1, read on the forward strand.
ATAAAGTCCTTTTTTGAAAAAAATCAAATTGATATTCTAGTTAATAATACTCAAGGACCACCTGCAGGAAGTGCTTTGGAAAAGTCTATTGATGATTATCAATCAGCTTTTGACCTTCTTTTTAAATGTGTAGTTAAAACTAGTTTATTAGCATTATCAAATATGAAAGATAAAAAATGGGGAAGGATTATTAATGTAGCTTCAATTTCAGTAAAAGAACCATTAAATTATCTTGTACTTTCTAATAGCCTGCGTTCTGCCTTAGTAACCTGGTCCAAAAGTCTTTCAGTAGATGTAGCAAAATTTAATATTACAACAAATAATGTATTAACCGGTTATTTTAATACTGAAAGATTAAAGCAATTAAATACCAAAAAAGCCGAAAAATTAGGAATAAAGATCTCCCAAATTGAGGAAACAATTAAAAATACCATACCCATGAAACGTTTTGGAAACCCAGAAGAATATGCAAATTTGGTTTGTTTTTTAGCCTCAGATAAGGCAGGTTATATTACAGGGGTAAATATTGCTATTGATGGGGGGTATATGAAATCATTATGATTTGATTTTTTTTAGTTAGGTTTCAAGAAAAAAAAATACTATTTTCATTTACTAAAATTTAATAGCTTTTTAATTATGAAAAAAATAACCTTATTACTACTAATTGTTGTGATGTTCGCTTCATGTGATCAAAAGGTTGAAAATTCAACTCCAGATACAAGTGCTCTTTACGCAAAAAACCTTGCTACTGCTCAAAAGTTTTTTGAGCTTTTTTCTACTGAAGATATGGAGGCTCAAAAACCTCTTATATGTCCAGGGATTACTCATTATCCACCTTTTCATGGTGCAACCCCAGTCAAATACGATGGTTTTGTAGCCAATACCAAAGCTTGGATGGATAATTTTGATGATATTACATATGACGCCAATGTATGGCTTCCAGGAACTGATTCTTTGGGAGTTCTAAATGGCAGTGTTAGAACCTACGGGGTTTGGACTGCAAAAAATACGATGACTGGTAATGTTGTTAAAACAAATGCCTACCACTCATTTGATTTTAATGGAAAAGGACAAATTCACATAGCTCAAGATTACTTTGATGCCTCAGGTCTTATGGCTGCTGCAATGAAAAAAGCAGAATAGTTTCTTAATAATAACTTTGATAAAACCCCTATTTTAAAGGGGTTTTTTTGTTATTGATGAGGTGCCTGAAAAAATTATTTTTTAAAACAGAATTTATAATTACTTTATTTTCTGAATAATTTGAAGAGTCTCAAAAATATTTTTCTCAAGTTTTTTAAAGTCTTGGTTTATTAAAATTTCCTTAGAAATTAATTTGGAGCCTAGTCCGACACAATCAGCACCGGCCTTAAACCATCCCAATAGATTGGATTGCTCAATTGAAACTCCTCCCGTCGGCATAATAGAGCTCCATGGCTGAGGAGCTTTTACAGATTTAATAAAATCGGGTCCATATATATTACCAGGAAAAAGTTTTACAAATTCACATCCCATTTCTTCAGCTCTGGCAATTTCAGAAAGTGAACCGCAACCTGGAATCCAAAGAACTTTTCTTCGATTGCATACAATTGCAATATCTTTTCTTAAAACAGGAGTCACAATAAAGTTAGCTCCTAGTAGCATATAATGAGAAGCGGCTGATGAATCAGTGACAGAGCCTATTCCAACAATCATTCCTGGCAACTCTTTAGAGGCAAATTTTATCAATTTAGAAAAAACTTCTACTGCGAAATCACCCCTATTTGTGAATTCTATCAAACGAGCGCCACCATCATAACAAGCTTGTAAAACATTTTTTGCAACTTGAAAATCAGAATGATAAAATAAAGGAACCATCCTTGATTCTATCATCTTGTTAATTACTTCTACTCTTGAATATTTTGCCATATTTTAAATTATCTTGAAACTCGACCAGACACATCCCCACTTATTAACTTTTCAATTTCTTGTACTGTAACTAAATTGAAATCCCCTTTAATTGTGTGTTTTAAGCAGGATGCTGCTGATGCGTAATCAATAGCTTTCTGGTTATCATCTGGATAACTAATCAGTCCATAAATTAAAGCTCCCATAAAAGAATCTCCACCCCCCACTCTATCAACTATGTGGGTTATTTCATATTCTCTACTTTTAAACAATGAATTACCATCGTATAAAATGCCTGACCATTTGTTATGGGAAGCCGATATTGATCCACGCAGTGTTGTTATAACTTTTTTTGCTTGTGAGAATTTTTTTTGCATTTGTTGACATACTGAAAGAAATTTATCAGCTTTGACTTTATCACCCTCTCTAATAACATTTAATCCTTCAGGCTTTATTCCGAAATGCATCTCAGCATCCTCTTCGTTCCCTAAAATTATATCACAATAGCTGACAAGCTCTGTCATTATTTTTTCTCTTTCGTTTGTATAATTCCATAATTTTGATCTGTAATTTAAATCAACAGAAATTGTTATTCCCATTTTATCTGCAATCTCTAATGCTTCCAAACAAACTTCCGCAGCATTTTTTGATATTGCAGGAGTAATTCCAGTCCAATGAAACCATTGAGCTTCTTCAAAAATGGATTCCCAATTAATCATCCCTTTTTGAATACTGTACATTGAAGAGTGAGCCCTGTCATATATTACTTTACTTGATCTGTTCACCGCTCCTGTCTCTAAAAAATAAATTCCTAATCTCTCACCACCACGAACAATGAATTGAGTCCCAACATTGTGCTTTCTTATTTCCATTAGAGCAGAGTCACCAATGTCATTATTAGGAAGTCTAGTTACAAACTCTACTGGTATCCCATAATTAGCAAGTGATACTGCAACGTTGGATTCACCACCACCAAATATCGCGTCAAAATTGTTCGCTTGAGAAAACCTTAGAAATCCCGGGGGAGATAAGCGCAACATAATTTCGCCAAAGGTTACAACTTTTTTCATTATCATAATTAATTCTCAAAATAATCTAAAAATATTAATATTAAGCCTTGTTCTTAAATATTTCCTTTTTTAATTTCTTTAATTGCATGATTGGAAGCTCTAGCTGTAATTGCCATAAAGGTTAATGAAGGATTTTGAGTAGAAGTAGAAGTCATGCATGAACCGTCTGTAACAAAAACATTTTTGCACAAATGCAATTGATTCCATGAATTTAATAAAGATGTTTTATGATCTTTACCCATTCTTACTCCACCCATCTCGTGAATATCGTTACCTGGTCGACGATTATTATCATTAATTTCAATATCAACAAAACCGGCTCTAGTGTACATTTCTGTAAATTGCTCATAGAAATCTTTTATCATCTTTTCATCATTATCATCATAATCTACATTAATGTTAAGAAGTGGAACTCCCCAGGCATCTTTTTTATTATTATCGAGACTCACATAATTGGAAATTTTAGGGATTGTTTCTCCCATCATATGCGATCCAACATTCCATACTCCTGTTTCCTTTGTATCTAAAAGTTGTTTTTTTAATTTATCTCCTATGCCCTCTGTAATTGATTCTCTTACTGGAGAAGCCTGAAAACCAGCCGCGTAACCTCTTAAAAAATCTGTTTCTTGCCTAAATACATTTCTAAATCTGGGTACATAATGAGTTGTTGGTTTTGCTCCTTCAACGGTGTAATTTGCAAATCCTTCATATTTAGCACTTATCGTAGCTCTATAATTGTGAAAAGCTATATATTTCCCGAGTAAACCATTATCATTCCCCAAACCATTTGGGAATCGACTTGATATTGAATTCAACAAAATTAAATTAGTGTTTAGGGTTGATGCATTTAAAAATATAACACTAGCAAAATAATCCTGAGTTTTTTTTGTAATTGAATCAATTACTCTTACTCCAATCGCTTTTTGCTTATTATTATCGTAAAGTATTGAGTGAACCACTGAGTGTGGTCTTAAGGTGAGATTTCCTGTTTTTAAAGACCAGGGTATTAATGTAGAATTAGCATTAAAATAACCTCCAAGTGTACAACCTCTCTGACATACATTTCGACTAACACATAAACCACGTCCTTGTTTCACAAAGATTGGTCTAGATTCAGTTAAATGAGCGCAACGACCATAAATTACATGGCGATCCTTATAAAATTTTTTCATCTGCTGACTAAAATACTCCTCTACTACATTTGACTCCCAAGGTTTTAAAAATTCACCATCAGGCAAGATATCTAAACCATCTCTATTTCCACTAACACCTACAAAACGTTCAACGTAAGAATACCAATCAGCTAGGTCTTTATAACGGATTGGCCAATCAACAGCGAAACCGTCACGAGCAGGGCCTTCAAAATCATATGGACTCCATCGCTGAACTTGCCTTGCCCACATAATTGATTTTCCTCCTACTTGATAACCACGAATCCAATCAAATGGTTTTATTTGATTATAAGGATGATCTTTATCTTTCACAAAGAAATGTTTTGCGTCCTCTCTAAATGCATAACAGCTGCTGGCTATAGGATTATCTTTAATTTCTTGTGCAGTTAGTCTACCTCGATGTTTGAGTTCCCAGGGTTGCAGGTTTGAAGTTGGATAGTCCGATATATGTTCAATATTTGGGCCCCTTTCCAAAAGTAAGGTTTTGAATCCTTTTTCAGTAAATTCCTTAGCTGCCCATCCCCCTGACATTCCTGCACCGATGACTATAGTATCAAATGTATTTTTCAAAGTAAAAATTTATACTTGAACTTTACCATTATAGCGACCTGGCATAAATTCAAAATTCAAATATTTTTTCATATAATTTTCAGAAGTTTCAAAATGTAATATAGAAAACTCTTTTATAAGATTGAGAAACAATTTTATTTCAGGCTTATTGTTTTCAAAACCTTTCAAAATGAATTCTTTTTTTTGATTTATTTGTAATATTTCAAATCTTTCATTTCTTTCTGATGAAAGTGAAAATTGGAAAAAATCAAATCCTTCTTCAAAAAGTTTTCTTTCCTTTTTTACTAAACAATCATTAGCCATTGTCATAATAAAATGTAGGCGATTTTCAGGGGTGGGAAAGTTCTTTGTGTCACTGGGTAAAATAAACTCACTAACAGAGGCTATAAGGTTTAGGTGCTTTTTTTTAAAACCAGTGAAATTTGAATAAACAATTCCCGATTCAAAATCACATCTATAAGTGAGAATGAATGTGCTTCCTGTTATTATAGCGATATTTTTTAAAGCTATTCTTCTAAGCATCATTTATATTAGATTGAAATTCAAAAATCTCTGTAATTCCCAGAAAGATATTGATTAGCTTCTTCCTCTTGAAATTTTGCCTTTTCATTATTCCAATGCAATGTTTTATTTGGAAAACGCCCGGCAATTACACCTAAAAGTATAGTTTCCGTTAATCTAGAGGAATATGAAAAAGGGGCTGAGACTTTGTCTTTTCCTAGGCAAGCATCTACAAATTGATGATAATGCTTGGGTGCATCCCTTTCGTAGTCATTTTCAGTATTTCCTAAAAGGTCATTTGGATCATACTTTTTTATATCAATTTCCTTATATTCATTATCAATTATTAGACGTGGACGTTCCATAAAATGGGGTAAAAGTAATCTGCCTTTTTCTCCTATAAACATAGCTCCCTGAAGAGGTAGTTTACCACGTTTTGGAAGCTTCAATTCTTTATTAGTAGCAGGTGCTCCAGGACCATCAGACCAAATCCATGTTAAAGTATTGGCTGTGTAAGGGGTTCCTGGGAAGGTATATTCAACACTATTATTTACTGGAAAGCCATAACCATTTGGTTTTCTGCATTTATTCTTAATTGTAAGAGGCACGTCTAGAGCTAAGGCATTGTAAGGTGTATCAAAAATATGCACTCCCATATCACCCAGTGTTCCGCATCCATAATCAACTAACTTGCGCCAGTTAGACGGATGATAATATTTGTCTTTATATGGGCGATCAGGAGAAGTTCCAAGCCATAAATTCCAATCTAAATTTTTTGGAATGTCGTCTTTTCCTATTGGTTCGGGACCATCATATCCCCAATTTTTCGGAGACCAAGCTCTTACTTTATAAACTTTTCCAATAATTCCCGCCTGTATTAAAACTGTGGCTAACTTATAGTCATAAAATGAATGAACCTGAATTCCCATTTGTGTAACTAATTTTTTTTCTTCGGCAACTTTTTTCATTGCTCTGGCCTCAGAAACAAAATGAGTTAGTGGTTTTTGACAATATACAGGTTTATCCATCTCCATTGCCATAATTGATGCTGGAGCATGAGTATGATCGGGCGTTGAAACAATTACAGCATCAATACTTTTTGACATTTCATTAAGCATGGTTCTATAATCTTTAAATGCCTTAGCGTTTGGATATTTTTTTTGAGCGTCGTTAAGACTTTTTTCGTCTACATCACAAAGTGCTACTACTTGAACTGAATTATGTGATGCTATTGACTCTAGATCAGATGCACCCATTCCTCCAACACCAATGTGTGCCGTTCTAAGTGTAGTCTTTTTATGTGAAATTGATGCTAAAAGCGACGAAGGAATTATTGTTGTAGAAGCTAAAGCAACTGAAGTTTTAAGGAAATCTCTTTTTTTCATTAATTAAAATTATTACAGTTTTCTGATTTTCACGTTTCTAAACCACAAATCGCGTCCGTGATCTTGAAATCCTATATATCCAGTTTTAAATTTACCATAATCTGGTGTATTATCCCACTTTCCTGAATTTTTCTTTTCATACCATTGTTCTGACCAAGGCACAAATGATAAAACCTTTTTTCCATTTAACCAATACTCAACCAATTTTTCAGTAAATATAATTCTTGAACTATTCCACTGACCTGGAGGGTTTAAATTTTTTTGATCAGGTGCAGCAACATGCATGGCATAATCCGAAGCTGTTTGCTGCAATGGGTGGAGTTGAGATGGGTTTTCAAAACCAGCAATTGTATTTGCTTCCGTTAAATCGTGTATGGATGCATAATTTGCATCATCAATCAATTGATATTCTGGAGCTACTTCATGGGGACCATCGTAACCCTCTCGAATATGATACAAAATCCCACTATTCCCACCTACTGGAATTTTCCACTCAACATACAACTCAAAATTCTCAAACATCTTTTCACCATATATAATGTCTCTGCTTTTTTTGTAATCAAAATCTTGCTCTAAAATCTGTTGTGTTTTAAATGTAAGTACACTATCAATAATTTTCCAACCAGGTGGCATTTCTGACTCATTATAAGCTCGCCATCCTTCCATACTTGAACCATCAAATAAATATGTCCATTCTTTTGTTTTATTTTGGTTGGGTCCACAAGAAATATGGATAACGAAAATCGATAGGACAAAAAAGGTATATTTGATATTATTAGTCATAAGCTTTTTTCTATTGAATATTTTCAATTTAATTAACATCTCTATATTTAAAAGCAAAATTTAAAAAAAAATGGCGAAAAATACTATATTTGTTACTTAAAATCAATTGAATGAAATCAGTAAAGTATCTAATACTACTTTTAATATCGTCGTTTGCTATGAATGCTCAAACGAGTGAGAATCCTTGGGCTATAGCAGTTGGTGCTGATTTGATAAACCTGCAAGGTGATGACGTCGATTCTGGTTTAAATTTTGGAGCACCCGCGCTTAGTTTATCTAGGTATATTTCAAATGGATTTTCTGTAGGTGCTAGATATGGACTTGGAAAGGCTAGTCCTCAAGATAACACAAATTTAGATTATTCATATTTAGATGGTTTTATCAGATTCAATTTGACTGAAGAAAATATAATTCCTTATTTGTTTGGTGGTTATGGGCTTAGTCGTTTTGCTGACGGTTTAGACAAAGAGGGTATTTTCCCATCGTTAGAAAGTGGTAGAACTACTTTTGGTGGAATTGGTATAGACATACCCCTTGGAGACCAAGTTAATATTAATGTGAGTACATCATACAGAGGTACTCAAGAAACTAATGGATCTTACAACCACTTGCAACACATAATTGGATTAAGTTACAACTTTGGTGCTGGAGATGCGGATGGTGACGGAGTATCCGATAAAAAAGATGAATGCCCTGATGTTCCTGGCCTTAAAGAATTTAATGGCTGTCCTGATACTGACAGTGACGGTATTCCTGACTCTAAAGATAATTGTCCCGAAGAAGCAGGTCCTGAGAATCTACAAGGTTGTCCTGACTCTGACGGAGACGGTGTTGCAGATAAAGATGATAAGTGTCCAAATGTTGCCGGATCAATTGAAATGGACGGTTGTCCAGATTCTGACGGTGATGGCGTAGCTGATAATTTAGATAAGTGCCCCGAACAGAAAGGTGATCCAGATAATGATGGTTGCCCTCTAAAAGATAGCGATGGAGACGGTGTGCCAGATAAAGATGATAAATGTCCACAACTATCTGGTGATTTAGCAAATGACGGATGCCCTGAAGAGCCTTCAGACTTACTTACATTCATAAATAGTGAAAAGAGTAGGATTTTATTTAAAGCAGACAGCAGTAAGTTAGATGTTAATGACATATCCATTATCGATACATTCAAATCACTTTTAGAAAAGTATCCTAATGCAACAGTTACAATTGAAGGTCATGCTTCAAGCGACGGGAGTGAACCATATAACCAAATACTTTCAGAAAAAAGAGCTGCTGCAGTAAAACAATCTCTTGTAGAAAAGGGTATAAATGCAGATCGATTAAGTACAGTTGGTTATGGAGAAACAAAACCAATTGAACCAAATAACACTACTAAAGGTAGAGCAAAGAATCGTAGAGTACAGTTGAATAGGAGTGCTCAGATTAAAGTAAATTAGAATTCTATCAGTTCTTTTGAAAAAACCTCATCAAATCGATGAGGTTTTTTTACACCTAATATTAAACAACTTAATAAAATTTTGTCATTTTTGTGATTAAATAGATTTGTGGCTCAGAAAAATTATATGATCAAATGAAAAAAATAGCAACACTTTTTTTTATTTTATTCTTGTTCTACGTAAATGGTCAAAGAAGAAATATAACAGTTGACACAATAGTGGTTACAAATCACACTACAAAAATTAAAAACCAAGTTATAAAGTACCAAGCACAAACCGGAACACAGCCTGTTTGGGACACAATAGGAAGGCCCATTGCGACTTTATTTTATACATATTACAGAAGAATTGATATAAAAAATTATAATAAAAGACCATTAATTTTCTCTTTCAATGGCGGTCCTGGTTCAGGTTCTGTATGGATGCATATTGCATATACTGGTCCTAAAATTTTAAAAATTGATAATGAAGGATATCCCATACAACCCTACGGTTATAAAAATAATCCTTATTCGATTTTAGATGTTGCAGATATTGTATTTATAAACCCAGTTAATACCGCATATTCAAGAATTTTAGATATAGATGGTAAAAAAGCTGAAAGAGAACAATTTTTCGGTATTAACGAAGATATTGAATACCTAGCTGAGTGGCTCAATACATTTGTTACAAGAAAAGAGCGTTGGGAGTCACCAAAATATCTTATTGGTGAAAGTTATGGTGGAACAAGAGTAATGGGATTATCTGCTGAACTTCAAGAAAAACAGTGGATGTATCTGAATGGAGTGATTATGGTTTCACCTGCAGACTATAAGGTAATTAGAGTGGGTGGTCCTGTTTCTTCCGCTTTAAATTTACCATATTATTCAGCAGCAGCCTGGTTTCACAAAAAACTAAATCCTGAATTACAACAAAAGGATTTGACAGATATATTGCCTGAAGTTGAGAAATTTGCTATAAACAAGCTAATACCAGCTTTAGCTAAAGGAGGATTTATATTAGAAAATGAACGTAGGGAAATTGCTTCAAAAATGTCCTATTACTCTGGACTAAGTCAGAAATCAATTTTATCAAATAACTTAGATGTTCCCAATTACTTTTTCTGGAAGGAATTATTACGAGATGAGGGGAAAACAATCGGTAGACTAGATTCTAGATATCTAGGTATCGATCGAAAAGATGTTGGAACAAGACCAGATTATAGTGCAGAACTAACCTCCTGGCTTCATTCATTTACACCTGCAATTAATCATTACATTAGAAAAGATTTGAGGTTTGAGACGGATATCAAATATAATATGTTCGGTCCTGTACATCCGTGGAATAATGATAATGATAGCACTCGTGAAGATCTAAGAAGGGCAATGGCAGAAAATCCTTATTTAAATGTATTAATTCAATCAGGATATTATGACGGCGCTACCACCTACTTTAATGCCAAATATACAATGTGGCAAGTAGATCCAAGTGGTAAGTTAAGAGATAGATTCCAATTTAAGGGATATAGAAGCGGCCATATGATGTACTTAAGAAACGAGGACCTTAAAAATGCTAATGAAGATTTAAGAAATTTTATTTTAAAGACCCAAACTAATGGTTTTCCAGCAAAGTATTGAATTAAACATCACAAGTTCTTACAGCTTTAAGAAGTGAGTTCATTCCAAGTTTAGTCTTGTCTAAAGGAACAAACTCTTGTGCTACATAACCATCAAAGCCTGTTTGCCTTATAGCTTCCATAATTGCGGGATAAAAAAGCTCTTGTTTTTCATCTATTTCATTTCTCCCAGGAACACCTGCAGTATGATAATGTCCAAAATATTTGTGATTTTTTCTTATAGTGTCAATAATATCACCTTCCATAACTTGCATGTGATAAATGTCGTATAATAATTTAAAATTATTTGAATCCAATGATTCACAAAGTTTAATTCCCCATTTTGTATTGTCGCACATATAATCGGGATGATCAATTTTTGAGTTTAATAACTCCATGTGTAATACAACACCATAATCTTCAGCTACTTTAACTATTTTATTTAAGCCGTTAATACAATTTTTTAAACCTTCCTGATCACTCATTCCTCTTCTGTTTCCACTAAAACAGATTAGGTTAGTCCAACCTGCTTCAGAGACTTGTTTAATGTGACGCAGATAATTTGTTATCAAATCTTTATGAAATCTTTTGTCACACCAACCATTAGTTAAACTTCTCGCAGACTTTCCTTCTAAATCTCCGTAACACATTGTTGAAATTAAACCATACTCTTTTAAAGTATCCCATCCCTCTTTACCTATGAGATCTACGCCAATAAGACCTATTTTCTTTGACTCTTCTGCTAACTTATCAAGAGGCATGTCAGAATAACACCATTGACAAACTGATTGCTTTATTTTACCTTTCAAAATTGTTTTATTTTTTTTTGAATAATTATTATTTTGGATTTCTGGAAAACTTAAGGCAGTAGTTCCCACAGCTATTTTTTTTAAAGCGTTTCTTCGACTAAGTTTTGAGTTTTTTCCTAACATATTTCAATAAAATATTCACTCAATATAAAAAGATTTTAAAACTTTTTTGCTAAATGCTTCTCCCAATTCCAAGCAGATTTTAATCCATCTTCCAATGTAAATTTTGCCTTCCATCCCATTTTGGTATAAATTTTTTTAACATCTGCAAATGCAATTGGAACGTCACCTTCCCTAGGACTAACAAATTTAAATGGAACTTTTTCCCCAGTAACTTTTTCAAATGTTTTTATTACTTCTAATACACTAGAGCCTTTACCAGTTCCTACATTAAAAATCTCATACATTTTTTTACAATTTAAAGATATTATATAATTTATACTTTCAATATGGGCTTTAGCAAGATCCATTATATGGATGTAGTCACGAATACATGTACCATCTTCTGTTTCATAATCGGATCCAAACACCCTTAAAAAAGAATGTTTACCGATAGCTGTTTGAGTTAAATATGGAATTAAATTTTGAGGAGTTCCTAATGGATATTCCCCTATATTTCCTGTTGGATGTGCGCCAATGGGATTAAAATATCTAAGAATAATTGTTTTGAATTTACTAGAGGTATTAAAGCAATCTTTTAAAATTTGTTCTCCTATGAGTTTTGTATTACCATATGGAGATTTAGGATTGCTAGTAAAAGTGTTTTCATTAATCGGAAAAATTTTAGCATCCCCATAAACTGTGCATGATGAGCTATAAATAAAAGGAATGCCTTTTTCAGCTGAAAAACTTAGAATATTTAAAAGTCCTACAATATTATTATTGTAATACAATAAAGGTTTTTTTGAACTCTCAGCTACAGCTTTATGCGCAGCAAAATGAATAATTCCCTGAATATTTTCGTGCTCTTTAAAAAAATTCGCTAATTCTCCTTTATCTTTTAAATCTAAATTTTTAAATAAAGGCCTTTTTCGTGTAATCTTACTTATGCCCTCAAGAACTTCTAATCTTGAGTTATCGAGGTTGTCAATACATATTACTTCTATGTTTTGCTCTAAAAGCAATACCGTTACGTGTGATCCAATATAACCTAAACCACCTGTTACGAGTATTTTCAATTAAGATTAATTAACTTATTTTCCAGCCTTTTCTATAAATTCTTCCAACAAACTGGTTTGCTTCCTCCAAATTTGTGATCTTCATATTGTCTCCGTCCCAAAGTAATTTTTTTCTTCCAATATAATTTGGCACAGGAGAACCATACTCTTTTCTTTTAGATTCACCCTCAACCATATAACTTCTGATAGCTATATTTCCCATCAAAACAGTTTCAGTCATGGGTCCGGAGTAGTCAAAACTTGATGTTAATTCTCTATGCTTATTGCTGTTAAATCCATCTTTACAAGCATCAACCCATTTTCTTTGATGGTTAAAATCAGGGGCATTTAATTCTTTTTTCATATCACCTTTAATTACTGGCTCTCCTTTAAGATAAAGTCTTGGGTTATACCCATAATCATTACATGTAATTACACCTTTTTCACCAATTATAATTACACCACCTGCATCTATGGGCACATCAGAAGGCAAAAGCTCTGGATGAAAAGGTTTTATACCTCCATCCATCCAAGTCATTTGGATATCAGTTTCATTTTTTTCAGTAGGTCCAAAAATGAGTGAGACTGCAGCAGATGGAGGACAACCTTTTGGTGTGTAAGCACTTTGATACATACCTGTGAGAATTTTTCCAATACTACATTCAACTGACTTAGGATATTTTAATGCTAATGCTTTGAAAGGGACATCTATTAAATGACATCCCATATCCCCTAATGCTCCTGTGCCATAATCCCACCATCCTCTCCAGTTGAAAGGATGCATTTCTGGAATATATTCGGTATTCTTGGCTGGTCCGAGCCATAAATCCCAATTTAAGCTTTTTGGTTTGAGAGATTTATTTGCCTTAGGCATAGGATTACCTGACGGCCATATTGGCCTGTCTGTCCAAACGTCCACTTTAGATATAGTTCCAATTTTCTTTTCGTTGATCCACTCCTGGATTTTAAGTTGATCAGGATTAGAGGCCCCTTGATTCCCCATTTGAGTTACAACTTTATATTCCCGAGCAAGCTCAGTTAAAAGACGTGCTTCATAAACGTTATGAGTTAATGGCTTTTGAACATATACATGTATATTTCTTTTTATAGCATTTACAGCAACAGCGGCGTGTGTATGGTCAGGAGTAGAAATTGTTACGGCATCAATATCTTTTTCCTTATCTAGCATTTCTCTAAAATCTTCATATCTTTTGGCTTTTGGATACTTTTTTACTGTATCTAAAGCTCTGCCTGTTAAGTCGACATCACAGAGAGCAACTACTTTTTCTTTACCGTTTGATTCAGAATTCGAAATATCACTAGCCCCTTTACCTCCAGATCCAATTGCAGCTAAAGCAAGTCTGTCACTTGGGGCTATATATCCGTTACCACCCAATACGTGCCTAGGTACAATAAATAGTGAACTTGCGGCAATGCCTTTTTTTATAAATGTTCTTCTTTCAACTTTTTTTGAAGACTTTTTCTCTTTATTCATTTCTTTGTCAAATTAAAATCCACCACTAAATTAAAAAAATAAAACGCTAATAAGCAAATTTCAAGGAACCAAATAGGAACCTTTCCATTTGTCTTCATTACTAAAGAATGCTCTAATGTGATTAGGTCTTTTAAGTTTCAAGTACTCAAGATTTACTGCTTGAAAAATAATCTTTCTGAAATAATCCTTAGAATAATCATATTTAATTTTATCTGGGGATTGGATATTTGTACCAGGTTTTAAGATAGATGTATAGTCCTTTTTACTAGGTTCAGGTAACGATTTAAAAACATTATTTAAATCAACAACCTCAATCATTTTTACATCAAGTATTAATTGGATAAGCCTTGATGTATCATAAAATAAAAACTTACCATTCTTATTTGATTTAAATTCTTCTACCTTTTTTGATCTTCCATCTGTAAATATTGTGAGCTGAAATTTATTAGCATTAAATTCTCTGAGAACAACAGTTCTTAAGTTTGGAGTGTCATTTTCAGATATTGAGGCTAAAGTAAAATATCGGAAAGGATGTTTTTTATGATTTAAAGCTCCAGTCAGCTGTTTCTTGCAATCAATTAATATATTTTCTAATGTCATTTTGAATTTTGTTTTAGCCAGTTTTGTGTTCTTAAAACTGCATTTTGTTCTATATCTTTCCAAAAAAGATTTATGTCTGCAAAGTGGTAGTCTTTTATAAACGATAATAAAAAGCGGTTTTTTATTTTTGGTAATGAAGACCATAAAATTCCATCTATTTCTGCTGTATATAAGCTGTTAGGATATATTTTTTTATCCCTCCCTAATACACCCAAATGGGAATCTATTGAACCCTGTGGGCTTTGATCCCAGCTAATTGGATTTGAAACCACTCCTCCTTTATACCAATCATTGTACTTTGATGGTAAATGATTTTTTTTGTAGGTATTCCAACTGATAAATCCACCAAATGAATCTGGACTATTTAATTCATAGATATTTTTAAACTCATTTGGTATGACTCTAGCACCTATTAAGTAGGCAGCTATAAGTCTATTTTGTAATGGCTTTCCATCAAAAAACTCCTTTACAATTCTTTTAGCATGTAAGGTGCCTTGGCTGTGTGATGCGATGATTATAGGTCTTGAATTATTGTAGTTCTTTAGAAAATATAAAAATGCATTTTTTACATCCTGATATGCCAAAATACCTGCTTCTCTACCCTGAGTTGCATATGGCTCAATAAAAATTCTATAGTGAGCCTGTCTGTAAAATGGAACGTAAAGATTTGCCGCTTTAACCCATGCTGAAGCTTGATATGTCACTGCTTTTTCAATAACATCTTTTCTTATTTGTGGATCGGAAATGTTAGCATTCCAACAACTACTTTTTTTATTTGAAAATAATGTTGGATAAATATAAAAAACGTCTGCTCTTTTTTTTTCTGGAGTCCCAGCGACCTCTTCAAGTGATTTATTCCAGAGATTGGGTAGTACTGCCCAGCTTTCAATTTTGGAATAATCAGGAGCCGGAGGTATATCTTTTAGTCTAAACTCAACTGTGTTATAGTTTGTTTTGCAAGACGATGCGCATATTAACAAAAAAAACAAGATAGTTTTTTTCAAGTATTCGTTCTTTAAATTCAGCTAATAAATTAAAACGTTTATTTATTTTAATATAATTTTTCTTATTGATGGATTGAAAGGGGTTTCAATTAGCTCTTCATTAGAATTTAATAATTCAAGTTTAATTGAGATTTCACCCTTCGGTAAGCCCTCTATAATGTATGGGGCCCATTCATCAACTAGAAATTCAGAATCCTGAATACTTATTCTAACTTTATTTCCTTCAGATGATATACTAGTATTGACTAAATAAAAGTCTAGCAGCAATCTTTCTGTATCTTCACCTGTATAGGTCCCTTTTGGTCTGCTATAAAATAAATACTGTTTTTCTAAATCAATTTTTTCACCCTCTCCAATTTGAGTAAAAACATAAGCATTTGGGTTTTTAACTGACTCATGATGAGATCTTGATAAAAAAGCTAATATTACGTTGTTACCATCTTTTAATTTTTTTTCAAATTTATTTGTATAGTGCGCTGAATATGGCCCATTATTCTCAATAAAATGAATGTGTTGGCCTTTAGCAGAATTTGCAAGCTTAAATTTAAATTCATTCTCAGTTTGAATTCCTAATTCATAGTTTTCTACTTCGAAATCAAATTCATTATTATCGTTTTCATTAAAATCATTTAATGTAAGCTTGGCTTCATTATAATCCGGAGAACCTTCCAGTTTGGTTAAGGAAATTTTTTCAACGTTATTACATGACACAAAAGCAACTAAAAAAAGGATTATTAAAATATTTTTTTTCATTTTTCTACAATAATTTTTAAATAATTTAAACACAAATATTTAATAAATGGCTAATTAATGAAAATTATTTGGCTGTAGCCAAAAATTATTATGAAGATCTTAATTTAAACCTTTAATTAGAAATCCCATTGACGTGTGACATTCAATTTTTCTTTAGCCTCTAAAACTTCTTTAGGTATAACTTTTAAGAATGACGAGTGTTGTTCAATAGCATACTCAATTTTTTCCATTATAGATTCAACACTGTCATTAGCATAATCTATTTCAAGTGGGTTTTTAATTATCATTGACTGTAATATTCCTCTTTTTTTAATCATTAACCCTTTTTTGTCAAATGATCTTCTAAACCCATCAATAACTATTGGGATAACTTTTGGTTTAAAATGCTTAATTAAGTGAGCCGTTCCCTTTCTAACTGGCTTAAAAGGCTTTGTTGTTCCTTGTGGAAATGTAATCACCCAGCCGTCATCCAATGCAATACCAATATTTGAGATATCACTCATTTTCACTTGCCTGTTTATTTCTATGCCATTTTCACGCCAAGTTCGCTCAATAGATACTGAACCAGCATATGCAAGAATTCTAGGTAAAATTCCGGCTTTCATAGTTTCCTTAGCAGCAACATAATATATATTTAATTTTGGCTTCCATAAATAACCAACATTTTTGATACTATCAATTCTTCCGCTAAGACTTGCATTGAAAACATGTAGCATAGCAACTACATCGGCAAAATAAGTTTGATGATTTGAAATAAATAATACATTTTTATCAGGTAGATTTTTTATAATCTCTGATCCCTCGATTTTTAGTCTATTAAATCCTCTGTAACGCCTGTGAGTCATAAAGCCCATGTATCGAATTAACCATTTTTTCAAAATCAAGTAATGGCCAAAAGGATTTTTTTTAAGCATACAAGCGTAGAATATAATTCCAAATATAGAATTAATTAGTGCTTCGAAAAGCTAAATAAAACTTAAATTCATTTAAAATCATAGCTGTTGCTCCCCAGATTAATTGATTTTTAAATTTAAAACATGGTACTTCTATACTTTTAGAAGTTCCATTGAATAATTTTCTGACTTTTATTTTTGATCTCAAAAGTTCAGAAATCGGGAACTCAATTAATTCAGCTACCTCGTTTGGTTCTGGAAAAAATTTTGGTGTGAAATTTTCATACGTGAAAAAAGGAAATACCATAAAGTTGCTAAGAGGGATATATAAGGGTGTAAATTTTATTGAATCCTTTTTTGAGACTAACTGAACTCCCAATTCCTCTCGAAATTCTCTTAGGGCAGTTTGTTCTAAAGTCCTGTCACCAACATCAAGCTTTCCACCAGGAAAACTTATTTCACCGGAATGAAAGCCGATAAAATTTGATCTCTTAATCAAAATAAGATGCATCTTATCATTTTTTGGATAACAAAAAATTAAGACAGAAGCTTTTTTTGGTTTATTTTTATTTCGGATTATTTTTCGACTGCTAGGAGATAACATGCGATGAGTTTTTTTTCCCGGTAGTATAAAATGATCATTTTTTGAAAAAATGTTGTTGAAATTTTTATAATCCATGAGGAAAACAAAAATACTCATATATATTTTCATTTTTCAATTGTCAATTACTAATTGTAATACTTACAATAATGACAAAACTTCCTCAACAACGAATAGGGAAAAAATGCAAAATGATATGAAGGAAAATATTTCAGAAAACAAAGATCTTATCGAAAAAATTAGAAACGTAGATTCAATTGACCAAGAAAAAAAAATAAAACTTGATGATAAAAACACTATCCCATTTTTTTTTAATTATGGAAAGGAGAATCCAGAGGATAAAGTTCGTATTTCAACACGATTTGGAAATATTGACATACAACTTTTTAAAAAGACCCCATATCATCGTGCAAACTTTATCTATTTGACTAAAATTAAATACTTTAATAATACAACATTTCATCGTGTTGTACCTGGCTTTATTATCCAAGGTGGAAATTCTGATAGGTATGAAACAGCTGAAAAAAGGAAAGAAATAGGAAAATATCTTCTTCCACCCGACACTAAAAAGGGTTACAAACATCATAGGGGAGTAATTTCTGTGCCCAGCAGTGAAATTGAAAATCCACATAAACTTGCATCTCCTTATGAATTTTTTATTGTACAGCAAAGTCCAGGTGCTTATCACTTAGATGGAGATTATACTGTTTTTGGAAAAGTCATAAAAGGAATGGATGTGGTGGACGAAATTAGTAAGCAAAAAACTGACACTAGAGAGACTCCTTTGACAAATGTATTTATGGAAGTATTTGTCATTAAATAAAAACTAATTTTTAGCTAAAAATGAGTTTTATTTAGATTCTAAATTATTTTTTATAATTATAGATTTTTCTTATTAAATTTATACAAATAATAGTTTTTATGACTTTAACACAATTGGAGTACACCCTTGCAGTTGCTGAAGTTGGTAATTTCACATTGGCGGCAGAAAAATGTTTTGTAACTCAACCTACCCTAAGTATGCAAGTTCAAAAACTCGAAGACGAACTTGGAGTTAAACTATTCAATAGAAATACAAAACCAATAGGTTTGACACCAATTGGATCTAAAATTCTCACTCAAGCTAAAACAATCGTCGAAGAGTCTAAACGCATGGACGATATTGTTTCAATGGAAAAAGGAGATGTGAAAGGTGAGTTTAAACTTGGAATCATCCCTACTGTCATGCCTACATTGTTACCAATGTTTTTGAATAACTTCATTAAAAAATATCCTAAAGTCAATCTTAAGATTGAAGATTTAAACACTTCCTCGATTGAAGAAAAACTATTAAGTGGGAGGTTGGATGCAGGTATAGCTGCAACCCCACTTGAAAATATCAAGTTAATAGAAAAACCTTTATATTATGAACCTTTTGTTGGTTACATCCCAAAATCTCATCCTCTTTCTAAGTTAGAGTTTATTGAACCAATAGATATTGAAGAATTAGAAATTCTTGTTTTAGAAGATGGGCATTGTTTTAGAAATCATGTGCTAAAGCTTTGCAAAACAACTACTATTTCAAAATCATTTGATTTGAAGAGTGGAAGTTTCGAAACCCTGGTAAACTTGGTTAATGAAGGCCCTTGGGTAACAATTTTGCCTTATTTGCAAACCTTAAATATGTCATCAGTAGATAAAGCAAACTTGAGATACTTTAAAGATCCCGAACCTGCTAGAGAAATTAGTATTGTGTACAACAAAAGCCAATTAAAGTTACCAATAATTGATGCCCTTTCAAATCAAATTGAGGGTATAATTAGAGGGGCAATTAAATTTGATAACATTCAATTAATTGCACCAAAATGAAGTTTCTTTAAATTGAAAAAATAACTTTTTGAAGATCTATTCTATCAGAAACAAAATCGTTGACCCAGTTTCGAAGTGCTTGCTGTTCATTGGGTGTTAGGTAATTAAAAGATTTTTCAAGCTCTTTCTTAAAAAGAGTAACATCAAAACTAACTTTTTTTAATATTTGTTTGTAGTAATTTAAATTCTTCGACATAATCAGTTTCATTAAAAACCACAATTTATGCACAATAATAAATTTAAAATGTTGTAGAAATGTTAAAAAAATTTTGTGAGATTTAATTTTTCTTAAAGAAAAATTTTTATCTAAAAAAACGATAAAAAGGACTATTTAACCAAATTAAATTTTCAAAAAGTTAATTCTGAATTTATTATAAAATTATAGTTGTATAAGAATATATTATTAAGGTTTGATGTAACTTGATTAAATGCTATATTTGGCCTGAATTTTCGGGGTGTAGCGTAGCCCGGTCATCGCGCCTGCTTTGGGAGCAGGAGGTCGCAGGTTCGAATCCTGCCACCCCGACGTAAAAAAATTACAATTTATTCATTATAGGTTAGTTGTAATTTTTTATTTTGGATGACAATGGTATCTAAAATTAGTAAAACTGATTGGAAAGGTGGGGTAAATATCATTAAATACAGAAAAAAGGTAGGTTCAGATTCTACCACCCCGACAATATTGTCTAATTAATTTTATTCGGGATGTGGCGCAGCCTGGTAGCGCACACGCATGGGGTGCGTGGGGTCGCAGGTTCAAATCCTGTCATCCCGACATTTTCTAAAATCTAATTTGTCAATAAAAACGGCTTATGCAATTAAAAAATAAAATTATAACTTAAAATAAAAATTTTGTAGATTAAGATAAATTATGAAGAAACAAATCCTGATATTCACTTTAATAATTGTTTGCTTTCAAATTGCGTGTTCTCAAGAAAACAAACCACCCATACTGGGGCAAGAGGAAAATTACTCTTATGAGGTAGTTGTTGATGGAATTTTTGTACCATGGGGTATGGCATTTATTAAGTCCGAGGAACTGTTAGTAACTGAGCAATCAGGAATCCTTTATCATGTAAAAAATGGAATTAAAAATGAAGTTGAAGGTCTTCCAAATGTGTATTTTAGAGGACAAGGAGGTCTTTTGGATGTTGCGCTTCACCCAGATTTTAAATTAAACAAAACTATATTTTTTACATTGGGAGTAAACACAGAAAATGATAAAAAAGGAGGAAATACTTCTCTCTATTCAGCTATTATAGATGGTTCAAAATTAATTAATGTAAAACAACTTTACAAAGCAACACCAAACACAAAAGTTTCCCAACATTGGGGGTCTCGAATAGTTTTTGATAAAAAAGGTCACGTGTATTTTGGTATTGGTGACCGAGGAGAAAGAGATTTAAATCCACAAGATCTTACAAGAGATGGAGGCAAAATTTATCGTTTAAACCTCGACGGTTCAATTCCATCTGATAATCCATTTATAGAAATTAACAACGTAAAGGATGCAATTTTCTCATACGGACATAGAAATCCACAAGGAATGACAATACATCCAAAAACTGGTCAAATATGGGAACATGAACATGGTCCACGCGGAGGTGATGAAATTAATATTATAAGAAAAGGATTAAACTATGGTTGGCCAAAAATAACTTATGGCAAGGATTATATTGACTACGTCGGAATAAGTCCTTTAGGAAAGACCACAAGTCTTCCTGGAATGGAACAGCCATTATATTATTGGATTCCTTCCATAGCTCCCAGTGGTATGGCCTTTTCTACATCAAATATTTATGGTGATTGGAAAGGTGATTTGTTTGTAGGATCTTTAAAATTCGAATATCTAGAGCGTTTAGTGATAAAAGAAAATAAGGTTGTCAAAAGAGAAAAAATTTTAGACGGAATTGGCAGGGTTAGAAATGTTGTTGAAGGGCCAGATGGATATTTATATCTTGGTATCGAAGGAACCGGAATTGTAAAAGTTTTGCCGAAATAATGAAGTCTGCTTTACTAATATATATATCTTTTTGTTTAATTGCATT
The DNA here is from genome assembly GCA_902520765.1 of uncultured Bacteroidota bacterium. GTDB lineage: Bacteria > Bacteroidota > Bacteroidia > Flavobacteriales > Flavobacteriaceae > MS024-2A. Next base: position 41,237 of record CABYPG010000009.1, read on the forward strand.
TTTAAATTTAGGAATACAGAAAAGTAAATCTGAAAGCATCAAAAATGGAGCTGAATTATATAGAGATTTTTGTTATCGATGCCATGGATTTAATGGAGAAGGTCAAACAGATTTGATACCACCATTAAAATCTTCTGATTATTTGCTCAACAATATTGATCTTTCAATAGCTGGACTAAAATATGGTTTGAAAGGAAAGATAATTGTTAATGGTAAATCTTACAACAGTTACATGGCATATCAAGGTCTTGAAAATGATGAGATAGCTGATATTATGAATTATATTTTAAACGAGTGGGGAAATAATTCAGAGGAACTTATTACGTTCGAAAGAGTAGAAAAAGTTAAAAAATCTATCCTTAATGGCCAAAAATAAATTTAAGTGGAATAAGCTTAGCTCCGCAAAGCGGTCATATTATATTTATGGAATCATTTTAATCAGCTTTATTATATGGATGGCTTTTATTGATTCTCACTCTTTAATAATACATACGGAGCTTAATAAGGAGATTAGAAAACTTGAAAGCGAGAAAAAAGCACTTGAAGGAATCATTAACAATGATAAAAATACCATCCAAAAACTAAAAAATATTGATAGTTTAGAAAGGTTTGCGAGAGAGAATTATGGTCACAAAAAAGAAAATGAAACTATTTTTATTATTGAAGCACAGTAATGAAAATTAAACTTTAAATTATAGAAATCTTTCTTTTAAATAATTATTAAATCATATTAAAAGAATCTTTTTTTTAGGGATTAAATAATTGTATTTTTAAGAAGTTTTTTTTGAAAGAACCATGGGTAAAATAATCGCTATTGCAAACCAAAAGGGGGGGGTTGGTAAAACTACAACAGCAGTAAATCTTGCTGCTGCTCTTGGTATTTTAGAAAAAAAAATATTATTAATCGATGCAGATCCACAGGCAAATGCTACATCTGGTTTGGGGATAAATTTGGATAATAGAAAAAATGGTACGTATCAACTTTTAGAGCATACAGCACTTGCTTCTGAGGCTATAATTAAAACAAAAAGTACAAATGTAGATTTAATTCCTTCTCATATTGACTTAGTTGCGTCAGAAATTGAATTAGTTGATAAAGAAGATAGAGAGTATATGTTAAAAAAAATACTTGAAGAAATTCAAGATACGTATGATTTCATTTTGATTGATTGTGCTCCCTCTTTAGGGTTAATTACTTTAAACGCACTTGTTGCAGCACAAGCTGTTATGATTCCTATTCAATGCGAATATTTTGCGCTTGAAGGACTAGGGAAATTACTCAATACAATAAAAAGTGTTCAAAAAATTCATAATAATGAACTTGATATTGAAGGCCTCCTTCTCACTATGTATGACATACGTTTGAGATTGTCCAATCAGGTTGTTGAAGAAGTTAGAAAACACTTTGGTAAAATGGTATTTAAAACGATTATACAGAGAAATATAAAACTGAGCGAGGCTCCAAGTTTCGGTGAGGATATCATCAAATATGACGTTTCTAGTAGAGGTGCAAAAAGTTATTTATCATTAGGAAATGAAATAATTAAAAGAAATAAACAGTGGCAAAATCCAATAGAAAGCAAGTTTTAGGAAGAGGACTTTCCGCCTTATTAAATGATCCTAAAGATTCAGATGATAAAATCTTAGATAAAGACACTACTAATATAATAGGAAGTATAGTTAATTTACCAGTATCGAATATTAAAACAAACCCTTCACAGCCTAGAAGTAATTTTAATGAGGAATCCCTTAAAGAATTAAGTGTTTCAATAGGAGAACTTGGAATAATTCAGCCAATAACTGTCAGGAAAATGAAAGCTGATGAATACCAACTAATATCTGGCGAACGTAGACTCAAAGCAACATTACTGGCTGGCATAGGTGAAATTCCAGCATACATTCGCTTGGCAAATGATTCAGAGTTATTGGAGATGGCATTAGTTGAAAATATTCAAAGAGAAGATCTAGATCCAATTGAAATCGCACTATCTTATCAAAGACTTTTAGTTGAAATTAATTTGACTCAAGAAAAGCTCAGTGAAAGGATAGGAAAAAAAAGATCTACAATAGCAAATTATATTCGATTACTAAAATTAGATCCAATAATTCAAACAGGTATTAGGGATAAATTTGTTTCAATGGGCCATGGTCGAGCACTCATAAACATTTCCGATTTAAATGTTCAAGTCAAATTATATAAGAAAATTATAAAAAAAGGACTTTCAGTTCGACAAGTTGAAAAATTAGTTCAGGAAATTAAAAGTCCGAATGAAAAATCATATAATTACTCCTCACCGTTTTTAAATCAATCAGCTATTGAATTAGAAGAAATTTTTGAGACCACAGTTTCAGTAATTTCTAATGATAATGGGAAAGGTTACATGAAAATTTTATTTGATTCTCAAGAAAAACTTCAGGATATTTTAAATAAAATTAAAAGTGAAAGTTAAAACGGTCGATTTTTTTATCATCTTAATATTAATTTGTAACATAAATTTTTCACAAAGAATTCAAAATAACCTTACACCTAAGGATACCATTTTTGAGCAGTCTAAGCGTTTTTTGAGATTGAAACATTTGATTAACGACCCACTAACACCATCTAAAGCAGCATTTTACTCAGCAATTATACCAGGTTTAGGCCAAGCATATTTAGGAAAGGCCTGGAAAATACCAATTATTTATTCCGCTATAGGCGCATCTCTATACTATTTTGATTTGAATAACAAAGAGATGAACGAATATAGAAATGCTTACAAAAGAAGACTTAATGGTTTTTTTGATGATAGATTTCTAGAATTAGCAATTCCTATAACTACTGAACAACTTCTTCTTGGCATGGAATTTCATAAAAACTATAGAGATATAGCACTAGTATTAGCCGCTCTTTCCTATATGCTTAATATATTAGAAGCAAATGTAAGTGCACATTTACTTCAATTTAATGTTAGTGAAGATTTGTCAATTACACCAAATTTAATTATCGATGAAGAAATAAGAGGTCTTCATTTAGCTTTAAAATTTTAGATCATGAAAATTGCATTGTTAGGATACGGAAAAATGGGCAAAATGATCGATTCATATGCCAAAAAAAGAAAACATAAAATTAGTTTTATTCTTGATAGAGACTATGAAAAGGGATCATTGACTGAAGCAGATGTGGCTATAAATTTTAGTGTTCCGGAATCAGCTGTTTCAAATATCAAACTTGCTTTAGAAAATAATATACCTGTTGTATGCGGAACGACAGGATGGCTTAATAGAATTTCTGAGATTGAAAAATTTTGTATTAAAAACAATAGTGCTTTTTTATATGCATCAAACTTCAGTATAGGTGTAAACATTTTTTTTAAAGTTAATAAATGTTTAGCAAAATTAATGAGCCCTAACACACCTGATTACTACGCTTCAATTGAAGAAATTCATCATGCTGAAAAATTAGATTCACCAAGTGGAACTGCAATAAGTTTGGCTGAAGATATTATTAATAGTACAATTTATGAAAAATGGGAGTTAGGAAGACATAATAAAAAATCTTTGAAAATTGAATCTATTAGAGAAGGTGATAATCCTGGAACTCACTCAGTAAATTATGTCTCTCAGCTCGATGAAATCTCAATTAAACATAAGGCGTATAAAAGAGATGGATTTGCATTAGGTGCTGTTATTGCAGCAGAGTGGTTAATTGATAAAAAGGGCATTTTCAATATGAATGATGTTCTAAAAATTTAACAATACATTAGACATAATTGGAATGATCACTATTATCTTTGAAAAAACACCAATATGACTTTACTCCAATGGACGTTATTCTTTTTTCTTTTACAGATAGTTCATTTCTTAGGTACTTGGAAACTGTATAAGATTGCAGGTTTTCATTCTTGGAATGCTTTAATTCCAATATATAACGCCTATATATTGATGAAAATTATTAGACGGCCAACCTGGTGGGTTCTACTTTTATTTGTTCCTACAATTAACCTAATTATGTTTATAGTCATCTGGGTAGAAATTCTCCGAAGTTTTGGATGGAGTTCACTAAAAAATAATGTATTAGTAATTATAACTCTTGGATTCTACATTTACGCATTAAATTACAGCGAAAATCAGAAATATATTCTAAATAGAAGCTCACAAAAGAGAACAAATTTTGGAGAAACAGTAGGCTCTATATTATTTGCTATTGTAGCAGCCACAATAGTTCATAATTATGTAATACAGCCATATATTATTCCAACAGGATCATTAGAAAAATCTTTACTTATAGGGGACTTTCTTTTTGTTAGTAAATTTCATTATGGAGCGAGGGTTCCAATGACAGCTGTATCTTTTCCAATGGTTCATGACACTATACCAATATTAAAAATTCGTTCTTATCTGAAAAAACCACAATTTCCTTATTTGAGATTACCTGGTATAAAAAAAATAAAACGTAACGAAATTGTAGTTTTTAGTTGGCCAGCAGATACAGTTCGTCAATTCTTTGTCAAGGAAAAAAGGGTTGATAAACCAACAGATAAAAAATCTAATTATGTTAAACGTTGTGTCGGAGTCCCAGGGGATACTCTTGAGATTATAGATGGTTTAGTTTTTACTAATAAATCGAAAAATATTTTACCCGAAAGAGCAAAGGTTCAATACATTCATTATGCCTACAGCCAAAAAGGAGTCTCATCTAGAAAGTTAGGTGCTAAAGGTTATTCTGATTACACTCGTTTATACAAAATTGAAAATATCACTGAGCAGAGTTATAAACAAATATTACCCTACATTATAGGAAGAAAAGGCAACACTAGGGAAGATTTTAGAGTAATAACAGAAAGTCGAGGACTTCCGAGCAAGGTAATATACAAAACAGGACTAAAAGTTAGTGAAATACTTGAATTAAAAAAGGAAATTACTTTGACTTTGGAGGAAGCTGAAGCTTTAAGAAAACTACCTGGAATAGACAGCGTTGTAAGAAGAATTAACCAAGTAAAAGTTCCCAATGAAGCTTTTTTTCCAAATAAAATTCCATTTGATTGGAATGAAGACAACTTTGGGCCAATTGTAATTCCTAAAAAAGGGATGACTGTTGAATTAAACCGAAAAAATCTTTCATTATTCAAGAAAATTATTGGTGAATATGAGAATAATACACTTGAATTAACTTCGTCCGGAGTAAAAATAAATGGAATAGACTCTACAAAATATACATTTAAAAAAGATTATTATTGGATGATGGGGGATAATAGGCATAAATCTGAAGACAGCCGTTTTTGGGGTTTTGTTCCAGACGACCATATTGTGGGTAAACCAGTTTTCATATGGTTTAGTATTAAAGGTATAAACGATGGAATTAAAAATTGGAAAATTCGCTGGGATAGGTTATTTACAACGGTAGACGGCCCAGGAAAGAGAATTTCTTATTTTCCCTTCTTTATCGGAGCCTTAGTAATTTGGCAAGGGTTTGTTTTTTATCGAAAGAGGAAAAAATCATAAAGTAGCATGAAACTTGTATTATGCCCAGCTTACCTTCCAAATGTTGTAAACTTTTCATGGATGATAAAACAGCCAAAAGTTTATTTTTATGGAGAATTAAGCTATCAAAAACAAAGTTTCAGAAATAGAGCAGAAATTTATGGTGCGAATGGAAAGTTGAAACTCATTATCCCTATTAAGCATTCGAAAGGAAGTTTTGGAAAATCATTCAAAAATGTGAGTATTGCTTATGATCGGGATTGGCAGAAAATTCATTGGAAATCAATATGCTCTTCATACAGGTCATCTCCATATTTTGAATATTATGAATCTGAACTCTACCCGTTTTTTCAAAAAAAGCAATTAGCTCTTTTTCATTTTAATATTGTATTAATTGAAAAGCTGATGTTTTTAATCGAACATTCTTTTGATTACCAAATCGTAAACTGTAGCCCCGCAGAATTGGACATCCTGGATTCACTGATTTCAGCAAAAAAAGTCTTCAAAACTGATTTCAAAATGTATATTCAGGTTTTTAGAAATAAATATGGATTTATCCCAAACCTTAGTATTTTAGACGTTTTATTTAATCTAGGCCCAGAAACAAAGAGATATTTAAATAGTATAAAACTACATTAAAATTAAGGCCATTTTAATGAAGCTAAGATAGGTTTATGATCTGATAAATTAATATCAAAAACTTTAAAGTCAATAACTTTAATTTTTTCTGAGGTTAAAATAAAGTCAATTCTCATTGGAAAGAATGGGAATTTGTAAGTAGCACCAAAACCACTACCCTTTTCAATAAAAGTATCTTGGTGATCTTCAACTAAATAATCATAATTTTTTGAAAAAACATTATTATTTAAATCAGTACATATAATCACCGGATATTTATTTGATTTTAATAAATCTCTAAACTGAAAGATTTGTTTTTTTTGAACATCAAAAACTTGTTTTATTTTATTTCTAAATCTTTTGAAGTTATTTACAGAAAGTATGTTGTCATTTCCATCAAATTTTAATGACTCAAAATGTAAGTTGTATAATCGTAATGTATCTCTTTTCCATATCATATCACTTTGCATTCCACCATTTGATGAGTTTTCGAAGGCAATAGTTTTAGAGTTTAATAATGGGTACTTAGAGATTATGCATGAACCTATTTGTCCATTTAAAATATAAGGTTTAAATACTTTGAACGGATAATCTTTAAATTTAGGGGATAAATCATTTGCAAACTCTTGAAAACAGATAACATCAGGTGAAATATTTTTTATATATGAAGCAATCAAACTAGGAATATTTTTATTTTCTACCCATCCTAAGCGGTTAAATGAGCGAACATTAAAGCTCATCACATCTAGCCCTTTAGAAGTTATAATAGCATCTGATTTAAATTGATAAAACATTTTCCATGAGTCAAATCCTATTATTAAATAAATAATGAATAGTATTGCAGGCCATTTAAATCTCAAAAGCCAAAAAGTAAAAAAAACAGAATTTATTAAAATAAGAAAAGGTGTAGATAAGGTTATAACTGGAAAATCTAAATTAAAGCTTGAGCTTTCGATACCAATAAAAAGGAGAATTAAAAAAAAAAAATTTATTAAAATTCCTACTTTGAATAAAATTTTACTTCCATTCATAAAATACAACTTATTTCTTACCAGCCTTAAAGAGGAAATCTTTTTCTTCTTTTGAAAGACTCTCATATCCAGATTGACCAATTTTATCTAATATTTCATCAATTCTTTTTTGGTTTTTTTTAATAGAAATTTTACTTTTTTTTGATTTTAATTTTACATCATTTTTGTAAACAGAATTCAATTTTGATTTAGCGTAAAATAATTTGGAAGTCTTAATTATAAAGTTTTCTACAGGTAGGCCTATATCGATTCCTTTCTGAAGACGTTGAGCATAAATAAATCCATAAAAAGCACCTCCTAAGTGGGCAATATGTCCTCCGGAATTACCATATGGAATTTGAATTACATCGAGCAAAACAAATGCAATACCAAGGTAACGCAACTTTATATTAAATAAAATTAATCTTACTTCTAGATCGGGGCTATATGTAGATATGAATATGAATATTGACATAACACCAGCTGAAGCTCCAACCATGTAGGGATTTGCATTTTGGAATACTGGGAAAAAATTATAGCTTAATATAAACGTAAAGCCACCAATAAAAATTCCCAAGAAATATAACTTTAAAAACATATCTTGATTAAATAGGTTCAGTAGTAAACTTGAGGAAAAATAAAGTAAATACATGTTCCAGAAAAGATGAAAAAATCCTGAATGTAAAAATCCATAGGTAAAGACTGTCCAAGGCTTAAAAATTAAATCTTTAAATGAAGAAGAAAGTTCAAAAAAACCTAAAAAATAATTAGAAGGTATATTAAATAAAAAAAGTAAGGTTTTAAAGAACAATGGTAACACAAAACAAATTATGTTTATTAAAATTATCTTTTCTGCAATGTTAAGTTGGCTAATTCTATATTGTATCTGATCTTTTAACATCATAAATCCCACCTGTTATTATCAAATTGATTCTTTTTCCAATACCACATCATTACTAGTCCAGTTATGGCCCCTCCAACATGCGCAAAGTGAGCAATTGGTCCTATTGAATACGATGTAAATCCAAAAAATAAATCACCCAGTATGAGAACAGGTACAAGAAATTTTGCTTTTACAGGTATAGGTGGAAAAAGCAACATTAGTCGTGCGTCTGGAAATAAAAATGCAAATGCAACTAAAACCCCATATAAAGCTCCAGATGCTCCTACCATAACTCCATTAAATGCTGAAAGAGCGGAAATAAGATTCTCTCTTCCAACACTATTTATATATGAAAATGATAAATCACCTGACATAAAAAAACTTTCGATATCACTTTTTGTTAAACCCTCACCTGTCAATATAGAATAAACATTATTAATTTGGTAGTTATAAAGCAGTAATTGGAGTGCGGCAGCACCAAAACCAGTAGACAAATAAAAAAAAATAAATTTATTTTTACCCCACATCTGCTCTATAGGAGTCCCAAACATGTAAAGTCCAAACATATTGAAAAAAATATGTCCTAAATCACCATGCATAAACATATGAGTTAGCGGTTGCCAATACTGAAATTTTTCATTTGAGGGATAGTGAAGTGCAAATAAGTCATAAACTAATTCACCTAAAGAAAGAGAGGCTATGAAAAAAATTACATTTATTATCAATAGGTGCTTAACAGTTTCCGTAATACTTTTCATTCAATTTAGTTTTTGGTCTATTTGACTCTTTTCTAAGGTAATAAAAATAGGTTTATGAAATGGAGATACTCTTGTCTCCTTACAACCAAAAAAGTCATCTAAAAGTGAATACAATTCTTCTGGTTCAAGCCTTTTCCCAGTTTTTATTGACAATTTTTTAGCTAAAATTTTTGCAATCTTATCAGCTTGGCTAAAATTATCTTTCAATTTTTCATTGTAATCACTTGAGAGTATAGATTCAATTAGCTCCTCAATTTTTGATTGTGGAAAATTTTCAGGGGAGCCCTCAATAAATAATATATACTCTTTTTTTTGTTGTATTTTAAATCCCAGGCACTCAATTATATCCTTTACTTCTAAATACTCATTTATCTGTTTTGCATTTAATTTAATTTCTAAAGGAAATAGTAACTGTTGACTCAAACTCTTTTTTGATGTAATTGAAGATAAAAATCTTTCATATAGAACTCTCTGATGTGCTCTGCTTTGATCAATAATAACCATACTACTTTGAAGTGGACAAACAATATATTTTAAAAATAATTGAAAAACTCTTTTATTTTTTGGAACATCAATTAGTTCATCATTGCTATTATTTGAGTAAGAATCCATTTTATTACTGAATGGCTCACTGCCCCAGGATTGTCCTTTTTGGATTTTGGAAATAACACTCTTATCAGTGAACGGATTAAAACTTGAATCAACTTCAATTTTTGGAAAAGATGGCTTTTTTTGATTAAATGAGTAAGGAATTTCAAAAGATTTATCGCGATCAAAATCCAATGTTGGAGTTACCTGAAATATTCCTAGACTGTGCTTCACGGCTGCTCTCAAAATAGAATAGATACTTTGTTCTTCTTCAAATTTAATTTCGGTTTTCGTAGGATGTATATTTATGTCTATTGACTTTGGATCAACCGTTAAATACAAAAAATAACCAGGGTAATATCCAATTCTCAACAAACCCTCAAATGCACTATTTACAGCATGATGGAGAAAAGGGCTTTTAATAAAGCGGTTGTTAACAAAAAAAAATTGATGCCCTCTTGTCTTCTTTGAAAATTCAGGTTTAACAATAAAACCTTCTAGATTTGTGAGAGATGTAGTTTCTGAAGTAGGTATCAGGTAGTTGTCCCATTTTGAACCAAAAATGGAACAAATTCTTTTTCTTAGTTTTTTAATCGAAAGATCAAATAACTCATTCCCATTATTAAAAAACAAAAAATTTATATCTGGATGAGCGAGTGAAACTCTGTGAAACTCATCTATTATATGTTTTAACTCAACTGTATCAGATCGTAAAAAGTTTCTTCTAGCAGGTACATTAAAAAATAAATTTTTGACTAGAACAGAAGTTCCCTTTGGTTGAGTAGATAAACTTTGTTTAGTAATTCGACCTCCTTCAATTTTTAAATAATTAGAAACTTCATCTTTGGAAGTGCGAGTATGAGTCTCAATATGAGAGATTGCTGCTATAGAAGCAAGGGCTTCTCCCCTAAACCCTTTTGTCTTTAACTTAAATAAATCAGCTGTTTCACTAATTTTGGAAGTAGCATGGCGCTGAAAAGCTAAACTCAAATCCTTTCTCATAATGCCCGAGCCATCATCAATAACTTGAATTAAAGTTTTCCCTGCGTTTTTAATTATAAGTTGAATATTTTTCGGACCTGCATCAATAGCGTTTTCTAAAAGTTCTTTTACAACAGAGGAAGGACGTTGAATGACTTCACCAGCGGCAATTTGATTTGAGATGTGATCCGGTAATAATTTTATTCTCAAAGTCATTTATTTGATTATATGAAAATACTTAAATCAAAATCCAAGATATAAAGTACCAGAAAAATTAATAGTGAAATTATAATGATCAATCGTATCGAAAAATGACGGTTACTATGAACACGCATTTCCATGCGTTTACCCATCCATTGTTGTCCAAAATCGTTCCTATTATATGTATCACGGTATTTAGAAAATTTGGAATCAAAATCATAAATATTATTTACTTCTTTTCCATTAAAATATCTTGGAGTGTAATTGTATCTTCGATTTTTTCGAAGTTTAAATAAATTTGATTTGAACATAACACAAATTTAAGGTATAGGTGTTAAAATTATGTTTAAATTCTAGTTAATTTATTTTTTAATATTTCTACTAAATTCTGCCATATTTAAAGCAGCAATAGCTGCTTCTATTCCCTTGTTTCCGAATTTTCCACCACTTCTTGCTTTTGCCTGTTTAATATTAGAGTCTGTTAATACACAAAAAATTACAGGTACCTCAGATTTTACGTTAAGATCTTTTATTCCATGTGTCACTGCTTGGCAAACATATTCAAAATGCTTGGTTTCACCCTGAATAATACTTCCAATTGCTATGACAGCATTTGGATTCTTTTTTTGTGCTTCTTTTGATCCATAAATGAGCTCAAAACTTCCTGGAACATCCCAAACCTTAATATTTTCATTTTTCACTCCAGCCTTAATAAGTGTCTCCTTAGCGGCACTTAGTAACGAGTTCGTAATTAATTTATTCCATCGAGAAACTACAAGATAGATGGTAAATTTCTCTCCATTTGTTAAGATTTTAGAATTTTTTGACAAAATATTGCTATTTGGGGTTGCCATAATTACTGCAATAGTGATAATAGTTTTGCAATTTGGACATCTACTAAATTAGCTTCGTCTGATTCAGGAAATTCCTTTTTAATTCTGTTAAGGTAAGAAAGTGATTGACTATTTTTTTTCAATCGTAAACCAATCATTGCAGCCTTGAACAAGTACTTTGGTGTGCTGTATAAATTATTATTAATTTTCGCTGCTTCTAAATAATACTGATAGGCATCTTCAGGTTGGTTAATTTGGGCAAAAGCATCTCCAATAGCTCCCTTAGACAATGCGCTTAAAAGAACATCATCTGATGAAAATTCATCTAAAAAAATTATAGCATTTTTGTAATCTTTTAAATTCAAATAGGCCATTCCAGCACTAAACCTAGCAAGCTTAGCAGCTGGTGTGCCTTTATAATTTTTAATTATATCTAAAAATCCATATTTCCCCTCACCACCTAATAAAGACTTTTTAAATAAAGAATCTGATTCATCATTATTAACAGCTAAATCAAAATAATATTGAGCTTGATTCAGCTCGCTGATTGCTTCTTGTGCTTTTGGTTGATAAACCAAATTTTGATAGCCTAGATAGCTTAAAACACAGATTGCAATTGCACCAATAAAAATTAGGATTATATTTTGATATTTTACAACCAACTGTTCTGTTTTATTTGCAGTAAGATCTAGGGTATCAAAGACTTCAGCTGTCTTACTTTCCTTTAGCTCCTCGGTTCTGTTTACCGATCCTAATGATTTTTTCGCACCTCTTTTCTTGTAAGTTGCCATTTTAAAATTATTTAATCATAAAATTAATCTTTTTATTCCAAAACAAAACTGTTGACTTAATTGAACTTATTATTTTTACATTGTTATGCATTTGAAAGAATTAACACTTACAAATTATAAAAATTTTAGTTCTAGGACTTTTGATTTTGATCCAAATATAAATTGTTTTCTTGGTGACAATGGAGTGGGGAAATCTAACATTCTCGACGCTATTTATCATTTGTCATTTTGTAAAAGCTATTTTAATCCTATTTCAGTGCAAAACATCCAAATGGGAAACGATTTTTTTGTGATTAAGGGTTTATACGAAAAAAGCTTACGTGAGGAAAAAATTGTCTGTTCATTTAAAAAAGGACAGAAAAAAATTGTAAAAAGAAATGGAAAAGCTTATAAAAAATTATCTAAACATATTGGTTTGATTCCAACAGTTATTATATCTCCAGCGGATAGCGATTTGATTATGGATGGAAGTAATACAAGAAGAAAGTTTATCGATAGTGTTATAGGTCAAACAGATTCAATTTTCTTAAATAGCCTTTTGGAATACAACAAAGCCTTATCTCAACGTAACTCATTACTTAAATATTTTGCATTTAATAGTACCTATGATTCTAATACATTGCAAATTTACAATAATCAATTAGTAGAAAGAAGCCACATAATATTTAAAAAAAGAAAAGCTTTCATGGATAATTTTATCCCTGTTTTTTGTAAAATATATAAAAATATTAGTCAAGGTAATGAAAGTGTTTCATTATCATACCTAAGCCAATTAGAAGGTAAAAATCATTCTAATCTACTCAATGAAAGCCTAGCGAAAGATAAAATTTTTCAGCATACAACAACAGGTACCCATAAAGATGACATAATTTTTTTTTTAAACGATAAACCAATCAAAAAATTTGGAAGTCAAGGGCAGCAAAAAACATTTCTTATTGCATTAAAACTTGCACAATTTGATTTTTTAGAAAATTTAAATGGCTACAGTCCGTTACTTCTCTTTGATGACGCTTTTGATAAATTAGATCAAAAAAGGGTTATTCAAATTCTATCTTTAGTTGACAGAAATTATTTTGGACAAATATTTATTACGGACACTCATGAAGAAAGAATAATTAAAGCCTTAAAAAAGATAAAATCAAGTTATGAGATATTCAGATTGTAAAAAGAAATTAATTTTACAATGTTTAGCAATTATATTTATCAGTTGTTCATCTCCTGAGAAAGTACAAATAGATAGATTAGACGGGTATTGGGAAATAGAGTTTATTTATCAAGATGGAGAAAAATTTATACCAAAAGTATCTAAAATAATTTTTGATCATTATCAAATTCAATATCCAAAAGGATACTTGAATAAGGTCACCCTTGAACTAAATGATTCATTTAATACTTCAAAAGACATGACGTTTTTTGAAATTGAGAAGAAAAATGCAAAATATTATATAAATTATAAATCGCGATGGGATGAATGGAAGTCAAAAATAAATTTTTTAGATAGTCAAAAGCTTATTCTTGAAATTGGAAATAGAACTTTTCACTATAAACGCCCAAAAATTAAATTGTAATAAAATGAAAAATACCAACAGGAGTTTTGACGCCAAGTCATTAAAAAATATTTTAAAAAGTTTTGTTTCACAAAGATCATTACAAAAAGGTATGACAAACGTAAGGGTTTGTAATGCATGGAAAGATGTTATGGGAGAGAATGTTTTTAAGTATACGACTCAAATTAGATTTTCGCGTAAAACATTGTTTATTGGAATAAAATCTGCAGCCCTAGGAATGGAATTAAGCTATAAAACTGACATTATTATAAAGAAAATGAATACCCATTTAAATGGTGACTATGTTAATAAAATTATAATTCGTTAATAGAGATCAACTCCTGCAAAGTGGAAAGAAGATTCTATTAATGCATTTTCATCGCTATCTGAGCCATGTACTGCATTTTCTCCCATAGATTTAGCATAGTGCTTTCTTATGGTTCCCTCTGCAGCCTCATCTGGATTAGTAGCTCCAATTAAGGTCCTAAAATCACTAACAGCATTTTCTTTTTCTAAAACGGCTACTACAATTGGGCTCCTTGAAATAAATTTTACGAGGTCATTGTAAAAAGGCCTGTCCTTATGAACTTTATAAAATTGCTCAGCGTTTTTTTTTGAAAGTTGAGTTAATTTAAGGGCTTTAAATGAAAATCCAGCGGATGTTACTTTTTCAATTATATCTCCGATAAAACCATTTTCTACGGCATCTGGCTTAATCATCATAAAAGTTATATTCCCCATCTTTTTTTTTGTAAAATTAATAAATTGAGCGCTTCAGTTGTTTCTAAAAGAATTTTATTTGCTCGATAAAATAAATTTACTCCTAGATACAACTATTACTAAAGTACTATCTTTGCTTTAAATGGAAAATAATTTTTTATCTGCTTTTGAAAGAATAATTGCGTCCCAAAAAAAAATTGTAATAATACCTCACCGAAATCCAGACGGTGATGCCCTTGGAGGAGCGCTGGCCTTAAAACACTTTTTGGATGCAAAAAAACATGAAGTAAAAATAGTATCTCCTAATGACTATCCTTCCTTTCTAAAATGGCTTCCAGGCGAGTCAGAAATAATTAAATTTTCAAAAACACCAAATATTGCAAGGGAAAAGATTAATAATGCTGAATTAATTTTTGGTTTGGATTTTAATTCTTTGTCAAGGATACAAGATATAAGCGAAATTGTAAAAAAAACTAGAGCTGAAAAAATTATGATCGATCACCACGAATCGCCCGAATTTTTTGCAAATCTTAATTATTCTGATCCAAGTATGAGCTCTACATGCGAAATGGTATATAATGTTATTAATGCATCTGATTCAAAATTACTTAATAAAAAAATTGCTTCTTGTCTCTATACCGGTATCATGACTGATACAGGCTCATTTAGGTTCCCATCAACAACTTCTAAAACTCATAAAATTGTAGCACATTTAATAAAACTAGGAGCAAATGGCAGTGATATTCATCAAAAAGTATTCGATAGCTCCTCAATGAGCAGATTAAAACTACTTGGTCTTTCTCTTTCAAATATGATTAAAATTCCTGATCTACCTGTAGTTTATATTACACTTTCTAAAGAAGAATTAAAGACCTGCAGCTATAAAAAAGGTGATACTGAAGGATTTGTTAACTATGGTCTTAGTTTGAAAGGTGTTAATTTTTCTTGTATGATGATTGAAAATGAAAGTGAGGGGAAAATAAAAATGTCTTTTAGATCACAGGGTAATTTTTCTGTTGAAAATTTTGCTAGAAATTATTTTAATGGAGGTGGGCATCAGAACGCTGCCGGTGGACTGTCAACAGAATCATTGGATCAAACTATAATTCTTTTTAAAAATGCTGTAAAAAATCACATATCTGAATTAATATAGCTAATTTATTTATGAAGCAGAATTTATATTTTATTTTATTAGTAATTTTTTGTTCATGTTCAGAAAATAAAGTTCGCTATCCCTTAAACAAAGGAAAGAAAACTTTTTTAAGTAACTCAGCGACTAGGAATAAAATTCTTATGGCTAGAGAAGAGTTGATGATAAGAAAATCGGCAAATTATGATAGTCTATTTACTTTCTACAATTCACAAAAAGGTTTTTTATACGCATACGTAAAAAAGGTTTCTGAAAATGAACCTCTTCCTCAAAAAGGGACAAGATTGCGTTTTACGTATAAAATAGAAGATTTAAACAAAAAAATACTCTACACCAAAAATGAATTAGGAATTGTTGACTATTTAGTTGACAAAGAGAATATATTGCCTGCTTTAAGGGAAGGAGTGAAGATAATGAGACCTAAAGAAATTGTTGTATTTCTTTTTCCTTCATACCTTTGTTTTGGTTACCAAGGTGATGGGAATAAGGTTGGAGTAAGCCAACCCCTCCGTTACACAATTGAAAGATTATAAAAATATTTAAATAAATTATGATTTTGAAAAAAATTTTTTCAACCCTTTTGATAATCAACTTAATTATAGGTTGTGCTGATCAAAATCCTGACTTAGATAAAGGCTTATATGCAAAAATAGAAACGAGTAAAGGTCCTATATTTTTGAAATTAGCAATAAACAAAGCTCCTATTACTGTTGCAAATTTTGTGTCTCTCAGTGAGGGGGATAATCCCAGAGTTAGTGAAGAATTTAAATCAAAAATGTTTTATAACGGATTAAAATTTCATAGGGTAATCAATGATTTTATGATCCAAGGAGGAGATCCATTGGGAAATGGAACAGGAGGACCAGGGTATAAATTTGATGACGAGTTTAGTGAGTTAACTCATGAAGGTCCTGGAATTCTGTCTATGGCGAATAGTGGTCCTGGAACAAATGGAAGCCAGTTTTTTATTACACATAAAGCAACTCCATGGTTGGACGGCAGGCACACTGTTTTTGGAGAAGTTGTAGAAGGACAAAAGATTATTGATAGTATTGAACAAAATGACCTAATTAAAAGCATAAAAATAATTAGAAACGGACATGAAGCGAAAAATTTTGATGCACCAAAAATTTTCGAAAATTATTTTGTGAAAAAAGAATTACTAGCAAAAGAAAATGAAGAAAAAAAATCCAATGCCACAAATAAAAATTATTTAAAATTTAATTCACTTGAAAAAAGAACTAAACAAACAAAATCAGGTTTAAAATATATTATTACCTTCAAAGGCAATGGAAGAGCTGTAAAAGTTACAAATAAGGCAAGAATAAACTACTCAGTATATTTCAAAGATGGGACTTTACTAGAAACAAGTGTTGAAGAAGTAGCAAATTTCAATGGGGTCTTTAGCTGGCAAAGAAAAAATTCTGGAAGATACCAACCTATATTGGCAAGTGTGGGTCAAAATGATCGAATGATTGAAGGCTTTAAAGAGGGGGTGCGATTACTTAAAGAAGGTGATAAAGCAACTCTATTTTTACCTTACAATATAGCTTACGGTGAAAATGGTGTTCAAGGCATTCCACCAATGTCTGATTTAATTTTTGAAGTTGAGATTAACTCTTTAGAAGATTAATTTTTTAGAATTGGGTTTTAAGAATTTGAAGTCAATAAAAATTCACTTAATTCTTTTTTGTTTAATACCTATTCAACTTGTTGCATTAAACTTTTTTAAAGATAACCCGATGGGGATAGAAAAATATTACAGTGCTTATTTATATCCTCTTATTTACAAAACACATGACTTCTTTTTCGAAAGATTTTCTTATCCAATAGGAGATTTAATATACGGTTTTGGTATAATACTTATTCCAATATTATTTTTAAAATTATTAAGAAAAAAATTGTCAATAGGTGTAATTTTTATGAATATTACCTCAATTTTTTCATTAGTCTTTTTAATTTTTAATCTTAACTGGGGATTAAATTATTATCGTTTACCTCTTAGTAAAAAAATGAATTTAGACATAGAATTTCAAAAAACTGAATTGATAAAAACTCTTCATTATCTTGTCAATTCAACAAATTTATTACACCTAAAGCTAACAAAGGATAGAAATAAAATTGTTAAAGTTTCACATGAATCAGATCAAATTATAAAGATGATTTGTAATGAATTTCATTTCTCTCAAAAATTTGAGCAAAAACCATTTTTAAAAAAATCTCTATGGAGCAACTTATTAAATTATATGGGTTTTGCAGGCTATCTGAACCCTTTTACTCTAGAATCAAATATTAATCTTAACATTCCAAAGCTGAATTTTATCGTTACAGCTGCCCACGAGATGGCACACCAAGTAGGATTTGCATCAGAAAATGAAGCAAACTTTATTGCTTTTATTACTTGTTTTAAAAATTCGGACCCTTACATTCAATATGCTGGATTAACATTTGCGATAAATTATTGTTATTCAAACCTATTAAAAATTGACCCCGTAAAAGCAAAAAAATATATGAAATTGTTAAACCCTGGGGTAGTTGAAAACTACAAGGAAATATCAAGGTTTTGGAATCAATATCAGAATCCATTTGAACCAATAATAAAAAAAAGTTACGATACATATTTAAAAGCTAATGGCCAATCAATGGGAATTGAGAGCTATGAAGGAATGGTAGGATTGGTTGTTGGTTATCTTAAAAATAGTGATCTAATTAAACATAAAATTGATTAATTTAATGTTTATAATTTTAAAATATTTTAGTGGAAATTATAAGAAGTACTAAAAATTTAGAGCTAAAAAAAATGCTTATCCTTTACAAAAAATCAAGGGAAAGAAAAAAACAAGGGTTATTTATTATTGAAGGTGAGAGAGAAATTATAAACGCGCTAAAAGCTAAATATATAATTGAAAGAATTTTTTTAGAAGAAGGTGTTAGCTTTATTAATAATAATATAAATGATGCACTTAAAAATTCACGAACCTCAGTTATAGAAAAAAAAACTTTTAAAAAAATAAGTATTAGATCCGGTGGTGAGAAAATAATAGCTGTAACAAGATCTAAATCACACGAATTAAAAGCTCTTAAGCTATCAAAAAAGTCTCTAATCGTTGTCCTAGAAGAACCAGAAAAACCTGGTAATATTGGGGCATTATATCGAACTGCAGCTGCAGCTAAAATTGATGCTATCATAATTTCTAATCCAAAAACTGATTTCTACAATCCAAATAGCATACGTTCCAGCCTTGGAGATATATTTAAAATACCAACTGCAGTAGCATCTAATGAAAATGTTCTATCATTCTTGAAGAAAAGAGAATTTAACATCTTAACAACATTTATTAAATTAAATGCAGTGAGATATGATGAATGTGATTACCAATTGCCATGCGCATTAGTAATTGGGTCAGAAAGTGAAGGTTTAAGCAATTTTTGGTCAAAAGAAGCTTTTGAAAACTTAGTTATCCCAATGACAAAAACATCCAATTCTTTAAATTTATCCGTTTCAGCAGGCATATTAATATATGAGGCTATCCGAAAAAACAAGAAACTTGATAAGAATACAATTCTTTAGTATCTTTCAATTAGTATGTTAATTGATTCAAAAATAGAAAACAAAGAAATTGCTAAGCAATATAAAGAGCTTTTACGAATAAGCTACCAAACTCTAGGTGATTCAGATAAAAAAATGATCAGGCTAGCATTTGACATGGCAGTAGAAGCTCACAGCGAACAAAGGCGAAAATCTGGTGAAGCTTATATTTTTCATCCTATTAGTGTTGCAAAAATAGTTGCACAACAAATTGGATTAGATGCAACCTCTATTTGTGCAGCTTTATTGCATGATGTAGCAGAGGACACCAAGTTTACTCTCAGAGATATTGAGCAATTACTAGGCGAAAATGTAGCTAAAATAGTTCACGGATTAACAAAAATTTCTAATCTCAAAAAAGATAAGAATATTTCTTTGCAAGCAGAAAATTTTAGAAAAATGTTACTCACTCTCAATGATGATGTTAGAGTTATAATTATAAAGATTGCTGATCGCCTTCACAATATGCAAACAATGGATGCTATGCCTGAATATAAACAAGTAAAAATAGCTTCTGAAACACTTTACATATATGCACCACTAGCACATCGTATAGGCCTTTACAATGTTAAGAGCGAGTTAGAAGATCTCAGCTTAAAGTATACTGAGTCAGAGAGATATAACTCAATTAAAGAAAAAGTAGAAGAAACAAAAGGATCCCAAAATGAATATATAAAATCTTTCTCGCGGTTCTTAAGTAAAGAGTTAAGAAAAGAAAATCTCAATTTTTCAATTAAAGGGAGAAGTAAATCAATTTATTCAATTCATAGAAAGATGCTTACCCAAAATGTTTCTTTTGAAAAAGTTTTTGACAAGTTTGCAATAAGGGTTATTTACAAATCAAATAGAAATAACGAAAAATTTTTAGCTTGGAAAATATATTCTATTGTTACAGACAATTTTACTCCTAACCCGACTAGATTGAGAGATTGGATATCTGCTCCCAAATCAACAGGTTATGAAGCACTTCATATCACAGTAATGGGTCCTTCAAATAAATGGGTGGAAATTCAAATAAGGTCTGACAGAATGAATGAAATTGCAGAAAAGGGGTATGCAGCACACTACAAATACAAGCAGGGAAATCCAAAAGATATTGGTATTGAAAACTGGTTAAATAGACTTCAAGAGGTTTTAGAAAATAATACTGGCAATGCCGTTGACTTCGTTGAAGATTTTAAGCTTAATCTTTATGCTGAGGAGATTTTTGTATTTACCCCAAATGGTGAATTAAAATCTTTACCTCAGGGTTCTACCGCATTAGATTTTGCTTTTTTTATTCATTCAGAGATCGGAGAAAAAACACGAGGAGTGAGGGTTAACAACAGGCTTGTCCCTTTAAGTAAAGTGCTGAAAAGTGGGGATCAAATCGAAGTCATTACATCTGAAAATATTAAACCTACAATTAATTGGTTAGACTTTGTCGTAACATCACGCGCAAGGTCGATTATTAAGTCGTCTATCAATGAGCAGAAGAAAATTAGAGCAACTGAAGGAAAAGAAATTTTAAGAAGAAAGCTTAAATCCTTAAAATTAAATCATAATAACAAAACGATAAGTAAAATGCTGGAATATTTTGAGTTTGAAAATGTTCAAGATCTATATTATCGAGTCGCTATTGGCACAGTTGATAATAAAAAACTTAAAGGGTTTGCAAAATCATACCAAAATACATTATTAAATTTCTTCAAAAGAAAAGTCAAAAAAAAAGAACATTTAATAGAAAAAGATAATGATGAATTTACTGAAAGATTTGATCAAATTGTTTTTGGGAAAGATAAAGAACAACTCGCTCATAGCATTGCCAATTGTTGTAGTCCAATTCCTGGCGACCCTGTTTTTGGATTTATAACCTCAAATGAGGGGATAAAAGTTCACCATAAAGAGTGCCCAAATGCACTTAGCTTACAATCTAATTTTGCTTATAGAGTGATATCCTCAAAATGGATTGACTCAAGTTCGCAAGAATATAACGCAGTATTAAGGTTATCTGGAATTGACAGAAAAGGTTTGGTTAATGAGGTTACAAAATTGATTTCTAATAATATGAGTGTTGACATTAACAAAATCAATTTCGATAGTGAGGATTCTTTTTTTACAGGAGTAATTCATGTAAGTGTTCTCAATAAAAATGTACTAATAAAATTAATTCAAAATTTGTCCAGGGTTAATGGTATTGATAAAATTATCAGAGAATAAAAACGTAATAACTATCTTTGGAATATGATAGAATTAAAAAAATCAAATCAAGATATTGTTAAAGAGGTTTTTGTCAATTTTTTAAACCTTAATGGACATCGAAAAACCCCTGAAAGATTTGCCATTCTGTTCGAAATATACGATAGTAAGGAACACTTTGATATTGAATCACTTTATATCAAAATGAAAAATAAGAACTATCGTGTGAGTAGAGCAACTCTTTACAACACAATTGAACTTCTTCTTGATTGTGGTTTAGTTAGAAAACATCAGTTTGGTAAAAACCAAGCTCAATATGAAAAGTGTTATTTCGATCACCAGCACGATCATTTTATAAACACAGACACTGGTGAAGTAAAGGAATTTTGTGACCCTAGAATACAACAAATAAAAAAAACTATTGAAGAAATTTTTGAAGTCGAAATTGTAAATCATTCATTATATTTTTACGGTACCAAAAAAAAAATTAAATAATTTCGATGGCATTTGACTTAATTCTAGGACTTCAGTGGGGAGACGAGGGAAAAGGAAAGATTGTTGACGTATTAACTGACAATTACGATATAATTGCAAGGTTTCAAGGGGGTCCAAATGCAGGACATACATTAGAGTTCGAAGGAAAAAAACATGTGCTTCACACAATTCCTTCAGGAATTTTTCATCAAGGTTCTTTGAATCTTATAGGTAATGGGGTGGTAATTGACCCAATAAGTCTTCAAAGAGAGATTGATGATCTAAGTCCTTACAAAATAGACTTTAGTAAAAAGCTCTTAATATCAAAGAAAGCACATCTAATTCTTCCCACACATAAAATTCTTGATGCGGCTTCAGAACAGGCAAAAGGAAAATCAAAAATTGGCTCCACTCTTAAAGGGATTGGTCCTACCTATATGGACAAAACAGGTAGAAATGGTATTCGTGTAGGCGATATTTTGGATAAGAATTGGAAGATAAAATATTTAAAGCTTACTAAAAAACATCTAAATATTTTAAAAAGTTACAATCCTAATAAAGAATATGATTTAGCTCAAGATGAAAATATTTTTTTTAAAAGCATAGAATCACTAAAAAAAATGCAATTAATCGATAGCGAACAATTTCTAATAAATTCAAAAAAAAATGGAATGAAAATTTTGTGTGAGGGTGCTCAAGGTTCACTTCTTGATATTGATTTTGGTACTTATCCATTTGTAACATCATCAACTACAACAGCTGCTGGAGCTTGTATTGGACTTGGTGTAGCTCCAAATCAAATTGGAGATATTTTTGGAATATTTAAAGCTTATTCAACGAGAGTTGGAAGTGGTCCATTTCCTACTGAACTTTTTAATTCAGAAGGGGCAAAAATGGCTAAAGTTGGAAATGAGTTTGGTTCAACTACTGGTAGAGCAAGACGATGTGGTTGGATTGACCTTGTATCTTTAAAATACTCTGTTAAGATTAATGGCGTAAACAAATTAATGATGATGAAAGGAGATGTACTTAGTGGTTTTAAAAGGATTAAAATATGTACTGCGTATCAGATGAATGGTGTTGAGATTGATTACCTCCCGTATAATATAAGTACTGATAATCTCAAACCTATTTTTAAAGAAATTCCAGGATGGGATGAAGATCTAACAACTATCACAAAGTTTTCGAATCTTCCAAAAAATTTTGTTAAATATATTTCTTTTTTAGAAAATGCTTTGGAAGTTCCAATCGAAATAGTTTCTGTTGGGCCCGACAGAAAACAAACAATTTTTAAATAATTTTTAAGTCAATGAAGTTTTCGCCTAATGTTCTAATATTTGCATTAGCTTTAATGGTCAATTATTGTTTATTAGGACAAGAAAACAAGATTATTGAGATTCGTGAAGCAGGAGGATCAAAAAAAAATCAACAAATTTACCCTGGAGCTAACATTCTTTTTAAAGATTCGAAAAAAAGGGTCTTATTGTTTCATGAAGGAGCATTAATAGAATCAGACTTAGCTTATTTCTATTCTAAAGACAATTATTTTAAAGCTATTGGAAATGTAATTTTCACTCAAGGGGATACTTTGAAAATGACCTGTAGAAAGATAGAATATGATGGGAAAACAAAAATTGCAAAAGCTAATGGAAATGTTTTTTTTAACCGCCCTGACATGTCGCTTTCAACAGAGGAATTAAAACTGGATAGAATCACTAATCAAGCTTTTTATAAAAAGAAGGGTATTATTGTTGATAGTTCAAGCACATTAACTAGCAATAAAGGCAGGTATTTTATAGAAGAAAAAAAGTACCGTTTTGTTTCTGATGTAAAAATATCTAATCCTCAATACATTGTTAACTCAAATCGATTAGATTATTATACTGAACATAATAAAGCATACCTTTATGGCGAATCAAAAATTGAAGGTGAAAATTATATAATTAAATGTAAGAATGGTTTTTATGATTTAGGAAATGAAAAGGGATTTTTTAAAAAAAATGCAATACTCTATTATGATAATAAAATCATAAAAGGAGATAGCCTTTATTTTGAAAGTCAAAAAGAATATGCTGCAGCAACCAAAAATGTAAGTATTTTTGATTCTATAAATAATTCCATTATAAAAGGGCATTATGCTGAATTTTTTAAAGCTAAAGATTCAGCGGTTGTCACAAAAAATGCATTGTCAATTAATCTTATTGAAAGAGATACCTTATATATAAGTGCTGACACGCTTCTAGCAACTGGCCCAGATGATAGAAGAATAATTAGAGCGTACTATGATGTAAGAATTTTGAAAAATGATATGAGAGGTCGCTCCGATTCTCTTCATCTAGACAAATCAGCAGGATTAACCAAACTGCTTAGCAAACCACTTACAAGAAAACAAGAACAAATTTTTACAGAAGTTGACAGAAATAAATCAAATCCGGTGATTTGGTTCAATAAAAGTCAAATGTCAGGAAATAAAATTCTTTTAATGTCGAACAAAAAAACAAATAAATTAGATTCTTTAAAAATTTCTGGAAACGTTTTAATCATTGAAAAAGATACATTAAGTGAGGAGAGTTTTAACCAAATTAAAGGAGGTTTATTAGACGGATCATTTAGAGATGGAAAACTTGATAATATTATTATCAAAAAAAATACTGAGATGATATATTACTTATACAATGATGAAAACTATGAACTGATTGGGATTGATAAAACAACCTGTAGCGCATTAAAAATGAATTTTTTAGATGGAGAAATAAATGATATAACTTTTTTGGTTAAACCAACTGGCAATGTCTATCCTGAAGAAGAAATCCCATTAAATGATCGTACTTTAAAAGGTTTTATATGGAGAGATAATGAGCGGCCAAATAGTATTAGTGATCTATTTGATAGTTATGTAAAAGAGAAAAATTAATTTAGCTTTTTAACCTTTGGTAAACCTGAAATCAATATAAATGAATCATGCATTCACTAAAAGAAGATTTTTTAAAATTTCAAGCAAAAACCAATCCATATCCACTTTCGTTAGAAATAAAAAAAGCAAAGGGATCTTATATAACAACAACTGACGGAAAAAGATATTTGGATTTTATAGCTGGAGTTTCGGCTTGTAGTTTGGGACATCTACATCCAAAAGTAACTTCAGCAATAAAGGGTCAAATAAAAAAATATATGCATGTTATGGTTTATGGCGAATTTGTTCAAGCCCCTGCAGTTAAATTATGTAAAGAGTTATTAGAACTTCTTCCAAAAAATCAAGAGACAGTTTATCTCACAAATTCTGGAACTGAGGCAATAGAGGGTGCAATAAAATTAGCTAAAAAAGCTACCGGAAGAGAGGAATTAATTAGTGCTTTTAATAGTTATCACGGTAGTACTCACGGGTCTTTGAGTTTATTAGGCTCAGATGATCAAAAGCTGGGTTACGGTCCCATGCTGCCTAAAGTTAAATTTATCAGATTTAATTATGAAAATGATTTAAAAAAAATTACAAAAAAAACCGCTTGTGTATTACTTGAGACTATTCAAGGAGGTGCTGGATTTATTGTTCCAGATCAAAACTACTTAAAAAAGGTAAAATTGAAATGTGACTCAATGGGTGCATTATTAATTTTAGACGAGATACAGCCAGGGTTTGGAAGAACTGGTCGTTTCTTTGGCTTTGAACATTTTGATGTTGAACCTGATATAATTGTGATGGGTAAAGGTATGGGTGGAGGATTACCCGTAGGAGCTTTCTCATCTTCACATAATTTAATGAAGTTTTTCCAAGAAAAACCTAAACTTGGACACATCACAACTTTTGGGGGCAATCCAGTAATAGCAGCTGCCTCTCTAGCAACATTAAGGGTCTTGAGAGATTCGAAATTAATTAGACAAATTGAAAGAAAAGAGGCTCTTTTTAGAAAAGAATTAAAACATCACAAAATTACTGAAATAAGAGGAAAAGGGCTAATGTTAGCGGCTATTCTAAAAAATGACGAAATGGTTGATAAAGTAATAGATGAGTGTATTAAAAATAAAGTCCTTCTATTTCGTCTACTATGGGAAAAAAAAGCTTTGAGGATTTCACCTCCATTGACCATTAGTGAAAATGAGATAAAAAAAGGGTGTACCATTATTCGTGAAGTTTTAAATAATCTATAATTCTTTTTGTGTTAATTAATTTGTTAAAAACAATATTAATCTTTGACTTTATTCCATTTAGGAGTCCTTAAATTTAGTAATTGTTGTTTCAATCTATGCTCAATTTCGATCCAGGGGAAACCAAATCATCAATAGAAAAGTTCAAGCGTATGCTAAAAACCAACATGAACTTTTATTTTGATGCGCAAGAATTTGAAGATATCATTGTGCATTACTTAAGTTATGGTGATAACCAACTAGCAAAAAAGGCCCTTCAAATGGGTTTACAACAGCATCCTAGCTGCCATGGGTTACTTCTTCTACAAAGCGAGATATATATTTTAGATGAAAAATATGATAATGCAGTTAAGCTCTTAGAGTATATTGAAGAACTTAATCCTTTAGATGAGGAAATTGCTTTGCAAAGAGCAAGTATTTCCTCTAAAAAAGGAGACCATAAGAATTCTATAAAACACTTGCATCATGCTTTAAGGATTTCCGATGATCCAAGCGAAATATGGAATCTATTGGGAATGGAATATTTGCTCGTAGAAAATTATAACAAAGCTTCCCATTTTTTTAAAAGCTGTTTAAGTGACAATCCCGAGGACTATCCATCGCTTTACAATCTATTACATTGCTATGAGAAACTAAATATGGATGAAGCTGCAATTGAATCACTTAATAAAGTTTTAGAATTTAATCCTTATTGTGAAGTAGCATGGCATCAATTAGGTAAAGTTTTTTTAAAGTCTGGTGAACCTGAGGATGCCTTGTCTGCCTATGAGTTTGCCATAATTAGTGATGATACATTTACTGGTGCATATATTGAAAAAGGAAAATTACTTGAATTACTTGGAAGATTAAATGAGGCAATACTAAATTATGAATTAGCCTTAAAAACAACTGAAACAAGTGCATTTATTCAAAATTCTATTGGGAGGTGTTATGAAAAGCTTGGGAATTTTGATATCGCGGAAGAATTTTATTTTAAATCAGTCGAGTTAGAACCAACAAATGAAAATTGTTGGGAATCATTGATTATCTTTCTAACCTCACAAAAAAAGTTTAAAAAGGCAAAGCTTTATCTTGAAAAATCTTTAATGATAAACGGGGATTCTATTGAATTATGGAAAAGCAATGCTGAATTATGCATTGAGCTCAAAAAAGAAAATGAAATATTTAAATCTTGCCAAAAACTTTTTGCGCTTGGATATTATGAATCTGACATAATAATTAAAATTATTGATTTTTTTCTTAAGAAAAAAGACTGGAAAAAAGCAGAAACTTTAGCAGAAAATGCCTTTTCATTTTGTCCGAATAACAGAGATTTAGAAATAAGAATTGCTGGCTGTTATTTCTATTTAAATAAAATTGATGAAGGAACGTATTTACTAAATTTGAATCAGATGGAAAAAAAACATAAAAATAAATTTTTCTTTCTCTTTCCTGAGCTTGAAAATGTTATTGCTAAAACATAGCTACTTAAAAGTTTTTAATATCAAATTAATACTTCGGTTCCTAAAAAAACAAGGATGCAATATTTAGCCATATTCATTAAGGGAATACTTATGGGTGCGGCAGACATGATTCCTGGAATTTCAGGTGGTACTGTAGCATTAATAACTGGTATATACGAGAAGCTACTGAAAAGTATAAATTCCATTTCATGGAAAACTATTATTGAAATAAAAACAAATGGAATAAAATTTGTTTGGAATAAAATTAATGGAAAATTCCTTTTGATACTAATATCAGGTATTATTACAAGTATACTTTTATTTTCATGGATTTTAGAATGGCTAATTAAGAATGAATCTATTGGACTCTGGTCTTTTTTCTTTGGAATTTTATTGTCAAGTTTTATTTTCCTTATTAGAATTGAAATTTTAAAAAAAACCATTTCATTTTTTTCTCTTTTTGTTGGAATTTTCATCTCATTTCTAATAATAAAGATTACTCCAAGCACAATTCAAGATGTTTCTCTCTGGTATATATTTATGGCCGGTTTTTTTGGAATTACAGCCATGATTCTTCCAGGAATTTCAGGAGCTTATATTCTTCTTTTAATGGGTGTTTATCAAATAATTTTATCTAATATAAGACAAGCTCAACAGCTTATTTTGAACTTTAATAAAGAGATATTTATCGATGTTACTGAAGTTCTAGGAATATTTTTTTTGGGTATTATCTTGGGAATAAAATTCTTTACAAAGTTCTTAACTTTTATTTTAGATAATTATCGAAAATATTCAATGTCTTTTTTAATCGGTATGATGATGGGTTCTCTAAATAAAATATGGCCGTGGCAAAATGTTGCAAATAAAAGTAATTCCATTAAAGATCTACAAATGGTTCCTGTATTACCTCAAAACTATAATGGAGATAACCCAGAGATAACTAAAGCTATTGCATTTTTATTTTTGGGCTTTATGACAATTTCCATTTTAGAAAAAGTTAAATCATTTTTTAAAAAATGACGACATTACCAAGTAAAAAATCAATTATGAAAGCTCTAATCCTTGTTTTTAAAGGGATTGCAATGGGTACTGCAAATAAAATACCAGGTGTTTCTGGTGGAGTCATAGCATTAGTATTTGGATTTTATGAAAAACTTTTGAATTCATTTCAAAAACTAAATTTAAATGCTTTAAACCAGCTACTAAACTTCCAATTTAGAAGCTTTTGGACATATATAAATGGCAGCTTTTTATTTTTAATTTTTAGTGGCGTGATTATTAGTTATTTCAGTGTTTCTGTATTATTAGATTATTTATTTAAACTTAATGAAACTCTTGTTATAGCTTGTTTTTTTGGTATGATTCTGGCCTCTTTATTTTTGATAATTAAGAAAATAGATAAATGGGAGAAAAGTGTATTTTTTTTCCTGGCTGTGGGGTTTATACTAGGTTTGTCATTATGTTTTGTACGTCCCATGGGGGAAAACGATAATCTATTTTTCATATTTTTTTGCGGTGTTATAAGTGTGTCTGGTATGACCATACCTGGTCTTTCAGGTTCTTTCTTACTTCTAATATTGGGTAATTATAATTTATTACTAGTTGATGCTGTAAATAAATTATATTACGTAGTATCAGAAATTATTTTTTTAAATTTTGTCCCATTTTCGGAGCCTTATACTAGGAGGTTTTTAATAATTATAAGTTTTTTTACTTTAGGCTCTTTATTTGGATTAGTCATATTCTCAAACATTTTGAAGTTAGTGTTAGATAAATTTCCAAACCAAACGATCTCAATAATAATTGGATTTATTTCAGGCACACTGATATTAATATATCCTTGGAAAGTGAAAGAGTACTTGTATGACGAATATGGAAATCTCGTCACAAACTCAGTTGGTAAAGAAATTTTTTTAAATTTTAAATATTACCTGCCAAATATTTTCGAATTAAAAACCTATTTTGAATTTACCGGTATAATTTTTGGAATTATTATTATTCTTGTTTTAAATCATTATGAGAAAAGAAAAACAACTTAAGCTTTTTGGTTTAATTGGTAGAAATATTGATTACTCTTTTTCAAAAAAATATTTTTCAAAAAAATTTAAAAAAAATAATTTAAATGACTGCATCTATTCAAATTATGATCTAAAAGAAGTAGGGGACTTTAAAAAGTTAATTAATACTTATTCAAATTTAAAAGGCCTAAATGTTACAATTCCATACAAAAAAATTATAATTCCATTCTTAGATGAGCTGTCAGAGGAAGCTAAAGCTATTAAGGCTGTTAATACAATTGTTTTTGAATCTTCAGGAAAAATTATTGGTCACAACACAGATCATTTAGGATTTAAAAAAGCTCTTGAGGAGCAGTTCAAATTGACCCCAGAAAATGCGTTGATTCTTGGTTCAGGGGGTGCCTCTGAGGCAATAAAATATGTGTTTAATAAAATTGGATGCAATTTTAAGGTCGTTTCCCGTTTTCCTAGCGGTGATCAGTTAAATTACGATCAATTATCAAAAAAGATTATAAGAAAAACTGATATAATTGTTAATGCCTCACCTATTGGAACATATCCAAACATCTTGGAAGCACCAAATATTCCCTATAAATACCTAGATACAAAAAATTCACTTTTTGATTTAATATATAATCCAAAAGAAACTGAGTTTTTAAAAAAAGGTAAATTCTATGGAAGTAAAACTTCTAATGGTTTCAAAATGCTCAAATACCAAGCAGAGGAATCTTGGAAGCTTTGGACATTTAGCTAAATTTAGCTAATTCTACTTACAAAAATCAAAAAAATGTATATTAGTGTACTAATACAAATGATACTTATGGAAGATAATATTCTACAACCTGGTGCGGAGGAAAAAACAAAGCCGCAAATTAAAAGTCAAAAAAATCTTGAGCAGAAAAAAGAAAAAAAGAAAACCAAGACTAGTACAAAAAAAATCAATGAACTAAATACTAATTTGAAAGATGATCCAAAAAAAATAAATTCTCTATCAAAAGATGAAATTAAACAGGATAAAAATCTGAAAAAAACAAGGGGTAATACTAACTCTAGTGATAATTTAGAAAAAGAGAAACAAGATTATAGTGCGCTAGATACAGAAAAACTCATTGTTACTTTCGAAGAATTGATTAAAGAAGATTTATGGTTAAAAAATCAACAAGATCTTAAACAAATTAATCAACTTTTTGAGCAAAAGTTTCAAAATGAAGCAAACAAACAAAAAAAAGTTTTTGTTAAACAAGGTGGAAATGAAATAGATTTTTTCTTCAAACCAGAATACAAAAAAAAATTTGACCAAATTACTTTTGAATACAGAAAAAAGAAGAGGGATTATTACAAAAAACAAGAAGCAACCCAAAAAATTAACTTTGAAAAGAAAAATAATATCATTAATGAAATAAAGAAACTTATTGATGAAAATCAAATAGATTCGAACACATACAAGAGGTTTAGAGAACTTCAAGAAAGTTGGTATAATACAGGTTACGTCCCTAGGAATGAAACTCAAAATTTATGGGAAACTTTCAGGCATCATGTAGAGAGGTTTTATGCTTTTTTACACCTTGATCGAGAATTTAGGGACCTTGACTACAAACATAATTTTGAAGAAAAATTGAAAATTATAGAGAAAGCTGAAGAACTTGAAAAATTAGCAGATGTAATGAAAGCATCTCGAGACCTCAATATATTGCATCAAAAATGGAAAAATGATCTAGGGCCAGTTGCTAAAGAACATAGAGAAAATTTATGGCTTAGATTTCAAAAAGCTTCGAAAGGGATTCAAACCAAAAGACAAGAATATCAGAAAGATAAAATAGGTATTATGCAAGAAAATCTCATTAAAAAAAATGAGTTGCTAAAAAAAATGAAAAGTATCCTTGAAAAAATTCCAGAGAATCATAATTCTTGGCAAAATGCTCTAAAAAATTTTAATTTACTAAGAGATGAGTTTAAGAGTATTGGTTATGTTCCCTCAAAGAATAGTAAGACATTATGGAAAAGTTTCAGGGAATATGGAACTGAATTTATGCGTAAAAAGAATATGTTTTACAAAGAACAAAAGAACACTTTTAACATAAACATAAATGAAAAAAAAGAAATTATAAACTTGTCGAAAAATATCTTGGAAAGTGAAAATTGGGATAGTTGTGTAGAAGAAATGAAGGGGTTCCAAAAAAAATGGAAAATGGTCGGTTTTATTCCTAGAAAAATTGAAAATAAATTGTGGAATGATTTTTCTGGAATTCATAAAGATTATTTTGATCGACTAAAATTGGGATATAAACGCATTACAAATGAACAAGAAAAATTATTAGTAGAAAAAAAGGCATATTTGGATAAAATCAAAAGCAATCAATTTGACAAAAGTATTGAGTCAATTGAAAGTCAATTGGAAGAGCACTTTCAAAATTGGAAAAATTTTGGGGCTTTAGACACAAAAAATGAGTTAAAAATTAATCAAATATTTTTTAAAAATTTAACTACTGAGATAAAAAATGCAGATTTAGAAAAAGATGAATTAAAACAAGTTATTAAAACAATTAATACTCAAATGTTCGAATATGATTCAAGACTATTGGACATTGAATATGATAATATTAAAAGTCAATTATCAGATCTTAAATCAGAACTAACTCAATTGGAAAATAATTTGGAGTTTTTCAGTAATTCAAGTACAGAAAATCCATTATTCAAAAATGTTGAAAAACAAATTAAAAGTTGTGAAAAGAAAATTGAAAAGATGAATATATTTATTTAAAGAAAATTAAGTCTGCAAAAATTAAGAAAGCTGAAATAATTGAAAAAAGGGAAGATGAAAAAAAGACATTAAAAAATCAGGAAGACTCATCATCAGGTGAATGATAATTTTTTGCATCTAACCACAAGTTGTTTAATTCAGAATGACTTAATTCATTAATTAATTTTCCATTTTTTCTTGCATTATTTTCTATAAATAACAATCGTTTCATAAATTTTTGATTTGCTTTTTCTAAAGCACTATCAGGTTCAATATTTAAAAAACGCGCGTAATTAACCATTGAAAAAAATAAATCTCCAAATTCTTCTTGAATTTTACTTTGATTTCCTTTTTGAATTTCAACCTTTAGTTCATCTAACTCTTCCTGAACTTTTAACCAAACTTCCTCAGGAGTATTCCAATCGAAGCCTACACCTGCAGCTTTTTCTTGGATTCGTTGTGCTTTAATTAAAGAAGGGAGTGAATTTGGAACTCCACTTAATAAATTATTTTTACCTTCTTTAAGTTTTAGTACTTCCCAGTTTTTCTTTACATCAAATTCGTTAGCTACTTTAATCTTACCAAATATATGTGGGTGACGGTAAATTAATTTCTCACATATTTTCTCGATTACATCTTTGATATCAAAAGCATTTTCCTCACTTGCAATTTTAGAGTAGAAAACTACATGTAATAGTATATCGCCCAATTCATGTTTAATATCATTCCTATCTCCTTTTAAAATTGATTCTGATAGTTCATATGTTTCCTCAATTGTTAGATGTCTCAAACTTTCGATCGTTTGTTTTTTATCCCATGGACATTCATTTCTAAGTAAATCCATGATATCTAGAAGTCTTGCAAAAGCATCTAATTTTTTCGATTTAGAATTCATTATTGAAATATAATTTTAATAACTAAAAATTATTGCAATTTTCTGTTGTTGAATTTCATCT
This sequence comes from uncultured Bacteroidota bacterium, assembly GCA_902520765.1. Lineage (GTDB taxonomy): Bacteria > Bacteroidota > Bacteroidia > Flavobacteriales > Flavobacteriaceae > MS024-2A. Next base: position 74,317 of record CABYPG010000009.1, read on the forward strand.
CGTAGTCAACTTTAATTGATCCTAAAGATATATTATTTAGCTTACCTTTAATAAGCCTTTTTTTTAATGATGATATATGATCTATAAACAGAATTCCTTCAATATGATCATACTCATGTTGAACAACCCTTGCAGCAAGTCCACTAAGCTCTAGTTTATTAGATTGAAAAGTTTCATCAAAATATTCGATTACAATTTTATTTCTTCTTGAGACATCTTCTCTTATTTCAGGTATGCTTAAGCAGCCTTCATTAAATTCCCAAAGATTTCCATTCTCCTCAATAATTTTTGGATTTATAAATACTTTTTTAAAATTTTTTATAGAATTTAACTCAAAATCATTCATGTTTTCATCATCTAAAAATGGGGTTGCGTCGATGACAAAAAGACGTACTGACAGCCCTATTTGAGGAGCAGCTAGACCAACACCTTTAGCAGCATACATAGTGTCCCACATATTACTAATAAGTTCATTTAAATTAGGGTACTGAGGTGAAATATCAGTTGCTACTTTTTTTAAAACAGGAGAGCCATAGCCTAGTATAGGTAAAATCATAATTTATTTTTTTTAAACTCAAGGTAAGATTGCAATATTAAAGTTGCACTAATTTTATCAATAATTCCCTTGTCATGCCTCACCTTTTTCTTCATTCCTGATTCATTAATTAAATTTTTTGCAATTTTAGAGGTATATCTTTCATCATAACGATCAACTTGAATTTCAGGAAAATTAATTTTTATTTTCTTGATAAAATCCTTGATTTTTACCTCGACATTTGAGGGGTTTCCGTTCTTTTGAATTGGTTTTCCAATAATTAACATTTCAACTTCAACTGTTTCGAAAAAGGCCCCAAGGAATTTAATCACATCTTTCGTCAAGATACTTTTCAAACCAGTAGCTATTATTTTGTCAGGATCAGTATATGCTAAACCAGTTCTTTTTTCCCCATAATCAATACCAATTAAACAGCCCATATTTTTAGCAAATATACTTTTTTCATATTGATCATATTGATTCTGTTAGTTTCTAATTCTTTAACTTTGAAAAAAATTTTATATGCAAGAAATTATTGAAGCAGCATGGGAAACCAGATCATTATTGAAGGAAACGAAAACTCAAGAAACTATCAGAGAAGTTATTGATCTGCTTGACAAAGGAGAATTAAGAGTAGCCGAACCTTTAAATCAAGATTGGAAGGTCAATGAATGGATAAAAAAGGCTGTCATTTTATATTTTCCAATTCAAAAAATGAAAACTATAGAAATAGGGCCACTGGAGTTTCATGACAAAATACCTTTGAAAAAGGATTATGCATCCAAGCAAATTCGAGTTGTACCACATGCTATAGCTCGCAAAGGAGCCTACGTCTCATCAGGTGTAATACTTATGCCTAGTTATGTGAATATTGGTGCATATGTTGACCAGGGATCAATGGTTGATACATGGGCTACAGTAGGTAGCTGTGCACAGATTGGTAAAAATGTTCATTTAAGTGGTGGCGTTGGAATTGGTGGTGTTTTAGAACCAATTCAAGCAGCTCCAGTGATAATAGAGGATGATGTATTTATTGGCTCTCGCTGCATTGTTGTAGAAGGTGTACGTGTTCAAAAAGAAGCTGTTTTGGGAGCTAACGTTGTTTTAACAGCCTCAACAAAAATTATTGATGTAACTGGTGAAAGTCCAGTTGAATTCAAAGGTAATATTCCAGTTAGATCTGTTGTTATTCCCGGAAGTTATAACAAAAGTTTTAAATCTGGTTCCTATCAAGTACCATGTGCACTAATAATCGGTAAAAGAAAAGAAAGTACCAATAAAAAAACATCGTTGAATGAAGCTCTTAGAGAGCACAATGTTTCAGCTTAAAATAAGTTTTAGCTAATTTGATTATAATTCTAAATTGTGGAATCTGAAAATCTATCATTTGGACCTAAATACGATAATCTATTTAAGATTATAAGCAATACCTCTTATCTATTAAAAATAAAATCTTATCTCGTTGGTGGTTTTGTTAGAGATAGTCTGATTAAATTAAAGCCAAAGAAAGATATTGATATAGTAGCGATTGGTTCAGGAATTGAATTAGCCTTAGAAGTTCAAAAAAAATTAAAGGGCTCAAAATCTGTTAAAATATTTAAAACATATGGAACTGCAATGATCCAGTGGAAAGATACAGACATCGAATTTGTTGGTGCTAGGAAAGAATCTTATTCACCTCAAAGTAGAAATCCAAAAGTATTTTCAGGTACACTTGAAGATGACCAAAATAGAAGAGATTTTACAGTAAATGCTATTGCCATAAGTCTTAATAAAAAAGATTATGGAAATCTAATTGACCCGTTTAATGGTTTAAATGATTTGAATAAAGGGATAATACGTACACCATTAAACCCAAATACTACATACTCAGATGATCCGCTGAGGATGCTAAGAGCAATTCGATTTTCTACTGAACTCAATTTTCAAATCGAAAAGAATTCATTAGAAGCAATAACACAGAATTCCAATAGAATAGATATTATTTCAAAAGAAAGAGTAGTTGGAGAATTAACTAAAATCCTGAGTTGTGAAAAGCCATCAAAAGCATTTTATCTATTAGAAAAGACTAAACTTTTAGATCGTATATTGCCTGAATTAATTTCTTTAAAAGGAATCGAAGAAATTGATGGAAAAAGACATAAAGATAATTTTTACCATACATTAGAAGTGGTTGACAATTTATGCTTAAAAAGTAAAAATATATGGCTGCGTTGGGCAGCTTTATTTCATGATATCGGTAAAGCTTCTACAAGAAAGTTTGATTCAAAAATAGGTTGGACATTTCATAACCACGAGTATGTGGGTGCTAAGATGGTCTATAAAATTTTTAAGCGCTTAAAAATGCCCTTAAACGAAAAGATTAAATATGTTCAAAAATTAATACTTATGAGCTCAAGACCAATAATAATATCGAAAGATTATATTACTGATTCTGCAGTAAGAAGATTAATTTTTGATGCAGGAGACGACATAGATGACTTAATTACCTTGTGTGAAGCAGATATTACGACTAAAAACCAAACACGTTTTAAAGCATATCATAATAATTTTAAAATCGTTAGAGAAAAGATCGTTTTAGTTGAAGAGAAAGATCAGCTTAGAAATTTCCAACCACCTATTAATGGAAAAGAAATAATGAATTACTTTGGTTTAGGACCATCAAAAAAAATTGGATTGATAAAAGATGCTATTAAAGAAGCAATATTAGATGGGTTAATTTCAAATGAATTTGAAGCTGCTTTTGAAAAAATGAAAAGTGAAGGGGAAAAGCTAGGATTAAAACCACATGAAAAAAGCATATAATTTTCTTCTAATTTTTAGTGTAATACTTGTTTATTTAGTCATAGCTGCTGGAGCAACAGTAAGGATGACGAGAAGTGGGATGGGATGCCCAGACTGGCCAAAATGTTTTGGTTACATTATTCCTCCGACCGATCGTTCTCAACTAGACTGGAAAAAAAAACATAATTACAAAAAAGGACAAATCATTATTGTCAATGAATCTCTTTATGTTGCCTTAAATGATTTTACTTCAGCCAAAATATATAATTCGCAAAATTGGGTGGCATATACCAAGCACGAATATTCAATTTTTAACTCGACACATACGTGGGTTGAATTTTTAAATCGTCTACTTGGTGCAGTTGCTGGTTTTGTTACTCTTTTACTTTTTATTACGTCAATTTTTAAATTTAAAGAAGATTATTTAAAAACTTTATTTTCATTTTTTGTAATTCTTGGAATGGGCTTCCAAGCATGGTTGGGAAAATTGGTTGTCGACTCGAACTTAATGTCTTACAAAATTTCAACTCATATGGGTATGGCTTTGCTAATTATTTTATTGTTAGTTTTTCTTTTAGAGAGAGAAAATCAGTCAAAAATAGATTTCCCTAAAAAAAAATCATTTAAAATTTTAATATTACTAAGTTTAATATTGACAGTTTTTCAGATTGGGTTTGGAGTACAAGTAAGAGAGTTTGTTGATATTCAAACTGATTATTTGGGCTTGGAAAATAAATCAAATTGGCTAACAAAAGCACCTATACTTTTTTACATTCACAGAAGTTTTTCTCTTGTTGTACTTGCTTTGAACAGTTTTTTAGGAATTAAATTATTAAAAAATGGAACCATTCCACTAGTATTTAAATGCATTATATTTTTTATAGGTTTGGAAATTCTGACTGGAATCATGATGTATTATTTTTATTTTCCATTTTCTACACAACCTATTCATTTATTAATAGCTTCATTCTTATTTGGAGCTCAAAGTTTTTTTATGATTCGTATATTTAGGCAATATGATTTTCAGGATTAGAATAATATTAGATGTTGAAGCAGATGTACTAAGGGACATTGAAATTGAAGCTAAATGCACTCTTAAAAATTTACATGAAGTAATTACAAAATCGTTTGGTTTTCTAGGAAATGAATTAGCATCATTTTATGAATCAGATAAAGACTGGAAACAAGGTAAAGAGCTTCCCTTATTTTCAATTGATGATAATGCAACAATGGAGAATGAGAAATTAGATCAAATTTTCAAAGGTTCTCAAAAAAGACTTATATATGTTTACGACTTTTTAAATATGTGGACTTTTTATGTTGAGCTAAAAGAATCAGGCGAAATTATTTCAGGAGTAAATTATCCTAATCTAATTCATAGTCAAGGTGATGTTCCAGAAAATCCTCCTGATAAAAAATTTCAAACAGATGGAGATCTCTTGTTTGATGATAATCAAGAAAATGAAGAAGACACAAATTTAGATTACGACGAAGATTCCTTTTATTAAAAAAAATCTTGCATATTTACTTTTTCATAATTTAAACGTACAAAATTTAATGCTGCACTCATAACATCTCCCATAGACTTGCTCTTCAAAAAATCCTGATCTTTGGTAAAATTGTAAATTTCTTTTTTAAGTCTTTGTAGATTGGATTCTAAAGTTGTCTCATCACTTTGCATTATTTTCAGCAGTTTTTTTAAACGATTCCCAGAACTTATTATTCGTCTGGCAACAATTGATCGCTCTTCAATTTTATACTGATTAATTGAGTCTTTATTGAGTTTACCACGAACTAATTCCATTATTGGAAAATTCTCCTTAAAAAACTGAGGACGATAAACCGAAAGCTTACCTTCAAAAGATTGTTGGTCAAAGTCAATTGGACGGATCTTATATACTACTTGATCAAAATCATGTGTTGGAACAACTACATAATTATAGGCTCTCATATCTCCTAAAAGACGGATCATACTTCGCTCATTAAACTTAACGTATTCTTTTGCGATTTGTGATTTTTCTGATTCATTACATTTTGGTAAAAAATCTTTAATAAAAGTATCTCCTGGAATTCCTGCAATATGCTCTTCAACTAGCGTATTTTTATTAACTAAAAAATTTAGATTGTATGGCGAAAGCATGTGCTCATATTCTAAACCATAAATTCTTGAAGCATCTGTTTTTTTAATGTAGTAGTAAGTGAAGTTGTCATTTAAAATATTTCGGATTTTAACTCTGAATGGCTTTGAGTTGCCAAAGGTGCAATAATCTATAGAATCTACATTTAGATATTGAATACCAGACTCATTGCCATCTGAATGAAGTAAAGTATAAATTTTCTTTAAATTGTAATCAACATCACGCCTTTCCGTTTCAGAAAAAAATACACTAACCCAAAGTGTATCATTATCATTTTTATCATAT
>CABYPG010000010.1:0-64443 GCA_902520765.1 uncultured Bacteroidota bacterium
TGTAGTGCCGAAACAGAAGAACAAGTTCTAAAGATTGCAAATCAGTTGAAGGATAGTGATGTTAGCGTATTTAGAGCGGGAATTTGGAAACCAAGAACACGCCCTGGCATGTTTGAGGGTGTTGGAGCAATAGGATTGAACTGGCTAAAAAAAGTAAAAGAGCAAACAGGTTTATTAACTGCTACAGAGGTGGCAAATAAAGATCATGTTAAATTAGCTGTTGAAAATGACATTGATATTTTGTGGATTGGAGCCCGGTCCACAGTTAGTCCTTTCATTATGCAAGAATTAGCCGATGCTTTAGTAGGTACTGAGAAAATTGTTTTGGTAAAAAATCCAGTTAATCCAGACTTAGCGCTTTGGTTGGGAGGAGTTGAACGTCTTTATAGCGCAAAGATTAGAAAGTTAGGTCTAATTCATCGTGGATTCTCAACTTATGAAAAAACTAAATACCGAAATAATCCTGAATGGCAAATAGCAATTGAGGTAAAAAATCGTTTTCCAGACCTTCCGATGATATGTGACCCCTCGCATATTTCAGGGCGCAGAGATTTGATTTTAGATATTTCACAAATAGCTTTAGATTTAAATTTTGATGGATTGATGATAGAATCTCATTGGGATCCAGATAATGCTTGGAGTGATGCAAAACAACAGGTGACACCTTCGCGGTTGATTGAGATTATGCGAGATTTAAAGGTAAGAAATAAGACAACTGATGAAGAAGCATACAAACATAAGCTAGGTTCTCTAAGAGCTCAAATTGATGTAGCTGATCAAACGCTTCTTGATGCCCTAGGGAAGCGTATGAAAATAGCAAAGGAAATAGGATTATTGAAAAGAGATAATAATGTTGCTGTTCTTCAAAACAAGAGATGGAACGAAATATTAGGTAAAATGATCTTAGATGGACAAGAGCGTGAACTTTCTGAAGAATTTATACTTAGAGTTTTCAAAGCAATTCATCAGGAATCAATTAACAAACAAGATAAAATTTTAAATAAAAATTAAATATAATAATTAGTGAATTTGACAGAATTAATTTATAATTCAAGGATTCAATTAAAGCCTAATTGGCTCTTATCTTCAATTGTTTGCTTGTTTTATGCATTAATTATTTCAATTCCATCTGAGTTGAATACATTTGGTGAATTTCTATCAATTTTGTTGGCAGGTCCCTTACAGTTGGGTTTGTGTATATATTTTTTAAAAATATCTAAAGGTTCTAATCCATCTTTTAATCACATATTTGAAGGTTTTAGACCATTATTAAATATTTTACTGGCTTTTTTATCAGTTAATATAATCACCTTGATTGGTTTATTTTTTCTTATTCTTCCTGGTATAATTTTGAGTTTAGGATTATCCATGACATATTATATAATCGCTGAAAACCCTGAAATTTCCTTTCACAAAGCTTTAGAGAAAAGTTGGAAAATTATGGATGGACGTAAAATGCAGCTATTTAAATTACACTTGTATTTTATACCTTGGTATATTCTTGGCACATTATTTTTTATTGTAGGGGTTTTTGTAGTAATACCCTGGCATAATCTCAGCTTAGCAAATTATTACAAAATAATTAGTGAAAATAATTTTGAGCTTGCTAATTAGCTACAGCTCTTTTTAATCGATCATTAATTGTTTTTCCTAATCCTTTTTCTGGTAAAAGCGTTGTTATAATAATATCCAAATTCTTACTATCTAGTGAGTGAAGGGCCGAATAAAAATTTTTAGCAGCCTCATCAATATCGCCATTTTTAGAAAGTATTTCGTGTTTGGTAGCTAATGAAAAGCCTTCTTTATTTTCAAAACTTAAAACACCTATTTTTTTATCTTTATTTTGATAAATGTACTTGGACAAATTATTGATGAGAATTATTGGGGTCCTTGGAGAATAGTGTCGCGAAAACATACCTGGTGAACTGGGATTAAGATTATCTTTGATCTTTTTGCCGATAGTTCCAACACAATTTTCTAAATCACTAATAGGAATTGCGCCATGACGATAAAGTATTGGGTTATCATTTTCAAAACCAATAATTGTTGATTCTAAACCTTTGCTACATAATCCACCATTTAGAATTACATCAAGACCATCCTTAAAAAAACTTGAAACATGTTTAGCAGTTGTTGGACTAATAAACCCAGAGGGGTTTGCACTTGGAGCAGCAAGTGGGAAGTCAATAGAATTTAATAATTTCAGTGTTAAAGGGTGATTAGGGACTCTTACAGCGATAGTTGATTTTCCTGCCGAAACAGTATTTGAGACTTTATTTTTCTTTTCAAGGACTAAGGTTAGTGGGCCTGGCCAAAATTTTTTTGCTAGTTTTTTTGCCTTAAAAGGTACATTTTTTGTTATTTCTCGAAGCTTCTCATAGCTTGAGATATGTAAAATTAGTGGATTGTGTAGAGGCCTTTTTTTAAGAATAAATATTTTCTTTACCGCTTTTTCGTTTAATGCATCCCCAGCTAATCCATAGACAGTTTCTGTTGGTATTGCAACGAGTTTTCCAATTTTTAAAGAATTTATTGCAAGATTTATATCAGTAGTTATTTTTTGCATTTTCAATTTTAAAAAAAGGTATAATTAAAACTAAATTTTATTTCAATGCTGATGAAATTCTTTCAATAGCTAAGCGAATTTTTTCTTCAGATGCAGCGTATGAAATTCTAATACAATTTCCATTTCCAAATGCTTCACCAGTTACTGTTGCAACATGTGCTTTTTCTAAAAGATACAGAGCAAAATCAGTGGCATTTTTAATTTTTTTACCTTTTAGAACTTTTCCAAAATAAGAGGACACATCTGGAAATACATAAAAGGCTCCACTAGGTTTATTTAATTTTATTCCAGGAATATCCTTAAGCAATTTGATAATAATTTCTCTTCTTTTTGCAAATTCATCTATCATGTATTGAATTTTTTTTATTGGTTCATTTAGAGCAGTAATAGTAGCTCGCTGAGCGATACAATTGGCTCCAGATGTAATTTGCCCCTGCATTTTATTACATGCTTTGGCGATCCATTTGGGTGCCCCAATGTATCCAATTCTCCAGCCAGTCATTGCAAAAGCTTTTGCAACTCCGTTTACAGTAATTGTTCTATCATAAAGTTCAGGTATTCCTGCAATACTAAAATGAGGAGTGCCATAATTTATATGTTCGTAAATTTCATCTGAAAGAACGTAAACGTTAGGATATTTTTTCAAAATTTCACCCATAGCTTCAAGTTCTTTTTTAGTATAAATTGTTCCACTTGGGTTATTTGGGGAGTTAAACATTACAAGTTTGGTTTTAGAATTGATAGATCTTTCCAATTGTTCTGGTGAAATTTTAAAATCATTTTCAATTGTTGAGGGAATTATTACTGATTTTGCTTCGGCAAGTGTAGCTATTGCTGAATAGCTGACCCAGTAAGGTGCTGGTAATACAACTTCATCTCCTGGATTTAAAAGCACCATACAAACATTAGCAATTGATTGTTTGGCACCTGTAGAAACAACTATTTGAGATGGTTTATATAAGATGTTATTATCTCTCTCAAATTTTTTACATATAGCTTTTTTTAAATCAGCATAACCGTCAACTGGAGAATACGAATTCCAATTTTCTTCAACAGCATTTATTGCAGCTTGTTTTATAAATTCGGGTGTATTAAAATCGGGTTCACCAAGGCTAAGACCAATAACATCGATCCCCTTATTTTTTAGTTCTCTTGCTTTCGATGCCATTTCGAGTGTTGCAGATACAGGTAAGCTATTAATTCTTTCTGATAGATTGTCCATATTTTATAAAATATTTTTTTCTCCCATTTTTTTCAAAAATTTAAAGTGTGAAAATAGAGCACTTCTAGTTGTTTTGTGTTCATTGTAAGGAAGGTTGAATTCTGCTGTAGTTTTTTTTACAATTATACCAATTTGAGAGTAGTGAATGTGGCTTATATGAGGAAAAAAGTGATGTTCAATCTGATGATTTAAACCTCCTGTAAACCAGTTTATTAAACTATTATTTGTTGAAAAATTCACAGTTGTCATAAGTTGATGTATTGCCCAAGTATTTTTCATTGTACCTGTTTCATTTGCCTTAAACATCTTAGTATCCTCCATAACATGAGCAAGTTGGAAAACTAAACTTAAAATAAGACCTGCTGTGTAATGCATTAAGATGAAACCAAGTAGTATACTCCACCATTTTATTTTTAAAAAAATAATCGGGAATATTAACCAGAATATAAAATAAAAAATTTTAGAAATTATTAAACCGATCCATTGCATTTTAGGAGATTTACTGTCCGTGTAGGTTATTTTTCTTGAAGTGTAATTCTTTAATTGATTAAAATCATCGTAAACTGCCCATTTGAGTGTTAAAAGCCCGTATAAAAAAATGAAATAAAATTGTTGGAATCTATGAAAAGGAAACCACTTAGAGTATTGTGAAAACCTTAAAATACCACCAGTATCAATATCCTCATCATGGCCTTGAATATTTGTAAATGTATGGTGTAAAATGTTATGTTGCACCTTCCAATTAAATACATTTCCAGCTAAAACATAAATACTACCACCCATAATTTTATTAACCCATTTATATCTTGAATAGCAACCATGGTTTCCGTCATGCATGACGTTCATACCAACACCTGCCATTCCAACACCCATCAAAACACACATAAAAAATTTTATCCACAAACTAAAATCGATTAGATAAAATAAAACATATGGTGCAAAAAGTATTGAAAACATAATTGATGTTTTTAAATGCAGTTTCCAATTCCCAGTTTTCCTTATTTTCTTTTTTTTAAAATAATCATTAACTCTACGATTTAAAGTTTTAAAAAATTTTTTGGGATCTTCGCGGGAAAAACGAAGACTTTGCGTAGGTTTCATATATTTTTTAGTTTAATACAAATTAAATTAAAATTTAATTTTTTAATAAGCATAAATAAAAAAAGTTGTGGAAAATATTATTAATTACTTTCCGGATTTATCTGAGAAACAGCTTTTTCAATTCAGAGCTCTTTTACCATTATATTCGAAATGGAATTCAAAAATAAACCTAATATCAAGAAAAGATATGGATCATTTTTACACACGTCATGTACTTCACTCATTAGGAATTTCAAAGGTTATTTCTTTTAAACCACAAACTAAAATTTTGGATTTTGGTACTGGAGGTGGATTTCCAGGAATTCCTTTAGCAATTCTTTTTCCTGATGTGATATTTTATTTAGTTGATAGTGTTGGAAAAAAAATGAGAGTTGTTCAAAAAATATCAGATGAAATTGGATTGAAAAATGTCCATGTGCAAAATATACGGGGAGAGCAATTTTCAAAAAAAGCAGATTTTATAATAAGCCGTGCGGTTTCAAGAATGGATATTTTTGTACCATGGGTGAAAAATAAAATAAACTTGGAAAGTAAAAATAAAATTAATAATGGCATATTATATTTAAAGGGAGGTGACTTAAAGGACGAATTAGTAATGTTTCCAAGATCAGTTGTTTATAGTTTAAACACCTATTTTGAAAATTCATTTTTTGACACTAAAAAACTTATTTACTTACCCGTTTGAAAAAATAATAATTATCAATTATTCAAGAAACGGGTATCTATAATCTGATGCCGGAATAAATGTTTCTTTTATAAGTCTTGGTGAAACCCATTTGATAAGATTAAAAATTGAACCTGCCTTATCATTGGTTCCTGATCCACGTGCACCTCCAAAAGGTTGTTGTCCAACAACAGCTCCAGTTGGTTTGTCGTTTATATAAATATTACCAGCGCTGTTTTCTAAAATAAATAAAGCCTCATTTAAGGCATACCTGTCTTTTGAATATATAGCTCCAGTTAACGCATATTCTGAGGTTTGATCAATAATTTTAAGAATTTGAATCCAATTTTCATCATCAAAACAGTAAATTGTAACAAGAGGTCCAAACAATTCCTTGGTCATTGTTTCATATTGATGATCTTCTGTTAATACCACAGTAGGCTCAACAAAAAAACCTTTAGTATCATCATAATTACCTCCAATTATAATTTTAGCTTTTGTGCCACTTTTTATCTTTTGTATAGTTCCAACTATTCGGTCAAATGCCTCTTTGTGAATTACTGCAGTAATAAAGTTTTTAAAGTTTTCAGGCGAGCCCATCGAAATAGTTTTTAAATCAGATTTAATTAGTCTGATTATTTCATCAGCAATTGATTTTGGAATATAGATTCGTGATGCGGCTGAACATTTTTGACCTTGAAATTCAAAAGCACCTCTAACTATACTGGTAGCAACTTCTCTTGGATCAGCTGTAGGGTGAGCTACTATAAAATCCTTTCCACCTGTCTCACCAACGATTCTTGGATATGAACTATATCTATTAATATTTTCACCTATTTTTTTCCAGATTCCTCTAAAGATTTTTGTCGATCCTGTGAAGTGAAGGCCAGAAAAATCTTCACTTTCAAGTATAGTATCAGTTATCATCTCAGGGTCTCCGAATACCATATTAATTACTCCATCTGGTAGACCTGATTCTCTAAAAATGTCCATTAGAATTTTTGCTGAAAAAATTTGATAATCACTTGGTTTCCATATAACTACATTACCCATCAATGCTGCACTAGCAGGTAAATTACCAGCAATGGCTGTAAAATTAAATGGACTTATTGCATAGACAAAACCTTCTAAAGGACGGTATTCTAACCGATTCCATATCTCAGATGTATTTTCAGGTTGTTTTTCATAGATTTCTCGCATAAACTGAACATTAAATCTTAGAAAGTCAATAAATTCGCAGGCAGCGTCTATCTCAGCTTGATAAATAGTTTTTGATTGCGCGATCATAGTAGCAGCATTAATTTTAGAGCGATAAGGTCCTGCTACCAAATTAGCTGCTTTTAAAAAAATGGCAGCTCTAGATTCCCAGGGCATTTTATTCCACTTTTTCTTTGCTTCCAATGCACAATCAATAGCAGTTTTAATATTTTTTTTATTTGCTTTATGATAAAAACCCAGTTTATGTTGATGATCGTGCGGAGGATGCATCGATGAGGTATTAGCAGTTTTGACATCTTTATCTCCAATTCTCATTTTTATTTCTATTGGATTTTTGATAAGAGATTCATATTGTTCTAAAACTTCTTTTTTCTCTTTACTTCCAGGTCTGTAAGATAAAATAGGTTCATTTTTAGCTACCGGAACTTTTGAAATAATATTTGACATACAATTTTTTTTTTGAAAAGCTTATTTTAAAAATAAATTCGAAAAAATATAATCAGTTTAATATATGTGGGGCATTTAATTTAAAGCATGGTACGAGAACATTAAATTTTTTCGCAGTACTAAAATTAATCATAATAAAAGTTCCAGACATAATAGCCATGGGTGATGTAAGTAAACTTCCTGATTGGTATTTGTGAGAATCTCCAGGTTTAAGAATAGGTTTTTTGCCAACGATACCTACCCCATTAATATAAGAAGGCATAGCTATTGCTTCACTTATTTTCCAATGTCTTGTCAGAAGTTGAACAACGTTTTTACTTTGATTCTCAATAGTGATGAAATATTTAAATGCATAATTTAGGATGTTTTCTTTTAAGAAACTACCCTCAAATTTAGTCTCAACTGAAATCTTGATACCAGCTGTAATTTGTTGTATCACAATTATTTATTGTAAAATAATAATTATAAAGGTAACAAAAACTCTGTTAAAAAATATCAATTTTGAAGGTTAAAAGAATTGCACTTACCAACACCAATTAAAGAGTCATATTCTGCGCCGATATCTCTATAATATGCAAATACTAAATAGTCATTCTCAGTCAAAGCATGTGAACCGCTAATGCCATTATGATTAATTATTTCTCTCTCTCGTATTACATATTTATAATTATAAAACCCTTGTTTTAGCAAAATTACACCCTCATAAATTCCTAAAGAGGGATTATAGTACATACGATTTAGGTCGCTTATACCATAATTATTAAACCCTCCATAAACATATATTTCACCATCACTAATTTTTTTATCACTCGCTAAACTAAAATAAACAAAACTATAATCTGACTCATTATTTGGATTACCTGACATCATAATATTTCTAATTTCATAGCTTCCGTTTAAGTCCTGACTGTAGGAGTAATTCTTATAAATCTGAGGTATATCAATATTAAGATATGTTTCATAAAGCTCCGACTTATTTGTGTGGCTAATATTTGGTGTAGATATTCTTAAGTCTTTAGAGTCAAAAAAATAAAATTCATTACCTCCTTCAAATTGTGAAGGTTGTTCATAAAAATATTCAAGAGTCCTACCTGACAAATATTGTGGTTGTAAGTCTTTAATTTCATTATTCCATTGTCTATTTTGAATTAAATGAATAAACAAGTTTTTTTCTGGATTTCTAAAAATCCCTTTTATTGGAGTTATTGAAAAATGAATTGATTGGTGTGTATTAAATCGATCCATGTTTTGTGGCCGATTTACGGATGAACTTACCCTTGCTAATTCCTCATAAATGCAAAACCTTCTTGAAAATACTAGCTCATCATGTATATCAAAAACTTTAATAAGATAGTTTCCACTAACAATTAAACTAACATTATTATTAGGAATTTCTAAGTGATAATGAGTGTAGCTTTGTAAAGTGTTAAAAGAATTAATATAGTTATCTATTCTAACGTTATCGTATCCATTCAAATACTGATTTTTTAAAAGATCTGAAGTAGTCCAGTCATGATTGAAATGTACTATTTTATAATAATAGTCATTTTCGTTTCCGTTCAAATCGTCAAACATCAGAGTTATTTTCTCTCCTAATTTGACCAAAGGGAAGTTATCAGTAATTTTAGATCCATAAAATTTTACTGTTTTTATATTATCAGGTTCGGGTGTCTCATAAATAATTTGGGAAATACCTTGACTGAATATAAATGAACTAAAATAAAAAAAAAGGGTTTTTTTCATTATTAGTAAAATTATATGTTCATTCTCTGACCACCAAATAGCGTGTTATTTAAAAAAAGATTGAACACTTATTTAGAATTAATATAAATAAGATATTTCCCCTGTTATTTGTTTTTTGTAAAAGCGTTTAGTTCTTAAATTTGATATGATTTTGTGAATTAGATTTAATGGAAGTGATAAAGGATATTCGAACGCGTAAAGGTGCGAATCTCAACTTAAAAGGCGGTGCAGAAAAAATTTTAGAAAAAACGATTTCTCCTTCTAACTTTGCTATAAGGCCTGACGATTTTTTTGGAACAACTCCAAAACTTATTTTAAGGGAAGGAGCTACCGTCAAAATAGGTTCTCCAATTTTCTTCAGTAAAAAAAATCCTGAAATAAAATTTGTTTCGCCTGTGGCTGGAACCATAACCAACATCATAAGAGGGCCTAAACGAAAAATAGAAATCATTAAAATTAAAGCTTCAAGTAATCAAGATTCGGTTAAATATTCTGTCTCAGGATGGGATAAAAAAAACCGAGATGATTTAAAATTTCTCCTCACCAGTAGTGGTAATTGGCCATTTATTCATCAAAGACCTTATGGTATTATTGCTAATCCAATAGACACACCAAAGGCTATTTTTGTTTCAACTGTTAAAACAGATCCGCTATACGGTGATTTACAGTTTATTTTGAAAGATCAAAAAAATGATTTTCAGATGGGTATTAACTTATTAAATAAACTAGTGGATCAACCAGTATTTTTAGGGGTAGAAAAAGAATTTTCAGATTATTTTGAATCAATAGAGGGTGTTCAGCATTATACTGTTCAGGGCCCCCATCCTGCAGGTAATTTAAGTTTGCACATCCAAGAATTAAGCCCTCTAAATATTGGTGAACGAGTCTGGACTGTAAATGCGGAAGACGTCGCTAATTTAGGTAGGTTTTTAGGTTCAGGAATTTTTTGTCCTAGGCGAACCATAGCAATATGTGGTAATGCAGTTGAAAATCCGAAATACTTTCAAACATTAATAGGAGCCGAGTTGCAACCATTTCTACGAAATGTTGGTACAAAAAACCAAAAAATAAGAGTGATTAACGGAGATGTTCTAACGGGAGAGGCTTCTACACCTTTTCTAGGATATTTTAACAATCTAGTGACTGTTATACCAGAGGGAGATAAATTTAGAATGTTTGGATGGTTACCTTTTGTAGATAATAATATTTTAAGTTTGTCTAATACCTCATTTTCAAGGGTTTTCAACAGAAAAGGATTTGATGTTGATACTAATTTAAACGGAGAGGAAAGGGCTTTAGTTGTTACTGGAGAAATGGAAAAAATATTTCCTTTAGAAGTCTATCCAATGCAACTTTTAAAAGCATGTATGGTTGGTGACATTGAAAAAATGGAAGCTTTGGGAATTTACGAAGTAGTTCCTGAAGATTTTGGGCTAGTGGATTATTCAAATACTTCAAAGATTGAAGCCCAAGAAATTATTAGGGAAGGAATTGAGTTGATGATTAATGAAGTAGGTTAAAAGTTATATATGAATTTTATAAGAAAAAGTTTAGATAGAATAAAAAAACCATTTGGTAAAGGACAAAAGTTAGAAAAGCTTGCCCCTGCAATAAATGCTTTTGACACATTTTTATTTGTTCCTAACCATACAACAAAAAAAGGTGCCCATATACGCGATGCCATTGATCTCAAAAGAACTATGGTTACAGTTATAATAGCACTTTTACCTGCATTGTTATATGGTATATATAATACAGGATACCAATATTTGATTCAAACCGGCAGTCCTTTTACATTTATAGAAGCTTTCATCCATGGAAGTTGGAAAATTATGCCAATGATAGTTGTTTCTTACATAGTGGGTTTATCAATAGAATTTGGCTTTGCAATTTACAGGGGTCATGAAGTGAATGAAGGTTATTTAGTTACAGGGCTTTTAATACCAATGATTATGCCTGTTGACATACCACTTTGGATGGTTGGTTTGTCGACTGCTTTTGCCGTTTTAGTCGCTAAGGAGGCCTTTGGGGGAACAGGTATGAATATACTTAACCCCGCTCTTACAGCTAGAGCATTTGCATTTTTTGCTTATCCCACATACATGTCAGGTAATAAAGTTTGGGTTTCAGAAGCTTCTAAAATAGATGCGATTTCAGGTGAAACTATTTTGGGAACTCTAGCTGCAGGTGGACAAGTAAATTATTCTGTTATGGAAATGTTTCAAGGTTCAATACCAGGCTCTATAGCTGAGACTTCGACACTATGCGCAGCTGTTGGTGCATTAATCCTAATTCTGACAGGTGTAGGAAGTTGGCGAATTATCGTTGGGGGTATTTTGGGTGCATCACTTATGGGCTTGTTGTTTAATCTTTGGGCAGCAAACGAACTTATGAGTTTTTCTTGGGTTAATCACCTTGTAGTCGGAGGTTTTGCTTTTGGGATTGTTTTTATGGCCACAGATCCGGTGTCAGCTGCCCAAACAAATCAAGGAAAATGGATATATGGAGTTTTGGTAGGGATTTTTTGTATTATGATTCGCGTTTTTAACCCTGCATATCCAGAGGGTGTGATGCTCGCAATTTTGTTAATGAATGTATTCGCACCAACTATTGATCATTATGTAATAAATGGAAATATCAAAAAGCGAAAGAAACGCTGGAAAAGTTCTGTAAATCAACTTAAAACTATATAGATGAATAGGGATAGTAATGTTTACACTTTTTTATTTGCAACATTAATGGTTTTTGTTGTAGCCTCTTCATTAGCTTTTACTGCAAGCTCACTTAAAGAACGACAAATATCAAATGTGCGTAAAGAAAAAATGCAAAATATCTTAGCTACAATTGGAATTGAATCAGAAAGAGAAGCAGCCGAAGGACTATATAATGAATATATTACGAAAGAACTTACCCTAAAAGAAGATGGGAGTGTTGATCCAGACGTAAATGCATTTGACATCAAATTAAATAATGAATTGAGAAAGAGTAATTCAGATCAACGTTTTCCTATTTATGTAGCTGTGGTTGAAGAAAAAAAATATTATGTCATTCCTTTGCGTGGAAAAGGACTTTGGGATGCAATATGGGGATATATAGCTTTAGAGGATGATAAAAATACGATAAAGGGTGCAGTATTTGATCATAAAGCTGAAACTGCAGGTCTAGGTGCTGAAATTACCCAACAATGGTTTCAAAACCGTTTTTTGGGTGAAAAGGTTTTTGACACTCAAGGTAATTTGGTTGGAATAAATGTATCTAAGACAAACAATGACCCAAAGGACTTAGATAAAAATGACCATGAAGTAGATGCAATATCTGGAGCAACAATAACAGGTGATGGTGTTACAGCTATGATCATGGAAAGGTTGTCACACTATCTACCCTATTTGAAACAGGAAAAAAACATCGTCGCATTGTTCAATTGAAAAAATGAAAAATAAAAAAAGATTAAAGACAGAAACGACAAACATTTTTTTTGTTAGCGAAGAGAAAGAGCCTCTTTTATCAAAAAAAAACCAGAAGTTACTATCTGATCCTATGGATGACAACAACCCCATAACCGTTCAGGTATTAGGTATCTGTTCTGCACTTGCTATAACAGTTCAGTTAAAGCCAGCATTAGTAATGAGTATTTCAGTTATGGCGGTTATGGCCGCAAGCAATGTAATTATATCCTTACTGAGGAATCTTATACCTAATAGAATTAGAATAATCGTTCAGTTAGTTGTGGTTGCTTCTATGGTTATTTTAGTAGATCAAATTTTGAGAGCTTACGCTTATGATGTCAGTAAAGAGCTTTCTATCTTTATTGGTTTAATAATAACCAATTGCATTGTAATGGGAAGACTTGAAGCATTTGCTTTAGGTAATGGAGTCTGGAAATCATTTCTCGATGGCATCGGTAATGCAGCTGGATATGGTTTTATTTTAATACTTGTAGCCTTTTTCAGGGAGCTATTTGGTTCAGGAAAACTATTTGGTTATCAAGTCATTCCAGATTCGTTTTATGAAATGGGATATGTAAATAATGGTTTAATGTTACTCTCACCTATGGCATTAATAACTGTGGGTCTAATTATTTGGATTCAAAGATATCGTAACAGAATACTTATTGAAAAGAACTAGAGAAAAATGGAATCATATTTAAATCTATTTGTTAAAAGCATTTTTGTTGAAAACATGATCTTTGCTTATTTCTTGGGAATGTGTTCTTATTTAGCTGTTTCTAAAACTGTAAAGACGGCTGTAGGTTTGGGCTTTGCAGTCATATTTGTTTTAGCTATAACAGTACCCATCAATTTTTTACTTGACACATATCTTTTAAGGCCAGGTGCACTTTCTTGGTTTGATACTAGCTATGCTAATTTGGATTTAAGCTTTTTAAGTTTTATTATGTTTATAGCAGTTATTGCTTCTATGGTTCAGTTAGTCGAAATGGTAGTTGAAAAATTTGCTCCTGCTCTATATGGTGCTTTAGGAATTTTTCTGCCGCTTATTGCAGTTAATTGTGCTATACTTGGAGGGTCATTATTTATGCAACAAAAAGACTTTTCAGGAATAACAGAATCTGCAATTTATGGTTTAGGTTCTGGTGTAGGGTGGTTGCTTGCAATTTTAGCTATAGCTGCTATTCGAGAAAAAATTACTTATTCAAATGTACCTGCTCCCTTAAGGGGTTTAGGTATTACTTTTATTATTACAGGATTGATGGCTTTGGGATTTATGAGTTTTATGGGAATTAAAATATAATTAAAAAATGGAATTTACAGTTGTTTTTGCGAGTGTTATAGTTTTTCTAATAGTTACTTTTATGCTGGTTGGTATGCTTTTAGGTGTCAAAGCAAAATTGCTACCATCTGGTCCTGTATCACTTTTGATTAATGGAGAAAATAAAGTGGAAGTTTCATCAGGGAGTACACTCCTGAGTACTTTGGGAAATAACAAAATATTTTTACCATCAGCTTGTGGAGGCGGCGGTACATGTATTCAATGCAAATGTCAAGTTTTAGATGGAGGTGGAGAAATCCTTCCGACTGAATCACCGCATTTTTCAAGAAAAGAGGTTGCGGATGGTTGGCGTTTGGGCTGTCAAGTCAAAGTCAAACAAGACATGGTAATCAAAGTACCGGAAGAAATCTTTGGAATTAAAAAGTATGAAGCAACTGTCGTGAGAAATTGGAATGTAGCCTCATTTATAAAAGAATTTGTCGTTGAAATCCCTGAAGAGATGGACTATAAGGCTGGAGGCTACATTCAAATAGAAATCCCACAGTGCGAAATCAAATATGAGGACATTGATATTTCTGCTCACCCTGACGAGCACCCTGAAGACCCAAATAAATTCAAGTTAGAATGGGATAAATTTGGTTTGTGGCCATTAGTGATGAAGAACCCAGATATAGTCGAACGTGCTTATTCAATGGCTTCATACCCAGCTGAAGGCAAAGAGATAATGTTAAACGTACGTATTGCAACACCACCTTTTGATAGAGCAAAAAACACCTGGAGTGATCTTAATCCTGGAGTAGCTTCATCATATATATTTTCAAAAAAACCTGGAGATAAAGTTACAATATCAGGCCCTTATGGTGAGTTTTTCATAAATGAATCAGACTCAGAAATGCTCTATGTGGGTGGGGGAGCCGGGATGGCGCCAATGCGGTCACACCTTTATGAACTTTTTAGGACATTAAAAACTGGAAGAAAAGTCACTTTTTGGTATGGAGGGCGATCTAAAAGAGAGTTATTTTATATAGATCATTTTAAAGCTTTGGAGAAAGACTTCTCGAATTTTAAGTTCTACATAGCCCTTTCTGAACCCTTAGAGGAAGACAATTGGACAGAAAAATCCTCTTTAGATTCTAAAGGTGACGGGTTTACGGGGTTTGTTCACCAAGTGGTGATTGATCAATATCTTTCTAATCATGATTCGCCCGAGGATATTGAAGTTTACTTTTGCGGACCACCACTGATGAATCAAGCTGTAGAAAAAATGGCTGAAGATTTTGGTGTTCCACCAGAAAATGTAAGATTCGACGATTTTGGTGGTTAATTATAATCTAGTTGTCTTACTTTAATCAAAATCCAAAGAGGGTTTCAAGAGAAATTTCCCTGATTATACCGTATTTTTTCAAATTTTTAAAATTTATATTATCACGATTTCCAATCAACAATATATTGTGACGCTTTTCTTTTATATATTTTTCATGAAATCGTATTAATTTCTCAAGTGTCATAGTTTTGACCTCATTATAAATTTTTTCTCTTATATCATAATCAACACCTTTTTTTTCTGCACTTAAATAGTATGATAAAACGGATGATTTAGTAATACGCTCACTTTCTATTTTATTTAAAATAGCTTTTTTTGCTATTTCAAAGGCTTGCTCTGATTTAGGTAGTTCATTAATCAAACCAAACATTGAGGATAAAGCTTCGCTTTGCTTATCATTTTGAACACCCACGTACGATAATAGATAATCTGATCGGTCAGTTTTACTCGCCTGACTGTAATTAGAAAAAACAGCATAAGCTAAGCCTTGAGCTTCTCTAATTTCCTGAAAAACAATAGAGTTCATACCACCACCAAAGTACTGATTGAATAAATTAATTGCTGCTGTTTTATCATTATCTAAAGGCTCTAGCCTAGAGAGAAGTATTATTTCAGTTTGTACCATGTCAAAATTTGTCCAGAAAACGTAATTTTTTTTGTAATCTTTTTCCTGGTATTTTTTGATTTTATTTTTTACCTCCAAAAATTCGGTTGGTATTTTATGGTACTTTTTAAGAAGAGATGTTAGTGAGTTTCTATCCTTATCACCGTAATATATAATACGATGGGAATAACTTGGTAATGACTTGATCAATTCTATTAATTCTTCTTGTTTGATTTTTTTTAACTCAGAAGGTGTTAAAATATCAGAAGCCGGATTTTTTTCACCATAAATACTATAAGACAACAATTGTCTCCTATGAATTATATTTTTATCCTTTTTTGCATCTAATCGAGATTTAATTAAACGTTCCACCAATTTATCCACAACCTCTTGTGTTGTAATAGGATTGATTAATAAATTTTCAAAAAGCTTAATGGAAGCTTCCATATTTTCACTCAGTCCACTTAGAGTAACTGAAGTCTCTTCACCATCAGAGGATGTTTGAAAACTATATTCAGCACCAAGGTTATAAAATGCCTTTTTTAAATTTTCAGGACTTAAGCTATCAACTCCAATATAATTCATTAATCCCGCAGCCAATCCAATTTTAGGATTTAGATTTTTACCAAAATCAAATTGATAAGTCAATTTAAATAAATCGTTTTCTCTGTTTTCTTTAGCAATAACTTCCATAGGACCAATATTATAAAAATCTAAGTCAGTTTTAAAGTCAATAAATTTTGGATTTAATTTTTTAATAGCAGTATTTGCAAGAGCTTCATGAGTTTTTGATCGAACCTCTCTATTTAATGGGACTTTAGTGATTGATGGTTTTTCAATTTTTTTAACAGAATTGTCTTTTCCAGTATTTTTGTAAACTACAGCATAATTACTTTTGTAATATTTGTTTGTAAATTCTACGATATCCTTTTTATTTATTTCAGAAAGTCTTTCAAAGTATGAAACTTTCTCACTCCAGTCCTCTTCTCTAGTAAAAGCTTGAACCATCGCATCAGCTCTGTAATAATTTGCAGCGTCTGAATCATCTTTTTGCATCACTGTTTTTTTCAAGTCATTTAATACAGCTATCAAAAGTTCATCGTCAAACAATCCTTTTTTAATATTATCTATTTCTGCTAAAAGTAAATTTTCAACTTCTTTTAGACTTTGTCCTTCCTTTGGAGTTCCACTTAAAATATGAATTGAATAATCATTCATTTCTTCAATTGTGGCAAATGCCCCTAAAACTTTTTGTTTCTGAACTAAATTTAAATCTATTAGTCCTGCAGCACTGTTTGACAGAAGCATGTCTATTAACTCAACATGCATTAACCCCCCTTTATCTTTGCCATTAAATCTGAAACCCAAAAGAACAGATTCTTTTTCTGGACCCGTAACTTCTCTTCTAATTGGACTTTCAATTTCTCTCAAGGGATCATATTTTGTTTTTTTAAGTTCTAAGTTTGGTTTCCAATCCCCAAAATGCTTATCGATTAATGATATAGTTTTATCAAAATCTAATTCACCACTCATACATATCGCAACGTTGTTAGGCTTATAATACTTATTGAAATATTTACGAATTTCCGTTATTGAAGGATTTTTTAAATGGTCAACAGTACCTAAAACTGATTGTTTTCCATATGGATGAGAGGGGAAAAGGCTTTCGAATAGAGCCCTATACTGTTTTCTCAAGTCATTATCCAAAGCCCTATTTTTTTCCTCATAAACTGCTTCAAGTTCAGTATGAAAAAGACGATTAACAATTTGCTTAAATCTCAAACCCTCTATTGTTAAAAAGCGCCCTAATTCGTTCGAGGGTATATCAACAGTATAAACTGTTCTGTCCTCTGTTGTATATGCATTTAATGACTTACCGCCAATTAATGATATCATTTTGTCATATTCATTTGGAATGGCGTACGACGCTGCTTTATTTGATGTAGCGTCAATTTTTTTATAAAATCTTTTACGCTCCTCATTGTTTGAAATTTCAGCATACTTATTAAATAAATTTTCTATAGAATCCAGAAGTGGCTTTTCTTTTTCATAGTCTTTTGTGCCAAAAAATTTATTGCCCTTAAACATTATATGTTCTAGATAGTGAGCCAAACCTGTATTATTTTCTGGGTCATCTTTTCCGCCCGCTTTTACAGCAGTGAAAACATGTATTCTTGGGGCATTTTCAAATTTGCTTAAATAAACCTTCAAACCGTTATCTAAGGTATATATTCTTGTTTTTGTTGGGTCAGAGTTAACATATTCATAGCTGTATTTTCCCGAAGAATTGGTTAGAGTTTGAAATGGTTTTGTTGAGCAACCTTCAGATAAGAATATAAAAGTAAGAACAAAGAAAAATTTTCTATAATGCATAAGTTTTTTTTAAGTTCGCAAATTAATTATTTTAAAGGTGATATAGCAACAAATTAAGCTTTTCATTTAATTTTGTTAAAATAATGCAACCTCTTAATAAAGAAGAAATTCATCAGCTTGCAATGCAAGAAGTAGGAAACTTTTTGGAAGAAAATGGGTATGAATTTTTAGCAGTTAATTCTAAAAGAAATCGATCACCACAATTTGTATGTGTTAAAGATAAATTGCTGTTCTTTATTGTTGTAAAGGGATCTTTATACCCACAA
The DNA here is from genome assembly GCA_902520765.1 of uncultured Bacteroidota bacterium. Classification (GTDB taxonomy): domain Bacteria; phylum Bacteroidota; class Bacteroidia; order Flavobacteriales; family Flavobacteriaceae; genus MS024-2A. The sequence goes on from CABYPG010000010.1 coordinate 18,257, forward strand.
TCTCCAAAACACTATGATATTGAATCAATGGAAAAAGTAAAAACACATGCGAAGAAAAATAATGCTAAACTTTATTATGGTGGTGTAGGATTTGCAAATGCAAAAGATTATGATATGCCTTTAAAAAAAAATAACCCTTATGTTGTCAATTTTAATGGTCTTGAGAAAATTTTGTAGTGTTTTTATTTTTTTACTACTCGTCAATTGTAAAAACAATCAAAAAGATGATTTCAATCAATTAAAAGGTTATGCATTAGGTACAACTTACTCAATATCTTATTCAAGCTCCAAGCTAAGAAAGAATTTATTGTCACACAAAGTTGATTCAATTATTAATGTCATAAATGTTTCAATGTCTACTTATGACAAAGATTCAGATATTTCAAAAATTAATAAAGGTGATAGTTTACTTGAAGTTGATACTCATTTTATAAAAGTCTATAATAAAGCAACTGAAGTTTGGAAAAAAACTAAAGGTTATTTTGATCCCACAGTTGGAGCTCTTGTAAATGCATATGGATTTGGTCCAAATAGAACTCATAAAAGTGTTTCTCCATATCAGCTAGAACAAATTTTAAAATATACAGGATGGGAAAAAACAAAATTAACATCAAAGAACACTATTCAAAAAAAACATCCAAATCTTTTTTTTGATTTTAATGCAATAGCAAAAGGCTACGCAGTTGATTTAATATCTGAATATTTAAGGTTAAATCAAGTTTCTTCTTTTTTAGTAGAAATTGGAGGTGAGATAGTAGCTCAAGGAGTTAGTCCAAAATCAAATTTGCCTTGGAAAATTGCTATTGATAATCCAAAACAAGATGAAGAAAAAAAGTTTATTCAAACTATTTTTCTGAATAATCAGGCATTAGCAACATCAGGAAATTACAGAAAATATAAATTAGATAAAAAAACAGGAAAACGTCACGTACATTCTATAAACCCCAAAACTGGTAATTCCTTTCCTAGTGAAGTTTTAAGTGCCTCAGTTATTGCACCAAGTTGTATGGTTGCAGATGCATTTGCCACAGCACTTATGGTTATGCCTTTTGAAAAAAGTAAACTTCTAATTGAGAAAGAACTGACACTAGAAGCTCTTTGGATTATTGAAAATAAAAAAGGTTTAGTTGAACAACACTTTTCTAAAGGGTTCTATAAAAATTTATCAGAAAATTAGTTTTTGTAAGCTAAAGGGATATGGTCAGTTCGAAGACTAAATTTTTTAACCTCGTGTTTTGGAAGCTTCTCTGTGAAACTGATACAATGTGACTTAAAACCAACGCTATCTAATAAGTCGAAGTAATCTTTTCCATAAATACGGACATGATCGTATTGACCAAAAACTTTTTTACGTTCTTCTTTATCAATTACAGATGGGTCCTCAAATGTCGCCTTACGATTAAGATCCAAGGGGACTTGTGCAATTAATACCCCACCTTTTTTAAGAACTCTAAATAATTCCCTAACAGCTAACTTATCATTTGAAACATGCTCCAGTACATGATTACAAAGGACAAGATCATACGAGTTATTTTCAAATGGTAAATTACATATATCTGCTTTGATTTCAGCCAAAGGAGAGTTAAGATCACAAGTTTTATATTCCCAATGTTTAAATTGTTTAAATTTTTTATAAAGTGGTTGTTCAGGAGCTATGTGTAAAACTTTTGATGCCTTTTCAAAGAATTTAGTTTCTCTTTCAAGAAAAAGCCAAAGTAGACGGTGTCTTTCTAGAGATAGAGTTCCAGGACAAAGTGCATTTTCTCTTATTTTTTGATAACCGTATGGAAGAAATTTTCGATATGAGCTGCCATCAATCGGGTCTGTCAAAATATTTCCTTTATATATTTGTTTTAATATTGGCCTTAACCATATACTAATCTTTATTAACCATACTCTTGGAAAATTATTTAAAAGCCATTTCATAAAGCTAAATATTCTTTTCTAAAAGGCCTCTCCTCAGAATTACTTAAACCAAGAGCTTTGTAGATATAATCAAAAGTAGATAATAATTCAGGCTTGCCATTTATAAGAGCGACATTATGCTCAAAATGGGCACTTGCTTTTCCATCTGCAGTGAGAATTGTCCATCCGTCATCAAGTTGGTTAATTTTGCGAGTTCCCAGATTTATCATTGGTTCAATTGCTAACACCATACCATCTAATAATTTTTTACCTCTTCCTCTACGTCCATAATTAGGAATTTCAGGACCTTCATGCATTATCTTGCCCAATCCATGTCCTACAAGTTCTCGCACAACACCAAAACCTTCTTTTTCACAATAATTTTGAATTGCATACCCTATATCACCAACTCTATTTCCTTTCTTAAAATTTTTTATTCCCTCGAAAAGTGAAGCCTTTGTTACTTGGAGCAATTTTTCAATTTTAGGATCAATTTCACCAACCGCAAATGTATATGCATGGTCACCATAAAAGCCATTTTTAATAGCACCACAATCTATAGAAATAATATCACCTTCTTTTAGAGGTTCATTATTAGGAATACCATGTACAACTTGAGCATTAGGACTCATACAAAGTGTATTTGGGAATTCATAAAGGCCAAGAAAACCAGGTTCGGCTCCTAAATCACGAATATGGGTTTCTGCAATTTCATCTAGTCTAAGGGTAGAAATACCAGGTTTTATTTCTGACGCCAATATTCCCAATGTTTTTGAAACTATTAATGCACTTTCGCGTATCAACTCAATTTCTTCCTCAGTTTTTAAAATTATCTCTGCCATCTAAAAATTTATTAATATTGGTTTATATTGAATATTTTAAAATGATTTAAAGAAAAATACTAAAATGAAAACTGATATAGAAAAGTTTACTTTTAATCATTCTAGATTGAGATTAGGGAATTTTGAGTCATTTTTTCTGGTACTTCGATTTCAAGCAAATACAATATAGTTGGGGCAATATCACTCAAAATCCCTGGCTTGATTTTTCTTTTTTTTGCATCAACTAAAATGACAGGCACAGGGTTTTTGGTATGAGCAGTATTTGGGCTTCCGTCAGGATTGATCATAGTTTCACAATTTCCATGATCTGAAATAATAAGTGTAACGTAATTTTTTTCTAAAGCTTTTTTTACCACTGCAGCGGTACACTCGTCGACTACTTCACAAGCACGTATTGCAGCTTTAAAGTTTCCAGTATGCCCAACCATATCTGGGTTGGCAAAATTTAAACATAAAAAATCAGGAGTGTCTGATTCAATTTTTGCTATAGTTGAATCACGAATTTCATATGCGCTCATTTCAGGTTTGAGATCATAAGTAGCTACTTTTGGAGATGGGCACAGGATTCTTTCTTCTCCTTGAAAAGGATTCTCTCTTCCTCCATTAAAGAAGAATGTCACATGAGGGTACTTTTCTGTCTCTGCAATTCGAACCTGTGTTTTTCCCGCATTAGAGATCACTTCTCCAAGAGTTTTATCTAAATTATCTTTATCAAATATAACTTCGATATTTTTAAAGGAATCGTCATAATTTGTTAAGGTTAAGTATTTTAATTTTTTTGGATACATATTATATTCAGGGAACGAACTCTGAGAAAGAACCTGAGTTAGTTCTCTTCCTCTATCTGTGCGAAAGTTTAAAAAAAGTACTATATCTTCAGCTTCGATTTTTGCTATCGCTTTTCCTAAATTGTCTTTTTTGTAAAGTGGTTTGATAAATTCATCTGTCACTCCTTCATCGTAACTGGATTTAAGAGATGATACAAAGTTATCGCTGGCCTCACCTTTCCCATGAATCAGAAGATCATAGGCTTCTTTAATTCTTTCCCATCTTTGATCCCGATCCATAGCATAGTAACGACCTATTAAACTTGCAAGCTTTCCATTTGTATTTAACATTTTTTTTTCAATACTTTCTACAAAATGGATTCCAGATTGAGGATCAACATCTCTTCCATCAGTAAAAGCATGAAGGTAAAATTCTTTTAATTTGTATTCTTCTAAAATATCAATAAATCCCTCAATATGTTTTATGTGTGAATGAACTCCACCATCTGAAAGTAATCCTAAAAGATGGATCTTTTTATTTCTTTTTTTAGCATATTCGAGACAATTTCTCAAGACAGTTTTTTTTCTCAGCGTATTTTTTTCCAAAGCTTGATTTATTTTTGCCAAATCTTGGTAAACAATTCGACCTGCACCCAAATTCATATGTCCTACTTCGCTGTTACCCATTTGACCTTCAGGTAATCCTACATGTTTTCCGTCAGTTCTAAGAATACTATGTTCGTACTCATCATACAAAAAGTCAATATATGGAGTATTTGCTTGATCAACAGCTGATACCTTTCGATTTTTTGACTTACCCCAGCCGTCTAAAATAATTAGGAGTGTTTTTTGAGCCATTATTTTATTTATATAAAGATATGAATAACTCTGCTCTACTGATTAACATAAAGGCTTAAAAAAAAACTGTTTCTTTGTAAATAAAATTTTGAAAAAAGGACTTGTTTATCGCTCAACTGGAAGCTGGCACATAGTCGAGTCTGGTGGGGTTTTTTATTCATGTAGAATTAAGGGAAATTTGAGACTTAAAGGAATAAAAAGCACTAATCCTGTTGCTGTTGGTGACCGTGTCATTTTTGAGGTTGAAAGCAACGCAATTAAATCAGAGGGAAGGATAATCGAGGTAGAAGAGAGAAAAAATTATATTATTAGGAAGTCAGTTAATCTATCGAGACAAACTCATATTATTGCATCGAATATAGATCTGGCTTTTTTAATGATTACGATTAATAATCCCCCAACTTTTACAGTTTTTATTGACCGATTTTTAGTTACCGCAGAGGCTTATAAAATTCCAGTAATTTTATTATTTAATAAAATTGACACTTACATAAAGAAAGATCTAAATACTATTAGCTCACTTAAAAAAATATATGAGGCTATTGGTTATACAGCTTATGAAATATCAGCTAAAACGAGTCAAAATTTAGAAAATGTAAAAACACTAATGCAAAATAAAATAATAATGATATCGGGGCATAGTGGTGTTGGAAAATCAACATTTATTAATGCAATAGACCCAGATGTTGATATAAAAACTTCTGCCATTTCAGATCAACATATGCAAGGAAAACACACTACTACTTTTGCAGAAATGCATAAATTAAAAGGCGGTATTAAAATTATCGATACACCTGGGATTAAGGGTTTTGGGATTGTAGAAATGCAACCTCAGGAAATCGGGAATTATTTCCCTGAATTTTTTCAAAGAAAAGATAAGTGTAAGTTCAACAATTGTCTTCACCAAAATGAACCTAATTGCGCGATTAAAAGCGCTGTTAAGGAGGGGTTAATAGCTCAGAGCAGATTCAATAGTTATACTCAAATACTGTCTGAAGACAGAAATTATAGAAATTAATATGAGAGCTGTAATACAAAGAGTCAAATATGCTCATGTGGTTATTGAAAGAGAAGAAAAAAGAACATCTGGTCCTGGTTTGATGATATTGTTAGGAATAGGACATTCTGATAATGAAGACGATGTCCAATGGTTAGCAAATAAGATTTTGAATTTGCGGATATTTAGTGACGTAAAAGGTATTATGAACCAGTCTATTAAAGAAATCAAAGGTGAGATTATGGTAATTAGCCAGTTCACTCTCATGGCTCAAACAAAAAAAGGAAACCGCCCTTCATATGGGAATGCTGCTAAACACGGACATGCAATCCCATTATATAATCTATTTAAAACCGTTACCCAAAATGGCCTTTCAAAGCCAGTAATATCAGGAAAATTTGGATCAAATATGGAAGTAGAAATTATTAACGATGGCCCAGTAACGATTTGTATTGATACAAAAAATCGGGATTAAATTATAATCATAATAGATTTACTTCAAAGTCTAATCTAAGCCCATAAAAGTTAAATATCTTTTCTTTGACTTCTTCTGCTAGAACCAAAATATCTAAACCTTTTGCACTTCCGTAATTCACTAATACTAAAGCCTGTTTTTTGTGAATTCCCGCATCACCTTTTCTTTTTCCTTTGTATCCAATTTTTTCTATAAGCCAGCCTGCAGGCAACTTAAAATGATTTTTGCTTTCTTCATAATAGGGTATTTCAGGAAATTCTTTCTTAAGTGCTAAAAGTTTTTTTTGGGTCACGATAGGGTTTTTAAAAAAACTTCCACTGTTTCCAATTTTTTCCGGATCAGGTAGTTTTGATTTTCTAATTGCTATAACTTCAGCTGCCACATTTTGTATTGTGTTTTCTTTTCCAATCATTAATCTTTGAAGTTCACCATAGCTAATATTTATTTTGTGAGGTTTTTTTCTCAACAGAAAACAAACACTAGTTATTATAACTTTTCCTTTTAGCTCTTCTTTAAAAATTGAGGACCGATAATCAAATTTACAAGATTCCTTTTCGTAATTTTTAAATTTTAATGAACTTATTTCAAGAGCTCGACAGCTTTTAAATACTGAATTTAATTCTACTCCATATGCTCCAATATTTTGAATAGGTGCTGCTCCTACACTGCCAGGTATCAATGCTAAGTTTTCAATTCCAGCATAGTTATTTTTTAAAGCCCATATAACTAGGTCATGCCAAACCTCACCGGCTCCAACTTTAATCAAAACTTCAGTTTTTGTTTGCTCTTGAACTACTATACCTTTATTTTTCATGATTATTGTATGTCCATCATAATTTTTAGTTAATAAAATATTACTCCCTGATCCCAAAACTCTGAAAGGCCCTTTTATTTCTGACTTTAATGTTTTTAGAAGTTCATCTTCGGAGAAAATCTCCACGAGATATTTTGTTTTAACGTCAATACCAAATGTATTGTAGTTTTTAAGGGAAATATTTTCTTTAATCATACAACTGATGATGTGTAGATTTTGTTGTATTCTTTAATTCCTTTTCTGATAATTTTTGCTGCCCGAAGTAGTTTTTTCTCATTTAAAACAAATGCAATACGTACTTCATTTTTACCATAACCAGGAGTGGAATAAAAACCTTTAGCAGGAGCCAACATTACTGTCTGACCATTGTCTTCAAATGAGGTTAATAAAAATTTAGAAAAATTATCAGCATCATCAATAGGAAGTTTAACCATACAATAAAATGCTCCCATTGGATGAGAAACTTTAACGTCAGGAATTTCCTCTAATGCTTTAATTAGTACATTTCTTCTTTTGCTATATTCACTTATCACCTTTTTAAGATAACTGTCTGGCGCATCAAGTGCAGCTTCACTTGCTATTAGAGCATACGTGGGAGGTGAAAGACGAAGTTGAGCAAATTTTAATAAATTTTGAATTAACAATTTATTTTTAGAAACGATACATCCAACCCTAGCACCACACAAGCTATAACGTTTGGATACTGAATCTATCATAATGGTATGTTGATGACCTTCAGGGTGACGTAAAACTGAATAATGTTCTATATCTCCATGCATAAATTCTCTATAAACTTCGTCGACTATAAGGAATATATTTTTTCTGATTGATAATTCACAAAGGGTGTTAATTTCAAGTTTACTGTAAACATAGCCTGTTGGGTTACTAGGATTACATAGTAATATGGCTTTGGTTTTGCGAGTAATTTTACTGTCAATATTTTCCAAAGAAGGTAATTGGAATCGATTATTAAATTCAGAGGCAACGGGAACTACTTTGACACCAGATGCACTAGCAAAACCATTGTAATTTGCGTAGAAAGGTTCAGGAATAATTATTTCATCTTCAGCATCACAAATTGAGTTTAAAACAAAGGTCAGTGCTTCACTAGCTCCTGTGGTTATTAAAATATCCTCAGCGTCTATATTAATTTTATGTTTAGAGTAATATTTAGATAGTTTTTTACGATATGAGAAATTACCTTGAGATGGGCCATATGGTAATAATTTAAGATTAGAGTTTTTAACTGCATCTATCGCTACCCTTGGAGCTTCAATATCTGGCTGTCCAATGTTAAGATGTAAAACTTTAACACCTCTTGCTTTAGCTTGTTCAGAAAAAGCGACTAATTTTCTAATTGGTGAAACTGGAATATCAATTCCTTTTTTTGATAATTTGGGCATTTTTGAATTAAAATGTAAAAATGCTAAAAAATACTATGAAACGCAATCATTGTAAAGCTTATGATAAAACTTTAAATTTTTGTTTGAGCATTTTAAATTAATCTTTTTTTCAAATTTAAAACTCAATTTTTATTATAGAGTAAGTGTCCCTACTTTTATAGGATAAAATAAACCAAAAAGGTTTTTATGAATATTCCTTCCAAATTTAAGTCTCAAAGTATTGAGAGTAAATGGTACAAGTACTGGCAAAAAAATGGTTATTTCAGATCTAAACCTGATGAAAGGAAACCATATACCATAGTAATTCCACCACCCAATGTTACTGGTGTTTTGCATATGGGACACATGTTAAATAATTCATTACAGGATATAATTATACGAAGGGCACGTATGAGAGGTTTCAATGCATGTTGGGTGCCAGGTACAGATCACGCTTCTATAGCAACTGAAGCTAAAGTTGTAGCAAAGCTCAAAGAAAAGGGGATCAAAAAAAATAATATAAGTAGAGATCAATTTTTGAAGTATGCATGGGAATGGACTCATGAATATGGAGGTGTAATTTTGGAACAACTTAAAAAATTAGGTTGCAGCTGTGACTGGAACAGAACAAAATTTACAATGGATAAAGATTTATCAGAATCGGTTATAAGAGTTTTTGTTGATCTTTATGAAAAGGGACTTATTTATCGTGGTTATAGAATGGTAAACTGGGATCCTGAGGCTCAAACCACACTTTCAGACGAGGAAGTAATTTATAAAGAAGTAAATGGAAAGCTCTTCCATATAGCTTATAAAATTGATCAATCTGATGAAAAAGTAATAATTGCTACAACACGCCCCGAAACACTCCTAGGCGACACTGCGATTTGTATTAATCCTAAAGACAAACGATACTCGCATTTAAAAGGGAAAAAAGTTTGTGTTCCTTTTACCAAAAGAAAAATTCCAATAATTCAAGATGAGTATGTGAGTATGGATTTTGGAACTGGCTGTTTAAAAGTAACCCCTGCCCATGATATTAACGATAAGATACTTGCAGAAAAACACAATTTAGATTATATAGATATTTTTAATTCTAATGGGACTTTAAATGTAAATGGATTAAAATATGAAAATTTAGATCGTTTTATTGCTAGAAAAAAAATTGTAAAAGATTTAGAGAAAAATGGTTTTCTCGTAAAAACAGAATCTTATCAGCATAAAGTTGGAACATCTGAACGTACCAATGCAGTTATTGAACCTAGACTTTCAGACCAATGGTTTTTATTAACAAAAAAAATTGCTAATCCCGCTATTCAGGGTGTTTTAAATTCAAAAGAAATTGAAATAATTCCTAATAAATTCAAAAACACATATCGACATTGGATGGAAAACATACAAGATTGGAATATTTCAAGGCAACTGTGGTGGGGCCACCGGATTCCAGCATATTATTATGGCGAAGATAAAAAAGATTTTGTCGTAGCAATCAATTCCCAACAGGCAATAGAAAAGATAAGAAAATTAACTAAAAATAATAATCTAAACATAGAAGATATTTCTCAAGACGAAGATGTTCTAGATACTTGGTTTTCTTCATGGCTTTGGCCAATTACAGTTTTTGATGGTATACGTAAACCCAACAATAAAGACATTAAATACTACTATCCTACTCAAGATTTGATTACAGGACCTGATATTTTATTTTTTTGGGTAGCAAGAATGATAATGTCAGGGTATGAATATCGAAAATCACCACCTTTTTCAAGGGTATATTTAACAGGTCTTGTAAGAGATAAAAAAGGGAGAAAAATGTCGAAACAACTTGGCAATTCTCCAGATGCTTTAAAACTAATTGATAATTATGGTGCTGATGCAGTAAGGGTTGGTTTGATGTTAAGCTCCTCCGCAGGAAATGATTTACTTTTCGATGAAAGTCTTTGTCAACAGGGGAAAAATTTTGCAAATAAGATTTGGAATTCTTATCGCTTAATTGAGGGGTGGGAAATAGATGACCTCAAACCAACTTCAAAAGTATCAAATGAGGCAATATTGTGGTATGACAATCAGTTTCAAAAAACACTAAAATTTGTAAATGAAAATTTTGAAAAATATAGGATTTCAGATGTTTTGATGTCAATCTATAAATTAATTTGGGATGATTTTTGTTCTTGGTTTTTAGAGTTGGTCAAGCCTTCCTATAGAGAAAGTATTGATAAATATACTTATGACAAAACAAAAACCATGTTTGAGAATAACTTAAAAATTTTACATCCTTTTATGCCATTTTTAAGTGAAGAAATATGGCACTTCATTGCTTCCAGAAATAAAGAAGAAGCCTTAACAATAACATCTTGGCCAAAAAATAAAAAATTTGATCAAAGACAGATTGAATTATTTTCTTTAGCAAAAAATATAGTTGTAGGAATAAGAAATTTTAGAAAACAACATAATATTCCTTTTAAACAAACTATAGATATTTATGTTACAAAAAATAAAAAATCCTTACCCTTTAAAGAAACTATAAAAAAGCTAGGAGGAGTTGATTCAATTATTTATGATACACCCAATGATATATCTGGTGGCACCTTCCGTATTGATAACTTTGAGTTTTTGATTCCCTCTAAAAATATTAATGATATCAATTCAGAAAAAATCAGACTAACAGATGAATTAGTTTATATTAAAGGCTTTCTAGCTTCCGTAGAAAAAAAGCTATCTAACAAAAACTTTATTGAAAATGCTCCAAAGCAAATAATATTCAAGGAAAAGAAAAAAGTATCAGATGCAAAAGAAAAAATTAAGATACTTGAGAGAAGTCTAGCAGCTCTCTAGTTCTTGTGACCTATGATTTGAATCCCACCTTTCACAGAGTCGTTAAGTCTAATATCAAGTGGAGTATTCAATGGCAAAAATATATCTAATCTAGAACCAAATTTTATAAATCCTGCGTCTTCTCCTTGAATAACGCTACTACCTTCTTGTGCATAATTAATTATTCTACGTGCTACAGCTCCAGCTACCTGCCTGTAAAGAATATCACCAAAAACATTATTTCTTATTACAATGGTTGTTCTTTCATTAAGTTCAGAAGATTTTGGATGCCAGGCTACCAAATATTTACCTGGATGATATTTACTAAACTTTATTTTACCACTCACACAATATCGAGTGACATGAACATTAATTGGGGACATAAAAATGGATACTTGAAGTCTCCTGTCTTTGAAATATTCTTTTTCATAAACCTCTTCTATAATTACAATTTTTCCATCTACAGGAGCAATTATATGATTTTCATTTATTATTGTGTTTCTTTTGGGATTTCTAAAAAATTGCAGGATAATGATTAGTTGAAATAGTGCTAATAGTTGAATTACTGTTTTGAAAACAAAAATATTACTTAATCCAAACTCTGCTAAAAGACAAGTTATTATTGCCAAAAAAAAAGAAATGATTATTATGTTGTGCCCCTCTTTATGAAACATAATTTAAAAACATTAAAAACAAAAAAACGAATGGTGCTGAAAATAAGACGCTATCCATCCTGTCATAAAAACCACCGTGTCCAGGAATAAGTATTCCACTATCTTTTTTTAAAGCTAGGCGTTTGAATTTTGATTGAATCAAATCACCAGTTGTAGAAGTTCCAATGATAATTATAGATAATAATGGGAACGTCCATTTTGGATATCCAGGATGAAATTGTACTAATAAAAAACTACTTAAAAAGCATAGAACACCACCTCCCATCACTCCTTCCCACGTTTTTTTTGGTGAAATTGAAGGGAAGAGATTTTTTTTACCAATTAGTTTACCAACTATATAGGCAAAAGTATTATTTACCCACACCATGATAAATAAACTTATAGAAACTCCATTTTCAATATTTGATTTTAAGTAAGATGTTGCAATTATGAAATAACTCGAAGAAACGGGATAAAATAATGTAAGAGCAGTTTTTTGTAAGGGTTTAATTTTAACTCTTTTACTAGAAAACAAAAAGAAAATTAGTAAAACGGATATTGAGGTGCTAAAAGCTAATAAAGATAAATGTAGGTAGGGGTTTAGTTTTTGGTTATAAAATTGATAGATTATAACACCAAATAAAATAAAAGGTACGGGACTTTTATATTCAATAAGTTTTTGAAATTCATACAATGTCAAAGAAGAGAAAATAAAAATTAAAATAATGTAACTCAAATCAGAATACAAAGCGGCACCGAGTATTGAGCCAGAGTAAAGAATACCAGAGGTAGAACGTATGATTAAATTTTTCAATACTCTATGTTTTATTAAGTAATTAACTAAAAGTAAAAATCATAAAAAGGAATGATCAACATTACTTTAAAAATCTTCAAGTAACAAATATATGTTTTTTGAATCAGTAGTTTGATGGGTTATTTTATCATCCTTTTGATTTTTTGAAACTGCTTTTAAAGTGGTAATATTAGTTGGAAAATTATTTTTGTATTTATTTTTAAGATTAGACATAGCCTCACTGACATCTTTTGAAAATTGATTAATTTTTGCAGAGACTAAAATTGTTTTGGGAAGGTCACTTAATTTTAGATGTTTTATCTGTTGATCACTAAGTAAAATTTTACCAGAATCTGATATTAGGTATTCACAATAAATTAAGAGGGCTTTGGAATTATTAAGTTTTACAGAAGTTTTATCGAAATAGCTTATATTAAACGATTCAGAAATTCTTTTATCAAGGCAGACTACTTCCTCAGATGCCCAACTATTTTCAAGACAAATTTTATGAAGGTTTGAAATAATAAGTTCTTTAGAATCATTGTACAAAAAATATCCACCATTTGATATAAAATTTTTTACAAATTTTATATCCACAGGATCCCCGGTTTCAGGTAAATATTGACTCTTAATGGGATTAGTTGAATGTTTTTTTCCGAAAAAAAAATCCCAAAGTCCCATTTTCAAAATTATTTCTTTTTCTTTAAAGCCACAGCTTCTTCTATCTTCTCATCATTCGTTTTGTAGGGTCTTTTACCCAAAATTGTTTCCAAGTCATCTTTGAAAATAACTTCTTTCTCCAAAAGACGATCCGCAAGTTGTTTTAATTTATCTTTCGATTTTTTTAAAAGTAAAATCGCCCTATTGTATTGTTTTTCAATAATTTTTGATATCTCTTTATCTATTACTTGAGCAGTTTGCTCTGAATAAGGCTTTGAAAAGTTAAAATCAGTTTGACCAGAAGAATCATAATATGTTATGTTACCTAATGTATCATTCAGACCATAAATTGACACCATAGCTTTTGCTTGTCTAGTAACTTTTTCAAGGTCGCTTAAAGCACCAGTAGAAATCTTGTTAAAAATTATTTTTTCTGCTGCGCGACCGCCAAGTGCAGCACACATTTCGTCAAGCATTTGTTCTGTTCTAACTATTTGTCGTTCTTCGGGTAAATACCAGGCTGCTCCGAGGGACTGACCCCTCGGAACAATCGTAACTTTCACAAGAGGAGCAGCATATTCTAGAAGCCAACTTACAATCGCATGACCAGCCTCATGATAAGCTATTGTTTCTTTTTCTTCAGGTGTAATTATTTTATTCTTCTTTTCTAATCCACCAACTATTCGGTCCACAGCATCAAGGAAGTCTTGTCTACCAACAGATTTTCTGTTTTTTCTCGCAGCAATTAATGCTGACTCATTGCAAACATTTGCAATATCAGCTCCTGAGAATCCAGGTGTCTGTTTTGCTAGAAAATCGATATCCAAACTCTTAACTGTCTTAAGAGGTTTTAGATGTACTTTAAAAATCTCTTTCCTTTCATTTAAATCTGGTAAATCAACATAAATTTGTCTGTCAAAGCGGCCAGCTCTCATTAAAGCCTTATCGAGAACATCAGCTCGGTTTGTTGCAGCAATCACAATAACATTTGTGTTTGTACCAAATCCATCCATTTCTGTAAGTAACTGATTGAGTGTATTTTCTCGCTCATCATTAGATCCAGTGATATTACTTTTCCCTCTGGCTCTTCCTATAGCATCAATTTCATCAATAAAAATTATAGAAGGGGATTTATCTTTTGCTTGTTTAAATAAGTCTCTTACTCGGGAAGCACCCACGCCAACGAACATTTCAACAAAATCTGATCCAGAGAGCGAAAAAAATGGGACTTTTGCCTCTCCAGCAACCGCTTTTGCTAGAAGCGTTTTACCAGTTCCCGGTGATCCAACAAGCAGCGCACCTTTTGGTATTTTACCACCCAGTATAGTATATTTTTTTGGGTTTTTAAGAAAATCAACTATTTCTTGAATTTCTTCCTTAGCACCTTCAAGGCCTGCCACGTCTTTAAAAGTAACTTTAACGTCTGTATTTTTATCAAATAGTTTCGCTTTAGATTTACCAATACTGAAGATTTGACCTCCAGGTCCTCCTGCGCCGCCACCAGACATTCTTCTCATTAAAAAAATCCATACCCCAATTATAATTATAATGGGTAAAAAACCAATAATTGTATCGAGCCATCTATTTTCAATTGTTATAAATTCTAATCGAAAATTAATACCGTTGCTTCTCGCTTTCTCTAATTTTTCTTCAAACAATTCTAAACTTCCTACTTCAAACTGATAATGAGGTCCTTTTATATTCTCCTGGCCTAAAATATTTTTACCAACAACAGCTTGATGCTCACTACTTCTTAAAGCTTCAGGTGTAAGTGTTACCCTAACACTGCTTTTGTTCCTAACCACAATCACTTCACTTACATCTCCAGAATTGAGATATTTTTCAAAATTAGAAATATTTGTTTTATTCATTGTTTGCCAATCATTGCCTCCAAAAAGGCTGAGTCCTAGCAAAACAAAAATAACTGCACCATATATCCAGTAGATATTGAATTTAGGGGGGGTTGTTTTCTTTTCTTTCATAGTTTTTAATAATTCGAGGCAATAGGAGTATTTATTGCATCTCCCCAGAGTTCCTCGATGTTATAAAATTTTCTTGTTTTTTTTTGGAATACATGAACAACAATGTTAACATAATCAATCAGCACCCATTCAGCAATCTTGAGACCTTCTATGTGTAAAGGTTTTTCTTTTAGAATTTTACTCACGGATTTATTTACTGAATTAACAATTGAAGAAACTTGAGTATTTGAATTACCACTGCACAAGACAAAATACTCACAAGGACTATTTTCTATTTTCCTAAGATCAATTTTATTAATATCCTCACCTTTCATATCTTCAATACCCTTAATAATTTCATTTAAAAGGGATGTTGTATCTTCATTTTTATTGTACATCAAGCTATGCTCTTTTCTACAAATTTATTACATTTTAAGTCTTTGAACTATCTTAATGAGCTATTTTAAAATTATCAAACTTAATGCCATACCATCGACTAATGATTATTTAAAAAAAAGATATAAATCAGGTAAAATTTTTGACGGTGATTTAATATGGACTGAAAGCCAAACTTCAGGCAGAGGACAGCATAATAAAAAATGGATCTCAGAACCTTATAAAGGTCTTACATTTAGTATTTATAAGCAATTCGATGGTCTTTTATTTAATCCTTTTAAATTAAATGCACTTGTTTGTTTGGCAATAATAAATGCTTTAGAAAAAATAAGTATACCAGAATTATCAATAAAATGGCCTAACGACATTTTGTCAGAGAACAAAAAAATTGGAGGAATTTTGATTGAAAACTTTTTTAAAAAAAGTAAAATAAATGCTTCCATAATTGGTGTTGGATTAAATTTAAATCAAGAAAAATTTGAAAAATTACCTAAAGCAACGTCTTTAAAAATGGTTACTGGGAAAAAATGGACTTCTCAAATCATTTTAGGTATTTTAATCCCTTTTTTCGAAGAATTTCTATTCGAAAATGATCTGCAAGACCCAACAATTTCAGAAAAATATCAAAAAAAACTTTGGAGAAGAAATAAAACTCTCTTATTTCACAAAGATGGGGAGTTGCATAAAGGAAAGTTAATGGGAGTTGATGAATCGGGGATGATTATTTTGGAGGACCAAAGACAAATAATTAGTAAATTCAATAATTCACAAATATCAATTCAATATGGTGACTACTTAAATTAATTATTCCACGCCGAGGGATCTTTTCTCCAAATTTTTAATTTTTCTTTTTGAAATGCTGAAATTTCTCCTTCACTTTCAGCTACACTCAATAAATGTTCATAATCACACAAGGTTTGTACATTTACATTTGCATTTGTAAATGCTCTTTCTGCCATTTCGAATCCGTAAGTAAAAAGAGCAATCATTCCAACAACATTTGCTCCAACATTTTTGATTGAATTCACTGCATTAAGACTACTCTTACCTGTACTAATTAAATCTTCAATTACCAATACAGGTAGCTTTGAGTTTAAATGACCTTCTATTTGATTTTTTTGACCGTGTTTTTTTGCCTCTGGGCGAATATATATAAAGGGTAAGTTTAGTTTATCTGCCACAAGCATTGCGATTCCAATTGCACCTGTAGCTACCCCAGCAATAATTATTTGATCATTATGCTCTTGGGCAATTTTCTTTGATATTATGTCACTGAAAAGAGATCTAATCTTGGGGTATGAAAGTATAATTCGATTATCACAATATATAGGTGATTTCCAACCACTAGCCCATGTGAAAGGATTTTCAAGATTCAATTTTATTGCATTAATTTGTAGAAGATATTTAGCTGTTTGTAGAGCTAAGTTTTTATCGAAAATCATACACAAATGTATAAAGTTTTTTATAATCAGAAACCTATTCATTTTACTTCAGATTTAAGTAAAAGTTCACCTGTCAGCCCACTTTTTTTTATTAAATACACTGATTCACGGTCAATTACAAAAGCTCTAAGAGACAGTACTGTTGAGAGAGTCTATTTATATCATCACAATAAAGATAAAATAGAGAAACATTTTTTTAAAATTTTCAAGATTGTTGAGGCTGCAGGAGGACTAGTTAAAAATTCAAATGGGTCTTATTTATTTATTTTTAGAAATAAGAAATGGGATTTACCCAAAGGGAAAGTCCAAAAAAATGAAATTATTAGTGAGGCTGCTATTCGAGAAGTTATTGAAGAAACTGGAGTTAAAAATCTGAGAATTAAAAAACCTTTATCTACAACATATCATGTGTACAGAGCAAATAAAAAGTATAAGTTAAAAAAGACATACTGGTTTCTTATGGAAACATCTTTTGCCGGTAATTTAGTCCCACAAATTGAAGAAAATATAGATCTAGCTATTTGGAAGCTCCCAGAAGAAGTTCCTGAACTAATGAAAAATGCGTATGAGAATATTAAACTTTTAATCAATAATCTTGATTAAGTTAATTTACTATTTTTTACAGCCTCAGGGACAAGTGATGAATAGTCTCCTTTATGAGAAATTATTTCCCTCACAATACTACTACTTATGTATGAATAATCAGCTGCAGTTAAAAGAAAAAGAGTCTCGATACCAGAGAGTCTGCGATTCGTTTGTGCTACACTTTTCTCAAACTCAAAGTCAGCAGGATTTCTAAGTCCTCTTACAATAGCAGTCGCATTTATATCTTTACAAAAATTTATTGTTAAACCTTGAAATGACAAAACTTTAATTTTGGGTTCTTTATTATGTGTTTTTGAAATAAAATTCATCCTTTCATCTAGACTGAACAAATAATTTTTTTCTGAATTCTGGCCTACGCCAATTATTAATTCATCGCACATAGGTAAGGCTCTTTCTATTATATCTTTATGTCCCAATGTCATAGGATCAAAGGATCCAGGAAATACAAATCGTTTCATTTATTATTTTTATTCTAGTGTTTGGATCAAAATTTTAGATAAGAAATCAGATAAATCCATTTTCATCGCTTTAATTTGTTGAGGAATTATACTTTTTTCAGTCATTCCAGGTACTGAATTAACCTCAAGTATATGTGGGATTTTATCAACAATTATAAATTCTGTTCGCACAAACCCTTTAAGTCCTAACTTTAAATAAATTTTTTTTGATAAATCAACTAACTTTTTTTCTAAACTTTTTTCGATTTGAGCAGGTGTTATTTCCTCAGACTGACCTTCATATTTTGCAGCATAATCAAAAAAATCGTTGTAAGGTCTTATTTCAGTAATTGGAAATACTTGAATTTCGTTCTCATATCTTGCGGTGCCAACCGATACCTCGAGACCATTCAAGTTACTTTCTATAATGAGTTGAGTGTCATATTTAAATGCTTCTTTAATTGAAGGGAGTAAATTTATCTTATCGTATACTTTAAAAATACCAAAACTACTTCCAGATCTGTTTGCTTTTACAAAACAGGGTAGGCCTAATTTTTTTATTATTAAGTCTATATCAATATCGTCATCTTTATCGATTGTAAAATATTTTGCTGTTGGAATTTTCCATTCTCTAAGAACCGAAAGACAATCTCTCTTATTGAATGTTAAAGCAGCACTATAGCTATCACAACTAGATAATGGAATATCGAGAATTTCACAAAGTGCAGCTAACTGACCGTTTTCACCTAACGACCCATGTATTAGATTGAATATTAAATCAATTTTTATAGTCTTTCCATTAGATGTAAGCTTAAGATCACCCTTTGAGACCTGGTAAATATTTCCTTTATCGTCTTTTCCTGTCCATTTACTTTTTTCAATAATAATTAAAAAAGCTTCCCATTTATTTCTATCTAGATTTGAAAAAACCGTCTCTGCACTTTGAAGTGATATTTTATGTTCGGATGAATAACCCCCACAAACTACTCCTACCTTTCTCCTAATCATTTAAATAGATTATAATGCAAATGTATGTGATTTCAAATCAACCCAAAAGCATCGGTTTTATTATCTTAGTATTTCAAATCACTCTATGAATTTATTAAGATTTTTAATTAGTAAATCTTTTTTTAAACAATTGTTTTTTGCAGCATTATGTTCAGTATTTCTTTTTTTGGTTATTTACCTTGGTCTCAATATTATTACCAAACACAATGATTATCAAAGGGTACCTGAATTACGAGGTATTTCTTTAAAAAAATTGTCTGTTCTTCTGGAAAAAGAGGGATTACGCTTTGAAATAATTGATTCTTCAAGTTACATACCTTCAATGAAGCCGTTGACAGTAATATCTCACATACCTTTTGCTGGAAGAGAGGTTAAAAAAAATCGCAAAATATACTTAACTGTGAATCCATCAGGTTATAGGAAAATTACACTTCCTAACATAATACAAATAACAAAAAGAAATGCTGTTTCATTATTAAAATCAGTTGGTTTTGAGGTTGGTGAATACAACTACAGAGATAATATAGGAAAAGATATGGTATTAGAAGTTATGCATGATGGTAAGATCATTGAGCCTGGAGTACTTTTACCAAAAACTACCAAAATTGATTTGGTATTAGGAAATGGAAAACGATAAAACGGTTATAAATGAAATTGAAAATATTTCAAATGCAATATTTGAGCACTTTTCATTTGTTGTTGACAAGGGGCAATCTCCATTGAGAATCGATAAATTCTTGATGACAAGAATCGAAAACGCTACTCGTAATAAAATTCAACAAGCTGCTAAAGCGGGATATATATTTGTTGGAGAAAAACCTGTTAAATCTAATTACAAAGTAAAAAAAGGAGACAAAATAAAAGTTCTTTTTGACCACCCCCCCTATCAAAATTTACTAAAACCAGAACCTATAAGTCTCGAAATTATTTATGAAGATGAAGCTTTAATAGTTCTGAATAAACCTCCTGGAATTGTTGTTCATCCGGGACATGGAAATTATTCAGGTACTTTATTAAACGGATTACTTTACCATTTTAATCAATTGCCAAAAAATCAAAATGGACGTCCTGGTATAGTACATAGAATTGATAAGGATACTAGCGGACTTTTAGTAATAGCAAAAACTGAATTTGCAATGACTAATCTCGCAAAGCAATTCTTTGATAAAACTACCGAAAGAATTTACAATGCACTTATTTGGGGAGATATCAATGAAGATAAAGGCACTTTTGAAGGAGCAATCGGTAGACACCCAAAAAACCGTTTACAAATGAGTGTTTACGAAGATAATTCAAAAGGAAAAGAAGCGATTACTCATTTCAAAGTATTAGAACGTTTCAGATATGTTACACTTGTAGAATGTCAACTGGAAACTGGCCGTACCCACCAGATTAGGGCTCACATGAAACATTTTGGCCACACCCTTTTTAATGATTCTCGTTATGGAGGAGACTCAATTTTGAAAGGAACAAGCTTTTCAAAATATCGACATTTCATAGAAAATTGTTTTAAAATTTTACCACGTCAAGCATTACATGCCAAAACTCTTGGCTTCAAACATCCAGTTTCGGGTGAGGATTTAATCTTTGATTCGCAGCTACCTAAAGATTTCATGGGTGTTCTTAAAAAATGGAGAAGTTATATTGCTAGCTAGGGTAAATAAAATTTAAAATAGCATAAATTATACACTTCTTGTTTAGACAACTAAAACCTTGTAAATTTATTCTAAAATTAGACGCTCAATGAAAATAGTAGTATCTCCTGCAAAATCTCTTGACTTTCAAAAGCAATTACCTACTCAAGAAAACACAATACCTGTATTTGCCAATGATGCAGAGAAAATTAACAATTTACTAAAAAAAAAGTCACCAGAATCGTTACAAAAGTTAATGAATATTTCTGAAAAATTGGCTAATCTAAATTGGAATCGGAATCAAGCTTTTCTTAACTCTACTGATAAAAATAATCATAGAGCAGCAATTTATACTTTTAATGGAGACGTTTATGAGGGTATAGATGCACTCACACTAGAAGATAATAAAATAGATATTATGCAAAAAAAACTTCGCATTTTGTCTGGACTTTATGGCATTTTGAAACCTCTTGACCTTATTCAGCCATATCGACTTGAAATGGGGACTAAGCTTTCGGTTGGTAACTCAACAGACCTATATCAATTTTGGAAAAAAAAGGTTACCGATAATTTGGTAAATGAACTAGAAAGAAATGAATTATTGGTAAATCTCGCCAGCAAAGAATACTTCAGCGTCGTTGACACTAAGGTTATCAAGTCTCCAATTGTAAGTCCAGAATTTAAAGACTTTAAGAATGGAAAACTTAAGTTAATTTCATTTTATGCTAAAAAAGCAAGAGGTATGATGGCGCGATATCTTATCGAAAAAAATGCAAAATCTTTAGATGATATTTATTCATTTGAAATTTCTGGTTATAGACTCAGCAATGAAGAGACGATAAATAAATTCAATCCTGTTTTTATTCGTTGACTCAAAAAAAAAGTTATCAATCTAAAGTCATTTTTATAATTACTAAACAACTCAGCTGAGTTTTAAAAATCTTTTAGTCTTGGATTTATACCTAATACATTTTCATCAACATAAGATTCAAGAAATTTTTTGTCTATACTACTTTTACCATTCAGATCATTTGGAGCAAGCAGATTAATTAAATCCAATTTCAAATACTCTTCAAGCATTGGTATTGACAGCGGAGCATAACTATAATGCCATGGCTCATAATTAAATCCTTCTCTTTTAGGACTGTCCGTGTAGGGAAGGTAAAACCCAAATCGGTTTGCATTTTTATCCATCCATTCTCTAAGTCTTACATAAGGTCCATTTTTATGAAATTTTTCCTCAAGAAGCAGATCGCCTTCCTTACGTTTTTTTCCATCAATTATATCAATATCAGTCCCCCAATGATGTCTTGAAGTACCTGGAAGTGTTGAGTATTCGATTATTTTATTTATGTTCTCCTTAGGACTAATCCCTTTTTCAGCATTTGAGTAAAACTTTCTATTCCAAATAAATTTTTGCCTTTCATATGAACGATATGCTGAAACAATCTCAATCTCAATACCTTCCTCAAGTGCAGCCTCTCTCATTGCTACGAATGCTTTTCCAGCCTCAGGAAGAAGTCTTATGGATTCATCATAAAAATTTATTTTGCCTTGGCCTAATAAGTCCTTTTTTTTAAACCTTGTCTGATTCAAAAAAATTAGTAAGGTTAATGATATTAATAAATAAGTAAATCTAATTATCATCAGATAATATTTTTATAAAGCGTTGATGAATGCCAATGGTATTTATCTCAAATAGATCACCGATAGGTTTGAAACCTCTATCTAAGTAAAGATTATTAGCAGTAATACGACCATTAAGCCATATGTATTTTGGATTCGTTCTTTTTTTTGTTTCTTTTTGTGCGTAATTAATAAGTTTTGATGCAACTCCTTTACGTTGATGTTTAGAAGCCACAGCAATACCTCTAAATTGAGCACCTTTTGAGTTTTTAAATTGAGTTAAATCCTTCTCATAAACACTAATTATACCAATTATTTCTTTATCAACAAGTGCTCCTAGATGAAATGTCCCTTTCGAATTATCCCCATCAAAATGACAAGTTTCCAATGGTTTACCTTTCCGAAGCATTTTATGTCTTAGAGGATAACACTTTGAAACTTCTATACTCATAATTTCAACTTTCATTACATATAATTATTACTCAAGCAGTAGTTATCAAATATAAATTATCTTTAATGTAAGAATTACTAAAATTAACATCTGAACAAATAAAGCGAAAATATTAATTTAGTTTTTGTGTATATAACTTCAATACGATATTAAGTAATTTATAATGAAACAACTTTTTATTTTAGTTTTTTTTATTCATTCATCTTTTGCTGCTGTTTGTCAAGAGCGAAGACCTATTAAAGGACAACTACTTTACAAAAACACAAAAGTTGTAGCTGCGAATGTGGTAAATAATACTGCTCAAACTAACACCATCACAGACAGCGATGGTGCTTTTGAAATTGATGTTCTGTTAGGTGATGAAATCATTTTTTCATCTGTTCAATATAGAATACGTTCTGTAAAAATAACTGAAGAGATTTTGTCTAAAAACAGACTTGTAGTCTCAGTAAATGAAAATATTAATGAATTGAAGGAAGTAGTGGTGACAACTGATGATGTTGAAAAGTTTTTAGATTTAAAAGAGGAGGAGTTCAAGGGGTTTGATTACGAAAAAGACAAATCATCACAACTTGTTAATAGGGCATTTAACGATCGACAACTTTCCGATGGTATAGATTTTGTAAATATTGCTAAGCTTTTAGCAAGAGCATTTGGAAATAAATCCTCTGACGAGCAAATGCAAATGAAACCAAGTGAAGTTTTACCACTTGTTTTCGAAGATAGTTTTTTTGAAGTTGATTTGGGATTAGATAAAAGTGATATAATTACTTTTTTAGAATTTATAGATAATAGAATGAAGACTCGTGAACTTCTAAAAAAAGATAAAGAATTTCAATTAATTGATTTCCTAATAAATGAGAGTAAGGAATTTAAAAACGACTTGAAGGAATAATATTTATGAATTTGTTATCAATTTTTTTACTTTTTGTATATAGTATTTTCATTCCAAAAAAAATAGAACACAAATTTTATGTTAGTACAACAACAATTGAATTTAAAGAAGAGAAAAGCTTAATTCAAATCACATGTCAACTATTTATAGATGACGTTGAAAAGTCCCTAAATAGATATCAAAGGGATATTAGATTAGATCCTGATTCAAACAAGCAAGAAATTGATAAGCTTTTAAAAAAAAGCTTAAAAAAAAGTATACTTATTTTAATTGATGGGAAAACCACTGATTTAATTTATGTAGGGAGAGAGTATAAAAATGATATTTTACAGTGTTATTTTGAAGCAAATGCACCCTCATCTTCACTAAACTTATCAATTGAAAACAGAACTTTTTTTGATTTGTTTGAAGATCAACAAAATATAATTCATTACAAAAATAAATCTATTAGAAAAAGTTTTTTGCTTCATAGAGAAAATAATAGCGCTACTTTTTCATTATTTTAACTGTGAAATTACTTCGTATATTTACCAAACTTAAAAAATGGTATGAAAAAACTTAGCATTCATCTGATTTACCTTATCGTTCTCAATATGATCTTACTTAAAAGCCTATTTGCACAAGTTCAACAGGGACATATCAATCAAAATAAGTTCAGACAACTTTATAATGAGTTTGCTGAACCGAACAAATATCATAATGCTTCTGGTGCACCAGGGGTAGAGTACTTTCAACAAAAGGTAGACTATGTTATGGATATTGAATTAGATGATAAAAATTCCAAATTGTATGGGGAAGAGATAATTACATATACTAATAATTCTCCTGACAATTTAAATTATTTGTGGCTTCAGATTGACCAAAATATTAGGAAAAAGAATGCGCCATCATTAGATAAAAATAGCTCGGGAAACTCTGTTACTCAAAGGCCCTCTTCTTTTTTGAAAAACTATATAAATGGATCTTTTGATGGAGGTTTTAATATCGAATGGGTTCTGGATACTCAAGGTAATCCTTTAAAATATACTATCAACCAGACCATGATGAGAGTCGATTTACCAGAACCACTTTCCCCGAATGGAGTATTTAAATTTAAGATTAAATGGTGGTATAATATTAATAATCGATTGGAATATGGTGGTCGTTCAGGTTATGAAAATTTTGAGAATGATGCTAACAAAGTGTACACTATAGCTCAGTTTTTTCCAAGACTTTGTGTATATAATGACATTGAAGGTTGGCAAAATTATCAATTTTGGGGTAACGGAGAATTTGCATTGGAGTTCGGAGATTATCAGGTTAATATTACAGTTCCATCAGATCATATTATGGAGGCAACGGGTACATTGCAAAATCCTAAAGAAGTCCTTAACAAGGATGAATACAAAAGGTTTGTCGCTTCCAAATCAAGTTTTGAAAAACCCATTATAATTGTCAATCAAGATGAAGCAAAACTAAAAGAGTCGGCTTTCTCAAAAAAGAAAAGCACTTGGCGATTTAATGCAAAAAATGTAAGAGATTTTGGATTTGCTACATCTAGAAAATTTATTTGGGAAAGACAAGCTTTAAAAATTGGTAATCAAAAAGTGATGGCAGTTTCATTATATCCAAAAGAGGGGAATCCACTATGGGAAGAATATTCAACCAAAGCCGTTATACAAACGTTAAAAACATATTCAAAGTTTACTTTTGATTATCCATATCCAAAAGCAGTTTCAGTACATGCAAGGAATATAGGAATGGAATACCCTATGATATGCTTTAATTTTGGGAGACCGGACGAAGATGGTACATACTCAGATAGAACTAAATTTGGAATGATAAGTGTAATTATACATGAAGTAGGACATAACTATTTTCCGATGATCGTTAATTCTGACGAACGTCAATGGGGCTGGATGGATGAAGGGCTTGATACTTTTGTTCAGTACTTAACTGAACAAGATTTTGGTATTTCATATCCAGATGCTATTGGTAATTTAGAAAAATATCCTTCTAGAAGGGGTGATCCAAAAAAGATTGTTCCTTACATGGCTGGAAATCAAAATTTTATTGCCCCAATTATGTCTAACCCTGAAAATGTTTATCAATTAGGCCCAAATGCATATGCTAAACCAGCCACTGCTCTAAATATTTTGAGAGAAACTGTTATGGGCAACGAAGTTTTTGATCATGCATTTAAAACCTATGCGCGGAGATGGATGTTTAAGCATCCTACACCAGAAGATTTTTTTAGAACTATGGAAGATGCATCAGCAACTGATTTAGATTGGTTTTGGAGAGGCTGGTTTTATTCAACAGATGTAGTTGATATAGGTGTTAAAAATGTCAAAAGATTTTATTTCTCAGACACTCCAGATGAAAAAGCTTCTAAAAGGCTTAAGGAATTTGGTTATGATTTAAATAATCTCCCAGATATGGTTTTTAAAATAGATCAAGAAAGTGATATGTTTGATTCAGATTTAGCTGATGAGAGTGCAATAATGAGTTCACAAATACTTAGGGATTATTTAACTGAAGAGGGCATTGATCCTAACACCAAGTCACCAAAATATTTTTATGAAATTGAATTTGAAAAACCAGGTGGTTTAGTTATGCCTTTAATTGTTGAGTATAATTATGCTGATGGAACGTCTGAAAGAATATCATATCCTGTTCAGATTTGGAGAAAAAATGATTCAAGCGTAAAAAAAGTTGTTGCATCAGATAAAGAGTTGGTTGGAGTTACCGTTGATCCAGACCTTGAAACAGCGGATGTAAATTTAGATAATAATAATTGGCCAAAGCGTGAGACACCATCAGATTTTGAAAAATTTAAAGAGAGAATAAAGGGATAGTAACTATGGTAATCTATGAGCTTTAAGTAATTTTTTAGATGTTATATTTGTTTGAAATCAATCATATTTTTTTGTTTATCAGTGGGGCAGAAATTGTTTTTGTCTTTTTTATAGTGTTGTTAGTTTTTGGTGCTGATAAAATTCCTTCAATTGCTAAAACCTTAGCAAAAGGGATGACTCAAGTCAGAAGAGCTACAAATGACATAAAGAATGAAATACAAAATAGCGTTGACGTAGAAAGACCAACAAAAAAACTTACCCAAGATTTAAAAGAAGAAGTAGATAAAGTAAAAAAGGACTTCGATGATCTAGGGGATTCTATTAAAAGAGAACTTTAAATTACCCAGCTCAATGATAATCCATCTCTAAAAGGAAGCAATAAAGTTTTAATTCTAGAGTCTTTTTTTAGTTTGTCATTGTATTTTTGGAGTGCCATTGTAGTCTCATCATTGAAGTCAGGTTTATTAATTACTTTTCCATCCCACATTACATTATCTGAAATGATTAAACTTCCAGGTTGAGTTTTGTTAAAAACTTGTTCGAAATAGTTGACGTAATTTATTTTATCAGCATCAATAAAAACTAAATCTAAAGGGCCATCAATTTTTGGTATTATTTCTAAAGCATTCCCAAGATGAGAGTGAATTTTATTCTTAAATATACTTTTATTAAAATATTTTTGTTGAATCAAAACCAGTTCCTCATTGTGATCAATTGTATGAAGCTCTCCATTTTCATCAAGACCCTCAGCTAAACATAGTGAAGAATATCCTGTGTAAGTTCCTATTTCTAGTATTTTTTTAGGTCTTAAAATATTTGAAATAAAACTTAGAAGTCTACCTTGCAGAGGGCTACTCATCATTCTGGGTTGTAAAATTTTTTGATGCGTTTCTTTTTCTAGTTCTAACAATAGATCAGGAATTTCGTCACTATTATCTAGTGCATAATTTGTCCATCGCTCATTAAAAAAAAGGTCTATATAATCATTCTGATCTTTTAGGTCTTGCATATTTGAATCTACTAAGAAGTTTAGTTTCGGAATAGCCATCTAAACCATTAATTGTTACTATACCTGCTTTGTCAAGTTGAACCCAACCATCATCTAAAAGTAAAGTTTGAGAAACAAAAATATGTTCAATACTAGCTACAATTAATATAGTATCGTTTTCCTTAATGTGGTATTCGTTTTTGAAGCTGCAACCCATTTGCAAAGGAGATTCTTTAACAAAAGGAGCCTGCCAGTTTTCTTTTTTTTCTACCTCAAAATTTGTCTTATCAAATTCTGATATAAAATCTGGGTATTTAGCAGAAGTATGATGAGCGTCAGAAATGACTTTTTTTGTTACTGCATTTAATGTGAATATGCCTGTTGACTTAATGTTACTATAAGTGTGTCTTGGAACTGTGGTTGGTCTTAAGATAAAACCTATTAAAGCAGGGTTGCTTCCAAGATGTATAACTGAACTGAAAATTGCTAAATTTTCTTTACCATCTAAGGATTGAGAACCAATAAGATTTGCTGATTTATATCCAGTTACACTATTTATAAGATTAAGGCGATAAACTTTGGAAAAACTTTTAAAGTCACTTGAATTGAAATGATGCATTAATCAGAAATAAATTTGATTGAACTATAATGTCAGATTAAGAATTTATTTTTTTATCAAATTTTAAAACAATAAATATTATTATGCTTATAGCAATGACTAATGAACCTATAAATAGATAATGATCTGAAATTTGATTTGTAGAAAGGAAACCAGAAATAACCTTTTTATCTAGGAAAGAAATAAATAAACCAACTGAAATAAGAATCAAAATAATTATTAATGGTTTTGAAAAGTATTTCATTGTTATTTTTTAGATCCTAAATACTAGAGATTTCATAAATTTAATAAAAATATCAAAAGATAAACTTGATGAATGCAATTAACATTTTTGTTTACGTCTTGACTATATTTTTCTACCAAAACCAAGATGTTCAGGGCTTGTGGATTACAGAAGACGATGAAACAGGAAAGAAAAAATCTGAAGTTTTAATTTATAAAGAGGGAAATACAGCTTATGGAAAAATAATTAATCTCTTATTACCAGAAGATAAAGGCAAACTTTGCCTTAAGTGTAAAGGTGAAAATAAAAACAAACCCATAGAAGGACTTTTAATTTTAAAAGACTTAATTCTAGAAGAAGATACATGGGAAGGTGGTACTATTTTAGACCCAAAATCTGGAAAAATTTACGACTGTTATATTACACTTGAAGATGACAATACACTTAAAGTAAGAGGCTTTTTAGGATTTTCTCTTTTAGGTAGAACACAGATTTGGAAGCGTAAAATTAATTAGTTCTATTTAAGAGTTATTAATATGATTAGCAAAAAGTTTTGTTATTCTTATTTGTATATTGTTAACTGTTAATCAAAAAACCAAATATTATGAATGAATTTGAAATTTTTCAAAATGCAAGCCTAAATTTCATAAATAACGCTATTTATCTTTTATGTGTTATTATAATGACTGCTTTAGCATTTTATTTAATTAGAAGAACTAGAGAATTAAATTTACCAACTTATGCAAAAGGTGTAATGACTTTGTTTTGTGTTTGTGTAATCTTTTTTGGCTTACAAGTATCGTCTTATCTCGTTTTAGCTCAGAAAGGAATGTCTTTACAATTGTCTGAGTTGCAAAATTCTGGTGTAGAATTGTCTTCAAGTGCAATAGCTACTATTGAACGTTACGGGTATACTGCTGACATGGGTCCTGTAAGTTTAGCACCAGACTTACCCTCAATTGTTATTTGGGCAACAATTGGCTTCATGTTTATAGGTGGGATTTGGTTTAAATATCCTGACCAAAAATAGTTTTTAAAAACCTTTCATATATGAAGGGTTTTTTGTTTACATCTTATATTTATTAATATTTTAATTTCTAGATGACTTCTCAATTAAGTAAATTTTCTACAAGCTCTGAAATTCTAATTAATTCGAAGGTAGATAAAGTGTGGACTCTATTAACAAAAACTTCGCATTTAGAATTAGTTCATCCATTTTGTAAATCGCACAAAAAATTAGTTTGGGATGACAAAAGTAAAATAGATCAACTTACTTATATAAATGGATTAACATATGAGCGTAATTTCTACAATTTTGAAAAAAATAAGGGGTTTAAATTAATGATTGGAAAAAAAGATGGGAAGAAGTCCAGAGTAGTCTGGAGATTAAACTCTTTGAATGAAAAAACACATCTATCAATAAGAGTCACCCCTTATATCTCTGAAAAATATCATTTAATTACATATAATTTTTTGTTAATATTTTACATTCTCCCTACACTAAAAAAGTATTTAAATTGTGTTACTAGAGGGATTAAATTTTATTTAGAAGAAGGACTTTCAGTAAAACAAAATCAGTTTGGAAAACACAGATGGTTTTCTAGTTAGATTTTATTTTTTTAAGTGTATGGTTTTTCAATACCCACATGTTAGGATCAAGAATAATATCTAATGGCTCTTTATCAGTTTTAATCTTGTATAATTTACTTAACTCTTTTAGGTTAATTTTTTCAATTTTATATTCATTTTCACCATAATCAAGACCTATTTCGATAGGTATTTCAATTATAACATTGCCGTTTTGAACTTGTTTAAGTTCTAGAGTAATTTCTTGTAGATTTTTTTCATATTTCCATACCCCATCTAAAACTAAATTGCCAGGTTTATAGAGCCACTGATCAAAAAATTTAGTCAAATCTTTTCCTGAGACCTCCTCCATAACAGTTTTGAAATCTTTTGTTGATGCATTTAAATCCTTATATTTTAAGTAATATGCTCTGATGCCTTTCCAAAATATTTTTGTCCCTAGGAGTCCTCTTAACATATGTAATATCCAACTCCCTTTTTGGTATGTTTGAACACTAGTAACATCTTTCATGTCCTTTAAATCATTGTGTATAACAGTATAATTAGGGTATTTTTTATGAAAATTGTCGACTGTTTTTTTACTAGATTTTAACCCTTTAATAAATTCATCTCGACCATATTCATGTTCTATAAATAATAATGTAAAATAAGTAGCAAAACCTTCACTAAGCCAGATATCGTCCCAACTAAATTCTGTAACAGAATTACCAAACCACTGATGTGCTATTTCATGAATAATTACATTTCTCCATCTTTCATTTCTATCTCCTACAACCGATTTATCACTATACAAAATAGCTGATGCTGCTTCCATACCTCCGCTTACACTGTTGGACTGAATATTTGCTAGTTTTTCATATGAAAAAGGACCTATATTGTTCTCATAAAACTCAAGGGCATTTTTAGTTGGATATGAATAATCATAAAAACCTGCATCTCTATCTTGTTTGAAAACCCAGGTTTGAAGTGATTTACCTTTAAATTCATCAAAATATTGAATAGCAAATTCTGCAACACCTAAGACATAGAGCCATGGGGCAATAGGAACTGATTGTTTCCAATGAGTTAGTAATTTATCACCTTCTAAATGAGTCTCTTCAATTTTTAAACCATTAGAAATCACTTGATAATGGTCTGGAGCGGTTATAAGGAATTCACATTTAGCTTTATCAGATGGATGATCAATTAATGCCAGCCAATGTCTTGCTCTGTTTGGCCAATTATCACTAAAAAAAGTTCTATCACCGTACTTGTTATTTCCTATATAGAGCCCCTCTTTTGGTATCCCTCTATAAGTTATTTTAAATTGAACTCTATCGTTTTTTTTTGAAACAGTATTTAGAAAAATAAATAAATTATCATTCTCATGTTTAAATTTTAGTTCTTTATTATTAGAATATAAATTAATAACCTTCATTCCTTTCCCACCACTTTCATTTGAAGCGTTAACTAAGTCCAATCTTATTTTCATTATACCATTTTCTTTAAACCGAAGATCAATAATTTCCTCGCATAAAATTTCATCTTTTTCATCAGATAAGGAGATGTTAAAGATGTAATTCAAAACATCTATTTTCTGATTTTTTGGATATGGGTCAGAATTCGCATAACAAATTCTGTAAGGAGTTGGAATAATCAAAAACAAAAACAGAAATATAATTTTATTGAAGATTGGGATAATATTTCTTGGTTTATTTTTCATTCAAAAAGGTTAAATATTTTAGTTCTATCAGAATTACAATAAAGTTAGAATGAATAAAAAAGGAACGATTTTTTATTCACTATTTTTATCAATTATTTTAAAAGTAGTTTTTCTATTTAGACTATGAAAATGCTCTGGTCTTTTTGAACATTTAATCTCTTTAATTTTGGCCATTGAAATTGATTTTTTTATTTTATTTAATTTTTCAGTTGCCTCATCATAAGTGTCGAAAATTCCAAGGTTAACTTGGTAGTAAATATTAACTTTTATTATTTCAACTAATTGAGGATCTAATGATTTATTTATTGCAAAATTTTCAGCATTAATTTTATTACTGAAAAGGCCTACCGCTAAAGTAAATTTATTTATAGAACTTCCTTCAACTTTACTTTCACCGTATGCTTTTTCTTCAATTACTGTTTTAACATTTAATCTTGTTTTTATGTAATCACTTACAGTTTTTGTTCTTCGCTCACTCAACTTTTGATTATATCTTCTTTTACCTTGACAGTCAGTGAATGAAGAAATTTCAATTTTTAAATTTGGATTATTATTTAAAATTTCAGCTATTGAATCTAGTTTAGGCATAAATTTTTCTTTCAATTCGGATTTATCAAAATCGAAATATATAGGTTTTAATAGATTATCGTAGTTTATTGACTTTTGAAAATTCTTATTTTCTAGAGTAACTTTTATTTTATCAGACTTGCCAAAATCACTGATAATCCTATAAGAAAATGAATCTTTTTTAAATTCGTTAGAATTTGCTTTATACCAAAAAGTACCATTTGGATTTAAATTTAATTTTCCATTAGTAGCACCACCAACTATTCTGACATTTAACGGAATAAGTTGAGTTAAAGGATCATTTTTTTTCATTTTTTCCCTATCATTTTTCAAAATGGTATTAGATCCTACTGCAAGAGTATCGGTTCCAAAAAAATTGTATGAATCTTCCTCCCCTTCAATTTTGGGTGTAAACCTGAAGGCGTATATGTCGTCATCACCTTTACCTCCTTTTCTATTAGAACTTATAAATCCAGTTTTGGTCTTTAAATCGATTGAAAAAGACGTATCGTCATATTCTGAATTAAAAGGCTCACTCAAAATACTCTTCTGCCAGCGATTAAAAATTTTATTTGTTGCTAAATAAATATTAAATTTTTCATTGGAACCTTTATTGGAGGAATAAAAAAGATATTTATCTGAAAAAATGAAGGGAAAAACTTCATCATTTTCAGTGTTGATATCTGGTCCCATATTCGTTATTTCACCTGCAATCTTATCATCTTCTATGTCAACGTAGTATAGATCCATGCCACCATATCCTCCGGGACGATCACTTGAGAAATACAAAACCTTACCATCAGCCGAAATTGTAGGATGAATTGAAGAGTAGCCATCAAAATTTAATTCAAGAAGTTTTGGCATTTCTTTTCCAAATTTATCAAGAGGAATTTGAAAAATTGCTAGTTGAATATTTTTAGTTTTTCTAACCTTATTAGTAGTTCTTGTCAGATATAACATTTTAGTTACGGGGTTCAATGAAATAGGACCATCTTGATAGATAGAATTAAATCTTATATTAAGTTCGTTCGCTGACTTAGTTTCGAATGTTGAGGTGTCAATCTCGGTTTTATACAAGTTGTAAATCTGATTTATTGATTTAAGTTTTTTCCGTATGTATTTTTGATTGCCTAAATAGAAGATTGATCCCTGATCTTGATCAATCATAAATGCACCAAATTCAGATTTTTGAGTATTTAGGTTTAAATTTAAAACTTCATAATTTTTTGAATTTATATTAGTTTTTAGGTCAGTGTTATTAGTAAGGGGTATTCTTCCAGCCTTTTCAATGTATTCTTTAACCAACTGTTTATTTTCTGGAATTAAAGAAACATAGTCATAATAATCAGCAACATTAGCATAATCTGACTGAATCAAAGGGTCTAAAACCTTTGCTGCTTCTTCAATCCTTTTTATATTTTGTAATGACTTAGAGTAAATTCTTATAATATTTGGAAAAAGTGAGTCCTCTATATTAGATAACCTCTCAACAACTTTTTCGAAATCTTTATTTTCAAAAAAATATTCTGCCCATTGGATATTATAATTTAAATCATTGTCAATTTTATCTGATTTTTCTTGACCCTGACTATAAAAACTTATTAATATTGAGATTATAAAAGCTGCTTTTTTCATAATTAGAAAATTCTAGGGGATCTAAGCACACCAAATGCTCTTGGATTAAATTCATAACGGAGTAGAAACTCGTGAGAATAAGTATCTGTAAAATTCCTTATCCCTATTGAATTTGAAAACACATAACCAACACTAAAACTATTACTAATGTGAATTCCTGCGATTAGACCAATTCCAGCTCCTGATTGAATGACATCATTTGATATACTCACAAGGTTTTTTAACTGAGGACCAAACCAAATAGATTTGTTAAAGTAAAGTAAAGTGCTGAAATCATAAGAAATAGGGCTTCTACTTGTAAATTTTAGCAAAAGACTTGGCTTTAATTCAATGGAATTAGATAATGATATTAAACCACCGGTAATAAAGTAATTGTGTCGGATTAAAAAATATTTTTCGTCTTGAATCATTCTAGGTATTGAATATCCAAAATAAAACCTTGGTGTGTGATAGTAAAACCCAAAACCAATATTTGGTTCTAATGATTCAGAGATATCATTTGTATATAGAGTATAATCTTGCTGTTGTTGTGGGGAGAGAATATCACTGTTAAAATCAAAAAGTGAGGCTGATAACTTTAAACCGAGACCTAAATAATGTTTTCTATCGTTCAATTTTAGTTGATAAGCTAAATCTGCTGCAAACTGTGAGCTTTCTAATGGTCCAATCCGATCGACAAGACCAGTTAAGGAAAAGCCAAGGTTTTTATTATTTCTAGAACCATTATAAGCGAAACTGTGGGTTACAGGGGCTCCCTCAAAACCAACCCATTGGGATCTGGATAAAAATGTAAATGATGAGTAGTTTTTTGAACCAGCGTAACCTGCATTAAAACTTTGGTGATTAAACATATACATGTTAAAACTTGATTCTTGCTGACTAAAAATAACCAAAGGAAGCGTCAAAAAAATTGAGCTAAAAAATTTTAATATATTTTTTCTCTTTATCATCTTTTAATGTAAATAAACCCTTTATGTAATTTTCCTCCTTCACTTTCTTCAAAGAAATAAAAGTAAACACCTTCTGGAAGTAATTTCGAATTATCCCCATAGCTCATGTTAGGTGCACCGTCCCAATCATTTTGATAGTTTTTTGTTTCATATACTTTTTGTTCCCATCTATTATAAACTATTAATCGGTGGTCCGGAAAGGCATCTATACCTGAAATAACAAATAGATCATTTATTCCGTCACCATTTGGACTAAATGAATTTGGAATAAAAAGTTCCTGAAAAACAAGTTCTATTAATTCTGTTAATACTGGCACTGGACATGAGCTCAACAATTGCTCAACTTTCAGTCTAAATTTATATCCAACATAATTTTTGTTTGGATTAGTAAGTTCTAATTTTGGAGTATAAACTCCTCTGAAATCTATATCCTCACTTAAATCAGTCCAATCTTCAAAATCTCTTTTTATCTGCCACCTGAAATAGTAGGAGGAAGCAGAATAAGGATAACTTAGCATTGCAGACTTGCCCGGCTCTATTTCAATAAAACTTTGATCTGGTGATAAAATTTCAGGTAAATCTAAGACCTCTAAAAAGTCATAAATACCATTATTATTTAAATCCTGAGGTATTTCGTTATATGAATCTTGGTTCAACACGAGTCCATTACTATCTACAAGTAATATAGAATCACCAATAATCCCATCATTATTCTGATCAATAAAACCAGCTTCAACGACATCAAAACATCCATCATTATCGCTATCTGGGTCAATACTGTTTGGTATACCGTCTCCATCGGTATCTTCGTTAGTTTCTATTTCATCTTTTATACCATCATTGTCGTCATCTTGATCTGCACTATTTTCAACACCATCTGAGTCACAATCTGGAGAACTTGTAACTGGCTCTGTAATGCTTTCGGATTTGAAACTACAATTATTTTCAGGGTCTGTGGAATCCTCATTCTCTTTTGAATTTATAACACCATCTCCGTCTATATCATTATCGCACACATCTCCTATACCATCTTTATCTAAATCAGATTGGTCATAATTGCTAGTAAGATAGCAGTTATCAAGATCGTTTCTTACACCATCACCATCCAAATCATCATTATCTTCATTAATAACAACAACTGATGTTGGTAAAACAGTTCTATATGTAATATCAGAGAGAACATCGTCTATAGATATGATAATTTCCGAGCCAATATCTCCATCAATTATTGGATCGTCTTTACCTGTTACAATTATCTCTTGATTAATATTCCAATTATCTTTTGTAAAGACTAATTCAGTAAAATTGATTATCAGTTCTGTATTATCAGCAACAGTTAAGTTTAAAAACACATCTGTATTTATTGCTGAAGTTAAACTTAAACTGAGTATTGAAGTTGTTTCATTCTCAGAGACATTATCAGATAAGTTAAAAACAATTTGAGCAACGTCATCATCCTCATTTGTTAGAGTTGGATTTGAAACATCGTCTGCTCCTATAGCATTGTAAAAAGGACTAACAGATGCAGGATCTCCTGTAATCAGAATTAACTCTTGGTTTCCATCTGCAAAAAGTTCGTCTATTCCTGTAATTGTCACCACATTTGAACTAGGATTATCCCAATTATCAGCAAGTATAGTAATACTATCTGCAGATAAGTCCATCTCATTTGCTGGGCCATCAAGACTCAGAGGTATTGTTACACTTTCTCCGCCATCAGGCTTTGACAAAAGACTAAATTGAACAACTACATAATCTCCAGATTCACTAGTTGAGAAATCATCATTTAAAACAGTTAAAATTATTCCAGGAGAATCGTTATCCTGATTTGACATGTTGACATCATCTACTGTTGAGCCATCTAGCAGACCATAATTGTCATCAGTCGATGATACATTACCTGTAACAATAATATAATCAGCAGCACCATCACTCACGGGAGGATCGTCATCCACACCAGTGACAGTAACTTCTTGTGGAATATTCCAGTTAGTTGCATTGAAGGAAATAACAGATGTAGATAAAACTCCCTCCAATTCATTAGTCGAAGTCAATTCTATAAATACATCACTTAAGGGCTCAGTAGTTAAATTAATTTCAAATGAACCTGTATCTCCAGATTCACTAGTCAAATTATCTAAAACGTTTACTATAATATCTACTACCTCGTTATCTTCAGTAATCACGTCTACAGATTTGTCTGCGGCTCCAGTGAAAGAAGCATCAGAACTTGAGCTTACTGAACCAGAGATAGTGGAGTTTTGATTTTCATCGAAAATAAAGTCATCTACAACTTGGAGATTTATAGTTTGTGGAATATTCCAATTAGTAGAATTAAATGTAACAGTAGGGTTAACAATTGTTGCTTCTGTAGAATCATTTCCAGAAAAATCAATAATTACATCAGATGAAGGAATAGCAGTTAAAGAAACTGTAAAAGTAACAAGGTCACCAAAAGCTTCTTCTTTTAGATTCCCACTAACATCACTTATGGTGAAGTCGCCAATATCATCATCAATTGTTAAAACTTGTCTGTCTTCTGGGGGCAATGATAAAAATGCAGGATCAGAAGCGTCATTTATTCTGGCCGTAATTGATGTGTTTTGATCGCCATCAATTAAAAAATCATCTACACTATTGATAATTATTGTTTGTGAAACATTCCAATTGGAATTTGTAAATGTTAAACTAGTGTCACTTAAAGTTTTCTCGGTTGAATCATTATTTATTATATCTACAAAAACATCATTTAGAGGCTGCGCTGTTAAAACTATTGAGAATTCTGCTGTAGCAAGATCATTTTCAGTCACAAAGGCGGAATCTACTATACCCCTTTTTCCAGTTGAAGTTGTTGTAGACTCTGAATCTGAGGGTGGTCCAACTTCTTCCACTTCAACCAAATCTGGAACTTCTTCAACTGTTTTAATTACCTCTGAAACATCCCATCCAGGAATATCATTGTTAAAAATTGTCACACTATAAGTAGAGGTTCCAAGCGGTATAAAACAATCATCGCTAGAAGGGTCAAAATCTAGAATTAAAGTTGCAGTAACTGTTCCATCGACCAGAGGTTCGTCTATAGCATCAAGATTTATTAATTGCGGAGTATTCCAGTTAGAATTATTAAAAATGACAAAATCTTGGCTTATAACGTAGTGTCCTGTTGGGCTAACAGTAAAATTAATTTGAACTGTGTCACTTGGAGTATCTGATAAAACGATTGTGAAGGTATCATTTGAAACACCTTCATCTAAGACCAATGGCATACCGCTAGGTGTAATACCAGGGTCAGACAAATCAAGTGTAACTGATGTGGAAAATGTAGCACATACATATTCATCCTTTGTTATTACGGCCCTAAATAAAGAATTATCCATCGCAAAAGGAGGAGAGGTTAGATTTAGAATATTTGATGTGACACCAGAGTAGAGAGCATCATTTGCTAAATTCTCCCAATTACCACTTGTAGTATTTAATTTTTGCCACTGGTAATTTAAATTTGTTTGAGTACTTGAAACAGTGAACGAAGTATTATCTCCATTACAAACTAAAACATCGAGTGGTTCTAGTGAAAAAGAAGGCGCCTCAGAGAATTCTAAAAAATCTCTTACACTATTTGAATTTCCGTCTCTAGGAGTTGTATAGCCTTCACCTTGATTGTTTACTTTACCAGGTTCTGCACTAATTTCATTGTCTACAGTTACTGGATCTGTGCCTAAATATCCATTAGAATCTCCATCAGTAAAACCCGCCTCCCTTGTATCAAAACAAGCATCTTCGTCACTGTCGTGA
This sequence comes from uncultured Bacteroidota bacterium, assembly GCA_902520765.1. Taxonomy (GTDB): domain Bacteria; phylum Bacteroidota; class Bacteroidia; order Flavobacteriales; family Flavobacteriaceae; genus MS024-2A. Next base: position 56,573 of record CABYPG010000010.1, read on the forward strand.
TCATAAGCATTCGAAATAGTATCTGAATCAGTATCTGTATTTAGATATTCTATAGAAAAAACGCCGTTAAATACCACATTACCCGAAGCAGTTGGTGCGCCCACTTGTGTTAAGGTGATTTCACTTACTCCATCGGCTTGGAATGAAAATCTATTAGAATTATCAGTAGCTCCATCAAAAGTGAAAAGTATTTCACTTGAGGTATAAGTAACGACTCCAGAATCATACACGTTATTTTGATTTGTGTCAACTTTTAGCTCATCTCCAGGGTCAAGCATTGTTAGTGTTAATGATGTTGGAAATATGCTCACCTTATAAGTATCTCCCGTAATAAAGCTGTGAGCAAAATTTATATCTTCAAGTAGTTTAATATTTACAGGTTCTGTAAACGAAAGTTTATACGCCCCTGATTCTCCTGGTGGAACAGTCAGTTGAAAAGCACCTGAGCTTTGCCCTGTCATATTTACTGTTCCAGGGTTACTTCTTGTAAATGTAGACGAAGGAATGGAATTGTTAGTTGATAAGTCAGGAAAAACCAAAGTAGGATTATTTATATTAGAAAGATTAAGTGAACTTACTAGCCTTGATTCAACGGTATTATATATACCATCATTATCAATGTCAACATCTATATTATCGTAAATACCGTCAGAGTCTGTATCTACAGGACAATTACTCACTTTTTTTGGATTTGATTCTAATCGATAAGGATCACTTCCAGAACAGGTTATTACACCTATTGCTTTATAAAAACCTACTAGTGTAGGAGTAACAGTTTGTGTGTCCCATCCTGCCACAGTAGTGTAGTTAACTGCTCCTTCACCATTCCAATATTCCCATTCAACAGAATCAAAATCAGAAAAATTCGTAAGACTTAAACTTACATAAGGAATACAGTCGTTTAATCCTGTTGCCCCTGCTTCATTAAAACTACTATCTGGTGGAGATGGAAATCCAGAGTAAAAGGCACCTGCAGTTGCGTTATCGTTCGAATTATAGTAGGCTGCATATAGTTCAGCTTTACTTCCATCTGGGTAGTTTGAAAATATAGAAACGTTTCCAGCTAAACCCTTAATTTTATAAGTTGTATAATTTGGATTCCCTATAACTACCCGTCCAAAACTTTTTTGTGAATCAGTTGCTGCTCCAGAGATATTATTTATTGTAACCCCAGCAGTAGTGAAATTACCAGTCCAAGTCGGGGTAGTATTATTCTGATCAGTAATTGTTACGGAGGCTGTTGCTGGTGCAATAATTAAAACGTAAGTATCATTCCAATTGGCTCCAGCAGCATCTCTAATTTGAGGAATAGTTTCAACAGTTTCAATACTTGTGCATGATAGGGGAGGAACGAACCACAAATCGGTATTAGCAGTATTACCATTTGTAATAGCTTGGTAAGCATAGGCCTTTTTTGAGGTTCTAACATAAATATTTCCACCACCATAAGTATCTGACCATCCATTAGAGTATTGATTACCCTCTATAGTGTAATATTGGCCAGCTGTAAGGGTTACAGTAGCTGAATTACTTCCATTTAAAAAAACTGCTGTATCATCTTCATGAGCAACAATAATTGCATTGTCATAATCGTCCCCGTCGTTAGGATTTCCTTCAATAAAAATAAATTCAGTACCTGCTTTATCATAACCTACAATCTGATCTATACCATGGTCTCTTCCATTTTCACTTTCAGTCATACTACCATTAGATCCTCCTGATATAACTGCAATATTTTTACTAGATTCGATTAACATTCCAATAAGAGCATCTCTATTTGTTATTGGATATACATTTCCCTCTTGTCCGAACTGTGGGGCTCTCATCGCAACAACAAAAGTTTCAAATTGGTTGAGTGTTATAACAACATCATTAATATTTCCAGCATCATAAGTTTCAATATAATTCTCAATATCCGCGTTTCCATCTTTGTTATTATTGTTTATATCGCTAAAAGTCACTGTAGTAGTTCCTGCCTCCACTGCCATAACAGAAGCAAAGTTCAAATAATCACCGTCTGCGGGCCTTCCATTTGTAAAACCACCAGTTCTAAAGGATTTCCCTAACGCTGCTTCTCCTTTACTTACAAGTCCACTAGCTTGATTACTCGCTTTATACCTAATATTCACATAAACCGGTGCATCTGCTTCAATATAATACCCTTTATTAGACATTGGAGATCCAGTTTCTGATGCTCTAATAAACAGTTGACCAAAACCTGAATTGTCTAATAATTTACGATCGGTATTATTTACTAATGCTTGACCTGGAGACAATTTACTAATGGTACCTGTCACCTTAGTGAGGTTGTTTAATGGGAGTTCCCATATTGTATAATTAACTGACGAAGTACTTGAAGTTGTAATATAAATCCACTGGTTTGACATATCATCTGCATTTCCTTCAGCGGAAGTTAATGGAGGAATATAGTGGTATCTGCTTGCCTGAGAAAAAACTGTAATTGGAATAAAAAGCAGCACTAAAATCCATAATATGTATCTGGAAGTAAGTGACATAAGTAATTCTACAGTATAAAAATATTAAATATATAGTAAATCCAGTTTTTTAGGAGTTTTATATTAATAATTTCAAAAGTATTTTACTTATAAGTTATGCTGAAGGTTTTATATTATTTATTAATAAACCAGGGGAATTTTTTGTTATACCCTACTTTCTCGAGGGTTTTTTTATCAAATTTTAATTTAGGAATATCAACTTTGTAGTAATAACCACATACACATGTATCACAAGAACATGGCGCAGTATTTCCTAACAAATCTTCAACATTCATGGTTACTATTTTTAATAAAAGCCCAATAATATACCGAATTTATACTGATTTACAAAGTTTTGTTTAAGATATTGAATTTTACTAATGTAAGATATGACTATTAAGTCTTCAGGAATCAAACTTTTTTGGGGGAGGGAGTTCCTTAAAAACTCCCATTTAAAATAAAAAACTAATTTATGATGAAATAACCAATATTGTACAAAAGAATTGGTTATACGAATTTATGAAAAATATTTATTAAATATGTTATAGGTAAGTTAAAATGGAGAAATGACTTATTTTATGTGTATTGAAAAATATCTTTTATATGTAAGCATTTATCAGTTATTAAATTTGTCAATATTTTTAGCCTAATTATAACAAAAAATTCAACCAAATCTTATCTTTGAAATTCGTTCCGTTAGCTCAGTTGGTTCAGAGCACTGCCTTGACAGGGCAGGGGTCGTTGGTTCGAATCCAACACGGAACACTAAAATTTTATAAAAAATTTATTAAATACGTTTAAACCTTATGTAAACATTTTTTAAATTAGTGATAATTCGTATTTAATTAAATAACCATAACAAACAATTCACATGAAAAAATATATTTCATTTTTTATTTGTATACTTCTATTTTCTTGTTCCTCCGAAAGCACAAATGATGAAGACATGAATGAAGAAACTACTGTCGAAGAGGAACCAGGGATGGGACTAATTATTAATGAATTTTTAGCTAGTAATGATGCCTGTTGTCCTGATCCTTCCGGAGATTATGACGACTGGGTAGAATTGTATAATGATTCTGATGAAGCTATAGATTTAGGGGGAATGTATTTTACCGACACTATAGGTGATGACGATCCTTATCAGATTCCAGATACAGATCCCTCTTTGACAACTGTTCAGCCTAAAGGATATATTTTAATCTGGTGTGACGACGATCAAGAACAAGGACCCTTACATGTTAGTAATAAATTAAGTAAAGGTGGAGAATCTATAGTTCTTATCTCTCAAGACAATCAAACAATAATTGACTCTTTATCTTATACAGAACAAACAACAGACGTGTCAATGGGCAGAGATCCAAATAATGTTAATGAATTTATATTTTTTGAAAACCCTACTCCAGGATTACCTAATAATTAAAAATTAATTAAGACTTTTTTATTAGTAGACCAAATATTTTGTTTGGTCTACTTTTTATTTAATTGTGCTATATATTGAGTACTAAAAATTTCTATCCTATCAGAATTTTTTGATAGTGCTGCATCTATCATAATTCTTGCTAGGATTTTTACTGGCAATGGCTTTTGTGATTTTAAAAACCCAATTTTATTTAACTTATTAAAAACTTTAATACCAATTTTCTCTCCTTTTCTGGCGAGGGCAGGCTGCCTTATTAAAGTTGGAGGTTGAAATATTTGGATTTTGTTGAAAGGTAGTTTTTTAACGGATTCCTCTAACTCGCCTTTTATTTTTGGATAGAAAAAAAAAGAATTTTTATCTGCTCCTGTTGAGGATACTAGTGAGTATTTTTTAGTTCCGTTTTCAACAGCTGTTTTGGCAAATTCGTACTGATATGTATAGTCAACTAAAAATTGATTTTTTTTACCTCCCGCTTGTTTAAGTGTTGTACCCAAAACTGAAAATAAAATATCACCTGATAGAAGCTTTTTAATTTTATCTAGTTCTGAAAAATCAATTTTATACTTAAATAATTTTTTACTCTCAATATCTGGAACTCTTCTTCCAAATACTGAAATTTTAGAAAAATTGGAATTATTTAATAATTCTTTTACAAGTTCTTTTCCTGTGGCACCTGTAGCACCAATAATTAAAGCATGTAGTTTTTCATCCATTTGAATTATAAGTGAGGGTTAATTAAATTCATTAATGCACAGTGCCTAAATATAGTTTATAAAATTTTAATCAAGCTTGTTTTTTGTAAATTGAAAATCACTAATTATAAAATCAATTAAAATGAAAAAACTTTTTTATTTAGTATGTATTTTAATGGTAAGCATATCTTATTCTCAGAATACATTTAGACTATGGCATTTTAATGCTAAAGATGGAACAGAGGAAGCAATTGGTAATCTTTTAGCTGAACATAATAAAGATGCAGTATATAAGTCAGGAGGCGTTCAGGTTGAAAGAATTTCTTATGGAGACAACATGTGGACGCATCGAGTTGTTGCATTTGGTGAAGTAGGTAAAATTGGAAGATCAGATCTTAAGGAATTCCAACAAGGTTTATTTTTAGAGAAAATAAATAATTTTGTTGAGGAGTGGGGGCCTGCCTATGCAGGAAGATTTAAAAGCTTTTTTGGAGGGGTTCCGAAAGACTTTCCTTTTATCCAAATTTATGACATCAAGCCAAACGATCCAATCGCATTTCAAAAAGCGCATGACAAATTTGTAAGTAAGGCTTCAAAAATTTTAGGTGATAGACCGGTAGGTTTTGGAACCTATGACATTGGCTTACCTAATGGTGCTACTCATTGGGTAGTACTAGGATCAAATGGGTTCAGTGATCTAATCGATCAAAAACAAAAGTTTGAAGATAAGCTAGCAAAAGAAATGATGGAATGGGGTCAAACAAATGGTGGAGTAGAAATTAAATCAAACTTCACTGTTCAAGTTTTAGCTGCATTTGGAGATTTTTAAAACAGAAGTCTTAAATTTTGAAAGCCTTCGAAATTCAAATTTTGAAGGCTTATTTAAAACGGTATCAAAGTTTAGCTCCCCAAAAATATATATTAGAATGAACTACAATAATTTTGAATTATAAAAAGAGATCTAATTAATATCAATTAATTTTTAAATAGACACCAAATATACATTTCAAAAAAAAAAATTAAGAAAAATATTACTGCATTAATACTTCAATTACAGTTTCTGAAAAAATTATTTTACTAGTTTTCCGTTTTTCACCCATAAATCGTCACCTACAATTACTGTGGCGTCAGTAAAAAAATTCCACCTCACATATCCTCCTTTTACTTTACCTCCAAGTTCTGTATTATCACCAAGAGATAATCTTATTACTCCAGATCCATATCCATAATAAGGAATCCATGGATCTTTTTCTGGAATTGAAAGAAGAGGATTAAAGCCTAAAGCGAATTCTCTAAAATATTGACCTGCTTCTCCAGCTAACTTCAATTCTTCTAAAACTGCTTCTTCACCTTTATTCGCAGTCAGGTTTTCAATCTTTCCTTTTTTAAAAGTAATTACTAATCCTTCGACCTTCTCACCTTGCCAAACGGAATTGGGAAAAGCAATAGTTCCTTCTACTGTTTCTTCAATCGGAGCTACCCGAATAGCTCCAGCAGGTAATTCGATTTCTCTGTCAATTAAATTTTTATAAGTCTCCTTTTTATATGAGGCATCTCCATCTTGTTTTGTAACAGGTCGATTTCCGATCTTAAATTTAATATCTGTACCTAAAGGTGTTGTAACTTTTATTAAGTTTTCTCTGAGAGCATTTTCAAAAATTCTTTGTCTTTTCGCAAGTTTAGCATAATCTGTTTTAAGTAAAATATCCTGATAGTAATTGCTTATTTTATTATTAGTATTTAAAAGATTTCCTGCTAGATCATAAGCACCTGCCCAGTGAAAATGTATTGTTCTTCCTTTATTTCTTTTTAAGACTTCTTGCATTGCTGAATATTGTATATGAGTTGGGTTTGCACCAGGGAGCATTATGCCTAAATCAACCTCCATTAAATATTCCACTAATTCGTCTTTACTTTTTCCATTACTTTTTCTTATAAAGTCAGTTTGCCAATAATCAGGATTTTTTAGCGAGTCAACTGAAAAGGTACCAAGATATAAAGCTCCTGAATTATTTATTTTTTCAGAGAGAAGAGATACTATTGGGTCAAAGCCTCCAGGCTGTGATATTAGTATAACTTTTTCACCTTTTTTTAAATCGCTTCTTTCAATAAGCTTATCAGCAATTAATTCCCAATTTGGAAATGATAAAGAATCATTTGATGTTGTTTCATCTTTAGATTTACAACCACTTATAATTAAAAAGACTATTGCATATAGCAATGTATTTTTCAGACTTTTAGTCGTTAAATTGATTTTGAATAAAATAATCTAAAAGTTAAACTTTATAAAAAGTTCGTTTCCGCTTCTTGTTACTGCAGCTTGGCCGCTAGGAATTCCAAATTCGTAAGCGTAAGCAATTGAGAGTCCAAATTTTGTTTTTACCATTAGAAGGAAATTAGTAAAGCCAATATTTTTATAGCCTGCTCCAATTTCAAGAAAGTTTTTAAAATCTAGAGTACCTCCAATGTGAGTCTGGTTTTCACCATCAGGGATTAATTTTGTACTTATAAATGGCTTTAATTTGGAGCCAAATACACCTACATCAAAAGAGGTTCCAGCAAGCAGATAAGTATTCGGTTTTTCTGAACCAACTAAAGCGTTGTCACTGACAAAATTAACAGGGTTTAAAAAATTTGGGATTGATGCTGAAAGAAAGAATGCTTTGGTTTTAAAAAGTGCTCCAAAACCTAAAACTGGGAAGACTGCATTTCCTTCATTGGTTATAGCTGGGTTAGCTGTATTGGTTATTCTTTCCAGACTTTCTATATCAGTGATTTTAGAAGTTGCTCCTGCTTTTATTCCTAGAAAAAGTTTTGATTCCCCGCCCATATTTAGCTGATAGCTCGCATCTACTGCATATAAGGTTCTTCTGTCAATAAAAACTTTATTTGTGATTACAGAGGCTCCAAGAGACAAATTTTTCTTTGGATTTCCGCTGTAGAAAAAATAGCTGATAGATGGAGCCTGGGCTATTCCTTGCCAATAAGATCGTGATGTAAAAGAAACCTGTCTTCCTTCACTCCCAACAAAGGCGGGATTAAAGGCGTTCATATTGAAACGCTCCATTAAAAGGTTTTCATTTACTTGAGAAAAACCTGTAACACAAATAAATAAAAAGATGTAAAAAGGATTATTTTTCATGTTTCAAATTTAATTAAAAATATAAATCCAACCCTCTAGTACTTCATTTGAAGGTCCTCCCAGTGCTACCCTATAGTAATAAGGTCCTGTGGGTAGTGCATTCCCCTGCGTCATGTCTG
>CABYPG010000011.1:0-56341 GCA_902520765.1 uncultured Bacteroidota bacterium
AGAAATTAGCATTTGTGGGGAACTAGCTTCTAATATAAATTACTTAAATGAATTTATTGGTATAGGCATAAGTAGTTTGAGCATGCCTCCAATGTTAATCCCCAGAATAAAAGAAGAAATAAGATCACTAAAATAATCTTAAGTCTAATTGAGCGAAATTCTAAATATTCCCTATTTTAGAGTGAAAACAACTGATTTAATATCTGATTTAGTGAAACTCAAATGAATAAAAACTTTGATGCCATAGTTGTTGGATCCGGAATAAGTGGTGGTTGGGCGGCTAAAGAACTTTGTGAAAAGGGATTAAAAACACTGGTTCTAGAAAGAGGACGAATGGTTAAGCATATCGAAGATTACCCTACAATGAATCTTGACCCATGGGATGTAAAACATAGCGGAAGAACTACTCAAGAGGAATTAAAAAACTACAATAAACAAAAAAGGTGGGGGATTCACGAAGGCAATAGACATTTTTACAATAAAGATTCAGAGTATGACTACGATGAGATTAAACCCTTTGACTGGATCAGAGGAACTCAGGTAGGTGGTCGTTCTCTAATCTGGGGGCGACAAACATATCGATGGAGTGACGATGATTTTGAAGCAAATTTGAGAGATGGTATAGCCGTTGATTGGCCAGTAAGATATAAAGAGATTGCACCATGGTACTCTTATGTTGAAAAATTTATTGGAGTAAGTGGTGAGGCTCTAAACCTACCTCAACTCCCTGACAGTGAGTTTCTACCACCTATGGAACTGAATTGTGTAGAGAAAGAATTACAATCATCTATAGCAAAAAATTACACCGATAGAGTTTTAACCATTGGTAGGGTTGCTCATATAACTGAAGGAACTAAAAATGGATCAGGAAGAAAAGCTTGTCAATATAGAAATAGGTGTGACAGAGGTTGTCCCTACGGCGCTTATTTTAGCTCTAACTCGTCTACTATTCCTGTAGCAGAAAAAACTGGGAAACTAACATTGCATCCAAATTCAGTTGTGTCAGAGGTAATTTATAACAAAGAAAAAAAGAGAGCTACAGGAGTTAGAGTAGTTAATACAATTACAAAAGAAATTTCTGAATTTAAAGCGAAAATTATTTTTTTATGTGCTTCATCAATGGCTTCTACCGCAATTTTAATGAATTCTAAATCAGATAGATTCCCCAATGGTCTTGGAAACGATTCTGGAGAATTAGGACATAATATTATGGACCACCAATTAGGAAGTGGTGCATCAGGAAAATATGAAGGCTATAAAGATCGTTATTATTATGGCAGAAGACCGAATGGATTCTACATACCAAGATTTAGAAATATTGGTGGAAAATCAAAAAATTTAGATTTTATTAGGGGCTACGGATATCAAGGAGGTGCAAGTAGAGGAGATTGGTCAAAAGCAATTAAAGAACTTAGTTATGGTTCTGATTTTAAAAATGCCATTTTAGAACCTGGAGGCTGGAGTATCGGGATGGGAGGTTTTGGAGAAGTATTACCTTATCATGAAAACCGTATGTTTTTAGATTATAATAAAATTGATTCTTATGGTTTACCCAAAATAGTTTTTGATGCTGAATTCAAAGAGAATGAAAAAAAGATGAAGGAAGATTGGAAAATTCAGGCAGCTGAAATGCTTGAAAATGCAGGTTGTAAGGATGTGACTATTAATGATTCAAATGCGCCAATTGGAAAAGGAATACATGAAATGGGAACAGCACGAATGGGTCGTGATCCTAAAACATCTGTATTGAATAAATATAATCAGATACATTCTGTCAAAAATGTGTTTGTCACAGATGGTGGTTTTATGACTTCCTCAGGAACCCAAAATCCGTCTTTGACTTACATGGCTTTTACTGCAAGAGCAGTAGATCGTGCTGTTTCAGAGCTTAAAAAACTTAATATTTAACTAATAACAAATTAAACAAGATGACTTTTTCATGAAAAAATTTATTCTTTTTTTTTCATTATTCATTTTTTCTTGCTCAGAAGAAACTATTTTTTTTGAAAACTCCTATGTTATTGAAAATATTAGCATAATTGACCCCATTGATGGTCTTAGTAGTAACAAGACCCTCGTCATTACTAAAAATAAAATAACCGGAATTTTTAATTCAAATGAAATTAAAGTTTCTAAGAAAAATAAAATATTTAATGGTGAGGCTAAATTTTTAATCCCAGGGCTTTGGGATGCACATGTGCATTTTGCTTATCAAACAGAATTAGCCGATTCGATGATGGATCTTTTTTTATTACACGGTATAACAAGTCTAAGGGACACGGGGGGGGCCTTTTGATTTTGTAAATAGCTATAAACAAAATTCATTGGAAAATCCCAAAACAAAAGCTCGTTTAAAAATTGCAGGACCTTTATTAGATGGGAAATTTAATGTTTATGATGGCAGTGACCACAATCATCCCATACTTTCAATAAGAAATATTGATGACAATGAATTAAGAAAAAATGTGGAAATGCTAATTGAAAATAAAGTTGATTTTCTCAAAGCATATGAAATGTTAAGTCCATCACAATTCGCGCTTCTAACAGAGTTAGCTAAAAAAAATAATTTAAAACTTACGGGTCATGTGCCTCTTAGCATAAATGTAGAAATTGCATCTAACTCTGGTTTAAATAGTATAGAACATTTTAGAAATATTGAACTTTCAATGACTAAAATGACCAATGATCTTTTAAAAGAAAGAAAAGTAATTTTAAAAAATAAATCTGCCTTAAGGGGTGCCAGTCTCAGGTCCTTATTGCATAATAAACAACGCATGAGGTCTATTTATAACCTTGATTCTTCAAAAATTAAAAATGTTGTAGATATTCTGGCGAAAAATGATACCTGGCAAATTCCCACTCTGAAACTTTATAAGAATTCAGCATATAAAATTTATAAGTCTGATGAATATATTAATGATTTAAATTTACTCCCAGTAAACATTAAAAATAATTGGGAAAAAGAAATAAGTTCTGAAGACGATAAATTAGATAAAGAAAGAATTGATTTTACAAAATGGCAATCTAGTATGGTGGATTATATGCACAAAAATGGAATTACATTTATGGCAGGAACAGACACTCCAATAAACTTTTTAGTTCCCGGGTTAAGTTTACATCATGAAATTGAAGAATTAACCAACTCTGGCCTAAATAATTTGGAGGCTTTAAAGGCAGCTACCATAAATCCATCAAAATATTTCAATCTTCAGGATTCCCTGGGAAGGATAAAACCAAATTATATTGCTGACCTTGTAATTTTAGATCAGAATCCTTTGATTGATATTAGGAACACAAGGAAAATAAGTGCCGTTATAAAAGATGGTTTTTTTATGAATAGAAAATATTTAGATTCAATAAAAAACTAAAAAAAGTTATAACAAAGAAAATAACATTTGATTTCTAAGGCCTTCTATTATTTTAAATAAAAATGTAGATGAACTAAAAGTAGTTGGCCTACTAGGGCTCGAACCTAGACTCTTCTGAACCAAAATCAGACGTGTTACCAGTTACACCATAGGCCAATTGAGCTGCAAATTTATATGAAAGTTTTTTTTACACCAAGTTTTATTAAAAAAACCATACAATTCAAAATTCATTTTCTCTTCCTCTATTAATCATTAAATTCGTAAAAAAAATTAATGCAAAACACAAATGCATCATATCGTATTTGGAACCTGGTTTTTGGATGGTCAGTTTTCGCCATAGCCCTATTTACATTTGGAAGTACAGTTGAACCAACTGCAAGTTTTTGGGATGCAGGAGAGTATATCTCAACTTCTGCTAAACTTCAAGTCGGACACCCCCCTGGGGCGCCTTTTTTTCAAATGATGGGTGCCTTTTTCGCTTTATTTGCTTCAGGACCAGAAAAAATCGCTTTAATGGTAAATTATATGTCTGTTTTTTCATCAGCATTTACTATTCTATTTCTTTTTTGGACACTAACACTTTTATTAAAAAAACTTCCCTTTTTTAAAACTTTAGATTCAATTCCAGATCACATAGGTTTTTTTGGTAGTGCTGCAGTAGGATCGTTATCGTTTTGCTTTTCTGACAGTTTTTGGTTTAACGCAGTTGAGACCGAAGTATATGCAATGGCTACGCTGATTCTTTCAATATTATTTTGGTTGGGTTTAAAATGGGAAGAAGAAATGAATACTTCAAGGGGTGACCGATGGCTATTAATTATTGCTTTTGTTATAGGACTTTCATTTGGTGTTCACTTTATGGGTCTTTTAACTATTCCTGCATTAGGAATGATTTATTACTTTAAAAATTACAAACAGATATCACTCAAAGGTTTTATTTATGCTAACCTGATTTCAACAGCAATTTTACTTATCATCTTCAAATTGTTACTCCCTTCAACTTTAGCATTTTTTGGAAAAGCTGAAGTGTTTTTTGTAAATACAATGGGGCTTCCATTTAATAGTGGAACAATTATAGCTGCTTTGATTATTATTGGAATTTTCTATTTTGGTTTGAAATTTTCTCAGAAACGTAATCTTGTAAACTTAAATACTGGAATTTTAGCAATACTATTTGTTTTTTTGGGCTTCTCATCATGGATTATGATTCCTATACGTGCCAATGCAAATACAGTAATTAATGAAAATTCTCCATCAGATGCGCGTCTACTTTTAGCTTATTATAACTTAGAACAATATCCAGAAACTAAACTTTTTTATGGACCAATGTTCTCTGATGTATATGCTGGGCAAGATCCTGATAGACCTTATATAGACGATAAGCCCAAATATGAAAGAGATTATAAAACAGGGAAGTATAAGATTGTTAATTTTTGGAAAGATGCTAGATTTAATTCTAATAGTGCTCATAACGGTATACTACCACGCCTTTGGAGTAGTGAGCATGCCGGTAATTACATGAATTTTACAGAACCCTTAGAATTTAGTATTAAGCCAGAATATCGCTCTAATGCACAATTGAAAAATAGAATTGATCAATTCCGTGAAGATATTTCAGATGGATCAATTGATGGAGATCAATTTCATGAATTTTTAAAAACTTTCAGTCCATATTTAGATATTGAAAAACCCTCTTTTTTTTCTAACCTGAGATTTTTCATAGAATATCAACTAGGTTATATGTATTGGAGATATTTTATGTGGAATTTCACTGGTAGACAGAACGACAACCAAGGGGAATATAATATTCTTGACGGTAACTGGATAAGTGGAATTCCATTTATTGATAAAATCCGCCTTGGAAATCAAGAAAATTTAAATGATGATGCTTTAGATAACAAGGCACGTAATACATATTTCTTTCTTCCCTTTCTTCTAGGACTTGTTGGATTATATTTTTTATATAACCAAGATCCAAAAAGATTTTGGGTTCTAATGCTTTTTTTCCTGTTTACTGGTGTTGCATTGAAAGTATACCTTAATGAGCGACCCTTTGAACCGAGAGAGCGAGATTATGCCCTTGTAGGTTCCTTTTATGTTTTCAGCATCTGGATTGGTTTGGGATGCATGGGGGTAATCAAAAAAATAAGTGAATATATTTCAAATCGTGTCGCTTCACCACTTGTGGTTATGATATTTTTGTTAGTTGTTCCTTTTCTAATGGCTTTTCAAAACTGGGACGACCACGACCGTTCTAACCGTTACACTGCGCAGTCGCTATCACGCTCGTACTTACAATCAATTCAAAAAGATAAAGGAGCAATAATTTTTACAATTGGTGATAACGATACTTTTGCGTTATGGTATGCTCAAGACATCGAAGGGTACAGAACCGATGTACGTACTATAAATTCAAGTTTATTGGGTACGGATTGGTATATAGATCAGATGAAGAGAAAAACTTATGAAAGTGAACCTATACCTTCACAAATGACACATGACTTGTATGCATACGGAGTAAGAGACGTGATAAGATATCAGCCAGTTTTGGATTCAGTGAGATGGGATATTAAAGACTTTATGAATTGGATTTCAAGTGACCACCCACGTACTAAGATTAAAGATTTTTTAACAAAGACAGGTCGTGATCCCAAGCAGCTACCTAAAAGTCAGCAAGAAGGTGTTTTTTATCCCACAAGAAAAATTCGTGTTCCGGTGAATAAGGAAAATGTTTTGAAAAGTGGTGTTGTCAAACCTGAGGATGCTGACAAAATTTTGTCACATATAGATATAGATCTTCCAGAATCCGCTCTTTTGAAAAACCAAATGATGATGCTAGATATTCTAGCTAATAATGACTGGGAAAGACCTATTTATTTTACAGGAGGAAGTTATTCAGATTCTGAATACATTTGGATGAAAAAATATCTCCAACTAGAAGGACTAGTTTATAAATTGGTTCCGATTGAAACTAACCTAGGTAAAGAAAATCCCTACCTAATGGGAAGAATAGATAGTGATTTAATGTATGACATTGTACTTAATTGGAATTGGGGTAATTCAGAGCGGACAGATATCTATCATGATCCTGAAACAAGGAAAAATAGTATTTCATTTAGAAGTAATATGGCTCGTTTAGCAGAACAATTGATAAATGAGAATAAAACTGAAAAGGCAAAAAAAGTAATGGATCTTGCTATTGAAAAAATGCCTTTAGACTATTTTGGTTATTATAGTTTACTCGTTCCTTTTGTTGACGGTTATTACAGGATAAATGATGTCAAAGTTGCACAAGGTTTATCGAAAAAAATTGGTTATAAATATTTTGACCGGCTTGAATATTTTAATTCTCTATCCGCAGAAAGACAATATGAGTTAGGTGAGGAAATTGTAACTGAAATTGAACGTTACAGATCTCTTATTGAAGCCGAATTAAAACACGCTGACAAATCAGACTTAAAGCCCTCTTTAAATAATTTTACAACTGCTATTCGTCCATTTAAATATCTTTATGGAGATTACGAGTTTTATACGAATCTTGTAGATGTTGCAGAGGGTTTTTTTATTATTGATGAAATACAATTAGCACAAAATTTAAGCATCCAAATTGCTAATGAGTATAGTGAAAGAATGGAATTGTATGCCCAATTCCCTATTTCAAATCGAGCGCAACTAAAAGATAGAATTGAAAAAGAGTGGGTTGCCTATAATTATTTTCTTCAAATTGTAAATAAGTATGATAATTCTGAATTTTTTAAAAAATTAGAAACTCAATACAATCAAAACGTAGTTAGATTGAATGAAAAAAATAAAAAAGAATGATTTTTAATCTATATGATCTTTCAAAAGACTTATTAATGTATTAGCATCTTGTTCACCACTTTGACGCCAGACCATTTCACTAAACTTATATATCATAAGTGTCGGTAGCACTTTAACTCTTAGTGCCTCTGATAATTGTTGATTTTTATCAACATCAATTTTAATTACCTTGCCTTTATCACCCATAGCAGCAGCCACATCTTTTAAAATGGGATTCATGTCCTGCGACGCCTCTTCTTGGCTTCTAAAAAAAGCAAGAAGAATTGGAATTTTTTCATCTAAAAGCTCACCGAATTTTGACATTCACTTAAAAATTTAAAACAAATGTAAAAAAATCAATTAAATGCTTGATTTTGCCTTTGATAAAGTTATGACTGAAACTTCTGGCCACATTCCAACTCTCCCAGGGTAGGCTAAGTAACCAAACCCCCTGTTGACATTTAAATACTGTTTGTTTTCACCGTATACTCCTGCCCATTGTTTATAGCGCCATTTTGCTGGACTCCATTTGATAACACCAGGTATTTCAATTCCAAATTGCATGCCGTGAGTATGCCCACTTAAAGTAAGATGAATTTTAAATGGATGTGGAATAACTTGTGCTTCCCAATGCGAAGGGTCGTGGGTCATCAGAATTTTAAAATCTTTTTCGGAAACCTTATTAAGAGCTTTGTTAAGATCTCCCGCTTTTTTAAATCCAGATCCCCAATTTTCAACACCAATTATAGCTAATCGCTCTCCATCTTTTTCTATAAAACGAGATTCATTAAGTAGTAAATCCCACCCCATTTCATTGTGAGCATCATATAAATCTTCCATATTTTTTCTCTTAGCAGCTGGACTTTCCCAGCGCATATAATCGCCATAGTCATGGTTACCCAAAATTGAAAAAACACCAAATTCTGCTTTAATTTTATTAAATATTTTAATCCATGGCTTAATTTCATCTGCACGATTATTGACAAGATCACCTGTGAATAGCACTAAGTCTGATTTTTGTTGATTTACTAAATCAACACCATACTTTACTTTAGTTTGGTTATCAAAACTCCCACTATGTATATCTGAAATTTGTGTAATCTTGAATCCATCAAATGCATCAGGGAGGTCCTCAAATTCTAATTTATAAGACAAAACTTTATAATTATATTTTCCACGGTACATGCCGTATAAAAGCGATACGAATGGGATTGAAGCTAGACCAAGTGCTATTTGAGAAATAATTTTTCTGCGAGAAGGAATAAATTGTGTTTGCTCTGGTACCCTTTTTAAAAAACTATATAAAGCTTGGGGAATCCTAAAAACATCCTCAGCAAGAAGTATCACACTTACAAGCAGTTGAAAAATTAAAAGAGAAAGAAAAAAACCAATTGCATACATAAGGCGGGGTTCGTTAGTTGTATTTCTTTCTAAAATCAAAGTATAGAATAAAAGGTTCCCTACAATAATTACAGTAAAAAATACATAACCATGAAGTATCCAACGATTTGATATGGCAGTTTTTAGAGCTTGGTAGCTATACCACTGAAAAAAAACTAAAAGTAGCAGGGTTATTAGCCAGCGCATATACAATTTTCGTCAAAGGTAAACAGTAAAAAGATAATTAACGAATCTAATTAGCCTCCAATATCTTTTGCCATTCTCAATGCCTTACCATCAGATAAGCTTGCAACAAAACAGCTTGAATTCAACAAAGTTTCATAGAGCGTTTTCCCAGCCATTGAAATTCCCTCTGGGACTAAAGAAAGGATCAATTTATCATGAACATTAGCCTTATTGTTGAAGCTTCTTACTGCTGCCTCACAATAGTATTCTAGTAATGTGGTTATAGCCCTATGCCCCATGACCTCTTTTTGAATTACTTCTTTTGATTGATAAACATTCTCAACACTTATTTTAATAATATCCTCAATCTGGGGTTTGAATCTACTTTGTTCCAAAAGGCTTTGACTAAAAGTTCCTAATAGTATATTTTGTTCATTGTCAATAAATGTATCGACAGCATCTTTGATCAAGCTATTTATGGCAAGTGCTCTTAAATAACTTAATCTTTGCGGTTTATAAGCAAGTTGTGCATATTTTTTAGAATCAATTTGGTCTTTTACTAGATTGATTAAATATTCTAATGCAAATTCTTCTGATATCCATCCTAAGTTGATTCCATCTTCAAAGTCAATAATCGTATAGCAAATATCATCTGCAGCTTCAACCAAATAGGTCAATGGATGACGAAAAATTTTTTCTCCATCAATTAATGATAATTCATCTGCTACTTCTTTGAAAAATATTTTTTGGGATTGAAAGTAGCCATATTTTTTATCCGCTACATGGGGTGTTGGTTTTACGGGTAAACTAGCTTTTGGATACTTAACAAATGCTCCTAAAGTGGCATAACTAAGTCTAAGTCCACCTTGTGTTCCTGGATGAGATTCAGTTAAAATTTTAAACCCATTAGCATTACCCTCAAAATCACACAAATCTTGATATTCCTTACCGGTTAACTTATTCTTGTACTTTACACCCTGTCCTGAACTAAAAAAGTGGCCAATAGCTTTTTCACCACTATGCCCAAATGGGGGATTTCCTATGTCGTGAGCTAAAGAAGCTGCAGCAGTTATAGCACCAAAATCATTTGATTGATATCCTAATGATTGTTTGAGATGCGGATGTTTCTGCAAGATGGCATGGCCAGCCATTCGACCTAAACTTCTTCCAACAACTGAAACTTCAAGGCTATGTGTCAATCGAGTATGAACAAAATCTGTTTTAGAAAAAGGTATTACTTGTGTTTTATCCTGAAGACTTCGAAATGGATTTGAAAAAACTATTCTGTCGTAATCTACTTCAAATCCCAAACGTAAATTGTCCTGCTCAATTCTAAGGCGCTTGTTGGTATCTCCAAAACGTTTTAATGAAAGAAGTGATTCCCAAATCATAAGGTAAATTTACCAAACATCATCTTTATGTTATCTAAATATTATCAAAATTAATTTCATTTAATATTTATTTAATTCTATGATGCTCAAATTTAACTTTCGGATAAAATATCAACTAAGCCTGTAGAATATATTTGATCAAAATTAAATCATATATAATGAAAACACTAAAAATATTACTTTCTATACTTTTTATAGTACTAATAGGTTGTTCTGAGGAAGAACCTGTAATTGAATATGTAACAGTTACTGAAACAGTAGAAGTTGAAGTTCAGGCTCAACCAACAATTCCAGATGTACAAACTGTAGGTACAGGTGGCGTTACTTATATTGAGGAAAACCAAACATGGACTAATGACAGGATTTGGTTGATGGACGGAAAAATAGTGGTTCGTAATGGCGCAACACTTACTATCGAGGCAGGTACTATTGTAAAAGCTGAAACCGATGATGGTGCTGACGCAACTGTTTTAGTTATTGCTAAGGGTGGAAAGATAAATGCGGTTGGGACAGCAGATGATCCGATCATCTTCACAGATAATGACGATCAAATTGGATATGACGATAATGGAATTAGTCCTAACAGAGTCCCCTCAGACATGGGCAAGTGGGGTTCTATTGTTGTTTTAGGTAATGCTAGTACTGGAACAGATACTGGTGAAGCAGAAATTGAAGGAATAGCAACTGGTTATGATTGGACAACTTATGGAGGTTCTGATGACTCAGAAAATTCTGGTAATATTGAATATGTTTCAATTCGCCATTCAGGAAAAGAATTAAATGCAGGTGAAGAATTACAAGGCTTAACACTTGGTGGAGTTGGGAATGGAACTACTGTCCAAAATTTAGAAATTGTGGGAAGCAACGATGACGGAATCGAAATTTTTGGAGGTTCAGTTGATGTTACTAACCTATTTATTTATTACAATGGAGATGACGCTATTGATTTAGATCAAGCTTATAAAGGGACTATTTCTAATGCTGTAGTTATAATGAATACAGGTACTGATAATGTTTTTGAATTTGATGGCACAGAAGATTCCACAGGAACTATAGATGGTGCTTTTACAGTCCAAAATGTAACAGCTTATGGTAATGCAAACGCTGAAAAAACTGATACTTATGGACATTGGAAAAGTGACGCTACATGTTTCACTACTAATGTGGTTTATAAAGACTTTATAACTGGTACAACAATAGAAGGCATAGATTCCGATACCTATGGAGGTTTAGGTACCGCAGCTACAGAAGGTTCTCTTTTGTTTTCTAATTTAGATTTTGTTACAACAGACGCTTTAGCTGACATATTTTCTGGTACTTCAGTTACTGACTTCGCTGATATTGCGGAAGTTGTTACAGAGCAAGCAGGTTCAACTGGTGCAGATGAAACTGTATTCGCTTGGACATTACACTCTCAAGGAGAATAATTATTATTATTTAAAAGATAAAAAGGCACTCTACTAATAAGGGTGTCTTTTTTTTTTGTTATCATTGAAAAATGAAAAAAAGATTTTTTTTATTACTTATTACATTACTTTCATTTTCAAGAATTTATTCTCAAAATCTCATTACAGGTAAAATTTTTGATGGTGAATTTAATGAGCCTCTACCTTTTGCAAATATTCTAATCCGGTCCAGTTCAGATGACTCTAATATAGCGGGTACCACTTCAGATTTAGACGGTAATTTTGTTGTCGAGGACCTTGAAGATGGCATTTATTATTTAGAAGTTTCATTTGTAGGATACAATACGAAAAGAATAAATGAACTTGAATTAACAGGCAACATTGATAATACGATTGATGTTACCCTTTTTCCATCCTCCAATGTTCTGGAAGAAGTCGTTGTCACTACAACAGTTAGAGAAAATACAGAAGTATCCGTCTTAGCAATTCAAAAAAGATCGGTAACCCTTCTAGATGGCCTTTCAGCTCAATCTATGAAAAAAACAGGAGACAGTAATTTATCTGGAGCTATAAGAAGAGTCCCTGGTGTTTCCGTTCAGGGGGGTAAATTTGTTTATGTGAGAGGACTTGGGGACCGTTACTCTAAAACCTTGTTAAATGGGATGGAAGTTCCAGGTTTGGATCCTGATAAAAACACCTTACAACTGGATATTTTCCCAACCAATCTTATCGATAATATTATCATCAATAAATCTGCAAATGCCTCTCTAAATTCAGACTTTACTGGTGGGATTGTTGATGTTATCCTCAAAGACTTCTCGCCTCTTCCAGAATTTAGATTAACATTTAGGGGCACCTATAATCCTGATATGAACCTACAAGAATTCATCCGCTTGCCCGATGAAAACTTGAATTTTTTGGGTTTTGACAACTCCTCATATTCAAATCTTCCCATTGATCAACTTCAAGAAATTCCAACGCCTGAAAGATTTTTGAGTCAGGAAATTGCCAGCATAACTACAAATATTACAGAAGCCTTTACAAAGCAACTCGCAGCAT
The DNA here is from genome assembly GCA_902520765.1 of uncultured Bacteroidota bacterium. Taxonomy (GTDB): domain Bacteria; phylum Bacteroidota; class Bacteroidia; order Flavobacteriales; family Flavobacteriaceae; genus MS024-2A. The sequence goes on from CABYPG010000011.1 coordinate 12,592, forward strand.
CAAGAGCAAACAGTTTCTTAGATTATAATATTGGGATTTCAACTACTACAAGTTTTGACCTAGGAGAGAATAAGCTGAATTTAATTGCTGCCATGGGATACCGATATGATGTAGATTATTTTTCAGATTATCAAACAGGAACAATTGTAAAAAGAGCCTCTGGTTTAGAGAAATTTCAAAGTCAACAAGGAGAATTAGGAACTATTAACTCAATTGCTAGTGGACTTGTAGGAGTTTCTTTTAAAACAGTCAAATCAAAAATAGGTGCAAATTTATTGGCTATAAAAAATGGAGAATCCAATGCTATAGATGCTGTCTATCAGGATTATATTGAAAACCCTTACACTGGTGATGCCTCTATTTTGACCTATACAGACAGACAAATTATTTCTATTCCAGTATCGGGTAAACATAATTTCAATGATAATTTAACTTTCGATTGGGATGTTGCACCCTCATTTGCTAGAGTTTATGACAAGGACTTTAGAAAAACTGTTTTTGAAAAAGTAGGAGAGGTATATCTTTTTAATGCTTCAACAACTACTCTACCACAAAGACTGTGGAGAGATTTAGAAGAAGACGCTATAAATGGAAAAGCAAGTATTGCTTTTGATTTTAAAAATGAAAAACTATCGGGTAAAATAAATGCAGGGCTTTTTTATACATACAAACAAAGGTCTTTTGACACCTCAAATTACAATATAGATTTTGTAGGAAGAACCTCACTAATTGGGGGAGATGCTAACCAAATTTTGGCGAGTGAAAACATTTGGAATCTCCAAGAAAACTTCGGCTCCTACATTCAGGGGAGTTTTCAAAGAACCAATAGATTCGACTCCAACACTAATACTCGGGGAGCATTTATCTCATCAGATTTAAAATTCAATTCAAAATTTAAAACAAATATAGGTTTACGGTATGAAGGATACCAGCTGTTTTATACAGGAGAAGATATTGAACGAAATATTTTCGACAATGAAAACTTCATTGACGTTAAAAATCTTTATCCCTCGGTAAATCTAATCTATAGTCCTACAGAAAATTCGAATCTAAGAGCCTCCTATTCTAGAACTACAGCAAGACCTAGCTTTAAAGAAAGTTCATCAGCTCAGATTTTCGATCCCATCACTGAGCGATATTTTATTGGGAATCCCGAACTAAACCCAAGCTTTATTAATAATTTTGATATGCGATTTGAAACTTTTGGTAGTGGTAATGAAATCATTGCTTTGAGTGCGTTTTATAAATCTTTTGTAGACCCTATAGAAATTGTCGCTTTCAGTATTCAGTCTCCATTTGCATTAACTGGAAAAAATAATGAAAATGCAAATGTTTACGGTGCTGAAGTTGAAGTAAGAAAGAAAATAATTGAATCTAGCGTTGGCACTTTTGACTTAAATTTAAATTCATCTCTTATTGTTTCTAGACAAAAGATGAATGAAACAGAATTAAATTTAAGAAGAAGTTCAGAACCCGATAGAGAAATTGATGATTTTAGAGTTCTTCAAGGTCAATCACCTTATCTTATAAATGCTGGAATAAACTATACCAATTCAGGAAATGGAATTCAATCTGCTTTGTACTACAACGTCCAAGGTTCTACTTTGGAAGTTGTTGGAGTAGGCTTTATCCCAGATGTTTATACTGCCCCATTTAATAGTTTAAATTTTAATTTTTCAAAAAGTTTTGGTCCGAATAAGAATCAATCTGTAACATTTAGAATTATCAACCTATTGGACGATGCAAGAGAAAGCAGATATGAATACTTTGGTGATAATTCCTTTCTTTTTTCTCTATTTAAACCGGGGAGAGATTTTTCAATAGGCTACTCTATTAAATTTTAATACCTTGATAAACTTATGGACAGCGTATATTTATTTATAGTTATCCTATTGAGTCTATTAGCTATTGGTGATTTAATAGTTGGGGTAAGTAACGATGCTGTGAATTTTCTAAACTCTGCAATTGGATCAAAGGTTTTCTCGTTTAGAAAAATCATGATTTTTGCTAGTGTAGGTATTCTTTTTGGTGCACTATCCTCTAGTGGTATGATGGAAGTTGCGAGAAAGGGAATATTTAACCCTGGGGCATTCTTTTTTGATGAAATCATCTTCATCTTCATGGCTGTAATGATGACAGATATTTTATTATTAGACTTTTTTAATACTATCGGTCTACCAACGTCAACAACCGTCTCTATTGTTTTTGAGTTACTAGGTGCTGCTGTTGTAATGGCTATAATTAAAATAGCTAAGTCTGATCAACTGCTATCTGATTTATCAACCTATATAAATACAGAAAAGGCAACTCAGATTATTTTAGGCATCTTACTTTCAGTATTTATAGCGTTCTCTATCGGAGCATTAGTGCAATGGATATCCAGAATTATTTACACATTTAATTTTGAAAAAAAACCATCTTGGTTAAATAGTCTTTTTGGGGGAGTTGCATTAGCTGCTATTTTTAATTTTATATTAATTAAAGGAATAAAAGGTACACCATATTCAAATATGGAACTAGAGCTTTTAAATTCCCAAACAATAAACTCTTTTATAGAAGGCAACCTTCTTTCAGTTCAAATCATAAGTTTTATTCTTTGGTTTTTTTTCTCAGTATTAATCAATTTTATCAAATGGGATATTTACAAAATTATCATTGGGGTTGGAACTTTTGCTTTGGCACTAGCGTTTGCTGGTAATGATTTAGTAAATTTTATAGGTGTTCCTATTGCTGCTTTTCAATCATACAAAGCGTGGTTAGGCTCAGGAGTTTCAGCAGAGAGTTTTAGTATGATACAATTAACTCAAAAAGTTCAAACACCTACTATTTTTTTATTTGTCTCTGGAACAATAATGATAATTACTCTTTGGTTTTCATCAAAAGCAAAAAAGGTTGTTAAAACATCTTTGGATCTTTCCAATCAATATGGAACTCGAGAACGATTTAAACCTAACTTTTTATCAAGAATTTTAGTTAGAATATTTATCAATCTAAACGAAATTATTAAAAAAGCTATTCCTGAAAAAACCCAACTTGTATTAAATAACTCTTTTAAACAAATCCGCCCAAAAGGAAATATTAATGCTAGTAATATTCCTGAATTCGATAAGCTTAGAGCAAGTATAAATCTTGTAGTAGCCTCTGTCTTAATTTCTTTTGCAACCTCACTTAAATTACCATTATCAACGACTTATGTGACATTTATGGTAGCCATGGGTACTTCGCTTGCTGACCGTGCATGGAGCTCAGATAGTGCAGTTTACAGAGTCTCAGGAGTACTCAGTGTTATTGGAGGTTGGTTTTTAACTGCTTTTAGTGCATTTACTGTTGGTGGTATTATAGTGTATCTTCTTAATATTGGAGGGGTTCAAGTAATCGCAGTAATTATGTTTATCATTTTATTGATAATAGGAAAAAATTATGTTAGTCATAGAAAAGAAAATAAATCAGTAAGAGAAGAAGAAATTGCTCTTATAGTTGAAAGTAACTCTTTTCAGGGTGTAATTGATCAAAGTGGTTCAACAATAGAACTTGTACTGAAAAAAAGTTATAAAGTATATAAACTTATAATATTAGGGCTCTCAACCAATGACTTGGAACCACTTGAAAAGGCAAAAAAGAATTCAAAAAAATTACAGAACAGTATTGAAGACTTGAAAGGAAATCTTTTCTACTTTGTTAGAAATCTTGAAGAAAGTTCATTGCCAGCTAGTACATTTTATATTGAACTTTTAGGTTACTTACATGATCTATCTGAAGACTTGACCTACTTAGCAAAAATTAGTTATGACCACCTTAATAACAACCACCGTAAATTAGCATTTAGTCAAATTAAAGACCTCTTATTGATTGAAGAATCAATAAATAAAATTTTTAAAGAGGGAAAAGAAGCATTTAATTCTATCCAAAATCAAAAAGAATTTGAAGAGGTATTGTTTGAGAAAAACAATTCATTTGGACTCATAGAATCTAAAATAAATACCCAAATTGAAAGAACAAGAAGTGAGGAGACGAGCCCGAAAAATACTACTCTTTACTTCAACTTTCTAATAAGAACAAAGGATCTTGTTACCCACAAATATGAATTGGTTGAAAAATATTACGGTGTTGTGAAAAAACTTTAAAGCTAATCAGAACTGGAAGCCAATAGTTCTGGCTTTTTCCATTTCTTTGCCCTTAAAATTTTGTTGTCTTTGTAGTCGACCTCAATCAAAGAATCACCATTCCAAAAAAGCCAACGGTTAACTTTTTTCCCCACTGAAAAGCTTCCTTCCGAAATTTTATTCCCATGAAGATCATAACTTACCCAATCTCCATGATTTTTGCCATCTAAAAAATAGCCTGTTTGTGAAATATTTCCATTTACATGATATTCTGCGAACTTTACTAATTCACCTTCTTGAACAAATTCTCGTCTAGACTCGTTTTCCTGAGCATTCAAAGCTATGGTTGTAAATAAAAAAAGACAAATTAGATATTTCATTTTGAAACTAGTTACTTCCTTGTTAACACAAAGTTAATAAAAAATAAACATTTAAGTAATATTTTGATAACATTATATTAACATTAGATCGTAATACATTGATTTACAAGAATATAAAAAGCCCGCATTAGCGGGCTTTATCAGAATTTATGTTATAATACTTCAAGATCCGCACATCAAACAATCATCATCTTCGCTTTCCTTAGCCTTTGAAAGCATCTCCTTTAATTCTTCAGGAGACAGAGGTTCAACAGGCTGAGGGATTGATTCTGAATTAGCTTGATTTGTTGCTATTGCGGTAGCAGGTATTTGAGCAGCAGGCTTTTCTTCTTTAGACTTGTTGTCAAGGGTAAACTTAATTGCATCTACAGCAGACTTTGTCCTTAAATAATACATACCGGTCTTAAGACCCGATTTCCATCCATAGAAATGCATCGAAGTGAGTTTAGCCATAGTTGCTCCTTCCATGAATAAATTTAGGGACTGGGATTGGTCAATAAAATATCCTCTATGTCTAGACATGTCAATGATATCTTTCATACTCATTTCCCAAACGGTTCTGTAAAGTTCTTTTATGTCAGTTGGAATAGCCTCAATGGTTTGAATTGATCCATTATTTCGCATCAACTCCTGTTTCATTTCCTCATTCCAAAGTCCTCTTTCAACTAGATCCTCCAGCAAGTGTTTGTTCACTACAATGAATTCGCCTGAAAGCACTCTACGAGTATATATATTTGATGTGTAAGGCTCAAAACATTCATTGTTGCCAAGAATTTGTGATGTACTAGCCGTAGGCATAGGTGCAACTAAAAGTGAGTTTCTTACACCTTGTTTTTTTACTGTTTTTCTTAGTTTTCCCCAATCCCAACGACCGCTTAATTCTTCATCCTTTATTCCCCAAAGATTGTGTTGGAACTCACCTTTAGAAATTGGTGAATCTTTGTAGGTTTGATAGGGACCGTCTTTTTTTGCCTCTTCAGCAGATGCGGTAACAGCTGCAAAATAAAGAGTTTCAAAAATTTCTTGATTTAGTTCTTTGGCCTTTTCAGAGGTAAATGGTAAACGTAACATTATAAAGGTATCTGCAAGGCCTTGAACACCTAATCCAATTGGACGGTGTCTGAAGTTGGAGTTTTCTGCCTCTTTTACTGGATAATAATTCCGGTCAATTACCCTATTAAGATTTTTAGTAACTCTTACTGTAACATCAAAAAGTGATTTATGATCAAACTCGCCATCCTTAACGAACATAGGAAGGGCTATAGATGCAAGATTACATACAGCTATCTCGTCTGCCGAGGTATATTCTAGTATTTCAGTACAAAGATTTGAGGAACGTATTGTCCCAAGATTTTTTTGATTTGACTTACGATTAGCTGAATCCTTATATAACATATACGGAGTTCCGGTTTCTATTTGAGATTCAAGAATTTTTTCCCAAAGCTCACGGGCTTTAATTGTTTTTCTACCTTTACCATCTCCTTCATATTTTTTATACAGTTTTTCAAATTCCTCTCCATGAACATCATACAGGCCTGGACACTCATTAGGACACATAAGGGTCCATTCACCATCATCTTCGACCCTTTTCATAAATAAGTCTGGTGTCCACATGGCATAAAAAAGATCTCTAGCACGCATTTCTTCTTTTCCATGGTTCTTTTTTAACTCAAGAAAATCAAAAATATCAGCATGCCAAGGTTCAACATATATAGCAAAGGAACCCTTTCTTTTACCACCTCCTTGGTCTACATATCTTGCAGTATCATTAAATACTCTAAGCATTGGAACAATTCCATTTGATGTACCATTAGTTCCAGCTATATACGATCCTGTTGCTCTTATGTTATGTATAGATAACCCTATGCCTCCAGCAGACTGAGATATTTTTGCAGTCTGTTTTAAAGTATCATAAATACCATCAATGCTGTCATCTTTCATGGTCAAAAGAAAACAAGATGACATTTGTGGTTTGGGTGTTCCTGAGTTAAACAATGTAGGTGTGGCATGTGTGAAATAGCGCTTAGACATTAATTCATATGTTTCCAGCGCTGATTCAATATCGTCAAGATGAATCCCTATTGAGACTCTCATCAACATATGCTGAGGGCGTTCAACGATTTTACCATTAAGCTTTAATAAGTATGAACGTTCTAAGGTTTTAAAACCAAAGAAATCATAACCAAAGTCACGATTATAAATAATACTAGAGTCAAGCTTGTCTGAGTTTTTTTTGATTACTTTATAAACCTCATCTGAGAGTAAAGGAGCTTTTTTTCCTGTTCTAGGATTGACATAATTGTGTAAATCATCCATTGTCTCGGAAAAAGATTTTTTTGTGTTTTTATGTAAATTCGATACTGATATACGCGCAGCCAGTTTTGCATAATCAGGATGGGTTGTAGTCATAGTTGCAGCAATTTCAGCTGCAAGATTGTCGAGCTCTGAAGTAGTTACACCATCGTAAAGTCCCTCAATCACGCGCATAGCAACTCTGACTGGATCTACTAATGGGTTTAAACCATAATTCAGTTTTCGGATCCTCGCCGTGATTTTGTCAAACATGATGGGCTCCTTTCGACCATCCCTTTTTACTACAAACATATTTTACATTTTAGGTTTTCCTTTAATTTATGGTTAGAATTAAGAAGATTGATTTAAAACGAATTACTAAAAATCAGCATCAAAACTTATTTTCTCGTCTTTCTTTTCATTATTTAATACTCCTGCTTTTTGGTATTCTCCTACTCGTTTTTCGAAGAAATTAGTCTTCCCTTGTAAAGAAATCATATCCATAAAATCAAATGGATTGCTAACATTAAATTCTTTTTCAATACCAAGCTCAACCAAAAGGCGATCTGTGACAAATTCAAGATATTGAGTCATAAGTTTTGCATTCATTCCGATTAGACTTATCGGTAAGGATTCGGTAATGAACTCTCTTTCAATATTTAGGGCATCTAGCAATATTTCCTTAATTCGTTTGGGAGGAACTTTATTTACTAGATGGTTATTATGTAGATGGACAGCAAAGTCGCAGTGAACACCCTCGTCTCTAGATATTAATTCGTTTGAAAAAGTTAGTCCTGGCATTAATCCTCGTTTCTTTAACCAAAATATTGAACAGAAAGCTCCAGAGAAGAAAATCCCTTCAACCGCAGCAAAAGCTATCAATCTTTCAGCAAAAGAGTCTGAATCAATCCATTTAAGTGCCCAATCTGCTTTCTTTTTTATAGCCGGGAATACCTCAATTGCTTTAAACAATTTGTCTTTTTCTACATCATCCTTTACATATGTATCGATTAGTAGTGAATATGTTTCTGAATGAATATTTTCCATCATAATTTGGAAACCATAAAAAAACTTAGCTTCAGAGTATTGAACTTCGTTAACAAAGTTTTCCGCTAAATTCTCATTTACAATTCCATCAGAGGCAGCAAAAAAAGCGAGGATATGCTTGATAAAATACTTTTCGTCTTCATTTAACTTTGAATTCCAATCTGAGAGGTCTTGATGTAAATCGATTTCTTCAGCAGTCCAAAAACTTGCCTCCATTTTTTTATACCATTCCCAAATATCGTGGTGTTGAATTGGGAAGATTACAAAGCGATTTTCGTTTTCTTGGAGAATAGGTTCTACTGCTGCCATTTGTCGTTTTATTAATTAGGTTAAAGAAAGTTGAATTATGAACAACAAAGATTCTAAATTGTATTGAAAATTGAAAGAGCAACTTTTCCACAATGGAGCTTAGTTTTTAACAAAAAACTATATTTTTTGTTTTTTTTAAAAAAAATAGCCATTTCCAAATAATTGAATATCAGTTAATTAAAGAAATAAGCCTCTGTCAAACCCCTAAAACACTGATAAACTCCTAAGATGTCTTTTTTGCAATTGAATGCAATGCATTAAACCAATCTTTTCCAAATTTTCTAATCAAAGCTGTTTTTACAAATTGATAAACCGGAATTTTAATAGCCTCACCTAAAGAACAGGCGTCCGAACAAATACTCCACTTATGATAATTAACAGCAATTGTCTTATCATATTGGTTTATTCTTAATGGATATAAGTGACATGATATTGGCTTTTGGAAATTTATTGCTTTATTTCTGTAAGCGTTTTCTATCCCACAAGACGCAACACCGGTAGATGAAAAAACTGCATAGGCACATTCTTTTCCGCTAACAAGTGGAGTTTCGAAATCACCATCTAATCCATCTACATAAACCCCTTGTTTTTCAATAGCCTCTATTCCTTTTTTACTTAAATAGGGTTTTATTTTTGAATAATTTTTCTGGAGATATTCAACTTCATCTTTTCCCAACGGTGCGCCTGCCTCGCCTGCAACACAGCATTCACCTTTACACTTAGAGATGTTACATGCAAATTCTTTAGATAATACGTCATCTGAAATCAATGTATCCTTAACTAATACCATTAGATTTTTTTTGTAAAAATATATAATAATTGATTTTTTGATTAGAATATCTGATTTAGATTTGCAAAAAAAATAAAGTGATTAACGCAAAGGAAATTTTTACTGCTAGTTTAGTTTTGTTCGCTGTAATTGATATAATTGGGAATATTCCTTTGGTCATATCGCTAAGAGAAAAAGTAGGGCACATTCAATCAGAAAAAGCCTCAATAATAGCAGCAATCATTATGATTGGATTTTTATTTGTAGGAGAAGAGATACTAAACCTTATTGGAATTGATATAAATTCATTTGCGGTTGCAGGTTCCTTTGTTATTTTTTTTCTAGCCTTAGAGATGATACTCGACATATCAATTTTTCGTAATGATGCTCCTGAAACAGCTTCAATTGTACCTCTTGCTTTTCCAATGATAGCAGGGGCAGGAACAATGACATCTTTACTTTCATTACGGGCGGAATATCACGTTTTAAATATTATTTTGGCCATTATTATAAATATTATTTTTGTTTATATAATTTTAAAGTCATCAAAATATATTGAGAATTTTTTAGGTAAATCAGGCATCAATATAATTCGAAAAGTTTTTGGAATTATTCTACTAGCGATTGCCGTAAAGTTGTTCACTTCAAACATCAGTCAACTATTTTAAATTATGAAAGTATTATATTACACACTTATTCTAGTTGCTTTAAGCATCTTAATATTTAATTTATTTCAGGTGAATTGGTCAAACCCAATAAGTGGAAAAAGTGCAGTTGCTGTAATATGTGCTATAGCATCTGCGAGTGCAATTTTATTATTAATAATTCTCATTCTATCAAAAAAGATCGCTGAAAGACTTAATAAAAAATAGTATTTCATTTATCAATCTAATTCCATCGCTCTAATCATAAATTTATCATTTTGGTTGGCAATCTTAAAGTATGTATTCTCGTCATGCACTTGAAGAGCGATAAAGGCTTTTATTGAATTTAAAATGTTTTTTTTATTTTTTTTTGTCACTTTGATAGGAAGATTATTTTTCTTGCAAAATTCTGCAAAAGAGTCAATAAACTCATTTGGATTCGGCAACTCTTCATTAAAAAATTTTTGTCTGTTATCAAAGTTGAAATTTTTTACATTTTTATCTAGTTCTAAAAAAACAAAAAGATCAATTAGGTTAGAACCTATTAAATAGTCATTCCATACTTCATCTTCTGTTTCCTGAGTGGAAACATAAATATCAGGAGTGATACCACCACCACCGTAAACTTTTTTCCCTTTAGGTGTAGTAAAAATCAAACTATCATTAATCGGTATTTTTGAAGGATCTTTCATTTCTCCTGTTTGATGTCGTTTGCGAACTTCAGCATAATAATCTGTTCGACTTGAAGAGTCATAAGGTCTTTGAATAGATCTCCCAGTTGGGGTGTAGTATCTGGCTGTAGTAAGTCGAACTTGATCTCCCTGACCAAGAGGCATTTGTTGCTGAACAAGACCTTTCCCAAAAGTTCTTCTTCCTATGATTAAGCCTCTATCGTTATCTTGGACAGCACCAGCGACAACCTCGCTTGCAGAAGCAGAATCTTCATCTACTAAAATTAAAAGTTCTCCTTTTTCAAAAAGGCCTCCTGATGTAGAAAATGTTTGCACTCTTTTTCCATTATTAGCCTCAACAATTACTATACCCTTTTTTGCTTCTAACAAGTCATCTGCAATTTTTTTAGCAGGTTGTAGATATCCTCCTGGGTTTCCTCTTAAATCTATTATGAGTCTTTTCATTTTTTTAGCCTTCAAAAAGGTAATCGCACTTTTAAACTCGGGATAAGTAGTTTGTGAAAAACGGGTGATTTTAATATAGCCTGTGATTTCGTCCACCATATATAATGCATTAACACTTGGAAGTGGTACTGGACCTCTAACTATATCAAAACTGTAAATTGAGTCTTCTTTTTTTCTATATACTGATAATCGCACGGGTGTTTTTGAGTTCCCCTTTAACCTTGAAATAATTTGATCACTATTCAATTCTTTTTGAAAAAGAGTATCTTCATTGGCCATTAGTATTCTGTCTCCTGACAATAAACCTGCTTTTTCACTGGGACCGCCTTTTAATACTCGACTTACTGCAACAGTGTCTTGTAACATTCTAAACTGTACACCTATTCCATAAAAATTACCTTTCATACTTTCAGAAAGTGATTCTCTCTGAACTGCAGGTATGAATACCGAATGAGGATCCAGTTTATTAACTATATCCTTAATAACAACATTTACTAGGCTATCTGAATTAATCTCATCCACATAATCTTGAGTTAGATATTTAATTAACCTATTGAGTTTTTTAACACTTGAGTTTTCTGAATTTGTTGAATAAGAATTTATGATATTGTTTGATCCCAAAAGATACCCTATGGAAAGTGAGAGAATAATTATTAGCAATAAATAAAGATTATTATTTTTCATAAATTAAATTTAAGGGAGATGATCTAGAACAACACCTGCTTTTTTTAAAAACTTTAGCCCTGAAGAATCTTTATAAGCAATAGAATAGACTACCCTAACGATTCCAGCTTGATGTATTAATTTACTGCACTCTTTACATGGTGAAAGTGTAATATAAAGAGTAGCACCTTTACAAGATTGTGTAGAAGCTGCAACTTTCAAAATTGCATTTGCTTCTGCATGAAGAACATACCATTTTGTATAATTGTCTTCATCTTCACAAATGTTTTCAAATCCAGATGGAGTGCCATTATATCCATCAGAGATAATCATTCTATCTTTTACAATTAATGCGCCAACCTTTTTCCTTTCGCAATATGAGAGTTGCCCCCAAATTTTAGCCATCTCTAAATAAGCTCTATCGTACTTTTCTTGTTTCTTTTGCACCATTGCTACTAATATAGTACTTAGTCTGAAATCTAATTTAAATTCGGTCTAAAATCATAAATAAAGCTTGAGATAATATCATAGCCCCTACCAAAAATTCCCATTTGTTTTTTGATTGCTTGAATATTTTTAAAACAATAAAAGAGATTAGTAAAACTAAAATAACAATTAAAACCTGAGCAAGTTCAACACCAAAAGCAAAAGAAAAAAGTGATATGCTCACATCTTTTTCTGGAATTAACATTTTAAAATACCTTCCAAAACCCAAACCATGAATTATACCAAAAATACCAGTTAAAAGCGGATAAAGAAATTTCCTTTTTGATAAATCGTATTGATTTGGATAAAAGAGAAAGATGGAATTTATTGCTATTGTTATTGGTATTAGTAGTTCAATCCAATACGATGAAAAGGAAATTTTTAAATAAAAGTTCCCTATTAGTGATAGCGTATGTCCAATGGTAAAAATAGTCACCCACCACAATAACTTTCTCCACTGCAGAAATGTGAAAGGAATTGCCATTGTAATTATAAAATAAAAATGGTCAAGACCTTCCCAATCAAAAACATGCCAAAAGCCAAGCTTAGTATAAAACCACAAATATTCAATCATAGGCCTCTTTCATTTTGAATCGTTTCATATGCTTTTTGTACCTCCTGGAATTTTTCTTGAGCTCCCTTGATAAGTGCTGGATCCTTTGATTGTAATTTATCAGGATGATATTTTTTAGCCATTTCTCTGTAAGCTTTTTTTACTTCAGAATCTGTAACATCAGGTGAAATTTCTAAAATCTTATACGCACTATCTGAGTCTTCAAAAAACATTGCCTTTATACTTTCAAAATCTGAAATCCGAATACCAAGTGCAGAAGCAATCTGATCTATTTTACTTAATTCGCTCTGAGAAACATTACCATCAGCTTTAGCAACTCCAAAAAGAAAATATAATACTTGTAAACGTGTCTCGTAAGGAGAGCTTTCAACAAATATTTTTGCTAATTTTTGAATATTTTGTACTTCATTTTTGATCTGCTCATTGAAGGTTTCAAATATTATTGACGCCTGTTGAGTTCCATAATTTGAAATAAAAAAGTTTCTCACAAATTGAAGCTCTTCTGTTTTAATTTTCCCATCAGCTTTAATAACAGTTGCCGAAAGGGCTAGTAAATTAAGTTGAAATGTTTTTAATTTTGAATTAGATGAAACCCATGATTGAAATGAGGAACTTGAGTTTTTATTAAGTTGATCAATAAGTCCCCCGATGAAAAAGCCAAAAAGTGCTCCAGGAAATCTAAAAAAGTAATACCCCAATAAAGCAACAAACCATTTAACCATAATTCTACAATAAATTGTTTTACAAATTTGATAAATTAAATTGTCCTTGCAAAACCATAAAATTTCATTAATTCATATATTTGAAAAAAAAACATGTATCCCCAAGAAATAGTAAGACCGATGAAAGAAGAGTTGACCAGCATTGGTTTCAACGAACTCTTAACAAGAGATGATGTAATTACAGCTATAGAAAAACCTGGAACCACACTTGTTGTTGTAAATTCTATTTGTGGTTGCGCAGCAGCTAATGCGAGGCCAGGTGTTCATTCATCTCTTCAAAATAATAAAAAGCCAGATAATTTGGTAACAGTTTTTGCTGGTGTTGATACAGAGGCAACAAATAGTGCAAGGGAAATGATGATTCCTTTTCCGCCCTCCTCTCCGAGCATTGCTTTATTTAAAAATGGCACTTTAGTACACATGATTGAAAGGCACCATATTGAAGGTAGATCAGCTGAACTAATTGCTGAAAATCTTAAAGAGGCTTATAACCATCATTGTTAATTTCTAAATTATTAAGTCTACTAAGGATGAAGACCTTTTTAAGTTATTCGCTTAGTATACTTTATTATTTATGTTTTGGGATATTACTTTTTTTATTTCAAATAGTACAATGGTTTTGTTTAAATATGTTTGGTTATTATGCACACAAAAAAAGTGTTGACATTTTAAATTACTTAATTCTACTTTCTCTTTCTATTTTAAAAACTCGGATTTTTTTTTGAGACTGAATCAAATCTTCCATCGCCAGGAAAAAACGTAATTTTTATAGCTAACCATCAGAGCACTTATGACATACCACCGTTGATTTGGAAATTACGTAATTACCACATGAAGTTTGTAAGTAAAAAAGAACTAGGCAAGGGAATTCCAAGTATTTCATACAATCTGAGAAATGGGGGCTCAGTATTAATTGACAGAGATAAGCCAAAAGAGGCTGTAAATTCAATAAAAAGATTTGGGAAATTTATTACTAAAAATAACTTTTCAGTACTAATTTTTCCAGAGGGAACAAGATCGAAAGATGGAAAAGTTAAAAAATTTCATCGATCAGGTCTTAAAACTTTAATTAAAAATATGCCTGCTGCTAAAATTTTTCCTGTAAGTATTAAAAATTCTTGGAAATTTTCATACCAAAATTATTTCCCTATGCCCTTAGAGGTTAAAATTATAATAAGATTTCATAAATCTTTTTCAAATGATTCTAGAAATTTGGAAGCTTTAATTGATATGATAGAAGCTACAATCCGAAAACAAGTAATGAGCTAATCTGAAAAATTTGGAAGAGTAATTGTAAAAGTTGTTCCCTTTCTGTTTTTGGATATATATTCTATTGATCCTTTGTGTGACTCAATAATTTTTTTTACGATACCCAGACCTAACCCCATCCCAGAAGTTTTTGTAGTAAACTTAGGTTCAAAAATTTTATCTTTTATTTCATGGGGTATTCCATCTCCGTTATCTGTAATAGATAAAATCGTTTTGTCCGTTTCAGTTGATAATTGAACTCCAATAATTGGATTTCTTTCTTTAGGGACAGATTGAAGAGCGTTTTGAACAATATTAGTTATGATTCTAATCCACTGGGTCTTATCTAGTTTATGGAAAATTTCTGATTTATCTGAGGAAAAAATAATATGTTCTTTGTCAAAAATACTTACTGCCATTTTTGTTACTTCTACCAGATCTGCTTTTTTCATCTTGGGTTTGGGTAAGGAAGCAAAATCGGAAAATGCCTCTGCAACATCGCTCATAGTATCAATTTGTTGAATTAATAAACTCGAAAAGTCTTTTAATTTTTGTTTGCTTTCAGGGTCATTAGGATCATATTGTTTCTGAAAACTTTGAATTGTTAATCGCATTGGAGTCAATGGATTTTTTATTTCGTGAGCTACTTGACGAGCCATCTCTTGCCATGCTTGTTGGCGTTCTGTCTTAGCAAGTTTTTCTGCACTATCTGCGAGGTCATCAACCATCTTATTATAGGAAACAATTAAACTATTAATCTCTCTAGTTGCATTTTTTAAATAAATTTTTTCGTTCTTTTTTTCTAATCTCATTTGTCCCATTCTTATTCTTATTGTCTCTAGTGACCGAGTAACAAATCTTGATAGAAAATATGCTATTAGAATTACACCTATTAGCAATAAGATATATATCTGATATAGATTTTCTATAAATGTATTGAGTTCATTTTCGGAAAATGAAACATCCTCAAAGTAAGGAAAGAATAATATAGCATAAGGCCTATTCAATTGATCTTTTAATATATTATAAGAGGCATGAAAATTATCGATCTCCGATTTATAGTGTTCAATGTAACTCCCATTTTCAGAAGTTATTATTTTGTCAAGTAAAACATCTCCTAACCTGTAATTATTAGCTACAACTTCAAGTGGAGAATGATAAATAAAAATAGGATTCCCGTCAATAGTAAAAAGTGAATATTGTACATTATGAATAGTATTTATTTTTTCAAAATCTGAGCTGTATTCTTTCCATAAATCAATTGGTTTTTCACTTAAATTGTGTTTACTAGATAAATAATCAATATGTCTTTTTATCTGGATTTCTTTTCTTGTTAGCCTACCCAAATGGTAATTCTCTCTCTGAGATTCATATTGAATTGTAGTAGTCCCTAGAATCATTAATCCAGCTATAACCAACATCCCTATCATCACAATAAAAAGTCGTATTCTGAATGAAATCCGTTTTGGGAATTTAAATTTTTTAATCATTATTCTCTTCTAGTTTTTTGGTAGAGACGTATACCAAATATCAAAATCACTATTAACCCTAAAAAACCTATAAGCCCGCTGAGCCAATGCAAGCTATCTTTCAGTATCACTAAAAAAATGATTGCAAAAAGTAAAATAGTTGCTCCCTCATTCCATATCCTCATAAACATACTGCTATAATTCAACTTGTCATTTTGTTGTTTTAAAAACATCTGATGAGTTTTTATATGGTAGGCAATTAGAACAGTTACAAAAGTAATTTTCAATTGCATCCAACTTTGTAAAATAAATGAAGGAACTAATAATATGAGCCAAATTCCAAATATCATAGCTAATATAGCTGATGGCCATGTTATAATATACCAGAGTCTTTTTGTCATAATTTTAAATTGAGGGATTAGGATTTCTGAATCTCTTTTTGTCTTTTTTAATGCCTCAATGTGATAAATGAATAATCTTGGAATGTAAAACAAACCAGCAAACCAGGTAATTACAAAAATTAAGTGTAACGCTTTTATATAATTATAATACAATACGGTTTACTTTATTGTTAAATAATCTAGATTTAAATCTGCAAATAATTTATTAAAATTTACCAAATCACTTTTTATTAATTTGGTATAATTATCTAAGTGATTTTCTATTTTAATTGTAAGTTCTTTTCTAACTAATTCATCTTGATTTGTAGGAGGAAAGTCGCTACTGGAAACCAAATCATTCAAGTAACCTAATTTATTTGTTAGACGAATTGGGAAATTTAATGGGTCTTGGCTACTTCTGTTTTTTGTTTGATATAAAGCCTCCTCAATAGAGCATAATTCTTCTCTCAGTTTTTTTGCTTCTTTTATCAAAGCCTCAACTTTCAAATTACCAGAATAATTTTTTTCAAAATCACTCAACTTTTCACTAATGCTTCTAATATTACTAATTGCTTTGTGAGCTTTATCTACAGTCTTGTTAACCTTATTTATAAAATTAAACTGAAGTTTCATCTGTTGAGATGAAACTTCGGATCTTGGATCAGCCAGTATTGTAAAATCCTGCTCTTTAAATAGATTACCTTTTTCTAAAATAACCTTGTATTTCCCTGGAACTGCCTTAGGTCCTTTAAAAGAAACGCTCCAAAAAATCATATCATCTAAAACTTCAGCGCCTTTGTAATGAGTATCCCATATAAATATATTTCCACCGTTTTTAACAAATAGTTCATTTTTTTTGTCAATTGAACTAAATGTTTGAATCAATTTACCTTCTGCATCTTTAAAATGAAGTCTTACTGTATCTTTCTTGGAATCAAAGTCTTTTAAATTAAAATGAACAATAACACCATTTGGTAAATTAGTCCCTTTTGTAAGAGAATTTTTCAAACTTGATCCTTTAGTTCGAAAACTTTGTTTTGGCTCAAATAACGTAATATCTTCACTTAAAGTATTTTTATTTATTTGGTGTAGTAAACCTAAATCGTCTAAAACCCATAAACTTCTCCCTTGTGTGGCAACTATAAGACTATTATCTTTTATTGTCATATCAGTTATTGGTACAATTGGAAGATTCAATTGAAAAGAACGCCATGATAACCCATCGTCAAAAGAAATATAAATTCCTGTTTCAGTACCTGCGTATAGTAGGCCTTTTCTCTTAGGGTCAGCTCTTAAAACACGAGTGAAATGTTCAGCTTTGATGCCCCTTGTAATTAATCTCCAAGTTTTACCATAATCTTCTGTTTTATAGAGATAGGGACTGAAGTCACCCGTCTTATACAAGGTGCCTGCAATATAGCAAACAGCAGGATCAAAAGCAGAGGGTTCAATGCTATTTATCATCAACCATTGTGGTAAATTTTCTGGAGTTATATTTTCCCACGTTTTACCTCCATTTCTTGTTAAATGTAGTAATCCGTCGTCACTTCCAACCCATATTAATCCTTCCTTAATTGGAGACTCATTGGCGGCAAAAATAGTACAATAGTACTCAACACCCGTATTGTCCTGAGTTATTGGTCCGCCTGAAGATTTTAATTTTTCAGAAGTATTAGTTGTTAAATCTGGACTAATAACTTTCCAATTATGCCCCTCATCCTCTGATAGATGAACATGATTAGAGAAAGTATATAGTTTTTTTGGGTTGTGTTTACTGAAATGAATTGGAAAGTTCCATTGAAATCGATATTTCATTCCTTCAGCCCCATATCCCATTGGGTTATCTGGCCAAACATTAATCCCTCTTTCAGAATTATTTTTATGGTTAAATCTTGTCAAATAACCTCCATAACTTCCCCCATATACAATATCATTATCTAATGGATCAATAGCAATATGAGCTGACTCTCCACCAGCAGTTGGTTCCCAGTCATCTTCGGAAATGCCATCTCCTTGGGATCGATAGTTTACTCTTAATGTTGTATTGTCTTGTTGCGCAGCATATATTCTGTAGGGAAATGAGTTGTCAGTTGTAACTCTATAAAATTGTGCAGTGGGTTGATTATAGTATGTACTCCAGGTGTTCCCAGCATTAAAGGATATTTGAGCTCCTCCATCATCTCCAATAATCATTCTCTGATTATCCTCTGGCGCAATCCATAAATCATGATGATCTCCATGTGGCGCGTCATAACTTTTAAAAGTTTTACCTCCATCTTTTGATTTATGATAAGATACATTCATAACATACACAATATCCTCATCTTGTGTATCCGCATAAATTTTTGAATAATACCATGCACGTTGCCTAAGAGATCTGCTACTGTTAATGTAAGACCATGATAATCCGCCGTCATCAGATCTATAAACTCCTCCACTAGTTTCATTTTCAACAATGGCCCAGACTCTTTGAGAATTTACATGAGAAACTGTTACACCAATAATACCCAAGGTCCCTGAAGCAAAACCTTTATTTGAACTGATTTTTGTCCAGTTATTTCCGTCATCGGTGCTTTTCCAAAGTGCTGAACCTTCACCTCCACTATTTAGACTAAAAGGTGTTCGATTTAATCTCCATGTTGCTGCGTATAAAATTCTTGGGTTTAGTGGATCCATAACTATTTCTACAGCTCCAGAAGATGGATTTGAAAACAAAACTCTTTTCCAGGATTTACCGCTATCAGTACTTTTGTATACACCTCTTTCATTAGATGGTTTATAGATATTCCCTAACACAGCTGCATAAACAATATTATGATCGTTGGGGTGAATTACAATTCTTGGAATGTGTCGAGATTTTGGTAATCCTGAAAAACTCCATGTTTTTCCAGCATCATCACTTTTCCAAATCCCGTGTCCTGAAGAAACGTTACCTCTTACAGTAACCTCCCCTCCACCAACATAAATAATGTTGGGATCATTGATTGATACCGAAATTGAACCAATGCTTCCCCCAAAAAAACCATCAGAGATATTTTTAAAAGTTTCACCTCCATCCTCGGTTTTCCATACACCTCCTCCTGCAGATCCAAAATAATATAGATTCGGTTTTCCTGGCACTCCTGCTACGGCGGATGAACGACCACCTCTATGTGGACCTATAGAGCGATATTTGAGTGATTCATATATACTCTCGGGTATAGTAAGAATATCTTTTTTTGATGATCTTTTGGATTGACTATTTGATACTTGATTTAAGAAAAAAAATAAAATCAAATAGACAATGAAATGGTTAGAGAATTGATTCGTTAAACTCATAATATATCTTCACTATTATTAAAATTATAAAATTATTTTGTTTCAATGTAATATAGTTAATTGAGCTACATTAATTCTTTTCGAATTGCCTTATTTAGAAAGTAGACTGTAACTATAGTTGCAAGTAAGTCTGCTAATGGAAAAGCAAGCCAAACACCCAATGTACCAAAAAATAAAGGTAGAGAAAAAAGTAGTGGTATAAAGAAAAATGCTTGGCGGCTCAATGTAAGTAAAAGAGCAGGTTTTGCTTTCCCAATAGCTTGAAAATAAGCTGACCCAATAAGTTGGATTCCCACAATTGGCAACGCCATAAAAACGTATCGCAAAGCTATTGGGGCTTGTTGGGTCACCTGTATATTTTTCGAAAAAACATGAGGTATTGATTCAGAAAAAAATATAATTGCTACTAAAACAAAAGTAGCTAGAATACTAGCATACAATATTGAAGTTTTAATCGTGGTATGAACACGTTTCCAATTTTTAGCACCATAGTTATAGCCTGCTATTGGTAAAAATCCTTGTGTAATTCCAAAAATTGGGAAGGAGGCAAACATCAACATTCTACTTATGATTGCATATACTGTAATGGCAGATTCTCCGCCTATCACAAAAAGCATGTTATTTACCAATAAAACAGTGACACTAACCATTGCCTGCCTGATTAAAGTAACCGAACCTAAGAAAGAAATTTCTCTAACTAGACTAAACTTAAATTTAAAACAATTAAGTTTTAATCTTAAAATAGACTTTTTTGAAACAAAAAAATATAAGATGTATAAAGCGCAAACACCATAAGATATTGTTGTAGCCCACGCCGCTCCCATCATACCCCAATCAAAAATCTTAATAAAAATATAATCAAGAGTTAGATTAGATATTGAAGGTAAAAGCATCGCATACATTGCATTTTTTGGTTTACCTTCAGCTCTAATTGTATTATTGGCCATCATGCAAAAAGCCAAAACAGGAACTCCATACATAACAATAACATAATAAGTTTTAGCAAGAGTAAATAATGCACCTTTTCCTCCAAAAAGAGGAATAATTTGATTTGCAAATAGTAAACCAAAAATCACAAGTAAAACTGTAAGAATTAACGTTAAAGTAATTTGGTTTCCAAAAGTTTGCTCGGCTTTTGGGATGTTTTTTTCTCCCAAACTTCTAGAAATAATTGATCCTCCTCCAACCCCAATTGACATACCTAGTGCTGCAATAAAAAAAGAAACTGGTAAAACTACATTTATAGCGGCTATTGCTTCTGAACCAATCCATTGACCAACAAAAACTGTATCAATTAGAATATTTAAAGACATAACCAAAATTCCTATTGAAGCTGGAATTGACTGCTGAATCAAAAGTTTAGATATTGGAAGAGATCCTAATGGTTCTTTATTGACTCCTCTCATTTTTTAACCTTCAAATGAGCCCACTCATCGATCCAACGGCTAAGCACATTTACCCATTCTTCTCTATCATTAATACATGGTATTACATGTAAATTTTTACCTCCTTTGTCTTCAAAATCTTCAGCTGCTTCCATTCCAATTTCTTCTAAAGTTTCTAAGCAATCTGAAACAAAGGCAGGAGTCGCAATTGCTAGTTCTTTCACTCCAGATTTTGCAAATTTTTCCACTGTCTTATCAGTGTAGGGTTTTAACCATTGCCCTAAAATCGAAACACGAGATTGAAAACTAGTAGAATAACTCCCGTTTTTTAGATTTAAAAATTCAGCAACTTTTACAGAGGTCATTTCACATTGATGCCTATAACAGTATTTATGTGCTGGTGACTCTTCAAAACAACATTTTCCATTCATTTTACAATGTGTTCCTGTGATGTCAGATTTTCTTATGTGCCTATTTGGTACACCGTGATAAGAAAATAATAAATGATCCCAATTCTTACCTTGGAGTGCTTCTTGAATTGAATTCCCTAAAACTTTTATATAGTCTGGATGATCATAAAAAGGGGGCAATGAGGTGAGCTCTAAATCAGGGAAAAATTCATTTTGTATTTGTTCTGCCAAAACTAATATTGTTTCGGTAGTTGCCATTGCAAACTGTGGATAGAGGGGGATAATTAGAATGTGTTTAACTCCTTTTTTTACTAAGATCTCCATCCCCTTTTTGATTGTAGGATTCCCATATCGCATCGCAAGAGTTACAGGTACTGATACTTTACTTTGAACTTTATCGGTTAATCTTTCAGAAAGGACAATCAAAGGAGAGCCTTCTTTCCACCAAATTTTCTTGTATGCTTCAGCTGATTTTTTTGGACGGGTTTTTAATATTATTCCTTTTACTAAAAGGCTTCTAAACCATTTGGGTAAATCTATTACCCTTTCATCCATCAAAAACTCATCTAAATAGTCCCTTACATCATCTGTCTCTGTGCTATCCGGCGAACCCAGATTGACAAGTAAAACTCCTTTCATTTTCAATTTTTTACGAAGATACTGAACCCAAATATTTCTTTGGTGTTGTTCCGTACTTCTTTTTAAATGCATTGATAAAGTGACTTGAAGTGCTATATCCAAGTTTTAAGCCCACCTCATTAACATTATATTTTTGTGATTCAAGCATTTTTCTTGCCTCATCCATTTTATGATCTAACAAATATGCAAAGACAGTATCACCATAAATTTGTTTAAATCCATCTTTTAATTTTTTAAGTGAAAGTCCAATTTCAGATGCTAATTCGTCAAGTGATGGTGGATCAGTCATTCGTTTTAAAATGATATCTTTTGCTGCTCTAATTTTCTGAACGTTCTCCTCGTCAATTAAAAAAGGACATTTTTCAGTTGAAGGGTCTTCATTTTTATTAAAATAAAGACTTAATAGTTCATATACTTTCCCCTTTATATAGAGTGATCTGATACTATCATGAATTTTTAATTGTAATATTTGACTTAAAACAACAGCTATGGACGAAGTAAATAGTTGATTATCATAATATTTTTTTGTTCTATTTTCAAAACTCAAAAAGGATATATGGTCTGCGTCAGAGGAAAATAAAGAATGGAATTTCGAAATTGAAATCAAAATACTCACCATCCATGTGTCTGGCGACAATTCTACATCAATAGGTAATGGTTTTTGTGGATTATATAGTAGCATTGAGTGTTCTTCTCGTACTTGAAATGAATAGTTTCCATCATTAAAACTAAAGTTAGTTTGACCCTTCAAGCAAAAATGAAATTGAATAACATCTTGATTTACAGGATGTTTCTTTCTAAAAATTCTTTCAGTATCATTTTTGAATCGCAAAACATAAAAACCGGATTCAATCTCAGTATTATAGGAAGAACTTATACCGTTATTTTTCATATCTATAAATCAATTAGGCTTATATCAATTAATCAAATAATTTCATGCAAAACTATTGCATTAATTTGATTTTTATGTTTTTTTACTTTAAAACTTTATCAGATATTTAAAAACTTTTTAGCGTTACTTTTTTTAATTAATGTGTCTTAAGTTTGTAATGGATTTTGATAGAATTGAATTAATGGATACACATCACTTTTTTGTGGTAGGGGTAAGTTACAAAACTGCAAATATTGATCTTAGAGGTAAATTTAGTCTTAATGATACTCAACATCATGCA
Source organism: uncultured Bacteroidota bacterium (assembly GCA_902520765.1). Classification (GTDB taxonomy): domain Bacteria; phylum Bacteroidota; class Bacteroidia; order Flavobacteriales; family Flavobacteriaceae; genus MS024-2A. Next base: position 35,738 of record CABYPG010000011.1, read on the forward strand.
TTATTCTTAGAAGCCCAAAAACTAAAAATTAAGGACCTAATTGTTGTCAACACATGTAATCGTACTGAACTATATGCTTGGGTTCCAAATTCTGAAATTCTAGTAAACCTACTTTGTGATCATAGTGATGGAGATAAAATGTTTTTTGGACAAGTTGGTTACATACTTAAAGGCGAAGAGGGTATAAATCATGTCTTTCGAGTAGGTACTGGATTAGAAAGCCAGATACTTGGTGATTTTGAGATTATTGGTCAAATTAAGCAAAGTTTTTTTCGCTCTAAAAAAATGGGGTTAGCTGAAGGATATTTGGAGCATTTCATAAATGCTGTAATTAATGCTAGCAAGCGAATAAAAACAGAGACAAAAATTTCAAGTGGTGCAACCTCTGTGGCATTTGCTTCAGTCCAATATATTCTTAAAAATACTCAGAACATATCAAAAAAAAATATTCTTCTTTTTGGTACAGGCAAAATAGGTGCTAACACATGTAAAAATCTTATAAAACACATTCAAAGTGACCAAATTACTTTAATCAATAGAACTCAATCTCGGGCAGATAAAATTGCTAATAAATTTCCTGTTATTGTAAAACCCTTTTCGGAGCTAACCTCTTGTATTCATAAAGCAGATATCCTTATAGTTGCGACAGGTGCACAGAACCCAACAATTTCTAAAGAATTAATTCACAATAGTAAACCTCTACTTATACTTGATCTTTCAATCCCGAGAAATGTAGATAGCAGAATTAATGAAATTGAAAATGTTAAAGTAATTCACTTAGACGAACTTTCCCAAATTACGGATGCTACTTTTGAAATAAGAAAAAAATATATTCCTAAAGCTGAGTTAATTTTAAACGAGATAAAAAATGAATTTCTAAATTGGATTAAGCACAGAAAATACATCCCTGCGCTTAAAGCATTTAAAGAGAAAATAATTACTTCAGAAAAAAAAGACAGTGAACTAAACGTTTACCTGAATAACTGTTTTGGTTTTCAAAGAAAGCAGAGAATTGCACAAAAAATTACAGGACAAATTGCCGCTTACATTAGGGAAAATCCAAACCAAGCTGAGGAGACTATAGATTTAATTACTGACGTTTTTGAGCTCAATTCAGAAAAAATCGATTAATGATCCTAATTGGAACTCGCAAAAGTGCATTAGCTCAATGGCAAGCAAACCAAGTTAGAGATCTATTAGATAAAATTGGTTACGCTTCTAGGTTAATTGTTATTGAGAGTTTTGGGGATAAGAATCTGGTGGAGCCTATTTATTCCATGGGTATTAGAGGTGTTTTTACAAAATCTTTAGACACTGCTCTTCTAAACAAAAAAATTGATATTGCTATACACAGCTTAAAAGACGTCCCTACAATACTACCAAAAGAAATTGAAATTTCCGCTTATCTAAAAAGAGATAATCCTTATGATATAGTTGTGCATAATCCAAATTTTATTGATTGGAATGTTTCTGATATTATAGGAACTGGAAGCTTAAGGCGTAGAGCTCAATGGATGAGAAAGTTTCCAAAACACAAAACAGAGAATTTGAGAGGAAATATCCAGACAAGGTTAAAGAAACTAAAGAAATCTAAATGGGGGGGTGCCATTTTTGCAAAAGTTGGACTAGAACGTTTAAATCTGCTAAGTGAAAATAGTTACTCCGTTTTAGAATGGATGATACCGGCCCCAGGGCAAGGGATCATTGGGATAGCTAGTATGAAAAAAAATAAAAAAATTGCTAGTATCATTAAAGAGCTAAATTGTGAAGAGACAATGCTGTGTGCTGAGATTGAAAGAAGTTTTCTTAGAACCATTCAGGCAGGTTGTTCAGCTCCAGTCGGGGCTTATGCATATATTAAAAACAAAAAAATAAATTTTAAAACTGGCATTTTCTCAACAGAGGGTAAAGAGGCTTTCTTTCATGAAGTTGAAATTCCTCTAGATAAAGCTAAGGGCCTTGGAGAAAAATTGGCCTTTAAGGTCTTGAAAAAAGGAGGCTCAAAATTGATGGAAAAAATTAAAAGTCAAATGAGATGAGACTACTCTCTACAAAGCCACTAAGTACAAGTATTAAGGATCATTTAGCAAAGATTGGAACTTCAGTCGTTGAATATCCACTTATTGAGATACAACCGTTGTATCTAACTAATCAAAAAATTCAGTCGATGCTTATTTTTACTAGTCAAAACGCTGTTAGACTAGCCAATAAAAACAATGCTTTAAAAAATAAGATTATTGGTAAAAAATCATTTTGTGTAGGTGAAAAAACAAGAGAACTTTTAGAAAAGTTTGATTACAATGTTATTGAAATGAAAGAAAATGCTAAAGAGTTGGCCCATTTTTTAGTTGAAAAATATAATAAAAATTCATTCTCTTTTTTTTGTGGTAGAAAAAGGAGATCTGAAATTGAGTCATTATTTAAGAAAAATAATATGACTATTCAAATTCATGAGCTTTACGATACATTATTTATAAATAAAAAATTTAAGGGATCTTATGATGGAATAATTTTTTTCAGCCCTTCAGCAGTTTTAAGTTTTTTTGAAAACAACAAATGGCCAAAAGATTCTCATGGTTTTTGTATTGGGAAAAGCACAGCAGAAACTTTAAAAAAATATACTATTAATTATAGTGAAGCAAAACATCCAAACGAAGAACAATTGTTACTTACAATAATTAATTATTTCTCTAAGCACTATGTTAAAAAATAATCTTTTCCTAAAAGCACTTAATGGTGAAACAGTTACTCGACCTCCTGTTTGGATGATGCGTCAAGCCGGACGTTATCTTCCAGATTTCATGGCTCTTAAGAAAAAGTATGACTTTTTTACCCGCTGCCAGACAGCTGAATTAGCAGCTAAAATTACCCTTATACCAATCGATCAAATTGGTCCAGACGCTGCTATACTATTTAGTGACATTCTAGTAGTGCTTAAGGCAATGCAATTGGAAGTTGAAATGAAAGATAATATAGGTCCGTGGATCCCTAATCCAATAAGATCAAAAATAGATTTGGATAAATTAATAATCCCTAATATCGAGGAGCATCTTGGTTATGTAATGGATGCAATCAAACTAACCCAAAAAGAATTAAACGAAAGAGTCCCGTTGATTGGATTTGCAGGTTCGCCATGGACATTATTATGTTATGCCGTTCAAGGCCAAGGTTCAAAAACCTTTGATAAAGCAAAAGCATTTTGCTTTAGTAAGCCTAAACTTGCACATGATTTACTCCAGAAAATAACAACTACTACCATTTTATATCTAAATCAAAAAATAAATTCTGGGGTAAACGCAATTCAGATTTTCGATTCGTGGGGAGGTATTCTCTCTCCTGAAGATTATAATATTTTTTCATGGCCTTACATTCAACAAATAATTGATGAGATTAAGAATAAAATTCCAGTCATAATTTTTGGTAAAGGATGTTGGTTTGCATTACACGATATGGGAAAATCAGGTGCTTCTGCAGTTGGAGTTGACTGGACTTGTTCGGCAAGGAATGCTCGATATCTTTCGGGTGGACAAGTCACATTACAAGGAAATTTTGATCCCTCTCGACTACTTTCTCCTATTCCAGAAATTACAGAGGCTGTTTATAAAATGATAAATGAATTTGGTAAAGACCGCTACATAGTTAATCTTGGGCATGGAATACTTCCAAATATACCAGTAGATCATGCTAAAGCTTTTGTTGATGCTGTAAAATCTTATTATTAAAATACGATGAAAGATCAATTTTACAATTTTATTAGGGGCTTACAAGATAAAATCACAAAAGAGTTTGAGTCTATTGATGGTAAAGCAAAGTTCAATGAAGATCTATGGGAAAGATCCGAAGGTGGAGGTGGTAGGAGTAGAATAATCGAAAATGGAAATGTAATTGAAAAGGGAGGAGTTAACATTTCAGCAGTTGATGGTCCTCTCCCTGAGAGTATGCAAAAGTATTTTAATGTTAATAAAGTTGATTTTTTTGCTTGTGGATTAAGTTTAGTGATACATCCTTTTAACCCGATGATACCTACTGTTCACGGTAATTGGAGGTATTTTGAAATGTATGATAAAAAAGGAAATATAATCGATCAGTGGTTTGGTGGAGGACAAGACTTAACACCCTATTACATTTTTGAAGAAGATGTGAAACATTTTCACCAAAGCTGCAAAAATGTTTGTGATGATTTTCATCCTGACTATTATTCAGAATTTAAAACGATATGTGATAATTATTTTTTTAATCATCATCGTAATGAAGCTCGTGGTGTTGGGGGTCTTTTTTTTGACTATCTAAAAAAAGATGAAGACTTTAGTTTAGAAGATCGTTTTGATTTTGTAACAGCAGTTGGAAAATCTTTTTTAGATGCTTACATGCCAATTTTAAAAAAAAGAATGAAACATCGTTTTACCCAAGCTCAAAAAAATTGGCAGGAGATAAGAAGAGGTCGCTATGTTGAATTCAATCTTATACATGATAAAGGAACGCTTTTTGGTTTAAAAACAAATGGTCGTATTGAAAGTATTTTAATGAGTCTACCTCCAAAAGTACAATGGCAATACAACCATAAACCTAAAGAAGGAAGTGAAGAAAAAAAACTATTAGATGTACTTAAAAAACCAAAAAATTGGGTTTGAAAAATTATAAAAAATCAATAAATACATTTTTTGTATTTTAATTTATTATCTAAGTTTTCAATGAGCACACTTACAATTTTATTTGTTCTACCATTACTAATAATATTTTCCTATTTATTTGATGCATTTGCTAAGAAAACTAAATTTCCGTCTGTCATCTTACTTATGGCAACAGGTATTATTATTCGAATTCTTGTTTCATTCACAGATTATGAAAATTTTTCTTTTTTAGAAAATCTAATTCCAGTCTTGGGTACTTTAGGGTTAATATTAATTGTTCTTGAAGGAGCCATTGAATTAGAAATAACTGTTGAGAAATTACCGCTAATTCTTAAGGGGTTTTTTGCAGCCTTTATTATTCTGATAGCAAATATATTTGCCTTGAATCTAATATTCGAATTAGTGCTTCAATTGGAACCAGCAAGTGCTATCTTATTTTCTATACCCTTTGCGATTATAAGCAGCGCGGTTGCTATTCCTTCAGCATCTAGTTTCTTGCAAGTAGAGCGTGAGTTTGTAGTTTATGAATCTACTTTTTCAGATATTTTAGGAATTATGATTTTTAATTATGCTCTTCGCCAACTCGAATCAAATCAAGCACTTATAGGGGCTGAACCTTTGATCGCACTTGGTCTTCAGATTGTTGGTGTTATATTTATTTCTATTGTTATAACATACATATTATTTCAATTAATGCGCCAAATAAATAGTAAAGTAAAATTCTTTTTAATTCTAGCACTCCTCATTTTAGTTTATGCTTTTGGTAAATTATTTCATCTTCCGGCACTTGTAACTATATTTATTTTTGGTATATTTTTAAGTAATGTTAAGAGTTTACTACCTAAATTCTTAAAAAGAAATCTTGATCTAGAAGCCTCCGAAAGAGATCTAAATGAATTTCATACCCTTACGGCTGAATCAACTTTTATAGTCCGCACATTTTTCTTTTTGTTTTTTGGATTTTCTATCAAAATAATTGACTTTTTAAGTGTTACCCCACTATTCTATGGTCTTTTAATAATTATGGTAATGATTTTTATTCGCTATTTATATTTTGCCATAACAAGTTTAAAACTAAAACCGAGTCCACTTGCCTATATGTCACCAAGAGGTCTAATTAGTATTCTACTATTTATTCAGTTAAAGGATATAAATTACATCAATCTAGATCAAAGTATTATTGATGAGCGTGTATTGCTTGTCGTTATTCTAACTTCAATGATAGTAATGCTTTTAGGAACAATTAAAAAAACTCAACCTATCGAAGAACCTATATTCAGTGAAGACGAATCTGTTTCAATAGAAATGGATCTGGACCCAAACTATTCAAAACAAGACGATAATGAAAACCAATAAAAAATATGTATCCAATTCAAAGAAATAGAAGATTAAGAAGTAGTCCTAGTCTTAGAGCACTAGTGCAAGAACACAAATTAAGTGCTGATGATTTTATTGTTCCATTATTTATTATCGAAGGAAAACAAAAAAGGGAAAAAATACCTTCAATGCCTGGTTACTTTAGAATAACACTCGATTTAATTCCAGAACATGTTAAAAATCTATGGAATCTGGGATTAAAATCAGTTTTGATTTTTGTTAAAATTTCTGAGAAATTTAAAGACAACAAAGGTTTAGAAGCATTAAATTCTGAAGGTTTGATGCACATCGCTATAAAAAAGGTGAAAGATGCTGTCCCAGATATGGTCGTAATGACTGATGTTGCACTCGATCCATATTCCTCATATGGTCATGATGGAATTGTCGAAAAGGGAAAAATTATTAATGATAAAACTATTGCTGTTTTATCAAAAATGGCATTAACACATGCAGAAGCAGGTGCCGATGTTGTTGCCCCAAGCGATATGATGGATGGGAGAATTTTAAAAATAAGGCAACTCTTGGAATCAGAAAACTATCAGGATACAGTAATTATGAGCTATAGTGCTAAATATTCTTCCAGTTTTTACGGTCCATTTAGGGATGCCTTAGATTCTGCACCAGGATTTGGTGATAAGAAAACTTATCAAATGGACTTTGGAAACAGAAAAGAGGCAATCGTTGAGGCTCAAAGGGATATTGATGAAGGAGCTGATATTATTATGATAAAACCAGGTATAGCATATCTAGATATCATTAGAGATCTAAAGGAAAATATCTCTGCTCCCCTTGCAGCATATCAAGTAAGTGGGGAATATGCAATGCTCAAAGCCGCAGCTGAAAGGGGTTGGTTAGACCATGATCAAATAATGATGGAACAACTTTTATGTTTTAAACGTGCTGGAGCTTCAATGATTGCATCTTATTTTGCTGAAGAAGCTGTAAAATTAATCTAAAAATTCATTAGGCCCTCTCAGGTAAGAAATGCTTTAAATCCATTGATGTTTCCTTATCTGAGATAACTTCAGTAACCAGTCGTCCTGTTGCTGGTCCCAAGCTCCATCCCATCATAGAATGACCTGTAGCTAAAACCATATTTTTAATTTTTGAGTGCCTGCCAATAAAGGGGAGACCATCAGGTGAAAGTGGTCGAAGACCGCTTTGAACATCATTAATAGAATTTTTTGGTATTTCTAAGGTTGGATAATATTTAGTTACTGAATCTGCAATGGCATGAACACGTTTAATATTGGTTTTATTATTTATTCCTGATATCTCCATTGTCCCACCAAAACGTGTGAAACCGTCCATAGGTGTTACAGCTACTTTAGACTCTAAAAGAATTGCTGGCTGTGTTATCCCTGTAGATTTGTAAACATTTATCCTGTAACCTTTTCCTGGTTGAATCAATAATTTGATGCCCAAATCTTTTAAAATTTGTTGTGACCAAGCTCCAGTTGACAAAACAAATTCATCTGCTTCAAAAATTCCTTTATCTGTTACTAGTTTTTGAATTTGTTTGTTATTTTTTTGGAAGTATTTTACCGTATTATCTAATTTAAATCCAACACCCTTTTTAATCAAATATTCTTTTAAATTATTGATAAATAGCTCTGGAGTTGTGTGTGCATCACTCTTATACCAAAAGGCTCCAGCTATATCCATAGCAATATCCGGTTGTATTTTTAAAACTTGTTCTTTTGAAAATTGCTCTACTTTAATCCCCAAATCTTTTGCCCATTTTGAGATCTCCGATTCTTCTTTTTCGGCGTGAGAGGTTTTATAGGCCATTAAAAGACCTTTAGTTTCTAGATGAAAGTCGAATAATTCTGACTTCTGCATTTCTAAATATAATTTTTTACTCAAAAGATTTATATCAAGAATCGATTTCATTGAGCTTTGTACATGGTCATTTGTACAAGATTTTATAAATTTTAAACCCCATCTAATCAAATCTAAATCAAAACGTGGTTTAATGTAAAAAGGACTTTTAGCATTAAACATCCATTTTATCCCTTTTGAAACCATCCCTGGTGCAGCCATTGGAACAATATGGCTGGGTGTTAAATAACCTGCGTTTACATGTGAAGCTCCAGAGTCTAATCTACCCTTGTCAATAATTGTTACTTCGTGACCTTCCTTGATTAGATAATAAGCAGTTGATAAACCAACTATACCACCCCCTAATACAATAACTTTTTTTTTGACCATATCAGATTACTTGAAATCCTTTAACATAAGGATCTTCTGGATCTAAAATTAGTTTATTGTATCCCGTAATTCGAGCACTCCCCTGAATACTAGGAACAATACCTTGATATTTCCCAATATTTATCTCATTTTCAATTCTTCCAATAAAGGTGGATCCAATAATACTTTCGTGAACAAACTTCTCACCTTTTTTTAATATCCCTTTTTTGTACCATTGAGCCATTCGTGCACATGTACCAGTTCCACAAGGAGAACGATCGATAGCTTTATCTCCATAAAATACAGCATTACTGGCTGTGGAAAAATTTTTTGTAGGCTTTCCAGCCCAAAGGATATGACTGCATCCATTTATCTTTTTATCCAGTGGATGAATAAAATTGTAATCTCTGTTTATTTTTTCCCTTATTTCCCTGCTCCATTTGATTAGATCAGATGCAGTATATTTTGAAATACCTCTAAAATTGTCTTGAATATCAATTATAGCATAAAAATTACCTCCATAGGAAACATCAATTTTTAGAACTCCTAAATCCGAACAGACTATTTCCAAATCTGAAGCAGCTAAAAATGCAGGTACATTATTAAATTTTATTTCACTGATTCTAATATCCTCTTTTTTGTAACTGCATCTTACAAGTCCAGCTGGAGTCTCTACATTTAATATCCCTCTCTTCTTTGGAGAGATCAAATTTTCTTCTAATAAAATTGTTAATGTGCCTATAAGTCCATGACCACACATAGGTAAACATCCACTTGTTTCTATGAATAGAACTGCCAGATCATTCTCTTTGTTGTCTGGCTCATAAAAAAATGAACCACTCATCATGTCATGTCCGTGGGGTTCAAACATTAATCCAGTTCGAATCCAATCGAATTCATTAATAAAATGAATTCTCTTCTCACCCATAGATGAGCCCTTTAGCTTTGGTTTAGGACCTTTAACAAGTCGGACCGGGTTGCCTTGTGTGTGGGCATCTATACAATCAAAAATTAATCTTTCTTTGGAATTCATATTGCCTTTTTAGTCATTTGCCCATTAACTGACCTTTCTAAAGCTAGGGGGTTTTCATCTTTTAAAGCCGATGGAAGTAAGACATTAGGACAATCTTGGAAAACTATTGGTCTTAGCCAACGTTGTATGGAATCAGTGCCTACTGAAGTAAAACGTCCGTCTGTTGAAGCTGGATAAGGACCTCCATGTTGCATCGCTTTAGTAACAGCAACACCTGTAGGAACACCTTCAAAAAGTAATCTTCCTACTTTATTTTTAATCTGGTTTACTATTTTTTTTAAATCGCCATGGTCATTTTTATCTGATAAAAGAGTTCCAGTCAGTTGACCAGGGATAATTTTAGCCAATTCATTCATTTGCTCTATCGAACTACATTTTACAAATAGACTAAAAGGCCCAAAAACTTCATCTACTAGTTCTTTATTTTCTAGCAACACTGAAGCTGAAATCAATCCTAAAGCAGCAATATTTTTGGACTGTTTATATATCTTTAAACCCTCTATATTATTTAGATCTTGAATTTTTTTTAAATAATTACTTTCAATATTTAGATGAACCATAGGAGGTAATTCCATTTGTTTTAATTTTTGATTTACCTGTGTAACCATATCACTTTTGCCTTTAGAATCGCAAAAAATTATTATCCCAGGATTAGTACAAAACTGACCTGTGCCTAAAACAATTGATTGTGCCAAAGTATCTGAAAGATTTTTGTCATTCTCAAATCTTTTTTCAGTAATGAAAATTGGATTTACACTTCCCATCTCAGCAAAAACAGGTATAGGCTCTTCTCTTTTTTGAGCCAGATCATATAATGCTTTTCCACCAATAAAACTTCCTGTAAATCCTACTCCTTTTAATGCTGAATGATTTACAAGTTCGCTACCAACATTATGAGACATTCCACCTAAGTGAGAGAATATTTCTAGTGGTAGACTACAATACTCAATTGCATTTAAGATAGCTTCAGCTACAATAGCACTTGTCCCTGCATGGAAAGGGTGGGCTTTCACTATAACTGGACATCCAGCTGCAAATGCTGAAATCGTATCTCCACCAGCAGTTGAAAAAGCAAGTGGGAAATTACTTGCCCCAAATACAGCAATGGGTCCAATGGGTAAAAGCATTTTTCTTAAATCTGGTCCACTTGTATTTATTATTGGGTTAATAAAAGATCCTAGATCCAAAAGCTCTATAAATTCTTGGATTTGTCCTAAGGTCCTTTGAAATTCTCCCTCAGCACGAGCACTAGGAAGGGCTGATTCCAGCTGATAAATGTTTAAAATTTCATTTTTTTTAAGGTTGAGCTCTTTTTGAATGGCTTTTAAAAATTCAATTCTCTCTGAAAAAGAGGTTTCAGAAAAAGATTCAAAACTTGAACTGGCTTTTTGAACTGCTTCATCAATTTGTTCTTCAGAGGCCTCTTCGAATTGATTTGAAATAGACTTTTTTGTCTTTGGATTAACCGTTTGAAATGTTTTGGCTTTTGGATTTGTTTGCCAAATACCTCCAACCATGTTCCCAAATTTTATCATAAGTACTTTCTGTAATCTAAATTTTTAGGTCTTTTTGCAAGGCCTGTTTTAATAATGTTATTCACTCTTTCAAGTTCTTGTCCTCGAAGAGGAAGTCTAGGGGGTCTTACATGACCTGTTCCCATTCCAGTAGCCACTTCACACAATTTGATATTTTGAACTAACTGAGGAGAGATATCCAGTTCTAATAAAGGTAAAAACCACCTATAAATTGATCGTGCTTTATCTAATTCTCCTAACTTACAATAGGTATATATTGCAACAGTTTCTTCTGGAAAGGCATCTACTAGTCCCGCAACCCAACCACTTGCTCCCATAAGTAAGGTTTCCATTGCAATTGTATCAACACCACATAAGATTTTAAAACGGTCGCCGAAGCGGTTAATCATCCTAGTTATATTTGTTACATCCCTAGTAGACTCTTTTACAGCGGATATATTTTTGTGCTCTTTTAGTTTCTCAAACATATCTAAGGTTACTTCAATTTTGTAATCAACGGGATTATTATATATCATTATCGGTAGACTTGTTGATGATGCAACTGATGAAAAATATGCTACTGTTTCTTGATCATTTGCTTTGTAGCGCATAGGAGGTAGCAGCATTAATCCATCTGCCCCCTCAGACTCAAGTTCTTTTGCTAACTCTACCGCTTTAGAGGTAGCTTGTTCAGCAATATTCATTATAACAGGAATTTTGCCGTTTACTTCATCCAAAGTAGTTGCTAGAAGTTCTTTTTTCTCTAAATCTTTGAGTGTACTCGCCTCTCCTAGTGAACCACCTAGGATTATCCCATGTACTCCAGCTTTTATTTGATTAGATAAATTATTTCTAAAAGCCTTTAAATCTAATACCCCATTTTTATCAAATTGAGTTGTTATTGCTGGCATTACACCTTTCCAGTCAAATTGTTTCATTTACTTTGAATTCGAATAATTACTATAGGACTAATATAAGTTTTTAAAAAAATAAGTTGACTTCAGTTTAATTAAAATTTGTAGCTGTGGTTAGGTAATTTAGGTTTTAAAAAATATTAGATTTGCACAAACAAATGGTGAAAAAAATTCTCTCATATTTAGGGTTCATTATACTGATCATTGTAGGTCTTCTTTATATTTCAAAATATAATTATATACTGCGTGGTGTTTCTAAAATCTATTTAACTGGTCACGTTACCGCTTATATATCTGATTATAAAGTATACGATAATCATACTTTACCTGCTTCAGAAAACCCAACTCCATGGCCTAAGCACAAAAAGTTTAATAGCATTTCACTAGACAACGATTTCAAAGATTTTTTAAAAGAGACAAAAACAGTAGCTTTTGTTTTGATTAAAAATGACAGTGTATTTATTGAAAAATATTATGATGGTTATAACCCTAGCTCTAAAAGCAATTCGTTTTCAATGTCAAAAAGTTACGTATCTGCACTACTTGGCAAGGCTATCATGCAAGGATACATCAATAATCTCGATCAAAAGACAAAAGATTTTATCCCAGAATTAAAAGGGCCCTTCTCTGAACAAGTTACCGTGGGTGATTTGTCCAGTATGGCTTCAGGCCTTCGTTGGGATGAAGCTTACTATTCCCCTTTTTCAGTTACTGCAGCCTCATATTTTGTTAAAGATCTAAATAAACTAATGCTTGATCAGCCCATAGAAATAGAACCTGGAAAGAAATTTAATTACAAAAGCGGTGCTACACAATTGCTAGGTATGGTGATTGCAAACGCAACTGGGAAAAACTTAACAGACTACTTATATGAAACTCTGTGGAACCCAATGGGTAACGAATTTGAAAGCTATTGGCAAGTTGACAGTGCTGAAAAAGGAGTTGAAAAAGCATTTTGTTGTATTGCTTCTAGTGCAAAAAATTTTGCACGTCTAGCAAAACTTTATAAAGATCATGGCAGATGGAATGGTGAGGTGCTTCTAGATTCAAGCTTTATAGCCAAATCACTAAAACCACGATTTTCTGAAAGTGACGAATATGGATATGGTTGGTGGTTGGAGGAATATAAAAATCATAATGTTTTTATGGAGCGAGGCCACCTAGGTCAATACGTTATAACTTTCCCTGATGAAAATTTAATTTTAGTTCGTCTAGGAAAAAGTAAGGGTCCTAAAGATGACTCAAAAAGTGACTTTACTCCTGACATTTATCGTTATATGGATGCTGCTTTAAAATTAAACTCTACTTTAAAATAATACTGCTAAATAGAATTTTTGCTAAATCTTTTAAGCTTGAGAAATTCAATAGGATAATCAGAGTTGTCTTTTTCAACAAGATCAGTAACTATCTCACCTACAACACTCGTAAATTTAAAACCGTGCCCACTAAAACCAGCAGTGACAATTACATCTTCATTAGTGGGGTGATGATCAATTATAAAATCATCATCTTTACTGTAAGTGTAGAGGCATGTTTTGGAAGTATGAATAGATTCAATACCCTTTGGAATAAATTTTTGTATCGCCTCTAAAAGTTCTTCTTCTTGATTTTTTGACACCTTTCTATCAACATTGTTAGGATCGGTTTCTTCGCCTTTAAAATGATGAGCAAATTTTAGTCCTTGATAACCGTCATGCGATATAGAACTAGGTAGAATTGGAAAACCATAGAACATACCTTTCGTAGAATTATCAGCATAAGTCCAACACGGAAAAGTTTTTAGAGAAAATTCCTCCCAATTTTTAGGTCTTGCCCAAGCAAGAATTTGTTTTGTTACTTTAAAATCTGAAATGTTAGAAAGTTCTGACATCCAAGCTCCAACTGAAATAACCAATTTTTTGCAACGGTATACACTTCTGTTGGTTTGAACAATAATTGAATCTTCCTTTTTATACCATTTAACGGCTTTTTCGTTAGTTTTAATTTTTGCTCCATAATTTTGAGCAAGTTTTGTAAATGCTATAATTGCCCTTTCTGGAGTTATAAAACCTGCATCTTTTTCAAGCATATTAACAAAAGTTTTGGGAATTTTAAATTGTGGGTATTTTTCTTTCTGTTTATCATTTGTGAAATTGTTAATTTCAATGCCATATTGATCAGCAGACCTTCTAGATCCTTTAATTAACAAATGATCTTCTGGGCCAAAATAAAGAAGTCCTGTTTTAAAATATATTTGCTCGCCGTATTCTTTTTGAAGTATTTCCCAATTCTTGTAAGCTCCTTCAAGTAAAGGGACATAACTTGGATGTTCAAAATAAGCCTTTCTTATAATTCGGCTTTGCCCATTATGAGAACCAAAGTTGTGAGGTATATCAAATTGTTCTATCCCCAATGTTTTATAACCTCTTTTAGAAAGATGGTAACATGAGGAAGATCCCATACTCCCTATACCTAAAACAATAATATCGTAGTTTTTTTCTATTTGATTGTTCATAAATTGATATTCTTACAATACCGTTTTTTATGCTTGATAAATATTAGTTTTATGTAAGTATTTAATTTTAAATAAATAAAAAACTAGTTTCTTAATATGTTTTGAAGTGTTATGTCACTTGGAGGATAATAAAGAGAAATATCATTACTGTAACCGGAAAGATTTGAATAGAATGTTTCTAAACTCAATCCAAACACATTTTCAAAGCTAACTTTCCAATTTTGATTGTTAGCATTAGTTTTCCAAAATTCCTTTAATATTAAATTAAATGCATCTTCGGGTGTTTTCCCTGTAGCCTCAATTTCTTTCGCCAATGCTAGTATCATAAATGTTGCTCCACCATAATTTGTATCTTCAACGTCTCTTGATTCAAAAGCAGCAGGGTTTGTAATAGCTTGGTTAAAATCAAGCCATCCAAAACCCTCTTCAAAATAATTTACTCCATAATATTGTTGAATGTATAATGATTCAATTGTAGCTGCAGTACCCTCAGCTAGCCATAATATGTCAAATCCTTCAGGATTTAGTGTATCTCCCCCGTTGGGCTGTGTAAAACTTTCCGAAAGTGTAGATTGATAAACATGATAGTATTCATGCACTACAACAGAAAATCTGTGATTGCTTGGAAATTCACCTTCAAATTCAGGAGAAAACATTTCTAATGACATCCATCTTTTATCACCGTAACCACATAAGCACTGGCCTTCTACTGTAACTGATTTTTCTGTACCGTCCCAGTCTTGAACAGAAACAGTAAAAGGCTTATCAATATCATCTAACCAAGCAAAAATATTGAGTTCCTCTTCAAACCAAGGTACAACAGATGTTGGTGCTAATTCAATCATATTTTGCATTATAGTGTTGTATTCTGTAATCCATTCACTTGGAAGACTTTCATGTAGATAATTTTTGAAAGTTATATTCCCTGTTAGGGCAAAGGTTGAAGTAGGGGTAATTGTTGTTAAAGGGATAGTTGTGTTATTGTCGCTATTAGATGAAGAGCTCGAGCTGCTATTTTCTGTTTGAGTTGTAGTGTTAGTTGTCGTTGCCATTTCAGATGAAAAATCGTCCTCTTTAGAAC
Organism: uncultured Bacteroidota bacterium; assembly: GCA_902520765.1. GTDB lineage: Bacteria > Bacteroidota > Bacteroidia > Flavobacteriales > Flavobacteriaceae > MS024-2A. Next base: position 50,972 of record CABYPG010000011.1, read on the forward strand.
AACTAAAATTGAATACAATTAAAATTAATATGGGTAAAATTAACTTTGCTTTATGCATAATTTTGGTTTTTAAAATTTTATCTATAGAATTTATTTGATTTAATAACAAGATAAATCAGACTTAGGGTAATAAGTAATGAATAAATTGAAATTGCAATCTTACCATTATATAACAATTTAAAAATTACAAAAATTGAAAAAGAATAGACAGATTGTTGTCTAAAAAAGTTTTTAAAAAAGATTAGGAATTTATCCAGATCAAAGTTTTTTCTTTCAGCTTCCGACATTCTGTTGTAAGGAGACAAAAAGTACTTTGCGTTATTTTTATTTATGGTAATGGAAATAATGAAATATGTGACTGTAACAATGACTACAGGTATGTAAATAGACAAAATTTAGAACATATTTTCGGTGAACCAAATGCAACCCAACATATTGATATAAGGCGTTACTTGCAGGTATCTTCTTCGTCTACTTCTCATCATCATTTGTACTTACTGTACTAAAGTTATGAAAATAAAAAGTAGAAAAACCAAAAGAATATGAAAATAATGGTTTTGTTGAATCTTTTCTTTTTTACTAAAGTATGTAAAAATCTATCGCGATATATAGAGCCAGCCCTGCCTGTCTAAAGTGCCGTCGCCTTCTAAATCTAGGGTGAAATAATAACTCCCTTCAGGGACTAATCCGTTGTCTGTAGTGCCCCCCCAGTTATTTCTGTAGTTTCTTGTAGAGAAAATTACTACTCCTGATCGGGTATATATTAGAAGCTCATTATTTGGGTGATTTTCAATGTTTTGGATCTCAAAAAAGTCATTTATACCGTCTCCATTAGGTGAAACAAACTCAGAAATTTTAATTTCTAAATTAAAAGGATCACTATCACATTCATCTCCAATGCCATTATCGTCTGAATCTACTTGTAATGGATTACTGACATCAACACAATTATCACATGAGTTGCCTACACCGTCCCCATCAGAATCTTCTTGGTTAGGATTAGCTTCTGACAAGCAGTTGTCACATGCATCACCCACTCCATCACCATCTGTATCTTCTTGGTCTGGGTTTGCCTCTGATAGGCAGTTATCACAAGCATCACCCACTCCATCCTCATCTGTATCTTCTTGGTTTGGATTGGCTTCTAAATGGCAGTTATCACATGCATCACCTACTCCATCACCATCTGTATCCTCTTGGTCAGGGTTGGATGTAAAAATGCAATTATCTTGAGAATCTAATATCCCATCTTTATCGGAGTCGTCATCACACTTATTAGAATCAAGTGGATAAAAATCATCATCATCAGAACAGCCGTCATTATCGTCGTCATCATCGACTGAATCCGGGACACCATCTCCATCGGTATCTGCATCAAAACCACATACATCGGTGCCATATTCAATCTCTTTCTCATCTAGGATGCCATCGTTGTCATCGTCAGGATCATCAAAATCACCTATCCCATCTCCATCACAATCATTGTCAATGACATTAAATATTGTACTGATAGATCCAGTATTAAATCTACGATCAGAGTCTTGTCTTGCGGTTATTACTGTTGAACCAGGGCCTCTAATAATTATTTGATCTCCCGAAATTTCTGCTACACTTGGATCAGAGGAGGTGTAAATAAAAGTAAGAGGGGGTCTATTTGAAGTTGGTGGTGGAATTGTAAAGTCAGGATCATCAACATTTTTATCCGGTATATTAAAATTACTTAAGTTGGTTATTCCTTGAACAACTTTTATGACCTCCCTTTTTGTAATTGCAGGGTTATAAATATTATCCCCTGGTTGATTTATCTCTACAACTAGTTCACCTATATCTGAAATATTTAATACATTTCCTGAAAGTGTCGCATTAGTTCCTGATACTAATCCGTATGTTACAGCCAATGAAGAGTCAGAAAAGGCATTTATTGTGTAAACTAAATTCTCCTGGTAGTAAATAAAAGTAGGTGCTACTGGACTTACAGTAATTGATTGATTAGTTTTTACAACATCAATTACCGCAGTCAATGTTGCAGAGTAATAATTTCGACTTTCAGGAACTGTAAAGGTAATTGTTACTAATCCTGTCTGATTAATATTGTTTAAAGAATAATTACCTACAGAACCTGAAAGACCCGCTGCAGATCCACTTACAAGAGAAATTGTAACTGGAGTACCAGATGTGGACGTTGCAGATACTGTAAGGGATGTGAAATCTTTTAAAGGCTTTTCATTTGGTAGTGGTTCAACAATTATTGATTGATTTGATTTTTCGACGATAAGAGTGGCTGTAACGGTTCTAGCATTATATTTATCATCCCCAGATATGTCAGCAAAAAGGGTAACTGTTCCCGTGCTACTAATAGTAATTGTTGATGTAGAGAAACTCGCAATACCTGGATCTGCAGTTCTATAACTAAATGTCCCTGAGTAATCTGATTCAACAGTTGGTCGGATTACTTCAAAAGGTGGTATACCGTAAACTCTTGTAAATATCGAGGTAGGAGGATACCAGTCACCAGATAAATCTTTTTTAAGTACGGTAAGAGACATGGTAGCAGATGCTACTAGATAATTACTGTCTTCATCTTGAAAGGCTGTAATTTGAGTTTGACCAGATTTGCGTGTTTTGAACGAAAATGTTTGGCTAATTATATTACTTCTAAAAGTAGATTTGTTGGATGTAGGAGAGTTCGTTCCTGCTTGTGATTGTGTAGATTCTCTCGCAACGCTTACATCTGCTACTGAATAGGTAAAACTCCCTGTACTACTTGAGGTGGCAGAAATGCCAAAAACTCTACTATTATCGTAGGTAACTGTCTCATCGTTAAAAATTATTGTAGGAATTGCCTTATTTACAATTAAAGTTATCGATGATGTAGCAGACTTATAGAAACCATCGGCTAATTGGGTTATAAATATTGTCGTCGATCCAGCACCTGTAGTAACAATCGTATTACTTGAAACACTTGCTATTAAAGAGTCTGAAACAGTATAAGAAAATAGTCCTGTGCTGCTCGAGGTTGCTGAAATTTCTGATACGGGAAAGATGTCTTCAAAAATCTTAGTTATGATAGAGAGATTCTGTATTTCAGGTACTGCTGTATCAACAAAAAGAGTTATTGTTTTACTTGTGGTTGAGAAATTTGAGTCTTCTGCCTGGGTAATTATAATTGTTGTTGTTCCTACACCTGTAATTGATACCACATTAGAACCCAAAATATTTGCAATATTAGTATCTGATACTTGATATGAAAAACTTCCGGTACTACTTGATGTGGCTGTTAAAGGAAATATAGGATCTCCATATATTTTTGTTAGAACATTTGAACTGGTTATAGAGGGAATGGCTTTATTAATTAGTAGGGTTGCTGTTGCTGTTGCCGCTGCATAATTACCAGATGCGGCTTGGTTTACTGTCATAATTGTTGAGCCTGCTGCTTTAATAGTTCCTGTAGATCCACTGACTGTAGCCACCGATGGGTTTGCAATACTAAAAGATAAAGCTCCCGAACTACTTGAGGTAGCGGTTAAAGGAAATGTCTGATCCAAAACATAGTCAAGTATTGTGTCTGAAATGGTTAGAGTTGGTGCTGTTAACTGGTAATCTAGTTCAACATCTTCGCTCCCTGAATATGGGTTCCCTGAAATATCAGTACCACTTACTGTGAGGGTATAAATTCCACTTGGAAGAGAGTATGACGGAAAATCAAAAACAAAAGTCCAAACTGATGGGGAACTTGTAGCGGACATATTTATGTTCTGAGGACCACCTGAAAAACTAATTTGTGGTGCGCTTGTCATAGCTTCAGAAAATGTTGCTGTAACTGTAATGGAGTCTGCTGGATAAACAATATCATCAAGATCACTGTCTATTAAAACTACTGTCGGTGGTGTATTATCAATGGTAAAAGTGATACTATCTACAGAGGTTTCATTACCATCTTGAATTCCTGTAGATGAGGTATAGTTGTTACCCGCTGGATCACTGGCGTTAATTGTTACAAAGTAATCATCACCTGAAGGTGGTACTGTTAATGTGGTAATATCAATATCATAGGTCCAAACAGAAGATGTGGAACCGGTCATTGCAGCATTTGCAAACAACCCATCAAGACTTAGAGTGGGAGATACAACCCCTTCAGAAAATGTTGCGGTAATTTCCACAGTATCACTACCTGAGAGGATATTGTCTGGATGATTGTGCGATAGAGTAACATTTGGAGGTGTTTTATCCACAGTAAATTCAATGGTATCAGTAGCTGTTTCACTTCCATTTAAAGTAGCATCAGCAGGATTATAACTAGCTCCACAATAATCAGTCGTCTCTATTGTAAACAAATAAGTATTATCAGCTAAATCATTTGCAGCTATGGAGACTGTGAAGGTTGTTGAGTTTACAGCAGTCATTGAAGAAATTGAACTTCCATTCAAGCTGTATGATACCGTACTTGCGATGTCCCTGTCAAAACTAGCAGTGAATGTTATGCTCTCGCCAGGGCCAATCAAAGTATCATCTCCGGAAAGGGAAAGAGAATCGGTCATAGTTAAAATGGGAGAACAAGGCAGATTCCATCGAGGTATAAAGTTTGGTTTAGCATCTATGGGTGAGGCGTTGCTAAAGTTATTTCTTTGAGGGTCATTAGGAACACACCAACATGATATATCCTGGTCAAATATTGATGCTCCCAGAAACATATTGTTAAATATTTCTACTGAAGTAACATCCCAATTACCTATAGGCTGATTAAAGGATGTGGCAGCCCTAAACACACTTTCCATATACCTTACAGATCCGACATTCCAATTATCTAAGGGTTGATTAAAAGAAGTAGCATTTAAAAGCATGTAGTTCATGTTAGTAACAGAAGAAACGTTCCAGTTATTTATATATGAATTAAATGAACTAGCCCCATTAAAAGTCTGAGCTAAACCATACCATTTCCAATCATTTGAATTACTACCTAAGCTGGGCATATTCCAATCTAGTGTATTGGAGATAGTTGCTGTCCCTGCAGATCCAGCAGGGAACCCGTTATTAAATGCTGTTGCAGCCTTAAAAGTTTCCTTTAGGCCAAGAAGACTTAAAGGATTCCAAGCAGAAATGTTAGCATTAAAGGCGTTATTGTTCCGGAACATACTATTCATATTTTGAACTTTTTCAACATTCCAAGACAGTGTTGTGGAGACTCCAGCACTCGCCCCATTATTCCAATTTGAGTCGCGAAACATTGAGGCCATTTGAGTAACTTCACCTAAATCCCAACCCGAAAGATTTGAGTTAAATGCATCTGCTAAACGAAACATGGATTGTGTACTTGTTACCTTAGACACATCCCAGCTTAATGTGTTAGAAACCCCAGCAGCTGCACCATTA
>CABYPG010000012.1:0-53575 GCA_902520765.1 uncultured Bacteroidota bacterium
CAATATTAAGTTCATGATATAAGACACCCCAATCGCTTAGTTGGTTAATTGTTAGATCTCTATAATTAATTTTACTTACAGATCCTCTAGCTGTATAAATTGTAATAATATTTCCTTGATCGTATAATTCATTTATTTTTTTTATTCTTAGTTTCAAGGGTTGCGAATTTGAATAATCAGTCCCTTTTGTTTTACAAAGAGTATTATCAAGGTCTACATATATTTTCATTTAACTCCTTTTAATATTGTTATTTTTCAATTTATCCATAGAACCACTCTCAGAATAAAAAATTTTTTTCTCAGGCTGACCAAGGCATTCTATTGCAGAATAAATTCTCTTTTTTAACATGCTCATAGCGTGAACCTCTAGACTTGCCTTCTGATCACTTCCCCACATGTTATGATCTAATGTAACGTGTCTTTCTATTACCTTAGCCCCTAATGTTGAAGCTATAACAGAAGGCGTAAGATCTATTTCGTGACCGCTGTATCCAACTGGACAATTATATCTATTTATCATAAATGGGATTAAAGAAATATTAAGTTCGTTGTTTGGTGCGGGATAAGAACTATTAGTATGCATTATACAATAATCATTAGAAAATTTTCCCAATGTATTAACAATCTTGTCTGACTCTTTTAAATTTGTCATCCCAAGGCTAATTAATATTGGAAAATTTGATTTACATGCCTCTTCCAAAAATTCAAATGAACAGTTAACTGCGCTCGGTATTTTTAAAAATTTTGTTTTAGGATAGTTTTCTATAATAAATTCTAAACTATCAAAATCCCAAACACTCGCGGACCAATCTAGGGGCTTACTATTACAATATTTGTCAATTTCATCATATTCCTTTTTGTCAAATTCAACTTTATATTTATAATCAATATATTTCATTTTACCCCAAGGTGTTTCTCTCTCAAGATTTTTTTGTTTTTCCGGAACACATATGTCAGGATTTCTTTTTTGGAATTTTGCACAATCCCATTCTGTTGAATAAACCGCATCCAAAAGTTTTTTTGCAATATCAATGTCTCCATTGTGATTAATACCAATTTCAGCAATTAAATAAGGTTTGTTAATTTGTTTGAACATAATTACATTCTTTTATATAATTCAATAATTTTTTCTTTTGGAAATTTTGATCTCCATTTAGTCCCTAAAGCATTTTGTAAGGGTCTTTCCATTTTTAGAGTCATATCGACCATTCTATTTAATTTTTTGTCATCAATATTTTTTGTCAAATTTTTAGGTAGAATTATATTGTGTTTTTTTAAAATATTTAAAAATATCCCGTAATGCTCTGAATAATATTCATTTAAAACATTAAATACTATGGTATTTGCGAACCCGTGCCTTAAATTAAACTCTAAACTTAGCCCATAGGAAAGGGCATGACAAATACCTACTTCTGAATTAACTATTGAAACCCCGCCTAAATAAGAAGCAGTAAGAATTTTTGAAAGATTGATCTCTTTCGAAAGTAGACTGTCCATACATAATTCTAATGCTTTATCAGCTATTGAACCGGATAATTCATTTTTAAAAGTCCCCTGAAGGCTTTCAACACAATGAATGAAACAATCCATGGCTGAATAAATAAAAGTCTCTTTGGGAACAGAACTTAAAAGTGAATCATCAAGAATAATTGAATTGAACATTGAATGATCGCTATTTATCCCCATTTTTTTTGTTGGAGACGTTAAAACTGCTGTTCTGCTTGCTTCTGAACCTGAACCAGCTATTGAAGGAATACCAATTTTAAAAATTGATTCTTCACTTACTAAGTCCCATCCTTGATAGTTCTCTGCTTTCCCCTCATTATTAAAAAGTATCGATAATGATTTCCCAACATCCATTGTAGAACCTCCTCCAATTGCAATTATTACTTTAGGCTTTTTACCTTTCCTTAAATCTAAAATTTCCTTCTTGAAATCATCTATCTGACTTGTCTTAGGTTCAGATTTTTTAGATTCAAAAATTAAGGTTTCTAAATCATACTGATCAAATACCTTAAAAGAATGATCCTTGAAAAACTCGTCAATTACTAATAAAACATAATGATTTTTTAAATCAAATGGGATTAATTCGGCTATTCTTAATATTGAATTCTTTCCAAAAATTATTTTGGGAACTTGTTTGAATGGTCTAAAGATCATTTTGATAATTTTTAAAGAGATGTTTTAAAATTGTCAAATCAATTTTATCATCTATCTCGTATGTGAATTGCTTTTCATTAATATATAATTTTGGATTACTCCCATTCCATAAACCAACATCTACTAGTCTTTTTGGTAAAATATATAAACTGCCATCGTCATAAAAGAACCCTTTAATTTCTTGCCGTCTTTCATTTAGATGTGTCCCAAATTCGATTTGTTTACAGATATATCCTGTAGCTAAGTTTGATGATTTACTTTGCACATAGGACTTATAACAATCGTCAATTAATCTTTTTTTTCTTAGAGGTGAAGTTGGCTGAAGGACAAAAAGGTTATCGTATTCATTTAAAAATTTAGAGTGATATTTAAGAACTTCTATTGTTTTTGTGTCATCCTGAGAAAGGCTTTCAGGCCTGTATAAAACCTCTGATCCACAATTTTCAGCTACAATAGCAATTTCTTTTGAATCTGTTGAAACAACAACTCTATCAATACATTTTGATGCTTTGGCGCTTAAAATAGACCAATATATCAATGGCTTTCCCATAAAATCTATAATATTTTTATTTGGAATCCCTTTACTACCTGATCTTGCTGGAATTACAGCTATATTCATCTGTCATTTAATGATTTAACACTTTTTATTATTGATTCAACTAAATAATCTATTTCTATCTTATTCAAAGTAAGAGAAAAAGGAAAAGATATCATTGAATCATAAAACTCGTCTGTATTTGGAACTTCAGCAAATCCATATTCAAATTTTTTGAACAATTCATATCTATGTAAAGGATAATATTGAATTACACACTTAATCTTAAATTTTTCAAAAAGAATTTTTATAAGATCATTTCTGTTCCATTTATCAGAAACACATCTGCATGGTAATAAATGATGACTATGTGAAAGTTCGGTTTCAAATTTTTGAAATTTTAATTCAGAAAGGCTTGATAATTTTTGAGTTAAATAATTAAATAATTTTCTCCTCTTTTTAGTAAGATCTAAAATTCTCTTTAATACATTTATTCCTACGATGGACTGAGCTTCGGTTAGTGTAGACTTAAATGGAATAAAATTTTGAGAAACATATTTGACATTAGTCATTGCAGGAAGCCAGTACTCTGATTGATTCTCAAATGAACAATGTCCATTATGCCTATATAATTCAATTTTATCAAGAAGTTTTTCATCTTTTACGGAAATCATTCCGCCCTCGCCCAGTGTAGTTAAGTTTTTTTGAGAATGAAAACTAAAACATGATATGTCTCCAAAATTTCCAACGGAAATATTTTCTTTAAAAGCTCCTAAAGCTTGAGCACAATCTTCGATAATTATTATGTTCCTTTCTTTGGCCAAAGAGATAATTTTATCAATATCTGTTGCAATTAATCCATATAGATGAACAATTACAATAGCTTTGGTTCTTGATGAAATTAATTTTTTTACACTATCAAATGAAATTGTAAAACAATCAGGGTTAATATCAGCCCATTTAATTTTTGATTTAGTTCTTACAAATGGAAGGGCTGAAGCACAGTAAGTGTGTGAAGGAATAATAATTTCATCTTCATTATCAGATTCGATTAAAAAAGATGCTATGTCTAATGAGTGAGCGCCACTCATGGTTGACAAGCTTTTCCTTCCTATAAATTTAGAAAAATTTTCTTCAAATTTTTTTGCATAATAACTCTTTGACATTGTTCTTTTTGAATCATTAAGAAAATCAAACAATTCATTTAAATCCTGTTTTTCATATTTGTGCCCTCTGTTTGGCCAGTCAATATTTAATTCCATGTAAATCTTGTGTTAATTTTAAAAAACTTCTATTTAATCAATTCTTGGGGTTTTATTATTTTATCAATCTTACCTTTATTTAGTTTAATTATGTAATCACAGTTTTTAACTGTAGAAAGCCTATGAGCGATTACTATTTTTGTTTTGTCGTCTAGTTGATCAATACATTCTACTATTGCATCCTCAGTGTCATAGTCAAGTGAACTTGTGGCCTCATCAAATATTAAAATGGAAGGATTGTTGTATAGGGCCCTAGCTATTCCTATTCTTTGTATTTGTCCCCCTGAAAGTCTAATTCCTCTTTCGCCAACCATTGTTTTAATTCCGTCAGGAAGTGTACCAATAAATTTTTTAAGCTGAGAATATTTTAATGCATCGTCTAATGCTTTTTGATCTAATAGCTTTTTATTTAATCCAAATACAATATTATTTTCTATTGTATCGTCCATTAAGAAAATATCTTGGGGAACATATCCGATATTTTTTTGCCATTTTCTTAAGTCAGAAGATTTTTTGCTAATATCTAAGTTGTCAATAAGGATTTTCCCTTTTTGAGGGGGTAGAAGGCCTAATAAAATGTTAACTAAAGTGCTTTTCCCAGATCCTGTTTCTCCAATAATTCCTATTGACTCACCTTTTTTTATTTCAAAACTTAAATTTTTTATTACCGGTAAACCTAATCTTCCATATCGATAAGAAATATTATTTAATACTATTTTATTAATATCATAAGTCTCCATTTCTGAAACTTTGAAATTACTTTCTATATCTTTTTTATTAGAATTTACTATGTCATTATGGATAATATTTACTGATGTTTCATTAAACCTTAAAGTTTGTATTGAATGAAAAACTTTCGATGCTGAGGGAATTAACCTAAAAGCAGCACCAGTAAATAGTGCTATTACAGGAAGTATGGAAGAGTAATCTTTTCCTTGGTAGATAATCGAAATTATCAGAATACATAATGATAGTATAGCGATAAACTCAATCCAAACTCTTGGAATCTGTTGAACTACTGAATTTAACCTCTCATATTTTGTGTATTTTTCAAAATGCACTAAAAACCTTTCTTCAAATTCTTTCTCTCTTCCAAGAATTTTTACCATTTTGATACCCCCTAATCCTTCCATAACAGATTGAATACTTTTCCCTTGATGGAAAACTTTTTCCTGCCCCCATTTAAATATTACTGATTTTGAAAATTTTGAAAAGCATATTCCAAATAAACTAGCCAATGTAATAATTAAAATTGTTCCCAAAGGTTCGATTTGAATCAATAATGTGGTAATTGAAAACATTAATACTAACTCCATAAATAACGTCATTATTGCTAATAATGAACTGTATAGGCTTTGCGCTTCAATATTAATATTTCTGATAAGATCAGAAGAATTATTATTCAAGTGAAATACATAAGTTTGATTCAAATATTTGGAGAATAATTTTTTTGATATATAAAGGTGAAAATCAGTTACAAATTTATTTTGCCAAAAAATCGAGTAACTTAAAAAAAATCCTTTCAACATGTATACTAAAACTATTAATACGATTCCTACAATAATTATTTTTTCTTGTGATGGAAAATTAAAAAAGGAGTTTATTAGGTCAAATTTTGAAAATTGATTTAAATAATTTGGCTCAACCAGTATACCTATAGCAGGGATTATTAATCCTAGGCCTAGAAGTTCTAGTCCACTTGAAAACAAGACCAATACTATTAAAAAAAATATCTTCTTTTTTTGACTTATATCTAATAAACCAACTATTTTTTTTAAAAAATCCTTACCTATATAGTTAAGAGTTTTCACTTTCCCTGTTTAATACTATCTTTTAAGTTTATGGTTAATTCATTTATATTATTACTTTTTTCTCCAATATTTAAATGGCCAAGCGAATCGGTTGCATTTATATTTGGTATGTGCCTCAGAATTTTTTTTCCAAATAAGCTGGCTTCAACTAGTAAACTCGAAAACATGCCTATTACGATATCAGAATGAAAAATTAGATGCTTAGTATCAGTTGACATATCAACAACTGAGTTTTCAATAGGAATTTGATTAATTATTTTTTTTAAATAGGATTGATCTTGATTAGGATGGAATTTTATATAAAGGAATACTTCTTTTTGAAAGGGATATTTGTTTATCACTTTCGAAAGATCTTTCCAAACATCAGTTTCATCAAATAAAAATATTTTTTTCCCATTTATATTAGATAAAGGATCAGGAGCAAATAAAATTATTTTATTATTTGGATTTGAAAAAATTTCATTTTTCGATTTTTTTGGCTTCCAATTCTTCAAAAATTCATGATAAAAATTTCCAGATACTATAACTTCCGAATATTTTGAAATTCCCACTGTTTCAGCAAGCCTTTTTGCTTTATCATCTGTCAAAAAAACTTTATCAGGGAAAATATTTTCTCCATCTAAAAAAAATCTCTCTCTATATCTAGTATAATGATCAACAAATGAATAAGTTTTTATTTTTTGTTTTTTCGCTTCATAAAGAAACTCTAATTCTATTGATGATGTATATGATGTCCCAGTAAAAATATAATTCGGTTTATATGTATCTATAATCTCTTTTGCTTCATATTTTGGGCAGATTTCTACATTAATTTGAAATTCATCATAGAATTTATATTTTCTATCTGAGATAGCCTTGTAGTTTTTCAAATTATTTAATTCAATAAAGGCCAAAACTGGTTTAGCGCCCCCTGGGTCACTGAAAACAAATATTCCTTTCCCTTTTAAATTATTTATCAAGCTAAAAATTTAGGCTGTTTTATTTTTTGATAGCTTATCCAGAATATGAGATATCTCATTATCTTTTTTATTAATTTCTGAAATTATCTTTCTAGCTTCTGAAGGAGAATTTTTGAAGGCTAGCCTTAAAATGTTCATCCAATTTATATTATTATTTGCTCTAACTCTCTCTAATTCGTCAATTATTTCAAGATCTGTCATAATTAAATTTATTTTAAAAAATATGTTGAAAATTAATTTTGTTATTGATAATGTTGACTACATTCCTAATATCTTTTTTATCCAAATAGGGAAAAATTGGTAAACTAATTGCTTTTGAATAATATTCTTCACTAGATGGAAAATCTTCTTTTTTAAATTTATTTGAATAATATGGATGTTTATAGATTGGGATGTAATGAACGTTTACTTGATATCCTTGCTCTCTTAATCTTTCAAAAATTTCTTTCCTGTCAAATCCATTCAAATTATTAACTTTAATTATATACAAATGAAAAGATGAAAAACTTTTTTCATGTTGATATGGAGTTATAACATTTTTATTATTCTCGAATAATTTTTCATAAAGACTAGCTATCTTATGCCTTTCACTTATAAAGGATTTAAGTCTTTTAATTTGATTTATCCCTAAAGCAGCTTGTAAATCGTTTAATCTGTAATTAAATCCAAGAAATCTTTGTTCATAATACCATGAACCATGTTTTTTATTAACCATGTCCTTTTGATTTCTTACAATTCCATGACTTCTGAGATTATACATTTTTTCGTATAATACCATATCGTTAGTTAAGCATGCACCACCTTCACAAGTTGTTATAATTTTAACAGGGTGAAAACTAAATACTGCAATATCGCTGTATTGACAATTCCCGACTGGCATCCCCTCATACTCAGCCCCAATGGCATGGGATGCATCTTCAATTATTTTAAAACCAAATTCTTTGGACAAACCATATATTTTTTTCATATCACATGATTGTCCGGATAAATGAACAGGTATTATTGCTTTTGGAAGTTTATTTTTCCTTTTTGCTTCTAATAATTTTTCTTTCAAAGAATCGATTGAGATATTATATGTTTTTGGATCAATATCTACAAAGTCTATTTCACCTCCACAATATATTACACAATTTGCTGAGGCAACAAATGATATTGGAGAAGTCCAAACAATGTCACCCTTTTTTATGCCAATTGATAAACATGCTAAATGTAGAGCACTTGTAGCATTAACAGATGCTACAGCATATTTAGCATTACAAAAAGATTGTAATTCCTTTTCAAATATTGGAGTAACTGGGCCTTGAGTAAGAAAATCAGATTCCATAACTTCAATAACTGAATTTATATCATCTTTATTTATATTTTGTTTCCCATATGGTATCATAAAACTTTATTTTTTTTTAAATATTTATATTTAAATTCTGCTAATCCCCAATCCTCCATAACATCTATATCTTGGACTAAGATAGATGGTAATTCTATTGGATAAGTACAATCAGTAAACAGAAGTTTTTCTTTCAAGAAACTTTCAACCCTTAGAAAATAAAATTGGCCGGCATCATGATAAAATTCATTTAAATCTTGGCTTCTTTTATTAATGTTTTCTGGCCAATTCATTTTCAATATTTTATTTTTTTTTATCAATGCTCTTTGAATTGGATAGGAAAATTTTGCTACTGGTATTACAGATTTAGCACTATTTTTTTTTATAATTTCATATGCGTCAATTAAAATTTTGTAATTCAATAAAGGTGCTGTCGGATAAATACAACAAACATATTTAGGATTTATTCCAATCTCATGGTATGAATTTAAAACCTCATAAATTACATCAGCAGTCGTAGAAAAATCTGAAGAATTTTTAGATGACCTTCTAAATGGCACTTTAGCACCAAATTTTATTGATATCTTTTCAATTTCTTCGTCATCTGTAGATACCATTACCTCATCAAAAATTTTACTTTTTATTGCATTTTTTATTGAATAATTAATAATGGGCTTTCCTAGAAATAGTTTAATGTTCTTTTTAAATATTCTTTTACTCCCAGCCCTTGCTATTATAATAGCAATTGTATTTATTTTATTATTATCCATTTAGTAGATTGATTCCCCAAAAATTTTTGAATAGCTATATATTTCAGGATCTATTTTATATTTCTTAATCAATTCTCTAATTTCAGGTTCATATGCTTCCGAAAATATGAATACTACTTCAGGTTTTAATAAATTTAATTGATCTGGAGAAAATACTTTAAATCCTAAAAATAGATTCCCTTTCTTTTTTAGATCAGAATCAAAATACCCAACTAGATTAATTTTACTAATATCTGTTTCTATAATAGCAGAAAATGATAAGTTACTTGCAGGGAAAAAAGCTACTGATTTTTTTTCCCCAATCATAGAATAGATTTTATTTAAATTGATTTTCCCTTGATCATGCTTTTCTTTATAGTAAGACTTAAAATATTTAACAAAGTTTTTATCTCCAAATAAAGGTTTTTTTGTTTTTTTTAAAATTAATCTCATTACTCTATTTGGTGTTGCGGGATCATCTTTATTGATTGATTTTTCAATTGCAATTAAGCTATAGCCTTTTAATGATAAGAAATCAATCAAACATTTATCATTAAAGTGAGATAAATGCTCAAAAATAAATGCATCAGTATTGGAATCTAAAATTGACCAGTCTGGGACTTCTATGAAAATTTTTCCATTTTCATTTAATGAATTATCTACATAAACCATAAACTCGTCCAAATCATTTATATGTTCAATAACATGCCTTAATATAACTAAATCAACTTTAACATTTTTATTTCTATAATTTTCAAATCCTTCTATTTTTTCTAGTATTTTACATGCTTCAATACTTAATTCATCAAAAAATATTTTTAGATCAAATTTTTTAAACAAAACTTTTAAGAAATGACCTGTATGTGCACCTATTTCTAGACAACTTGAAATATTATGCAAATCTAAGTTCATCTCAAGAAAATTAATTTGTCTATTTACGCTATCAATATCGTATTTTGTAGGTTTTGAGTTCCTATACATAGGACTACTTTCATAGTACTTATTTAAAAATTTGTCGCCGACATATTTGTCTTGGAAGATATATTGACAATTTAAACATATTGCATAGGTCATTTTTATTTTTTCTTTAAGATTTGATAGATAAAAAGTTTTATTAAATATCCCCTTTTCAATTTTATCACTTTTACATATTCTGCAATTATTTATTTCTTCCATGATATATTTAACTTAAAATCAATATTCATTCCTTAAAATTCTATATTCAAAAGTTGTTAAATATCTTCCATTTTTAAATATAAAATCCTCTTTTTCCCCTTCTTTAGACATCCCTAATTTGAGGGCTAATTTTTGCATAGCATGATTTTCTGATGAAGTTCCACAATGAATCCGATGTAAATTCAACTTATTGAATCCATGGTCTATTAATAAACTCCCAGCTTCAAACATAATACCTGAGGACCAAAAAGACTTTTCTCCTAGCAAGAATGCTATCTCGGCGTTTCGGTCTATTAGATTAATTGATTGAAGGCTAATATTTCCAATATGTTTGTTTGCTTTTTTATGAATAATAGCTAGTACAATAGCTGATTCCGAATATTTTACACGATTAACATATTCCTTTAACATGGAAATACTAACTGGATATCTTCCATGTGAATTGAGTTTTACAATTTCAGGGTCATTTAGCCATGCTTTATAGTTACCATCTATGTCATCTATTTCTAATGGTCTTAAATAGATTTTATCTCCTTCAATAAAAATGTTCTTAATATTTTTCATTTTAAGTCTCAATAACATTATTTATGGGTGACCTTTCCCAAAAGTGATGTATTTATCATAACCTTTATTATAATTTAATTTGTTGTTTTCTATAAATTTTAATTTTGATCCTAAATGAGGTTTTCCTGATATATTATTCATTTTACTCCACCCATTAAATTCCCACTTTCTTGGCTCAGTCTTTATCCAATATTTTTTATTTCTAAACTGATCAAAAATAAAATTTAGCCCTTTTTTTTCTATTCCAAGCCAATTGGAAAATAAACTAATGAATTCAGGTTCATTTAATTCATATTTTTTTACAACCTCAATAGCGTCTTTTTTACTCAATCTTCCATGTCTAATCTCTCTAGTCGCATGATCTGTCACTTTTGAATATCCATGCTTGTATAGTTTTAAAATATCATGAATGTTCATATAATTATAACAATCTACAAAATCATAACAATCAAAAGTCCTTGAAAATTTAGATGTTAAATACCCAAATTTTTCAATCATTTGTTCGTGCTGAGCTTTGGGGTCCCACCTTATATAATTACCTAGATAAATTCCTCTAACCTTATTTTTTTTTAAAGTTAAATCACTTGGATAATTATACTGCCAAAGATCTTTTTTTTGTAGATCATCATGAATTGAAATTACATTTCTAGGCTCAAAATTAAATAAGTCATGATCTTTTCTATATCTTCTGGTCATCTCTACCTCATGGGTATGTGAAAACATACCAACCTGTTCCAAACCTTGGTGTGCGCCCCAAATTATTAATGGTATTTTAAATCTAACAGCAGATTGGACAGGGAATACTGTTTGGCCAGCTAATATAGGCCAGTAAATGTTCCCATATTCTCTTAATGTTTTTCTTGTGATTTTTTTTACAGAAATTGGATTTATATTTTGGTAAACAATGTCACAATTAAATTGTATCCTTAAGTTTGCTAAATTCCTTATCCCAAGAGGGGTGTTAAAATATTTATTGTAAGTAACTAATAATGGATTTAGACCTAATATGTTCTTTACAACATGAACAATAAAATATGAATCGTTAGCTCCTGAAACAGGAACAATACAGTCGTAGTTTTCGCTTTTTTTATTTCTATAAGGTGCTACAATAGCTTCTAATTTTTTAAATCTTTCATCCCAATCCAAAAAATCTTTCTCTTCATGAATTTCACAGCCAGAGCAAATTCCATCATTATTTATTGTCAATCCTAAAGGATGATCAGTTGAATATAGACATCTTTTACAAAATTGAATCTTCATGGAAATTTGATGATTTAAAATATGCCTTTCTCAAATAATTTGATTTAGCGGATTGTTTTAATAATTGAATCGAATGTTCTTTATAATTTAAAAAATTCCCAATACCTACTGCTGACATTTTATGTATTGATAAAATATATTTTATTTGCTCAGGATCACTAATGCCTCCAAATGCAATTAAAGATGAATCTATTTTAGGGAAAAGAGAAATAATTTTACAATCAAAAGAATTTGAAATTCCTTCAGTTTCTTTGTTAATGACCAATATTTCTGAAAATAAATTTTTGTCAGAAATAATACTTAAATAATTGTCATCAATTATTTCTTCTTTTTTAGACAAATAATCATATGTATAAATCGTATCATCTTTAAGAAGTACGGGGACAGATGCGATAACCGCTTGTGAACCAAGTTGTAAAGAAATTTTACTCAACTCTTTTTTATCCTTTCTTAAAAGACTATCAATTACAATTCTATCTGCTCCATTCTTAATTACTTCTACAGCATTTTTATGATGGTTGATACCTCCAGCATAAATAATCGGAGTCGAAATTCTTAGTTTCCCTATTTTATTTAATAAATCGAAGTCGGGCCCCAAATTATTTTTCGTTCTATCAATAACTTGAATTAATATCTCGTCTGCTCCCCATCTATCAAGGTTTTCAATAACACATTCTGGATTACCAATTGGTAAATATTTTGAATATGAGAAAGATTGAACAGCTAAATTATTTTTGATTGTTACAACTCCAATAATTCTTTTTTTAATCATTAACCAATTTTTCAACTATTTTTAAAATTAAATTTTTACCAGAATCTTGACTCTTTTCAGGATGGAACTGAACACCTACAATATTACCTTTTTTTATAATTGAGGGAATTACTTCATTATTAAATTTTGTGTAACTTAAAATGTTATTTTTATTTCCTTCATATTTAAAAGAATGGTTAAAATAAAAATATTTGTCATCTCCTTGTTCAAATAAGTTATCCTCTGTTATTTCATTATTATTCCAGCCTATATGACAATTTTTCCTCTTTAGAGGTATTATTTCCCCATCAATAATATTTAGGCCACTAGATTCTTTAAATTCATGAGATTTTGTGCATAATATCTGCATCCCTAAACAAATCCCTAAAATAGGTTTATTTTGATTTGACCAATCAATTAAAAAATCAACTAAATTATTCTTTTTCAAAAGACTCATTGCTTGTGGAAAAGCACCTACACCTGGTAAAACAATAACATTGGACTTTGAAAGATTCTCAATTTTTTTACTCAATTGAACACTAAATCCTAATGATTTTAATACATAAAACAATGAATCTTGATTCCCCAAATTATATCCAACAATACCAATTTTAATCATATTCCAACTCCAACTTTGAACTTTCTTTTTATTTCTCCATTCTTTTCTATAAAAAATAGTTTAGGATTTACAATGGAATTTACTTTCTTCCAGAAAAGTGATTCTGGTATGTCAATATACTTGCAAAAATCTTTTATGTAATTATCAGAAATTTTTCCTTCAAATTTTTCTACTAGTTCTATCCCTTCATCTCTTGTCATAGTTCCATATCTAATTCCTTCATTACAATAATCATTTACTCTACCAAAACCATATTTGTAGTATTTAATCATTTGATTTAATGTTACCCAGTCCTCATCTAAAGAAAAGCATCCCCATAAATCTCCAGTATTTTCAAAAGAATCTTCTCTTAATTCTAATCCATATGAGGAAGAAAAAGTACCATTATTTATTATTGACCAATTTTGCCAAAACCAACCTAAGTAAATTATTTGTAAATCTGCTTTTTTAAATTCATGAATTGATGGATAACGATAAGGTATTAAATCGGTTTTCTGGAATCCATCCTTTATCATCCACTCTATCTCACCTCCCTTAACAGTATTCATGTTCCTCAAATTATTACCATCATAACCTGTTTTACCAACAGTCAGCATATCACCAAGTTGTAATCCTGGATTTTCACCCCAAAGAATCAATTTAATATTATATTTTATTGCTATCTGTGGTACTGAGCTAATTATTGCTTGTTCACTTGCTTTTGCCCAATTTGAGTATTTTAAAAATCCATTACGAAGAGTTTGCCTCCAAGTTTCAGGTTGAGGTGCCCAAACTATAACGTCAAATCCTAAATTTATAAGATTTGAGAGATTATTTGCTCCTCTTTCAGTTATCTGTTGTGGAGGATAAGACAGACAAACTAACAATGGGTTAAGTCCTAATTTGTCTCGTGCCCAAATAGCTTGTCTTGTACTATCTTTTCCTCCACTTACCCCAATTATACAATCAAAATAGCTATTTGAGTTTTTCCTTTTATACTTTTCTATTTCGATTAATAAAAGATTAAATCTTTCATCCCAATCGGCTCTTAAATTTGAATTAAAATGATAATCACATCCTGGGCAAATACCCTCTTTCGTAAAATGACCTCCAGGTCTAGTATCTGGTTGCAAACATATTTTACAATACTTCATTTTACCTTAATAAATTTAAGTTTTTCCAAACTTTTTTAAATGATAGAATCATAAGTTCAATCTCATCATTCGTCATTTCATACATACACATTTGAAATCCCAAGTAATTTTTATCATGAAGTGACTCAGCAACTGGACATATTCCTTTTTTATATGATATATTCTCTCTTGTAAAACTTGTATTCCAGGGAAACCCATTTGATCCGTATGCTTGTTTTTTTTGAAAAATTGGGAGTAAATGAACATTTGCAAATTTCAATGATATCCCTTTTAGCCCTTCTGCGTCAAGTGCTTTAAATATATTTTCTCTTTTAGCACCATTTAATTTATCAATATCTAAATTCATAAAATACATATAGTAAACATGAGAACAATTTTCTCTTATTTCAGGTAAGTTTAAACCAACTAAATCTTTTAGTCCTTCGCTAAGTTTCTTTGCTATTTTTTGTCTTGATTCAATCAATTTGTCAAGCTTTTTTAGCTGTTGTATTCCCATACTACTCTCTATTTCTCCAAGTCTAAAATTATGACCAATCATATTAGTTAAATCTTTAAAACCCATGTCTCCCACAACAGCTTCGGCATGATTTCTAATTAACCTGAGTTTTTTTGCTATGTTGTCATCATTTGTGACTAAGACACCTCCTTCTCCCGTATGAATATGCTTATGATAATTTAAACTGTATCCGCCAATATCTGCAAGTGTCCCTGCATAGCTATCTTCAAACATAGCACCCGGTGCTTGAGCTGTATCACAAATTACCTTAAGGTTATATTTTTTAGCTATGGAATTTATACTATTCATATCAGCTGATTGTCCCCCAATATCAACAGCCATGATAGCTTTTGTTTTATGAGAAATATTTTTTTCTATAGATATAGGATCAATACAATATGTAATTGGATCTATGTCGGCGAAAACCGGTATTGCATTCCAATGAAGAATCGCCATTGCACTTGCACTCATGGTCCAAGGAGGTAAAATAATCTCATCACCGGGTTCAACTCCTAAAGCTCCTACAGCACAAACTAAACCCGAAGTCCAAGAATTTACTGTAATCGCATGCTTTATATTGAACTTTCTTTCCCAATCAGCTTCAAATTTTTTAACCATTGGCCCTCCTAGAAAATCATCTCCCCATTTTGCCAAATACTGTGATAGTATTCCTGTTTCTATTACTGATTTGGCTGCATTTATTTCTTCTAATCCATATGGATTATAAGGTTTAAAGGGTTCTATTATCGTTTTCGATCCCCCAAATAATGCTAATTTATCTGATTTCATTTCTTTTATTTTTTAATTTCTCTATTACAATTAATGTTTGTAAAGCATCCTCCGCTGTACATATTAAACAATTCTCTCCTTTTATAAATTTTGCTAAATTATTTACCACTGATAATTGACTCTGATTAAAGTCTGATTCTAAATTTTCGAAATATTCAGAAAGTTTATTATAATTAGAATATGTCTTTTTATTGTCATCTATTTTTTGCCATTTACATGACTCACCTCCATTTTCATATATTAATCTCCCATTTTTACATATAATTTCAAATGAATTATAAAAAAAGGAAATCTCTTCAAGTGGTATAAAGATTGCTTCACATTTTTCATATTTTAGTTTGAAATGTAACATAGTATCATTTATTTTTTCATTATTCTTAAAAGAATTAATTATTTCTATTTTCTTTATTTTTCCAAAAAGAAAATTGAATAATGAAATAAAGTGTGAAGCGCTATTTCTTAAACCATTTGAGTATCTTAAAATTATTTTATAGACGGGAGCATATTCGCCTGATAAAATTTTTTCTTTTAATTTTTTTGATAATTCAGAATAGTTCCTTTGAAAGTTTACCAAAAGAGTTGATTTATTAATTTTACAAAGTTTAATAATTTCAACTGATTGATTTAAGTTGAGCCCAAGCGGTTTTTCACATAATAAATATTTGGGTGAAAAAATATTAAATACTTGTTTCACTACATCCAAATGCGAATAAGTTGGCGTTGAAATAACAATAAGGTCTGGTTTAAGTTTCTTCAGTGCTATTTCGATTGAAATAAACGTTGGATATCTATAAATTTTCGAGAATTCAGAAATCACGTTTTTATTTTTATCAACTACTCCTATTATCTTAAAACTCATATGCGATTCAAATGCCCTTAAATGAGTTAGAACATAGCTTTTTTCTAAGTTATGATCGTATTTATATGATATACCTCCAAGACCAATTATAATTACTTTAGTTTTATCTTTCAATTTTTGATAAATCTTAAGATTTCAAAAGACTCAGCGTATTCAGCTCCTATTATTAAACCATTCCTTTTAGCTAAAATTTCTAAGGCTTCTGGTGAGCGAGGATGAGGGAACTTTCTTTTTTCATAAATATAGCTTTCCATTGCTTTAATTTTTGCATCTAAATTAGATTTTGAGATCTTGAAAAATAAATTTGGTTGAAATAAATTTTCAATGTTTTGAATGTTCCATTCAGTACTTGATGGAGTTTCAAATGATATTATTGCCTCGGGTGTTTTGCTATTAATTGGTCTACATGAAGTAATTACAGCTTTATTTGTGATTTGGTGATCAATATTTAAATCTCCATGATGATGAGTAAATATTATATTAGGACAGAATTTTTCTTTTTCATTTTCAACGACTTTAATAATATCCAAAAGTGGAATTGTATCAAATCTATTATCCGGGAATTGGTATGTTGATAAAGATTGATAACCTATAATACTTTTTGCCATTTCAATATTAGAATTGTGAATATCTAATTGCTTCATCCACTTTTTTCTATCTCTTAATTCTGATCTAGAAGTAATACCCTCACCTAAAATAAGAGTATGGACATCTGCTTGATAATTTTTTATCAATTTATTAATAGTACCTCCTAATCCTAGAATCTCGTCATCCGGATGAGCGACAATTACCATTATTTTTTTCTTTTCAAACATTTTTACCTAATTATTACAGGACATCTATCCTTTTTGATTTTGTTGATATTATAAATTTCACCATTTGAATTATAAAATTCTTGGGTTTCCAAACAGAATGATGTTAATGGTTGTTCTTTAGAATAACACGCCCCCGTATCAATCCCAATTTTATAATTGTCAACATATGGTGTAAAGAAAGCGGTATGCCCAAAAATGATTTTTTTATTTTTTTTAAAATATGATTTTGACCTAATAAATTCATATCTGTTAAAAAGAAAACTACTATGATTTAGTTTCTCTACATTCCAGTTCTTAGTTATTGAAGCTGGTAACCCACTATGAGAAATTATAAATTTATCTGTTTCATAATAAGATTTAAGATTATTGAAAATATCAGAATATTTTGAAATCATTAGTTCTCCACAAGCTTCAATAGATTTTGAGCAGAAATCATTTAATGTTTTTAATCCTCCGTATTTTAAAATTAAATTTTTGTTTTCTTTTAGGTTCAACCAATAAAATTCGTGATTTCCCATTAGAAAAGTAGTAGCAAATTCATCTTTAAGTTTAATTAGATAATCTAATAGTTTTCTTGATTGCTCTCCTTTATCAATATAATCACCAATAAAAATTAATGAGGGCTTAGCCTCTTTTTTGATAATTAGCTTGATTAATGAATTTAATTTTGTTTTTTCGCCATGTAAATCTCCAATAACAAAATCCATTGATTTTTAATGAATTATTTGTTTTACAAAATTTATTTCTTCTAATTGAGGTTCGTTTGAATAGGAAGAGATGTTTTTTAAGCTTTTAGATATTTTCTCAATCCAATCAGTGGTCTTTGTAGGTTGAAAATTATAGAATTTAAAAATATTATTCTCGCCTTTTTCAATATATTCCTCTTTCCAAAGAGGATCAAGATCAAGATATTTGGGAAATTTTTTTCTTAATAATGATTCTCTTACAAAAATCAATTTTGAATTTGAATTAAGAGTCTTTTTTATAGTTTTTATGAAATCAATTACGCTCAATCCTGGGTGAGGCAATGCATTTAAGATTGTTTTTACTTGATTATGTTGTTTCGAAAAAGAATATAAAATATTAGCTAAATCTTCAACATAAGCAATTTGACAAATATTAATCCCTGAATTTATAACAATAAGAGGCTTGTTTTTTAACAACCTAGAAATATAGAATGAAAGCCTTTTTGTGTGATCTTTTTCTCCGAAAAAAATTGGTAGTCTAATTATATGGAATTTATCTTCTTCATATGATTTGTAGAGTAGATTCTCAGCACTTCTTTTACCTAAAAGATATTTTTTTGTTGTAGAGCTAAGTTTGGTTATGGATTTTTTATCTAAATCAATGACTAAGTCATCTATTGAATTGCTATAATTTAATTTTTTGATCCAAGTTGTTGAAATTAGAATATATTTTGAAAAATTTAGATTTTTTTTGATATCTAAAATATCTTTTTCGTCATAAACTAAAAAATCGAAAACTAAACTAAAGTATTTTCCACGAAGATACTCTAATCCCAATTTTTTTTCAAAATTTAATGTTTCACATTCAAATTGATTAACTATTGGGTTTCTAGATAATATTGTTAAATTAAATTCTTTGGAAAATATAAGTCTTTCTGCAAATAATTTCCCCAAGAAGCGTGTCCCACCAATAATTAAAATATCCAACTTTAATTTTTTTTGTAAAAATTATTATTCCAATTTCTATATAAATAGACGCCCTCTTTAGCATAATATTGTTTTGGATTCTGTATAGAATAATTATTGACTAATAAATCAACTTCATCTATCCCAGCCTCAATGCTTAAAACTAAAGTTGTCGAAAATCTAGGATTAATTTCAAACACTATCGGCCTATTTTCCTTAGTAACGAATAATTGAATATTGAATGGTCCCCTTGGCTCAAGGTGCTTTGTGATTTCTATTGCTAATTTATCAATTATCGTATTATTCTCTGTAACTGCATTAATAGTTATTCCGTTTTTTCTAATTACCCTTTTTGGACTTATGCTTATAATTTTATTATTAGGATTTGATAACACACCAACAGTATATTCTATTCCACTAAAAATTGGTTGAATTAATATATCGCCTTTTCCAAAATTTTCTTCTTTGTAAATTTGGTATTGAGATTTGCTAAATACTTTTTTAATACCTCTGCTTCCTCGTCCAATATTTGGTTTTAAAAAAACAGGAGGGGGAATTTGCCAATTAAAGTTTGAGCTTATGTAAGATTTTGTTATAGAAATTTCTAACTGGTTCAACTTATTCATCAAATCAAATTTGTTGAGACATAACTCAATGAATGATTTTGAAGGGATTAAAACTTTCAAGTTTGGGATCAATTCTTCTATATTCTTTGCTACTATTAATTCTTCATCAATCAAGGGAACATAAATATTAATCTGATGTTTTTTAATTAATGTAGTAATAAAATCTAGATATTTTTTTTCTGTTACAAGAGGAGATATATATAACTTAAGATTAGGGTATATAAATTTTAATTCAGGATTTGAATCAACATAATATATATCATAATTTTTTTCTACAAGTTTATCATTTAAATATGGGAAAAGTGAGCCCCCCAATCCTGAAATTAAAATTCTCCTCCCCATTATAACATATCTAAACGGAAAGGTGTCCCTCCTTTAATATTTTCTTTTGATTTTCTTCCTAAAACCATTTCATAAAAACTTGTTTCTAAACCATCCCCAGGTCTAATTATACCAATATTTTTTTTTGTAAACTGTTCTCCTTTCTTTACATCAGAAATTATATATATTGACCTTTTAAACCTGAGACTTTTTTTCTCCTCCTCAGTAATCCCAATAAAAACTTTTCCTAATGAATCATGAGCTCTCTTACTTTCTTGTACTAATAATTTTAGTTCACCTGGCTCAAGAGAAAAAGCACTGTCAACTCCTCCATCACTCCTGCTTAGGGTGAAATGTTTTTCTATAACTGAAGCACCAAATGAAATTGCTGCAATAGGGACACCTATTCCTAAAGTATGGTCTGATAGACCTACCTGGCACCCAAAGATCTTTTTAATTATAGGGATTGTTTTTAAATTAGAATTTTTTGGTGACGAGGGATAAGTACTTGTACACTTTAATAAAATCAGATCTTTACATCCATTTTCTCTTAGTATGTTAACTGACTTTTCAAGATTTGATATATTTGAAAGGCCTGTTGACATTATGACTGGTTTTTTTGTTTGAGCAATTTTTTTTAAAAGGGGGTAATGATTGTTTTCGAAAGAAGCTATTTTGTATACTTGAACATTTAATTTTTCCAAAAATTCTATTCCAGTTTCATCAAAAACACTGCTGAAAATTTGGATTCCTTTATCATTCGCATAATTATACAACTCCTGATGCCATTCCCATGGGGTATAAGCCCCTTTATAGAGTTCAAAAAGATTTCTCCCATTCCATAAAGAACTTTTATCTCTTATATCGAATAAGCCTCCTTTCCTGTCAATTGTAATTTTGTCAGCTGTATAGGTTTGCAGTTTTATAGCATTAGCTCCTGAAGCAATGGCAGCATCAATTATTTTAAATGCCCTTTGTATTGAACCATTATGATTTCCAGACATTTCAGCTATAATAAATGGATGTCTTTTTTCTCCAATTATTTCATTCCCTATAGTTATTTCATCTGCCATTTAAATCTTTTTTTTATATATTTTTATTATGTATTCAATATTGTCCTTTTTAAAAAAAGCAGCATATCTATTGTTATCTACTACCCTTAATAAATTAAATTGTTCATTAATCGATTTGTTTATATCCAAACGGCTATCTAATCTAGTTCGCCTTCTATAGCTTGAGACTTTTCCAGTTTGCGGAATAGGATTTAAATTTTTTATTTTGTCAATAAAGTTTAAGATCAACTTTAGTGTTTTTTCAAATTGATGTTTTCTTATTTCGTCAATCAATTCATTCCCAAATAAATTTATAGATTCTTGGAAATAGATATCGCCTGAATCAATTTTTGGATTTGCCTCAAATAACGTTATCGGTATTTTATTTTTCCCCTCAAGTATTTGCCATGTTAGTGGTGAGAATCCTCTACCCTTTGGAAGATCACTTTCATGAACAACGATATTGTGTTTATTCAAATTCAATCTTTTAAATACCTTTTCACACGATAAAAGAAATAAAATATCGCCTTTTTTTACTTTTTGTGATTCATGAATTAATTCAACTTTGTGACCTAACTCAGTTATTCTCCTAATAAGGATTTTCGAATATTTTATTATCCAAGAATCTTTATTATCAATTAATATCTGGATAAACATTGTGGTTAGAGTTGTTAAGGATATGAAAAACCGGTATTTTATTTTTTCTAATATTCTCCCATTTTATTTGTTTGAAATCAGCCCAGTCTGTAATAATTGATATAGCATCTGTTTTATTAATTGCTGAATCTATATCTAAGCAAACATTTACCTTACTAATAAGTTCAGAAGATTTAACCTTTAAATCTGAATCAAGTTTAATCAAATTATTAAGATCTTGAATGATTTGTGCTTTTTTCACCAATGGATCATAAATTTTTAATATTGCACCTTTTTTTAATAAATTAATTCCAACGTAAATAGCGGGACTCTCTCGAGTATCATTAGTATTTGGTTTAAAAGACCACCCTAAAATAGTTATTGTCTTATTACTTATGCTTCCATCTAGATTCTTTATGATATTATCTGAGAATCTTTTTTTCTGATAATCATTTAATTTTACTACCTGATGCCAATATTCAGCAACTTCTTTGAGACCATAATAATTAGATAAATAAACAAGATTCAAAATATCTTTTTGAAAGCAACTTCCCCCAAATCCAACGGACGCTTTTAAAAAATGTGGCCCAATTCTTTTATCCATTCCAACAGCCAAAGAAATGTCCTTAATATTTGCTCCAGTCTTTTCGCATAAAGCAGAAAGACTGTTGATTGAAGAAATCCTCTGAGCTAACATTGCATTTGATGCTAGTTTTGATAGTTCTGAAGACCAAATATTTGAAGTTATTATTTTTTCTTTAGGGATCCAATTAATATATATTTTAATTAGTTTTTTCATTGCCTTTTGACCAGTAATAGTAGAATCCCCGCCAATTAATACACGATCTGATTTAAACAAATCTTTAATTGCGGTTCCCTCTGCCATAAATTCAGGGTTTGATAAAACTTCATGTTTTAAATCACCCCCTTCTGAATTTAAAATCTCCTTAATTTTTTCAGCCGTTCGAACTGGTAGCGTGGATTTCTCTATAATTATTTTGTTTGTCTTAGAGTATTTAGCTATGTCTTTAGTGCACGAAATAATGTGCCTCAAATCAGCTGCCATCCCAGCTCCCTCTCCCTTTGTCTTGGTAGGAGTATTGACAGCCATAAAAATCATTTCAGACTTCTGGATAGCTTTTTGAATATCATTTGAAAAAAATAAATTCCTGCCTCTGGTCTCTTTCACAACTTCAGAAAGTCCAGGTTCAAATATGGGTAATTTGTCAAGTGGGCCATTCCAAGCTTTTATCTTTTCTTTATTTACGTCAACAACAGTTACTCTTATTTTTGGGCATTTGAGTGCAATAACTGACATTGTGGGTCCGCCAACATAACCTGCTCCAATACAACAAATCTCTTTAACTTTCACCTAATTTTTTTAAAAGCCATGCCGAAGATTGAATTTTATCTCCTAATCCTTCCAAAAGACTGATTCCTTTTTCTTTGCAAATAGGAGCTTCTGGTATTGAATCAATATTTTGATCTCCACCATTAGCGAAATATAACTCATACTCAGATGAATATTTATCCGCTAAATCAGTAAGGGTAGCACATTGTGTTTTATCCTTATCAATTGAGATTAGTGCTTTATCTACAATCTCAATAGCACTTACAATGGTAAGGCGTTCATTTTGATCCATAAACTCTTTACTTCGCTTTAACTCTCTTTGAAGGTCACTGTTTACGATAACCCAAAGCGTATCCCCTTCTTTCTTTGCTTTTTGAAAAAGCTCTATATGTCCCTTATGAAGTGGATTAAAATATCCTGAGACAATAATGGCTTTTAATTTTCTCATTTATATTCTATTGTAATCATCTTCAATTCGAACAATATCATCCTCTCCAAAGTAGGTACCAGTTTGGACCTCAATAAAAATTACTTTTTTTGATCCTTTATTTTCAATTCGATGCTTTACCCCTTGTGGTATAAGCACCGTATCACCTTTTGAATACTCTTTAGTATGTCCATTCAATGTGATTAAACCAGAACCTTCAACAATGGTCCATGCTTCAGATCTTTTTTTATGATATTGATATGATAGTCTTCCATCTGGATCGACCTCAATTCTCTTTAATTTATAGGTTGGTTCATCATGTAACACAAAAAATCTCCCCCATGGACGCTCTACAATTTCTTTCGGTATCATCTCCTTTTGGAATTAAATAATAAAATATGTTCAGTATTTGCTAAAAATTTTGATGCCAAATAAAAGCTGACTTTACGTTTTATTATATTTTCAATTTTATTTTCGAGTTGAGTAATATAATCCATATTTAAATCTTTTCCAATTAAAAAAACTTCAATAAGTCCACTATCGTTACCTTTTGCATAGTCTCCAACCAAGATTATCTGATCTACATCACCCATACGATCTAAAACAGTTTCAACAACATCTTCAAGACCTAAATGTTTTAGAACTACTTTTCTTAAAACATCGTACAAGGGGTGGTTAATATTAGCTTTATACTCAACTTTATTATTGACTTTCACTTTATCTAAATAGCCTGCTCCTTGCAAGTGATTTAGCTCTCTTCTAATTGCGTTTGTGGATTCTCCCATTTCAGATGCAAGACCATTTAAATGTCCACGATTTGCTTGTGAAACAAAAAATTTAATTAAGAGTCTTAAGCGTGTTTTTGATGTTATTAATTCACCCAGCATTTTTTGAAATAACTTATTTTAAATACGGCTCCGCCATGTCTGCCCCATAGCAAACTTTAAAATTTATTTTGATAAAATTTGATTAGGCTTTGTTTCGCTTTAGAGTTATTATTACTCCAAGAGAATTTAATGCTAACCTAATATTGTTCTTTTTAATATCAACTACGGTGCCAGTGATACCTTTTAATGGACCTGCTTTTATCTCGTAGTTAGTATTTGGTCTTAATTGGTTTAATGAAAAGTCATCATAAAAATGGTTTAGATGATTTCTCATTTGATCAATTTCATAATTACGAATCTCAGCTGGTTTCCCTAACCAGAATACATATCTTAAAACACCTTTAACAGAAAAAACATCCTGCCTGTCTTTTGGATCAACCCTTACAAATACGTAATTTGGTAATAAAACCTTCTCAATCTTTTTTTTTCTATCAGAATATTGCTTAAAAGTTTTAAAAGTTGGGCTGAACGCTTCTATATTTTTCTCTAAAAGAGTTGCAACAACTTTCCTTTCGAAGTTTGATTTTGTGTAAAGAGCAAACCAATTCCCCATTATTTCTTGTAGTAACCCAGCTGTAAATTTTACAAGATTCAGCTGGGAGTTAATCAATTAATTTAGATCACGGTTCATTATCAAGTAACAAATGTACTTGTTTTTTTGGTTAAAACAAAATTAATAATAGATAATTTTTTTTGTTAAAATTAATTTCTTATTAAATCCCTTTTACTATTTACAATACTGGCCAAATAATGGATTTGCTTGTGAAAAACCTGATTTAATTGATGTTTCTAATAATGGGCAAGCACCTATTGGATCACCTAAACGAATAAATATTAATGCTTTTATGTATTCGCACTTTCCGTTAAGCGGGTTTAGTTCATTAATAACTTTATTAATATGTTCTAATGCCAAATTATAATTCCCTATCATATAATTTGAAGTTGATGCATTTTCATAATAAGCATAATCAAGCGGATTTAATTCTATCGCTTTCTCAAATTGCAATGCTGCATTCAAATAATCTAAATTATTATAAAATTCTAAGCCCTTGTTTGAAAAATTTGCAGCATTATTAATATTAGTCTGACCTAGCAAAATTTGCCTGTAAAGAGCCTCAAATTCTTGATTCCCTTGAAAAATTTTTCTTGCACTGTCAGCTTTACTAACCAAATATTTGTCTCCCTCAGGATAAAGACTACTGCCAATTATTAGATAATTCTTCCAATTGATAAGCTTATTATTTATTGTTAAAAGTTCAAAAGCCTCTTCTAATGCCCCTTTATCTCTTGTTTTACTTATAAGATTTAAATACCTTGATGAATGAAGTTCATTATTTGGAAGGCCTTTAAATGCTTTTTTAGCGTAATATTTGGCACTGTCTAGTTTCCCTTGTTTTTCAAAAATCTGACTTTTTAAAATCTCACTGAAAAATAAATACGGATTCGCATGTGTGCCTTCATCTAAAAGTGAAATTGCTTTATCATATTGTTTAGCATTAAAAAAATATCTGGCCTTTACGGATTTAATCGGAATAGTTGTAACTGTAATATTTGGGATCTCAGGCACAATATTTGCTACTTGATTAATTGGAATATTGAATTGATTAGAATTAAAATCTTGAAGCAAAAACATTTGTCCCTTTAATGACTTATATACTTGATTTGTTATATATAAACTTGGAATGACAAAAATTAATCCTAGAAAAAGGAACGTAATATTTATTTTGGAATTAGATGAAATTCTTTTATTTCTAAATTCATATTTTTGGTTGTATCCCATCAAAAGTGAAAGTATACAAGCCCAAACAACAAGCACTTGAGGCCTTGCAATTGGGAAATTTAAGTTTGCGTCTACAGAATAAACTCCTAATGCCACTAATAATAAATACAAAAAAGTCTTCTCGTCTTCAGATAAACCTGAGTATCTAATCAGTTTATAAGTAAAATAAGTTGCCAAAAGAAATACAAATAAGTATAGTAAAAAGCCAATGATTCCTAATTCCGCTCCAAGTTGAATAAAATCACTATGGGCATGGTACGGTACTACATAGCCTTTTATATCTTTTGCATCATATTCTATCGATTTTAATTTCCAATTCCCAAGGCCAACTCCAAAAATAGGATTTGATTTTAAATGTGTTAAAACATCCTCATAATAGCGAAGCCTTTGGTTTACTGACCCATCATTTGTACTAAAAGAAATTGTAGCTGCTCTTGAAATAGCGTCTGCCCCCTTGGAAGAAAGATAAGTTTGGTTTATTATAATCGCTAAAAGAAGAGGAGCAATTAAAAATCCCGTTCTATATAAGTAAGTCTTATTTCTTTTTTTTACGTAAAGGGCCATGTTTAGAAATATATATCCTGTAAATATGACTCCAATCCCAACAAAAGATGCTCTAGATTGAATCATAGATAAGGATAGAAATGTTAGAAAAATAAGAGTTACAACAACTATTTTAAATAAATTTTTTTTCAGTATATGAAGCAAAAAAAGTGCAAATGGTATTTTGATAGCCAGTGAAAATGCTGTAATATTTCTATTAGCTGTAACCCCTTTTAAATCTCCAGGATCAACATACCCATACGAATTAATCATGTCTTGTGCCTCAATAACTACTGCATAAACCTCAATACCAAGAATTATGACAATTGTCCAAGAAATAAATTGGATTTTTTGTTTAAAAGAATACAAAAATACACCCATTAAAAGATACATTAATAAAACATTCACCTGTCTAGTTATATTAACCAAAACTTCAATAGGGTTGATTGCATAAAAATAAGATAAGAATGCCCAAATTATAAAGCATATATAAGTAATGGACATCGATGACTTTAAAGTTGACGAGATAGAAATAGAATAATACGATCTGTTGAGTGATATGAATAAAATACTCAAACCATTTATTATTGTCATAATAAGCCATTGAGGCGCAATTTTATCCACAGCATTTAAATTTGGGACAAATCCAATAGATAGATAAAAGATGATGAAAATCCCTGAAATAATTGAAAGAATTAACTGGTCTTGAGAATTAGTGTTCATTTGAATGAAATTTTAACTCTTACAAAATTGTTTTTGGATTATTTGTGCCTCCAAAAAATTTAGCTCTATTGCTTTTGAAATAAATTCGCATCCTCCTTGAAGATCACCAGTTGAAATTTTTGAAATACCATGTAAATATTCTGATTTACCAGTGCGAGGGTTAAATTTACTTATTACTTTAGAAGAGTAAAGCATTGCATTACCATATTCTTTTAATTGGTAGAAACAAGTAGCAACATTTTCATAATATGAATACTCCATTGGATCCTCGTTAATTGCCTTAAGATACAGTACCGAAGCTTGCTTATAATTTTTATTATTGAAAAATGATAACGCCTCCTCTGCAATTTTAGCTCCTTTACTTATATTAACTTGGCTTACACTTGCTAATTTTCTCAATAACAAAAAATTAGGGTTGCCTGGGAATATTTTAATAGCTCTGTCAGTTAATTCAATTAACTTTTTTTCTCCTATACCTACAATATCGATATAAGCAGTAATTATGTTTTGCCAATTTGCACTTAAATGGTTGTCAAGTAAAAGACTTCCTGCTTTTTCGATAGAATTTCTATCTTTTTTGTACATAGCAAGTTTAACAAAATTTGCAACGTGAAGAGTGTTATTAGGAAGACCAAAATAAGCCTTTTTAGAATAATAATAAGCACTGTCAATATTCCCTTTAGCAAGGAAAGCTTTACTTTTAAGACTTTCAGCAAAAAATAAATACGGATTTGGCTTATTACTTAATTTAAGGATATTTAAAGCTTTATCATATTCCTTCTGATTTATGTAATATCTCGCTTTAATAGCTTCAAGAGGAATTGTGGTCACAGTTACGTTTGGAATTTTCATATCCATTTCCTCTAACTGATTAATTGATGTATTGAATTTATTTGTATTATAATCTCTCAATAAATACATTTGATTTTTTAATGACCCATAAACTTTATATGATATTGGAAAACTTACTAATCCAATTAAAATTAAAAGGGCAAAAAAATTAATTTTATTTTTAGTAATTATTTTTTTTATCTCAATTTTCTCTAAGCTAGAATAATAATAAAAACTTATAAGGCCGATAATTAAGGTCCATATTATAAGAACTTGAGGCCTTGCAATAGGAAAATTTAAATTAGCATCAATAAAGTAGACCCCTAAACTTAAAAGAATTAAATAAATAAATAGTTTTTTGTTTCTTTTAAATTTCGGATTTAATAACAATTTTAACGAGAGAAAAAAGGCTAAAATAAAAATGCCTAGATAAGACAAAAAACCTAATATCCCTAGCTCAGCTCCAATTTGGATAAAATCACTATGAGCATGATAAGGCACAACGTATCCAACCATATTTTCTTTATCGTAATCAATTGATTTAAACTTCCAATTGCCAAGTCCCACTCCTAAAATCGGATTTGATTTTACATGTGTTCGAACATGACTATAATATCTTAGTCTTTGATTTACAGACCCATCGTTTGTGGAAAATGAAATGGTTGATGCCCTAGATATTGCATCAGCACCTTTAGATGCAAAAAATATTTTATTGGCAGTAATTGAAAAAAATAGAGGGAGAAAAACAAGTAAAAGTATCTTTATCTTTTGAAAGCTAGTATTTTCTTTGAAAAATATATATGGTATAATTGAAAACCCGGCAATAAGCATTCCAAGTGCCAAATATGATGCCCGTGACTGGATAATTAATAATCCCATAATTGAGAGTGTTGTAATTAAAAACCAAAGAGTTTTAAACTTGAGAGTTTTACTTTTAATGCTGAGGTACAAAACAAACGGGATCTTGAGGGCAATTGAAAAAGCAGCTATATTTCTATTTGCAGTTACTCCAGTTAAACTTCCAGAATCAATTTGTCCATAGGAAGATATCATTTGAAATGCCTGATTAAAAATAAAATATATTTCAACGGATAATATTATTGTTAGAATTAAGGAAAAAAATTTTGACTTATCATTTATAGATATTAATAAAATTGCCATGTTCGTATACATGAAAAAAACATTAAATTGCCTTGAGATATTTACCAACACCTCGGTTGGATTAATAGCATAAAAAAATGATATTCCTCCCCAAATGATAAAAAAGGCATAAAAAAGTGTTATCCCAGATTTAAAATGAATTGAAATTCTTTCATCAAATATTTTTTTATTTTTCAAAATAAAAACTCCTGCAAAAAAATTTAAACCCCCAAGAAAAAGCCATTGTGGTGCAATTTTATCTACTGCTTGTAAATTTGGAATGAATCCAATACACAGATAAAGGATAAAGATTATTGATTCATAAAATGAAAATTCTTTATGAGTTACGTTAATTTTCTTACTCATTCATAAATTGATTTATAACAAAGAAAGAAATTTTAAATTCAAAATTCATTTTTTAATTTGGTTTATATTTGATATATGGAATTATCTATTGTTTTTCTTCCATTAGTTTTATCCTTTTTATTTCATTTAGGCACCCATCATGTTTTTGTTAAACAAAAACGGTTTGATGATTTTAATCATCGTTCATCTCACAAAACAGTGGCTACGAGAACGGGTGGTATTAGCATTTTTAGTACATTATTTGTAATATCCCTTATATATTATTTTTTAAAAATAGAGCTTTTTGATTATTCACTTTTTATCCCATTAGGTATTCTCTTTACAATGGGATTTTATGATGATATCTATCAAGCTGATTTTAAAATTAAATTTTTGATGCAACTAATAGTTGCGAAAATTTTAATTGACCAGGGTTTTGCAATTACAAATATGTATGGTTTATTGGGTATTTATGAAATTCCATGGTTAATATCACAAATTATAACAAGCTTTACATTTGTTATTTTTGTAAACGCATACAATTTTATTGATGGTGTTGATGGTTTGGCTATTAGTGAAACCATCAAAAACTTATGTTTTTTTTTAATTTTCTTATCCTCTAATAGCGAATTTTATAATTTTATTTTAATATTAATCTTTGCCTGTTTACCTTTTTATTATTTTAATTTCAAAAAAAAGAGAAAGGTATTTTTAGGCGATGCCGGATCTTTATTTCTTGGGGGTGTAAATATCATCCTCCTATTCCACCTTTTAAATCCTGATACCTATTTAGATATTGAAAATAGTGTTAATAAATTTGTACTTGCCTTAGCAGTTTTGCTGTATCCCTTAATGGATTTGCTTCGGGTGGTAATTATTAGATTGAGAAATAAAAAATCTCCCTTTAACGCTGATCAAAATCATATACACCATTGGTTTATATCACGTGGATTTAGCCATATAATGACTTCATTTATAATAGTTGGTTCAGGAACTATTTTATTACTCCTGTTTGTTTTATATATATAAAAAAACCCTCTCTTACTGAGAGGGTTTTTAGTTTACTTAGTAAATACTAATAAATATAAATAGTTGTTACGGTGCCGAAACAATATCTAATTCATTTTTAGTAGTTACACCACCAGAACTGTCAGTTGTATCGTCAGCAGTATCTGCTGTCGCATCAAGACCAGCTTCAGCAGCAGTGTCAGCGTCTAATGCAGCTGAAAGCGTATTTGTTGTAGTTCCAGCATCAATAGTAACCACATCTACATCCATGTTGTATGTAATTTTTCCACTAGTTCCAACATAAGTTGAAGTTGCAGAAGCACTACCAGTAGATGTTCTATCAGTCTGAGCAGCGTAAGCTTCAATATATGTTTTGAATCCAGCTAACTCTGTAGATTGAATAGATGCCTCAGCATACGGAGTAGTTTCAGAACCTGCGGTAGCTTTGTTGTAATTACCTGTTAAGGCATTACCACTTAGCGTAACAGAAATATCTGCCACCGGCTCAGCTAATGTAGTTGAGTTTGGAGCAACAATTGAAGCTAAAGCAGTATTGTTAACGATATTAACTGTTTTCACTTTAGTCAACGAGCTTAAATCAAGTGCTGCGACTTTAGTTACACCGCTAACAGTAACAGTAGCAGCAGTATCTCCAGAGATAAAGCTATGGCCAAACGTAATTGTTGTCATTGTTACAGAATTAGCAACTACAAAGTCAGTAATATTTCCTGTTGTTTCAAGAGTAGCCAATTTTGGTGCATTTGTCACATTAAGTGTATTTACCACACCTTGTACAGTAAGAGCAGCTAGAGCTGTGTTACTAACATTAGCAGATACAGATATACTTGTATCTTTAGTACCTGCAACTGTAATATCAGCAGACGTTAAACCTGGGAATAATCCTAGATCTAATGTGCTAGACTGCGCAGATGTAGCTAAACTTGTAATTGTAGGTGATGCTGTATAGTTAGCAGCACTAATCACACTTTTAACAGAAATCGCAGCGGTACTGGATGTTGTAATTGAAGCACCATCAGCAAGATTATCCGCTGTAAAGACAGTAGCTAAAGAAGCACTTATAGGTCCACCTTGTGTTGCTAAAACTGGAAATATTGCATTTGCCGTACCATCGATTACTAAAGTACCAGAAACTGTTGTTAATGCAGACATAGCAATAGTTTCAGCTGGATTAGTTAA
Organism: uncultured Bacteroidota bacterium; assembly: GCA_902520765.1. Classification (GTDB taxonomy): domain Bacteria; phylum Bacteroidota; class Bacteroidia; order Flavobacteriales; family Flavobacteriaceae; genus MS024-2A. The sequence continues at coordinate 31,782 of CABYPG010000012.1, forward strand.
TCGTCCACCATTATTTGTAATGGTTGTAAGAGCATCAAAATGTCCTTGTGAACCAACACCATCATTTGTAAGAGTTACAACTGAAGATATAGATGGAACTTTCTGCATAAATACTGTTGTTCTTGAAGCAACACTAATTAGAATTCCTGTAGAGATATCCGAATCAAAGCCCCATGTAAATGAATCTGCTTTAGTAGCAGTTACAGTACCCGTAAGAGTAATGTCTCCTAAAGTTATGTCTGTTGCAATAGCATACTCCTTAGTATTAAGTGTACCAGTAAGATTCCCAATATTTAAGGTAGTAATACTTGCTGCATTTGTAAGATCCAATGAATTAACTGTAATTAGAGTAGATAAATCTAAAGCTCCGTAGTGTCCTAAATCTAAATCACCACTAACAGTAGCTAAGGATGTAATTGTAACATCATTAGAAATGTTTGCGTCCCCATTAATAAATCCAATTGTTGAAGCATCAATCACAGCTGCATCAGCAGTAATCGTAACTGTCCCAATTACGGTTTTAACTTTAGAAACAACAGCGTTAAGACGAGCAGCTAAAGCATCTGAATCTAAACTTGCTCCTAAAACTTCTAAATTACCTTTAATGATAACTGTTGGATCGTCTTCTTCAGTACCGATTAAACCTTCAACATATTCTAATTCAGCTTCATTAGAAATCTTTAAGTCTTGCTCGATAACAGCATTAGCTTGTAGTAGTTCACCAAGAGCTTCTAAAATTTCGTCAACCTCTTCATTAAGATTGTCTACTTCCTCACCAACAGCACTAAGTGCATCGATTTGGGTTTTAATAGCATCTACTTGAGTAGTAACACTAGCTAAGTCAGCTGCTGTAAGCTGTGATCCAGCTAAAGATGATACTTGGGTAGCCAGTGCGCTTAAGTCACTTTGAACTTGTGTAATGGCTGACACTTGTGATGCCAGTGCATTAATTTGTTGTTCAAGGCTATCAAATTGATCATCGTAATTTTGACACCCCACTATAACTAGTGCTCCTGCCAAAATTGATAATAAACCTTTTTTCATTTGATTAAATTTTAATTAATAATTATTAATGTGCTTTTTGCACAACCTCAAGTATACAAATTCTGTGCCAAAGTGAAAAAAATGTTAAAAATTAATTAGATAAGATTAATTTAAAATCACAACATCTTAGATATCAGGTATTTAATTTTTTAACATTTTCAAGTAGAACTTATCCCATAATTTTAATTATCTAACAAGTTTCCTTTTGATCTTCTCAAGAAGCTGGAATATGCCTTTTTGAATGTCAACTTTACTAGATGCATAATGATTAATCATAATTGAGAAGAAAAACAGTCCCCCATTTTGTTTCAATATATATCCCGATAAATTATGATTATGTCTTAATGATCCTGTTTTTGAATAAACTCCACTTAGTTTTGAATATGGTGAAGAAGTATCGAAATAATCACTTTTGGGAAATAGCTCCTGAATTCCATTCCAGTTGACTTCATATTTAATCATTTTTAAAATCTTAATTATAGTCCTAGGTGTGAACATATTGTACCTTGAAACACCTGACCCATCAACCCAAAAAAGGGAATCTGATAATTGATTCTTCCATTTATTTTTAAAATAATTAATTGCTTTTTCGGAACTAAATTCGTCAAATAGTTCTTTAGAGATCATTAGGAGTAAACTTTCTGCTATACCATTATCACTATCTTTTAACAAGGCTTTGTATAATACTTTTTCATTGCCTGTGTAAAGTTTGTCCCAAATTATTTTGTCATTTGATTTATCGAAAATTATAATGTTGTTGGTAGCCTTTGAAAGGAGTTTTACAAATAAAGAGTCACTAGTAATAAAGGGGCTATAAAGTGTGTCTTTTGTTTCCCATTTTTCTGGATTAGAATAGAACTTGTTATTATTAACATCCCTTTCCAAAGAATTATGAAAAGTATCAATTTGAACTTCAAAATAAGGAACCAAACCTTCACCCTTAGTGGCTTTTACACTATTGCCATATATAGGAAAAATACTTTTTTCAGAAGAGAAATAATAACGATAATCATCCCACATCCATCCGGCACCTAATGGGTCTAATTTGTTATTACTTACAGAATATTTCCAGGTCTTATTTTGAGATAAGAAATCTAATAATATAGTATCAGGATTAAAGGGATGCAGTAATAGTGGATATCCTGATGAACGAAATTTAATAAGACTGTCATTTACAGTTTTATACTCTAGAGCTGGAAGTGAATCAAAAGTTTGAATAGCTGCAAGAAATGTGAAAAGTTTTGTGTTTGAGGCAGGAGTCATATATTTTGATCCATTATAATCTGCATAAATATTAACTGAGTCCTCAACTCTTATTGCTACAAGAGCTTTATCAAAAGCAGGAATTTCTTCTAACCATTTTTTTATTTTTTTTTCTTTTATAATTTGGCTTTCAGCATTTGAAATTGCAAGAACAATGAGTAAATACTTGCAAACACTTTCAAGATAACAACAAATTTTTCTTGGACTCATTTTTTAATCTATTTTGGAGAATAATTTTAAATCCCTATTTGGAAACCTAAGTAAGCATTTCTCCCTGGAGCTGGCTCATAGTATCTTCTACCAAAAGCGTTGAGTCTAATATTATCAAAATAACGTTCATTAAAAAGATTATTAATACCTCCGGAAAAACTAATCCCTAGCTTATTAAAATTAAAAGATTTACCAATTTGAAATCTGACCCTTCGAAAAGACTCGACTTTTACTGTATTAGAATTATCAGCAAACAGTTCTCCAATATGTTCTGCTGATATTAGGAAGTTTAAACTGTTAGTTAATGTATAACCTAATTGAAGAAATATTTGGCTATTTGGTATGCCCGGTATAGCATTATCTAAATTATTATTGTTGTCTTTAAATAGATATTTAGCTTGAGTAACACTCGTTTTTAACTCCCAATGCTGATAATTGTATAGGGCAGCAAGCTCAAAGCCGTATCTTTGGGTGGCTCCCGTGTTTCTATAAAATGAACGCCCTGGAAACTCCTCTAATTCATAAGGCAAAATCTCATTAGAACTTTCTATTAAAAATAAATTTGACTCTATTTGAAATTTTTCTCCTTCAGCCTTCCACCCTAATTCATAAGAGACAGCTTCTGAAGGATTCAATTCTAAATTAAATCCTTCTGCCCCAGAAGGATTTGCGGATAGCTCTGACAAAGCTGGAGTTTCAAAACTAGTAGAAAAGTTAGCATAAAGATGTTGATAGGGTGTAAGCTCAAGACTTACCCCTAAACTTGGGTTAATTACCTGATAAAGTTGATATTGGGAAAAGCCGTCTGTCCCTAAACGCATGTCATCATAACGTAAGCTTAGACGAAAAAATAGTTCCTTTAATTTTAGCTCATCCAAAATGGAAAAACTTAAGTTTTGAAATTTTTCTTTTTGAGAGAAACTAATCGATCCCTGAGAACCCAAAATATTGAGGTATCTATCTCTTTGATCTGACTGATTTAGAAATTCAGCAGCAACTTGTAAATTATTCTTTCCAACTTTATAATTTAAACGACTGCCTAATCCAAAGTAATTTCTTGTTAGGTCAATAATTCCTCCATTTTCAAATGGGAGTTTGCCATAAAAATCTCTAAAGGAATAAAATCCATAGGTGTTCAGATCTATCCTATCACTCCAGTTTTTAGTCCAATTCAAACCAATTTTAAAATGTTCTATACTTTCATAAGTATCATAATCTAAATTACGTTGTCTAGCCTGAGACCAATCTTGTTCTGAATCCTCTAAAGTTATTCCACCTGCATCCTCTGCCCTAGGGCTTTGTGTATAATTCATTTGAAATTGAATTTTTGACGAGGGATTTAATTTATGTTTTATTTTCAGATTGAAAAGATTTTGTTCTAAACCACTATTTTTTCTAAATCCATCTGTAAGTAAACGGTTAGCATGAATCAATGCAGTTGTTTTATCATTTTTAACAGACCCTGTTAATTGATAAGATTGTAATCCAAATGCACCTAGACGGGTTCGGAATTGAAAATTTTTCCCTTCAATATAATCTATTGTGTTCAGATAGATAACTCCACCTGAGGCATTTCCATACAAACTTGCAGACGGTCCTCTAAGGACTTCCATATTTTTGAGAAGTCCCAGCGGGATATTATCTATTTGGCCCTGTCCATCGGGTGTTGTTTCTGGAATTCCATCAACAATGATCTTAACTCCTCTTATTCCAAAAGCTGATCTTGCACCAAAACCTCTCAAAGAAACCCTTAAATCTTGTGCATAATTATTTGCATTTTGAGTGAAAAGTCCTGGTATTGCTCTTAAATAATCTTGTAGAGTTATTTGCTGAAATATGTTTTGATATTGCTCCACTTCTTGAAAACTTACTGCAAGGGGTAGTTTATTTAAAGCAGTAGAAGTTTTAGGAGAATTTAGCACTACTTCTTTGAGTGTAACTGTTGCAGTATTTGAATTATTTTGAGCTTTAGAAAAGAAAGAGTTACAAAAAAATGAAACTATAATGAAGGTTTTATAAATTCTGCTCTCTATTAGGGTCATAATGTATGCTATTATTTAAATTTGTACGAAGATAATCAATTATGTATCTGTCCGAAACAGAAGAAATCATTGCTTTTGTAGTCTGCATTGCTATTGTTATAGGTTTCGCAGTAAGTACTTATCTTGAAATTAAAAATACTATCTCTGAAGAAAAAAATAAACAAAAAGAAAAGATAGAAAATGAGGCAAAAATTAAAACTTTAATTAAATATTTCGATGCCAAAAAAAACCTCATTGACAGAATTACTGAAACTAAAAAATCTCTAGAAAACAGAAAAAAATAATGTGATGAAAATAATTCATTAAACCAATTTTAAAGAATGAAAAAAATATTCCATAGTTCAAACTCCAGAGGAGAAGCTGACCACGGTTGGTTAAAAGCCAAGCATTCCTTTAGTTTTGCTAATTATTTCAATCCTGAAAGGATGCAGTTTGGAGCTCTTAGAGTATTGAACGATGATATTATTGCTCCTGGAAGAGGTTTTGGTACTCATCCGCACGACAATATGGAAATAATAACTATCCCATTGGAAGGTAGTTTAAAACACAAAGATAGCATGGAAAACGAGGGTGTTATTGAGAAAGACGAAATACAAGTAATGAGTGCCGGAACTGGTGTTTCTCACAGTGAATACAATAAAAGTGTTGAAAAATCAGTAAGTCTTCTTCAAATTTGGATATTCCCAAAAGAACAAAATATCACTCCACGTTACGATCAAAAAAGTCTTAAGCAGCTACAAAAAATAAATAGCTTATACCCAATAGTAACTCCCAATAAAAACGGTCAGGAAATTTGGATTAATCAGGATGCCTGGTTGCATATGGGTGATTTTAACAAACCGACATCCTTTGAACATAAAATAAATAAAAAAGGAAATGGGGTTTATACCTTTGTTATAAATGGCCGTGCAATAATTTCAGAAAACACACTTGATGAGAGAGATGCCCTTGGTATTTGGGACACTGAAAATTTTAATATATCTGTGGTTAAAAACACAAAACTTTTATTAATCGAAGTGCCTATATAAGCAATTGAAATGTCAAAACCGTCAGCAAAAGAACTTTTAATATATATTGAAAAAAAAATTAAAAACGGTGATTACAAAGACAGTGTTCACAAAATAACACTCATGACTACAAGTAATGTTATCCGAAAGATCTTAGAAGAAGAGCTTTGATTTCAGTTAAGATATTAAAGATTTAAAGTTCTTGAGTAAAAGATTTGCATAAAAATGATTCCTTAACTTTATCAGATAGATGTAAATTATGGAGTTAATTCCGGTTAGTGGCTTTTCTTTTTTCTCGCTTTTGAGGGGTTTTCTAGGTATTTCAGTTTTGATTTTAATTGCCTTCCTTTTGAGCAATAATCGAAAAGCTATTTCCTGGAAGACTGTCGCCGTGGGTCTATTTATTCAGTTCGTTGTTGCCTTTGGAGTACTTAAAATAACATTAATAAAAAATATTTTTGAAACCGCAGGTAACTTTTTTATTAAAGTCTTGGAATATACTGGAGAAGGGACGAAAATGCTTCTAGGTGAATTTGGGGATGTAGATGAATATGGATTTATTTTTGTTTTTCAAGCCCTACCTGTTATCATTTTCTTTTCAGCCTTAAGTTCAATTCTTTATTATTTTGGAATCATTCAAAAATTGGTTGGCTTTTTGGCTAAAGCCCTTACAAAAGTTTTTAAAATTTCAGGAGCAGAAAGCCTATCAGTTGCCGGAAATATATTTTTAGGTCAAACCGAAGCACCTCTTCTTATCAAGGCATATTTAGAGAAAATGAATCGCTCTGAAATTTTTTTAGTAATGGTTGGTGGAATGGCAACTGTGGCTGGAAGTGTGCTTGGAGCTTACATTGGTTTTTTAGGTGGGAATGACCCTATTAAACAATTAGAATTTGCAAAAAGTCTTTTAGCCGCATCGGTCATGGCAGCACCTGGTGCAATTGTGATTGCTAAAATCATATATCCACAAAATGAAGTTATTTCAAATGAAGTTAAAATTTCAAAAAATAAAATTGGTTCTAATTTACTTTCAGCTATTTCTATAGGGACTAGTGAAGGGATAAGAATGGCAGTAAATGTAGCAGCAATGTTATTGGTCTTTATCGCATTAATAGCAATGCTTAGTAGTATACTGGGAGGCTTTGGTAATATTACTGGTATTAATTCTTGGATTGCTTCAAATACTATTTACAAAAGCCTTTCAATCGAGTTTATTTTAGGATATTTATTTTCTCCACTGATGTGGATTATAGGAGTTGCAAAAGAGGATATTGCTCTTATGGGGCAATTATTAGGCATTAAATTAGTCGCTAGTGAATTTGTAGGTTATACTCAACTTGTAGATTTGAAAAATGGTATGAATCAACTTCATTTTAATTATGAAAAATCAGTAATAATGGCAACCTATATGCTTTGCGGATTTGCAAATTTTGCATCAATTGGTATACAAATTGGTGGCATTGGGATTATAGCGCCTAAAATCAAAAAACATTTAACCGAATTAGGCCTAAAGGCAATGATTGCTGGTTCAATAGTTTCACTTATGTCGGCAACTATCGCAGGTATTATTTTAGGTTAAAATTATAAAACATCCACTTTTATTTTCCCCCAAATTTTAATTAGTAAATAGCCTGAAACTACTGCCAAAGCCAGGAGTGGAAATGCCAATCTGAGATTTCCATAAATGAAATATCCTGTGCAAAACATAATGCTATAAATCATTGAACAACCAAGTAGCATTGCGATAATTCCAGCAGGAACAGTCCAAATTTTATTATCATCTAAAAGCTTTACATCATCTCTTTTAGCTTTTTCAATAATTTTTGCCCAACCAGGACCTCCAGGTTGTGTTTTTTTATAGAACGCTCTTAATACAGACTCATCTTCGGAAGGAGTAATGAACGTAATGAGTAACCATAAAATTGTAGTCACTGCCACTACAAAAGGAAATTCTGCCCAACTAGGCATGATACCCTCAACGCCAAAAAGACTTGCTTTTATTGAAGGTATTGTTAATGTTAAAGAAATTAACCCTGAAGCAACCATAGCAGTAATTTCACTCCATGCATTTATTCTCCACCAAAACCACCTCAAAATAAAAATAAGACCCGTTCCAGCACCAAATACTAACAAAAGATTAAATAATTGCATTGCATTTTGTAAAAGTAGGGCTAATAGGGTACTTAAAACCATAAGTAAGACAGTTGAAATTCTTCCAACGGCTACTAACTGTTTTTGAGAAGCACTTGGATTAATTTGAGTTTGATAAAAGTCGTAAACAATATATGATGATCCCCAATTGAGTTGAGTGGAAATAGTACTCATGTAGGCTGATATTAATGAAGCTAAGACAAGTCCTAAAAGTCCCGTAGGAAGTTTGGTCAGCATCGCTGGATAAGCAAGATCATTACCCAATTTATCTTCAGTTATATTCGGGAAGGCTTGTTGTATACTCTCAAGATCAGGGAAAACAACAAGCGATGCAAGTGCAACCAAAATCCAAGGCCATGGTCTTAAAGCATAATGCATAATATTAAAAAAGAATGTTGCACCAATAGCGTGGTTTTCATTTTTGGCTGCAAACATTCGCTGGGCAATATATCCTCCCCCTCCTGGTTCTGCACCAGGATACCAAGAACTCCACCACTGCACTGCAAGCGGGATTATAAGTAAAGCTATGAGTGCATTAGTATCAGAAAAATCTGGAAGAATAGAAATTTTACCTGATACATTTTCATTTGACAAAAGAGCCTCGATTCCACCCACCTCAGGTAAATTCACCAAATAAAATGCTGCACCAATTGCTCCTCCCATTGCGACAAAAAATAGAATAACATCCGTGTAGACAACTCCTTTAAACCCTCCGATTGCACTAAAGGTAACCGTAACTAAACCTGCAGTAACAACGGTTTGCCAAGGTTCTAGTCCTAGCATTATACCTCCAATTTTAATTGCCGCCAAAGTAACAGCTGACATTGTTATAACATTGAAAATTATACCCAAATAAATAGCTCTGAATTTTCTTAAAAATCTTGCAGGTTTCCCCCCATAACGTAATTCATAGAACTCCAAATCAGTACTAACATTTGATTTACGCCAAAGTTTCGCATAAACGAAAACCGTTAAAAGCCCTGTTATCAAAAAAGCCCACCAAACCCAATTACCAGATACACCGTTTGATCTTACAATATCTGTCACCAAATTTGGTGTATCAGTTGAAAATGTTGTTGCAACCATTGATAAGCCTAAGAGCCACCAAGGCATACTTCGGCCTGATAAAAAATATTCATTAGCACTTTTCCCTGAAGACTTGGAAACATAAATTCCTATTCCAAGGGATACGGCAAAAAATAAAAATATGATTAGCCAATCTAAAGTTGTAATCTGCATAATTTAAATCATTTGGTCTTTCTAAAGGTAAAAAAAAACATAATCCCAAATTAATTTATTGAAAAACACTTGAGATTCAACTTATTAACTACTAGGTTTGCAATAGAAAATCAAATTGTTGTGCTAAAGAAAGTTGTTTCATTTTTTTCCTTTTTTTGCTTTATATACATATATGGGCAAAAGCCAACTGAACTTGTGAGTCCACCTAAGCTTGTTGTGCCTAAGTCTGAAGTTGAAAAACCAAAATTATTGAAACCGAAAGAAAATAAGTCCTTATTATCTGAGGATTACTTTAACCCTAATATAGATTTTCCAAACCTAAATAATAAAGAAAATCCAAACCTAATGTTTGGTGAAAATGAAAAATTTTTAGATCCAGGAAAAAGATATGAAAACAGGCTAAATAGTAAGTCTGAAAAGGATAAAAACCCAAATCAATTCCAAACGGATCAGTATTTAGGTGACTTTCGAAATAATGGAAAATTCGTACAAATAGCATTAAGAGATCATGAATCCCCAGACGGTGATTTAATACGTATAATGTTAAATGACAAAGAAGTTGTATCGAGAGTATTACTTCAAGAGCGTTTTAAAAGTATCGCAATAGACCTTGTCATGGGCTTTAATAAAATAGATTTTGTTGCATTAAACCAGGGAGCGTCTGGGCCAAACACAGCAGAGGTCAGAGTATTTGACGACAATGGAAAGCTGGTTGGTTCAAATCGCTGGAACTTGGCAACCGGAGTAAAAGCTACTTACATAATTGTAAAAGAAAAATAATATTTACCCCTGGTACACCTCAAGCATACTTTTAATAAATTTATCAACTTCATCTGCTGTTCCAGTACTTATTCGACACCAATCGTTAAACGGAGGAAAAGGTCGTCCAATACTTACTCCTTTTGCTAACATTTTTGAGCCTAGCTGTTTTATATCTTTTTTTGAATGGAAAAAAATAAAATTAGTATGAGAAGGAATATAATCTAATTTAAGGTGATCTAATAAACTATATATTCTTTGTTTTTCCTCTTTATTTTTTGATACTGAAAACTCATAAAAACTCTTATCGCTAAGTGCTTCTTTGGCCGCCTCAATTGCGAGTATATTACTCATAGCAACAATATTTTTACGAATTTTTTTAGCAATCTCAGGTTTAGCTATTAAATATCCTAACCTTAATCCAGCCATCCCATAAACTTTGGAAAATGTTTTCGAAACAATTACATTATCCCCTCTTCTGACAGCATCAATCATGCTTGGATAATTTGGGATTTCTATGTAATCATAATATGCTTCATCTGAAAAAACTATGGCCTTTTTACTTACAACATCACAAAAATCAACAAGCTTCTTTGCAGGCACAATAGTTCCAGTGGGATTATTAGGATTGCAGAGAAAAATTAGTTTTGTTTTGGCCGATATACGTTTTTCGATTTCGTCTAAATCATAGCTTTTGTTTTCGTCAACTGGAACCCAATTTATAGATGCTCCCCTATGCTCAGCGTATTTCATCATTGTAAGGTAAGTTGGATATCCGGCAATAATTTCATCCCCGTGATTTGTATATGTTAGAGCAGTAATTTTTAGTCCTTCTCTAGATCCACCAGTGATAATAATAGATTCAGCATCAACACCATGTTTTTTTGCTAAAATATCAGCTAGTTCGTCCGAAAATGAACCTGGATATCTACAACCGTATTTAAAAGAATCTTTAATCCTATTTAAAACTTTTTTCGAGGGCCCATATGGATTCTCATTTGAACTCAGCCTAACTACTGATTCTAATTTACGGGGACGAAAGTTTTCAATTTCTTTTGCTGAAAGAGAGAGATTTGGTGATAATACTAATCCCCCTATTCCTACTGAAGCTTTAAGCCAGTCTCTTCTTGATTGCATTTTTATGAATTTTTAATAAAGTTTCTTTTTTTTTTTTTCAAATCAAAATTTTAATACTAAAAATGTTGTGTTGGTAAATGTGAGATTTGAATTATGTTTTATGTGAAGTGAAAATTAATGCCTATTTTTCATTATGGGTGAGTTTATTAGTTCATTAGATTATTATCTTCAAATTTCCATAAAACAACTCGAGTGGGTTATGCTCGCCGCTATAATAGGAGGCGGCTTTTACCTTTTCTTTCTAAGCAAAGGATATCCATTATTTAAAATTAAATCTGCTTTTGAACTTCTTTTCACAGTTGAACAAAACAAAGGAATTTCAAGATTTCAAGCACTTTCAGCTGTTCTAGCTGCAACTGTTGGTCTTGGTAATATCTCTGGAGTTGCTATTGCAATACATATGGGCGGCCCAGGTGTATTAGTTTGGATGTGGATTACAGCTATAATAGGGATGATAATTAAATTTTATTCATCATCACTCTCTGTGATACTAAGAGAAAAACAAAAAAATGGAGATCCATTAGGTGGTCCCATGTATTATATGAGTTTAGGCATAAAAAGATGGGGAAAGCCTCTTGCTATTTGGTTTTCAATAGCTGGTCTTTTTGGTGTTCTTCCTGCATTTACAGCTAATCAATTATCACAAACTTTTATGGATGTTTTAAAACCAAACAGCTATCTGGTCATCGGTGATCTGCAGTGGAAGCTTATAATTGGTATTTTACTTTCCATAGCAAGTGGTTTTGTGATATTCGGAGGTTTAAAATCAATTGTAAAAGTTACCTCAAATTTGGTTCCTGTTATGGTAGCTTTATATTTTTTTATGGGGCTCTTTATGATTTTAGCAAATTTTGATGAAGTAATCCCAACATTTAGACTAATTATTTTCGAAGCATTTAATTTAAAAACTGCTGTTGCGGGAGGCTTTTGGGGTCTTATTATACTTGGTGTCCGTAGAGCTGTTTTTTCTAATGAAAGTGGAGTAGGAAATGCTCCCATGTATCATGGACAATCTCAAAGTAAAAACGGCAGTGATGAGGGGCTTGTAGCAATGCTTGGTCCACTTCTCGATACAATCCTAGTATGTTCAATCACAGGTCTAGTCGTAATTATTAGCGGGGCTTATAAAGTTGAGAATCTAAATGGTATTGTTCTTACACTGGAAGCATTTAGACGCTTGTTTTTTGGCCTAGGTGATATTTTACTACTTCTTATGGTTTTTGTATTTGGAATATCTACTTTGTTTACTTATTCCTATTATGGTGTGAAATGTTTTGGCTATTTAACAAAACTCAGCTGGGGCAAATACTACAATTATTTTTATGTAATAAGTATCGTTTTTTCTGCACTAGCGACAGTAGATATTGTGGTCGGAATTATTGACCTTTCTTTTGCCCTTATGTGCATCCCAAATATGATTGCAATAATTATCTTATCCGGCTATGTAAATAAAGAAATGCAGAAAAGAAAATGGATAAAATAATTTTAATTTGACTTCTTTATTCTAAAGTTGGAGGTCCGGGGTCAATACGGGGTACATATTCCTTTGGACTTTTATTTTTCCTATAATCTTCTTTTACAGCTTCAACAAGTTTTGGCTCCTTAAATAAATCCGCCATAGTCATGGACAGGGCTTTGGCTGCATAAATCATCCCTTTGTGACCAATAGACATACCTGTACATGCGACAACAGCCCATGAGTGCCAAGGCCCATCTTTAGCTGCAACTGTTGCTGACATGCGGATCACCGGAACAACTTGGCTTACATCGCCAACATCTGTTGATCCTCCGGTAGCTGGAAGAGTTGGCATAAGTGGCTTGTATTTTCCATCAAGACCTATTTGTGGCTTTTCGGTTTCTTTTAAAATTGTATTAGCATAAGACACTTCTTCTTTTGTATATGATATATCACCTAAAGTCTCTATATTATTTTGCATTATTGCGGCCCCTGTTCTGTTAACTAGAATTTCATAAATACCTGAAATCAGTTTTGATTCATAAGAAGTCCCAGTCATCATTGATGCTGCTTTTGCAATATCTAAAGCTCTGTCGTAAAGTACGTTTACATGTTCTACGCTATTACCACGTAATCGGGTCCATATTTTAGCATAATCCGGGACTACATTTACCACATCACCTGCTGCTTCAAATTGATAGTGAATTCTAGATGTGGGTAAAATATGCTCGCGATAATAATTTAATCCCGTTGTGTATAGCTCCATCGCATCAACTGAACTTCTCCCATTCCAAGGATCCGATGAAGCATGGGAAGAACTACCATTAAATGATACTCTAAAATCAACCAGAGCTTTACTAGGTTGAGTCCCTGATTCAGTTGTGTCACCAGGATGCCAATCCATACAAACATCAAGTTTATCAAAGACACCTTCTCTAACCATCCAAACCTTTGCGAAAATTGTTTCTTCTGCAGGAGTCCCGTAAAATATTACTGTTCCTTTAAGATTCCCTTTTTCTATTTGTTCTTTGATTGCCACAGCTGCACCTAAACTAGCTGTTCCATAAAGATTGTGGCCACATCCATGTCCAGCACCGCCTTTAACTCTTGCTTCTTTTGTTGGTTGCCGCTTTTGAGATATCCCTGCATTTGCGTCAAATTCTCCTAAAATTCCAATTACAGGTTTCCCTGAACCATAAGTTGCCATAAAAGCTGTTGATATATCAGCAACATTTTCCGTAACCTCAAAACCATTTGCTCGTGCATAATCTATAAGAAGCTTTGATGACTTAAATTCTTCTAAAGAGGTCTCTGCAGCTTCCCAAATGCCATCACTGATCGTAATCAAATTATTCTTCTGATCTTCAATAGAAGTAATTATTTGATCTTTAATTGGTTTTAAATTTTTCTTTCTGAGTGATATGATTTTTGATATTTCTTGGTTTTGGCCAAACGCAAAAAACGAAACAAAAAATATCAAAAAGGCGCTAACAAAACTTTTCATAATAATTTTTTAAAGAATTTATTTTAAAGTGAATTTATAACAAAGATTGGAATATCAATTATAAAGTTATTTATTTTTGAACATGCTACGCCATTACTTTATTGGAATTGTAATTTTGATTGGTGCCATTTTAGCTAACTTATTAGCTTCCAAAATCCAATGCAAAAGCTGGTATGATTTACTACAAGGTTTATATCAAAACAAGTCGTATTGGAATCAAATAACATTTAAAGACGCCTTTTGGCTAATATTTTTTTATCCTTTAATACTTGGCATGATAGCGTATGCTGGAAATTATATTTATCAAAAATTATTTTAATTATGACAAGCATTGTAACATACGAAGGTGAACTGAGAACTAAATGCATTCATCTAGCCTCGAAAGACTCATTTATAACGGATGCCCCAATTGATAATAATGGAAAAGGAGAAGCCTTTTCACCAACAGATACAGTAGCTAGTGCTCTAGCCTCGTGTATTTTAACAATAATGGGGATTAAGGCAAAAGATCTAGATATTGATCTTAGAGGTACTAAAGCACAGGTTACAAAAGTTATGGCTTCAGAGCCTAGGAGGATTGAAGAAATTAAAATTGAAATTAACGTTAATAAGTCCTTTGACATCAAAATTCAAAGACTTTTAGAGCGTGCTGCTCTTAACTGCCCTGTAGCAAAATCACTTCACTCGGATCTAAAGCAAAATATTACTTTTAATTGGCCGACGTAAAATATTTTAGGCCAAAATAGATAATGCTATAAAACAAAATTCCTACTGGCCCCAACATAAAAGTAGCGAGAAGAGGTAGAATAACTAGATAGTGTTTAATTTTATGTTTCTTACTATGTCTTATAATCCAGGAACCAACCCAAAAATCAAAAGCTAGATAATGTAGCCATCCTGCTGCTGCTGACTCTGGTGAAGCGTTTCTAAATAAAGTAACTATCCCCTCCAAAGAGGAAAAATCAGCATCTGAAATACCTCCTGAAATAAAAATGAAATAAGTATAAAAAAAACTAATTACAAGTGGAACCCAAGGGTACGTAATAAGATGATTAGATATTTTACTATTTGGAAAAATAATAATTGATCCCCAAACTAAAAGAATACAAGTGTTGCAAAAGTTAAAAAGTAAAACCGTCATAAATTTAAAATTAATACCATTTACCAAAATAGTATTTTTAAATTAGTCTGATTATTATGCTTTTATTCAAAAATATCAAAGGGGATAAGTTAGATCCCGTGCAGCACACTATTGAAGTTCTTAAAAATTATCCTTATGCAGAGATTCATATAGGTACAGATTCACAGAATATTAACAAACAGACTCATTACACAACAGTTATAGCATATCGTTTAGGAACAAGAGGTGTACACTACATTTTTAATAAATCCAATAGAAAATTAATCACTGATATGTGGACTCGCCTTTGGAAAGAGGCAGAGTTGAGTATTGATGTCGCCGAGTGGCTAACTCAAAAAATAACCCTTAAGGTAGAGATTGATATGGACTACAATAGTGATGAAAGTTTCAAATCTCATAAGTTAATTTCAGCAGCTCAAGGTTGGGCAAATTCTCTAGGTTATAAAGTGAATATTAAGCCCAACAATCAAATTGCAACACGTGCTGCAGACTACCATTGTAAATAAATTAGGGTACACGAAAAACTTGAGTAAAATAGGCTATGCTATCATTGGTAAAAGCAACTCCGACACCTAATTGATCAAATTCTCCAATCATATTTGCATAATGGCCAGGCGAATTTCTCCACCCTTCAACTACGCATTCTGAAATTGATTCCGCAGATCTCGTGTCACCACAACCAACCACATTCTCAAACCAAGGAACATATCCTATATTTTCAGCTATTCTTCTCCAATCGAAATTTAAATCGTCGGCGCGTTCAGAAGGTGATTTATTTTGATGGTCAACATGATCAAAAAAATTATATTCTATCATATTTAAACTATGTAATTCTGCTAATTGATCCATGTCATCATTTTGAGTCAACTCAGAAAGTCCTCGACTGTTTCTAATAGCATTAGTTTTCTCTAAAATCTTTTGAGCAATTATTTGTTGAAGGGTTAAATCTGTTTCAGAATTTATCTCCATATTTTCAACATTATCAACTGTAGTTGTAATTGATTCATTTTCACACCCAGTATGTGATATAAATAATAGTAAAAAAATCATTTGCTGAATTATTCTTAGGGAATGCATTTGTATTTGTTTTGTCTAAAAATACAAATTCTAACTATCTTTAAATGGCTACATAAATTTCAATCTATGCATTTTGCTATCATCGCCCCTGCGACACCCACGAAAAATTGGAAAGAAAATTTTCAAAAAATTGCTCCCAATATAAATCTTGAAATTGGATTAGAACCGAATCATCCTGAAAAAGTAGTTTGCGCGATGGTATGGAATCAACCTAAAGGAGCTCTAAAACCTTTTAAAAATTTGAAACTGATCTTTGCCATGGGAGCTGGTGTAGATCATATTTTAAAAGATGAAACAATTCCAAAGCATATTCCTATTTGCAGAGTTATCGATTATCAAATGGCATTTTCGATGAGTAATTACATTTTGATGGCCGTTTTAAATTACCACCGTTCATTTTACGAATTCCAAGATTCACAATCCAAAAAGCGTTGGTCTCAATTTGAGTTTATTGAGCGCCCTGTAAAAGTTGGTGTTTTAGGAATTGGGCATTTAGGTATGGATGCGGCAAAAAAAATTCATCACATGGGCTTCACAGTTTTTGGATATTCAAATAGTCAAAAAAAAGCTGATTTTAAAACTTATCATGGAGATCAATTAGATGAATTTTTGGAACAAATTAATGTTCTCGTGTGTACTGTCCCGTATACTCCAAAAACACATGCCCTTTTAAACTATAAACTTTTTGAAAAATTTAAATCTCCTACATATCTAATTAATGTTTCAAGAGGAAATGTTCAGGTTGAAAAAGATATAATTAAAGCTTTAAACAAAGGTATATTGACAGGGGCATTCCTTGACGTTTTTGAACAAGAGCCTCTGCCTAAATCAAGTCCGCTTTGGAGTCACAAAAAAGTAAAAATCACCCCCCATATCGCAAGTCTTACCTATCCTGAAGAAAGCGTTAAACAAGTCTTAAATTGTTATGACCGCCTTACAAAAGGACAACCACTTCTACAACAAGTAAGTAGAGATAAAATGTATTAATTTTTTAAAAGGACTTTCAAAATTTCATTTACGCCGAATCTAACTGGGTCTGTAACTCGAATACCTGTTTCTTTCGATAAATTCTTTATGTAAGATTCTGCTTCCCCTTGGCTAAGCATGGATGTATTTGCACAAATGCCAATAACTTTCGCATTAGGATAAACTCCAAAGACCGATACAAGGGACTCATTTAAAGCTATAAACTTTTTCAAATCAGGAATTTTAATATTCTCTGGACTGCGCAATACTTTTTTGTCAGCTCTTAAGCAAAGAACTAAATGGGTAGGACAACTACCTCGCATAAGAGGTAATGTCGCAGAGCTTCCAGGATGCAATATAGACCCTTGACCTTCAATAATTACTACCTCTTTGTCTGCTTGCTCAACTACTACTTTTTCAACTGCACCGCATGCATGATCAATCTTAAATGCATCAAGTGGTATTCCATTACCTGTTAAAGTAATTCCAATTTGTCCTGTTGCAACAAAACCGACATTTTTGTTCCTCTTTTTTAAGCCTTCATAAAATTCAAGTGCAGAGGTCATTTTACCTACAGCCATATCGGTTCCTATAAAAAGGACCCTTTTATTAGAAAGTGAAGCAGCTTTTCCTGTCGCTATTTCGGGAGTAAATTGAGGTAGCCGTACATCCCATATCCATTGATCTTTACTTTTGATTTTTTTTTGCCATTTAGGACTTATCAAATCATGAAGCCCATTAATTATGCTTAAACCTGCCTCAAGCGCCATTTCAATAATAGGATTCCAAGACTCTGGAATTCTTCCTCCAGAAGGTGCTATACCCAATATTAAAACCTCTGCCCCTAGATTAATGACATCTTGAAGATTCCCATAAATTTTAATGTCCCTAGAAATATTAATAAACTCTTTCATAGCTTTACCTTCAAAGGCTTTATCAACAACTCCCACTATTGGATTTTTTAAATAACGAACAACACCCATACCCATTTTACCATAGTCACTATCTATGTGACCTTCCATGTAGACAGCAACTTTTGAATCAGAATTAAGCATAAAACTCTTTTTTCAATTCACCTCCATGTCCAGGAATATCAGCAGGTAAGGTAACTCCATCTACCATTGGTGCTCCAAAAGAAGGATCAGGAGCCAAATTATAATGAGAATCAAGATCGATATGGTCAATACCTCCACTTAGTGCAGCTGCAGCAGCGATTGATACTGAAGATTCACTCATACAACCAATCATTGTTTTTAATTTATATTTTCTCGCAGTTTCAATAATTTTGAGTGCTTCTGTTATACCCCCACACTTCATTAATTTCATATTTACCCCATCAACACAGTGAGCAAAACTAGGTATGTTTTCTGAAAAACGACAGGTCTCATCAAGATAAATAGGTACTGGCCTATTTTCATAAAGTTCCTCTAGATTAAACTCTTCTCCTTCTTTAAGTGGTTGCTCGACATAATCCACTCCTCGATCGGCTAGCCATTGCATCATATATTTAGCATCAGCAATATTCCAACCTCCATTTGCATCTACACGAATCTTTACATTGTAATTTTTAGTGCTTTTAATTACCTGCTCAAACATTGATTTATCGGCTTGGATTCCATCAACAGATCCCAATTTAATTTTTAAAGACTTCACTGTTGTACCCTCCAATAGTATTGGAATTCGTTCTTTAACTACCTCAGGGGAATTAATTCCAATAGTAACAGATGTGGGTGTTTTGGGCCTTGGAAAACCTAAAAGTTTATATAATGGTAAACCTTCTTTTTTTGCTTGCCAATCCCAAAGTGCAGTGTCTAAACCAACATAGGCGCATGGAGGTATTTTCAACTCTCTTGAACGATCATAAAGCTCCTGGATAGAGAAATTGTTAATCCCTGTTGAAATAAATTTTTCAAGTGCCTGTTTCACTTTCATTACACTTTCAGCTCCTTCTGACTTTCCAGGTGCAGCTTCTCCCCATGCGATAATACCCTCTTTTTCATATCTAACGAAAAGGTTTTCTGAGTCTGAACGAACCCCCCTGCTTATTGCTAAAGGAAATCTTTTTTTTAATCGTACTTTATAAAAAGTAATCTTCATAAGTTAAAATGGTATTCAACCAGCTTAAAATTATTTATTCTGTTTTTATTTCTTGGAGTTTGAATTTTTTCAAACTTGACCCTGAGCCTAAACAATCTAAAGATAATGTTTCATATGGCGAATTAGAAAAGAAAATCTCGGTCATTACTGAAATTCCATCATCATAAAACAATTCTATTGAGGACTTATCTAAAATAAATTCCATTTTTAGGTTTCCGTCTTTTTTTATGCGCGGAGCAATTGAGGGTTTTAGCGCAAAGTTTTTTGAAAAATTAATATTCCCTACCCTACTTCTATCAACAAAAAATAATTTTTCATTATGGTCATAACCAAAGCTTAAAGAATCTCCATACTTATTTGAAAGAAGGAAGTTATACTTTGTTTCATTCATATCTTGAATCTCGAGTTCAACCTTAGCAGATGAAAAATCAATCTCCCCTTCTGAAATTAGAATATTATTTTCGTTTAAATCAATTTTGCCTTTTTCGATAGTTTGTGTTGTATATTTTTCAAAAGAGTTAATGTTTTTTGATCGCAGACGATAAAGCCCTTTTTTTGTTTTGAATAATTCGAGCTCTCTTGGAAGCGTCATCGCACTTCTCCAAGTTGTTGTGGGAACAACCCCTGCGTATTGCCAGTTAGACATCCAGCCCTGAAATAGCACTCCTTTTTTTTCACTTTTCCAATTAGAATATGTAACCCCAGCATAATTATCTTTCCCGAAATCAGTCCAAAAATTGTGATTGAGTTTCATTTGTTTTTCAAAATAGGGATCAATAAAAAAGTTTTTCCCATCAAAGTCACCAACAAAATATTGTGTTGCACTTCCTCCATTTGGTCCCCCCGGATTAATACTAACTAAATGAACCCACTTAGTCTCTTTTGAACCTTCAACTGGAAGCTCAAAAAAATCTGGACACTCCCAAACTCCTTTATGGTTTCCTATCCCTTGTCCAAAAGATGATAAATAGCTCCAATTTTTTAAATCTTTAGATTCATAAAATTGGGTCTGCTGACCAGCTGCTAAAGTAAGTACCCACTTATTTTGCATTTCATACCAAAAGACTTTGGGATCACGAAAATTGATCATTCCTGTGTTTTCTATCACAGGATTTAGATGGTATTTAGTCCAGGTTTGCCCTTCATCTAAAGAAAATGCAATACTTTGATTTTGAAATTTTTTAGATGCCTTTTTTTCTTCTCTCGAATTATGATTTGTATAAATAGCAACTATTGGTGGGTTTTCTTTTGTGCCAAAACCTGAAGTATTTTCAAGATCAACAACTGCACTACCTGAAAAAATTGTTCCAAGATCATCTGGGAAAAGTGCTACGGGTTGCTGTTGCCATGAAATTAAATCCTCACTTATAGCATGACCCCAGTGCATGGGTCCCCAGACGTTTGCATTTGGGTTATGCTGGAAGTAAAGGTGATATTTCCCTTTGTAATAAAACATTCCATTAGGGTCATTCATCCAGTTTTCCTTTGGTGAAAAGTGAATTTGAGGGCGGTGTTTTATTTCATCTTGGTTTTTTTGGTTCATGGAAATTTTATCTGATGATTTTTTAAGATTATTGCAAGCTGAAAAAATAAAAAAAGTTAAAACTAGTATTAGGTTTTGTCTATGGACCATTTTTTTAGGATACTAACTTCTTACTTAGTTCTTCCAAAGAAATTCCCTTGGTTTCAGGCATCATAAAATGGACGAACGTGAGCTGTAATACCATAAATCCAGCAAAAATGGAAAATACAACACCAGGTCCAATACTGGCAAATAAAAGAGGTACCAAAGAAGGAATAATAGCAGCTAACACCCAGTGAACACTAACTCCAAATGATTGTCCAGAGTTACGCAGGTGATTTGGAAAAATTTCTGAAATATATACCCATATTATCGCACCCTGACCAATAGCATGTGATGCAATAAAAACAAAAAGAAAAATAGGAATTAAGATTCCTTCCCACTTAAAAAAGAACGCGCATGCCACTAGAGAAAGAGAAATAATATAACCAAAAGAACCGTAATACATTAATTTTCTTCTACCTAGCTTGTCTATAAGAGAAACTCCAATTAATGTAAATATTAAGTTTGTAAGCCCAATACCAATACTACTTAGTAGCGATGTGCTTTCTCCCAATCCTCCTTCTTCAAAAATACGAGGAGCGTAATACAGAAAAGCATTAATTCCTGAAAGCTGATTAAAAAAAGCAACCATAAAGGCGAGCTTTAGTGGCAAACTATATTTCTTATCAAATATAGATTCAGAGCTGTTTTTTGTATCAGAGTTTTCATTTATCTCATTAACCAAATTATCGAAAGAGCCATCAGGATCAATTTTTTGAAATATTAATTTAGCCTCATCTAAATAGCCTTTCGTAATTAACCATCTCGGACTTTTTGGAATTACAAGGCATAAAAAAGTGTACAGAAAAGCTGGAAACGCTTCAACTCCCATCATCCATCTCCAAGCATTTTCGCCTATATCACTTAAAAGATAGTTAGAAATAAATGCCAGCAAAATCCCCAGAACCAAGCTAGACTGGTAAAGTCCTACTAGTCTTCCTCGGCTATTAGCAGGAGCAATTTCGGAAATGTAAGCTGGAACTGCAATTCCTGACGCTCCAACTCCTAATCCTCCGATGAATCGAAAAACAGCAAAGCTAATCGGATCATTTGCTAGAGCAGATCCAACAGCAGACA
>CABYPG010000013.1:0-32500 GCA_902520765.1 uncultured Bacteroidota bacterium
TTGTTCCATCTGAGGAAAGGGAGACCGCTCTACCACTTTGATCATTTTCTGCTTCACCATCAATATCACCCCCAACTTGAACCCATGCAGAACCATCATAATCATAAATACGTACGTGCCCTGAATTTGCTCCATTCGTTCCATCATTACTATATGCTCCAATAGCTACTCTTGACCCATCAGAAGAAAGGGAGACCGAAAAACCGCTCCCATCACCCTCGCCTTCACCATCAATATCACCCCCAACTTGCACCCATGCAGAACCATTATAATCATAAATACGAACATGGCCTGAATTTGCTCCGTTTCCATCATTAAGATATGCTCCAATAGCCACTCTTGTACCGATAGAAGATAGAGACAGTGAATAACCGCTATAATCATCTTTTGCTTCACCCCTGATATTAGATCCTAATTGAGTCCAAGCAGATCCATTCCATCTATAAATAGCTACCTTACCCTCAGAAAATGGAGTAGGAATAATTCCTGTGTCTTCCCATTCTGGTGATCCTATAGCTACCGTTAAGCCATCAGAAGACAAAGAAACTGAACGACCACTATCATCATTTGTTCTTTGTCCTTCAATATCTGCTCCTAACTGAGTCACAACGGAACTATTTCCTCCTATTGAAATTTTAGTCATTGCAACATTAGTCACTAGTCCTGAAATACTAACTGTAGGAGTAGCTGTCATTGCCTCGGTAAAGAAAGCTGTAATGGTTACTGTGTCTGAAGCCACTAATATATTATCCGCATCGGTATCAGATAAAATTACCGAAACATTGGAATTACATACTCCCCACTCAGGCTGTTTGGAAGCATCATTTCTCCAAGTAGAATTAGCCATACTTTTGAAATTATTGGGTTCAGATCCTATTCTATTCACACACCACCCAGAGACATCTTGGTTAAAGAGACTCGCACCATTAAACATTTCAGTCATTTCGGTTACACTTGATGTATTCCAATTACCAATATTTTGATTGAATGCAGTAGCTGACTTAAAAACCCCACGCATAATAGTAACTTTTGAAGTATTCCAAGCGCCAATGTTTTGGTTGAATGCATTTGTACCATAAAACATTTGGTTCATAGTAGTAACGCTTGATGTATCCCAATTATTTAAAGGTTTATTAAAAACCCTTGCACCTGAAAACATAGAGTTCATATTGGTAACTTTTGACGTATCCCAGTCCCCAATATTTTGATTGAATGCATCTGCATTACTAAACATACTTGCCATGGTAGTTACTTTTGATGTATCCCAATTACCTATCGAACCACTGCCCCCATTATTAAAAACCCTTGCACCTGAAAACAAATAACTCATATTGGTTACTTTTGATGTATTCCAGGCCCCTATGTTTTGATTGAATGCATTTGCCCCTTGAAAGGCAGTGCCCATAGTAGTAACATTCGAAGTGTTCCAATTACCAATATTTTGATTAAATGAATTAGCATTATTAAACATCCGAGTCATGTTTGTGTTACTGGATGTATCCCAGGATCCAATATTTTGATTAAATACACTAGCATTATAAAACATTTGATACATGGTAGTTACGCTTGATGTATCCCAATTATTTATGGTATTACTACCCCCATTATTAAATGCTTGAGCTGTTAAAAACATAGAGTTCATGTTGTTTACACTTGAAGTATCCCAAGAACCTATGTTTTGATTGAATGATGTTGCCCCTTTAAACATTTCATACATGGTAGTGACGTTAGAAGTGTCCCAAAAACCAATATCTGTATTAAAGGAAGTGTTACCATCAAAAAGACCACTCATATTTGTAACAAGAGTAGTGGCTAAGTTGAAATTCCCTGCATTAACAAAGGTTTTTATACCATTTGTTCCAGTACCATTTTCAACAGCGGTATAAAGCGTACCGCTTACCATACCCGTATCCCCGGCACTACAACCAGAACACTTTACAGTCACCCCATTAGAGGCCAAATAAAAAGTAGGACTTATAGTAAGGGTAAGGGAGGCATTTCCAGAGTAGGCGTTATTGTTAGTGCTTGTTGCAGTAGCGGTTACATTCAGAGTAGTCCCTGATGAAATATTTGAAGGTACTTGCCAGTAGTAAGCCCATACTGCTGCAGTAGCGCTTTGTGTCATTGAAACATTGGTAACCACTCCCGATATCGAGATCGTTGGTGAGGCATTCATGTTTTCTGAGAAGGTGGCCGTGAGTGTTACCTGACCCGAAGTAATTATATTATCAGAATCATTAGAGGTGATGGCAAGTGAAAATGAATCCTGTATAGTAAATGTAATACTCTCAGACCCAGAGTAGGCATTATTTGCCTTATCAACAGCTGAAATACTAGCAAAATAATTTCCATTTGAAGGAGCCGAGGGGCTGTCAACATCCCATGAATATTCATAGCGGTCGACCCCAATAACTTTAACTCTTCCTGCTTGTGAGCCATTTCCAGAATGATATGGAGCACCAATAATTCCAATCCCATTTGTTCCTAAATGGACATGGGTACCCAAGAAGTCAGATGAACCATCACCACTAACTTTTGATCCTATTTGTGCTGCTGTGTTACCATCCCAGCTAAATAACTTATAATATCCTCTAGTATTAGCAACACCAGACGGATCAATCGCTCCAATGAGAATTTTACTTCCATTGCCACTAATTGCACTGGAATAACCGAAACCATCATTTGCAGCATCCCCAGCTATAGTTGCTTTATGAGTCCATGTTGAAATACCTGAAATGATCTCATTCTCAAAAACAAGAACATGACCTGTATTATTTCCACTATTAGCACCTGCTATAATAGTTTGTCCGTCTTCTGTGATAGAAACGGATCTACCAATTAAGCTACCTGAACTATCTACTGGATCCGTAATATCTGCAATTTTTATCCATGCATTAGAGCCATTCCAGTCATAAATCCTTACAACACCATTGTTACCATTATAAGTAGGAGCACCTGCAACTAGGCGCAAACCGTCTTTAGAAAAATCAACTGCAGGACTTCCTTCTCCTAAACGTCCACTTGTTCCATCTCCATCTATATCACTTCCCATTTGATTTAGATTTGTTCCATCCCATCTAAAAACCCTTATATGACCTCTATTGTATGAAGCACTTCCCGCCTTATTTTTACCAGCACCAAAAGCTACTATTGATCCGTCGCGATTAAGAGCTATTGAAGATCCCACCGCCTGTAGATCGTTTGCCGCTTCACCATAGATAAAATCATCTCTGATGGTCCAAGTATTTCCACTTAATGTGTAAACCCCATATTTTCCTCTATTGCTATTTGCTGCACCACCAGTTCCGCCGACAGCTACTACATTACCGTCACCACTAATGGCAACTGTTCTACCATATCCGTCACCTGAAGCACCATTAATGTCATTACCGAGTTGTACCCACTGCTTCCCGTTCCACTGATATATCCTCGCATAACCAGCCCCACTATTACCTCTCATTCCACCTACAATAATTCGGTTTCCACTATCACTTGTCTGTGAGTAAAACCCTAACCAATCACCAGCCGCATCTGCGTCAAGCGACTGACCAATTTGACTAATTGGTGTTATAGAAAATTTGCTCATAGCAGTATTGGTCACTAATCCTGATATGGACAGTGTAGGTGTAGTAGAAAGTGTTTCTGAAAAATAAGCTGAAATAGAAACAACGTTAGTAGTTTCAATTGTGGGACTTATGATATCTGAAACCAATAAAACCTCGGGAGATGAGGAATCCAAAATGATTTTTAAAGTATCAGTCCCAGTATAACTATTTCCAGCAATATCCGTACCAGTAACAGTAACGGTATAACTTCCTTCAGCAACTCCACTAGTATTCCAAGTATAGCTCCATGTAGTACTATTTGTAGCTGTAAGTACTACATTATTTACTGCAGAGCCAATTGTCATTCTTGGACTGGAGGCCATATTTTCATTAAATGTAGCTGTGACAGTTATATTATCGCCAGGTTTAATAATATTGTCGCTGTCATTGCTAGTTAGTGTGACAGTTGGTGAAATAGTATCAGTAATATAATATTGTCTTCTAGCCGGAACAGTTATGTTAACATCTTCTATTCTAGTATAGCCAGTAGCATTCAAAGCATTATTAAAATTCAATCTTGTTTTATTTGACTCAGTCGCATTTGTAACTTCATTTTTTACGTGTTTACTACTACCTGTCCCTAGACCATTGTTACCTCCACCAGCTTTACCGTCGCCCATCAACCACAAATAAGTTGCAAAATCACTTCTTTGGTTTCCTGTTTTATTATTATTAAAACTTTGAAAATTTACTGACTCCACACCTGATCTATCCGGAGCCCTAAATGTTTCGCCTTCTTTGTAATTGGCAAGCCAAGCTAAAGGGTCTTGACTAAACATAGATATTTCGTTGAGTGAAGGAGATTCGCTTTGTTTTAAAGTTGTAACAACAACCGATGCGATATAACCATTAAAATACTCTGCATCAGAATCAGAACCAACAAAAAAATTCCCATCCAATTGCATTGAATTGCTCGGTGAGCCAACGGTACTGAATGAACCAGATTCTGTAATATCTGATGTTAAGCCACTTGAAAAATCAGTTTGATAAAATTTAAATGAAGAAGATTGTGTCACATTACCCCCATTATATTTTAATGTAATCGAATACCAACCGTCTTGATTAATAAATGATGTTTTTGACCATCTAAAATAGTTACTGCTTCTTCCGTACCTAAACATTAGGCTACTCCCATTTACTTTAATTTTTACCTTATCTGAACTACCGCCTCCTGTTTCTCTTTGGGCCCAAATTGTTTGGTTTGCTGTGGCTGTTCTTTTAAAAATTACATTTACCATCCAAGGCTGATTTCCACTTACCCCCCCTGAAGGACTTCTTCTTAATGGATAAGATTGACCATTACCATTATCTTGAATTGCAACATAAGAAGATCCGTTAAGGTGCAGCGCTTTATTCATTTGAGTTGTTGAACCCAAACCATTTCCAGCAAGGTCTGTACCTGTGATTGTAGCTACAACTGGACCTTCACTTGGGCTTCCAGTAGATACATCCCAGTCGTAATACCAAATCGAAGCATTACCGCCTTGGGTCATATTAGCATTTGTAATCAAACTTCCAATGCTAATCTGAGGGCTTGCAGCCATATTCTCACTAAATGTTCCCGTAATTCTAATAGTCTCATGATTTCCAACAGTGTCTCCTGAAGCATTGTCAGAAATAACAACAGTTGGACTTGTAGTGTCTTGAGAAAAAGAAAATAGAAAACTAAAAACTGAAACTAAAAATGCGAGTATTAGTTTTTTATAAAGTGTAAAATTTAAAGCTCTCCTTCCCATTATATTTTAATAATTGTAGTCACAAGATTTTGACTTCTACTAAGTCCCATTTTTTTTCTTATGCTAGAGCGCATATTAGAAAGAGTACTTGACGATATGTTCAGCTGCTTTTCTATTTGAAGGTTAGTATAACTTAATTTTATACACATACATATCCTAACCTCCTGGAAAGACAGAGTATCACATTGTTCGACTAGCTTTTTTGTGAAGTCCGGGTAGGTTTGAGCAAAACCTAATTCAAAATTTTGACTTGTTTTGATACTCAATATAGATTAAGCAATTTAATTTTATAAAATTATCAAACATCTTGCATGAAAAGATATTTTTTAATCGAAATATGATATTTGCAGTAATAATGCAGTAATATTTAAAGAAAAAATGATAATCTTTCAATTTTATACTTGCCTTCTACTTTTAAATGTTGTGTATGAAATTGTTTAACTCGTAGCCGTTTTCTAGGTTAAACTTCTTTGATAATCTGTAGCGTTGACTTTCAATTGTTCTAATCGATACACCTGAAATTTTTGCAATCTGATCATTACTATGATTCATTTTTATATAAGAAGCTAATCTTAAGTCTGTTTTTGAAAGATTGGCTATCTCGTTAAGTGATTTGTAAAAATTAGGGTAAACTTCTACGAACATATTATCAAAATCTTGATAAGATTTTTCTGAAGAAATGACCATATTTAATTCTTGAGACAATTTAGAGGCAGCCTCTTTTTTATTGTCTTGAACTTCAATTTTTTTCTTTAATTTTTTCAGGTAATCGTTACGTTGGATTATAAAATTTGATTTGCTAACCAGTTCTCTATTTTTTTTATCTAGTTCATTTTTTATAGCAAGCTTTTCCAATTCTAGCCTACTCCCTTTTTCTTTTTGATAATTATAATTTACACGAATTGTCATAAGAGAGAAAATCAAAATGACAGAGCATATTATCAAAATATACAAGTATGTATTGTATCTAATTTTACTTTCGTTTAATTCTCTTACTGAATTTGAAATTTGAATTTGTGTTTCAAGGTTATTTAAAGACTTAAAAATCTTTCCACTTGATCCTCCTGATGAAATAAGAATCAGGGAATCTTTTACTTTAAGCAACTCAGAATTCATCCCCTTTTTTGAATAGACTTTCTCAAGTACGTTATAGTTATATCGTTTTTCAGTGTCACTTAAATTTTTTATTTCAAGATTTTGCTTTGCTTTTTTTTCGGCTCTAACTAGATCACCTAGTCCTAAATAGCATTCTGCAAACCTTGATCCTAGAGCGCTTAGTTCTGAAGGAAATCCGCTTAAGATTTTCTGAGATTGTGTGAATAAATCGATTGCTTTTTTATACTTTTTTTTCGACTGATAGTATGCCCCACTAACAAAATAACCATAGCCATAATTTCTTGTAAATAAGGAATTTGATTCTTGATTATTTTTATTTTCATTGTAGTATTGCTTTAGTTGTTCAAATTTGTTTTGGGCCACATTTATATCACCTCTTAAAAAATTGACAGCTATAAGCTGTGAAATAGAATAAAGTATATCTTCAGGTTTTTTTAATTTGAGCCTTCTTTGATAAACGCTAAAATATTTTTTTTCTGCACTCTGATAATCTCCTTTAGTCTCATCAATAAGTCCCAGATTTGAATCTGTTGTATTTAAACCGAAATCTCTACTTTGCTTTTCTGAAAGACTTAAAAAAATACTTTTTGCCTGATGGAATTTTTCCTCTGCTTTTTTGTAATCCCCATTTTTAAAATAGATGCTTCCAATGTTTAATATAATCCATGGCGGTTGGGAAATTTCAGGGTTTCCCTTGTTCTTATCTGGCATGGTTTGATACAGATCCAAAGCCCTATTAAAATAATCTATAGCCGAAGCATACAGACCCATATCTGAAAGGATTTCTCCAATCATCGCATGAGTCCCAATAACTAAACTATCTGGTGTTTTAGATTGAACCGATTCAACATATTTGAGACCAAAATCTATTGCAAGGCTAGGATTTGAAAATTGATACTTTTTGATGGAATCTCTTAATCTTATATCCTGTTGTGATAAACAAAAAAGAGAATAAAAAAAAATTAGCGATAAATTAAAAATTCTAACCAAGGGTAGCTATTTTTTTAAGTATAGGAAAATGATTAAGACTATTAAAAAGATGATTAATACCTCTATCCATGTCCTTAAATTCAAATTGACCTTTTGTTTGAAAAAAAGTTTTTCCTTTCTTTTAAAAATTCTGCTCTACTTATCTTTTTCCCATTAAAATAAACTGACTTTACACCTTTTGGTAAATCCGTGTGATATAAATAACTGTGATCCATTTTGGTTTGTTTGATGCTAATATATTGAACTTCCAATATAAATTTAAATGATCTTATACTGCATTTTCACTGCATTTTAATAATTATAGCTTAAAAAACGTAAAATAATACTAAAGCCCTCTAATACACATAATTATGACCCCTTAAAATAATAATTTCCAAAATAATTTCCAATATGAATTTTACTTAGTTTTTTATAAATTGGATAATCAAAGTAAGACCAATGGAAAATTTAAATATTCTCAAGAAATACATCATAACTACCTTGGC
Source organism: uncultured Bacteroidota bacterium (assembly GCA_902520765.1). Taxonomy (GTDB): domain Bacteria; phylum Bacteroidota; class Bacteroidia; order Flavobacteriales; family Flavobacteriaceae; genus MS024-2A. The sequence continues at coordinate 7,933 of CABYPG010000013.1, forward strand.
TTTTTTTAGCATAATAGCTGAGGGTTATACTCAAAGAGCTGAACTCCTTAAAAAGTACTCATGGAGAGCAATAGGACCTGCCAATATGGGAGGAAGAGTAACTGACATTGACGGAGTACCTGGAGACCCCTCAACTTTTTATGTAAGTGGAGCTGATGGAGGCATTCATAAAACAATTGATGGAGGTGTGAGTTTCAAACCCATTTTTGAAAATCAAAGAGCTTACTCTATAGGTGCACTCACCATAGCACCCTCAGACAGTAATGTACTTTGGGTGGGTACCGGAGAAGGAGATCCCCGAAATAGTGTAGGCTATGGGTGGGGTGTGTACAGATCCGTCGATGGTGGACAAACATGGAAAAATCTTGGTTTAAAAAAAACAGAGCGAATAAAACGTATTGTTGTTGATCCAAATAATCCCAATGTGGCATGCGTTTGTGCACTTGGAAAACAATGGGGACCAAATAAAGAAAGAGGCGTATTTAAAACTACTGATGGAGGTAAGACTTGGGATAAAGTTTTATTTATAGATGAAGATACAGGGTGTGCTGATATTGCTATAGAAATTAAAAATCCAAGAGTTATGTATGCAGGCATGTGGACTTTTCGAAGAAAACCGTGGCGTTTTGATGATGGTGGAAAAAATACCGGTGTTTATAAAACTACAGATGGAGGTACCAGTTGGAAAAAAATAATGAAGGGCCTCCCAAAAACTGATATGGCAAGACCAGGGATTTATATTGCTCAAAGTGATCCAAATATTATTTATCTAATGACAGAATTCAAAGGTGGTGGAACTATTTTTCGCTCAAATGATAAAGGTGAAAACTGGAAAATGGTAAATGACGATCCTAACATTAACTTTAGACCCTTTTATTATAGTGACGTAAGAGTTGATCCTCAGCATTCCAATATTCTATTCTCAATATCAGGATGGCTGAGCCGATCAAAAGATAGTGGAAATACTTGGGAGCGAATTGCTACATCTGTCCATGGGGACCATCAATCACTTTGGATAGATCCTAAAAATCCCAAATACATTTTAAATGGTAGTGATGGCGGTTTTCAAAGATCTTTTGATGGTGGTGATAGCTGGGAAATAATAAATAATATTGAGCTCTCACAATTTTATCAAATTCAAGTTGACAACCTTAGACCCTACAATGTTTATGGAGGTCTTCAGGATAATGGTACATGGGTAGGCCCTAGTAACTCTCTGTATAATGCAGGTATTTTAAAACGCCATTGGAGGGGACTTGCCTATGGTGATGGTTACTTTGCCGAACCTATTCCAGGCAATGAACATTTAGTTTACACCAATCTACAGGGAGGTGTTCCCTTTCTTGTTGACAGCAGATACGGTAATGTTAGAACTATACACCCTTATCCAAAAATTGTAGGCTCCGCTGGAGATGCAATTGATAAACACAAATATAGATTTAATTGGGATTCTCCAATTCATATTTCGCCTCACGACCCAGAGACTGTTTACGTTGGTGGAAATGTAATATTTAAATCACAAGACCGTGGTAATAGTTGGGAAGTAATTAGTCCAGACCTAACTACTAACGATAAGTCTAAACAAAGATCTTCTGGCGGTACTATTTATCAAGACAATACCGCAGCTGAATTTCATTGTACGGTTCTCTATATTGCCGAATCTCCTGTTCAAAAAGGAGTCCTCTGGGCTGGTACTGATGATGGAAATATACAACTCACTATGGACGGTGGAGCAAATTGGAAAAATTTAAACAACAGAATTAAAGGCCTGCCTGAATTTTCATGGGTTTCAAAAATACATGCTTCAGAACACGATGCTGGAACCGCATTTGTCACTGTTGATCAGCATCGTATGGATGATTTTAAACCTTACATTTTTATGACCAAAAATTTTGGAAAAACCTGGGAAAAAATTTCAGGTAATCTTCCTCAAGATGACTACGTTAAGGTAGTTCGACAAGACCCTCATAATCCTAAATTATTATTTGCTGGAATGGAACATGGCATATATGCAAGTTGGGATAGCGGAAAAAATTGGGAAAAAATCAACATTGACCTTCCTAATGTTTCAGTTAGAGATTTAAGGATTCAGAAAAGAGATCGTGACCTAGTTATCGGAACCCATGGAAGAGGAGCCTACATTTTAGATGATATTAGACCTTTAGAGGAGTTAGATGGAATAATGGATAAATCTATTCACCTTTTCCCAATAAGAGAGGGTGTTTTATGGAATATGTATTGGCGCTTAGAAAATTTAGGAGATAAAAAGTATACCGCGAAAAATCCGGAATACGGCACTTACATAAATTACTATTTAAATCATACACCTAAAAGTTCCATAGAAGTTAAAATTTTTGATAAACAAAATAATTTAATTACAACTCTTGAAGATGAAAATCCAAAAAAAGGAATTAATAGATTAGCTTGGGATCTTGGTTATGATTCAGCAAATCCATTAAATATAAATGAACAAGGCAAATTAGAAATTAAAAAAACTAAGCCTGGAAAAACATATGAAGGTTTAAGTGAAGAGATAAGACCAAAAGTTGCTCCTGGAACATATAGAGCTGAAATTAAATATAATAACACTTCAGAAGTCTCTGAATTTCTGGTGAGTGGAGATTATAGGATAGAAATGCCTGTGGAGAATTATAAATTAAAATCTGAAGCTTTAGTTAGCTTACGAGACTTACAAAATCATACTCATAAATTAATAGAAAATATTCTTTTTATAGAGGAACAGATTGAGACTTTAGCTATAAAACTTAAGGTTGTATCTAGTAAAGACCTTCCAAGGTTAGAAAGATTACTCAATAAAATTAAAACCTTTAAGGATCATGATTTAATGAGGCCCCCTCCGTCGATGGGTTACAGGCAAAGACCAAGATTGAAAGAGGAAATTAAAACATTGATGCGAGCAATCGATAATACGACCAATCCGCCAACAATTCCTCAGCAAGAAAGAATAAAAAGTTTAAAACAAGAGCTCGAAGTTCACTTGAGAAAAATGGAGGATTTTAAAATAAGTATGAACCAAATAAGTTCTTCTCACTCTTCGTTACCCCAAATAATAATGAATGATTGAGTCAATAAATCTTATTTAACTACTTAACTAAAAGTTTTAGAAAAAATAAAACCCCAAGACAGTTGGGGTTTTTGTGCGGGTGAAGGGACTCGAACCCCCACGCCGTGAAGCACTAGATCCTAAATCTAGCGTGTCTACCAATTTCACCACACCCGCAGAGGTCGACAAATATAATTAAGTTTTTCAATAAAATTTCTTCTCCTAAAAAAATACATGAGTTAACTTTGCTTGAATAAATTAGAGATATTAAAATGACATTAACAAAAGATCAAAATAGATTTTTAGATGAATGGATGGATTTTTTAAAAATCCCGTCTGTAAGTGCAAATCCAACTCACAATGAAGATGTGCAACACGCAGCACAGTGGGTAGAAAATGCTTTAAAAAAATCAGGTTGCCCAAAAACTGAAATTATTTCAACTCCAGGGCATCCTATAGTTTACGGTGAATATATAAAAGATGTAGAGCTTCCTACAGTTTTAGTCTACGGACACTATGATGTTCAGCCTCCAGATCCCGTTGATCTTTGGGAAAGTCCTCCATTTGAACCTGTTATCAAAAAAACTGAAATTCATCCTGATGGAGCTGTCTTTGCTCGGGGTTCATGCGATGACAAAGGTCAAATGTTTATGCATATAAAAGCATTCGAAGTTATGCTAGCTCGAGGGCCTATCCCTTGTAATATTAAATTTATGATCGAAGGAGAAGAAGAAGTTGGTAGTGATAATCTTGAAGATTTTGTTAAAGGAAATAAAGAAAAACTAAAATGTGATGTGATTCTTATATCCGATACAAGTATGATTGCACAAGACTTACCCTCGATAACTACTGGCCTGAGAGGCTTAAGTTATATGGAGGTGTGCGTTACAGGACCCAACAGGGATTTACATTCTGGAATTTATGGTGGTGCAGTGCATAATCCAATAAATGTTTTGTGCGATATGATTTCACAACTTCAAGATGAAAATAAAAAAATTACAATCCCTGGATTTTATGACAAAGTAGTTGAATTATCAAAAGAAGAACGCTCAGAAATGGAAAAGGCTCCATTTGATCTGCAAGAATTAAAAAATTCTATCGGTATTGATGATGTTGATGGAGAAAAGGGTTATACAACTGAAGAACACCGTTCAATAAGACCAACACTAGATGTGAATGGAATATGGGGTGGATATATGGGTGATGGTGCTAAAACTGTAATCCCAAGCAAGGCACATGCAAAAATATCAATGCGCCTCGTGCCTGATCAAGACTGGGAAGAAATTAGTGAACTATTTTCTAATCACTTCAAATCTTTAGCACCTAAAGGAGTTAACGTTGAAGTTATAACTCATCATGGCGGTTACGCGTATGTTACTCCCATTTCGACTATTGGATATCAAGCTGCACACCAAGCTTATAAAGAAACCTTTGGAATTCCACCTATCCCTAAAAGAGGTGGGGGAAGTATCCCAATTGTTCCTATGTTTGAGAAGGAGCTCGAAGTTAAGTCTATTTTAATGGGTTTCGGATTAGATAGTGATGCACTTCATTCACCAAATGAGCACTTTGGTTTATTTAATTTTTTTAAGGGCATAGAAACTATACCAAAATTTTATGACCATTTTATCAAACTTTACAAGAAGTAGAATAATTATTAAACGATAAAAAGATCAGCAGCTATCCCATCGGTTAGAAACTTTGCCTTGTTTGAAATTTTTAAAAAATTGCCATCCCAGAATAGGTTTCTTTTATGCAAATGCCTTGAGACCTGCTCTTCCAAATAAGAGACATAAGTACTTCCAAAACTTTCCTCTACATAAGACAAAGAAACACCTTCACTTTTACGCAAAGAAGTCATTAAATACTCGTTATATCTGTCTTTTTTGCTCAATTCTTCATGCTCTATTAATAATTTTCCCGACTCAATACCCTTTTTATATTGGTGATTATTTGATATGTTCCAACTTCTTATTGAAACCCCATCAAAACTATGAGAAGATGGTCCTAACCCCAAGTAAGGTTTATTATTCCAGTAGTTTAAGTTATTTACTGAAAAATAATCTGGTTTGCCAAAACTTGAAAATTCATAATTTATATAACCTTTCTGTTCAAGCTTTTTAATAAGCAAATCATATTGTTGTTTTACTAATTCTTCATCCAAAAGGGCGATTTTTTTTTCTTTAACTAGAAAATCTAATGCCGTTTTCTCTTCAACAGTTAAAACATAAGCTGAAATATGAGGTGGATTAAAATCTAGAGCAATATTAAGATTGTTTTCCCAGTCATTTAAAGTTGTATAGGGAATACCATAAATTAAATCAATTGAATAGTTGTTAAAATACTTTCTTACAATATTTATAGACTCTAGAGCTTGCTCTTGGTCATGAGCTCTATTCATTAATTTAAGATCTTTATCAAAAAAAGATTGTACGCCAAGACTCAGGCGATTGATTCCAGATCTTTTGAGATTTAAAAGATAATCTTCATTAATATCATCTGGATTTGCTTCAAGTGTTATTTCAATTTCGGGAATAAATTGAAATTGTCCTTTAACAGAATTTATAAATGACTTTATCGATTTTGGTTTAATTATTGACGGTGTGCCACCACCAAAATAGATACTTTCAAGTGGAGCCTTAACTTCACTAGCTCTTATTTTTAATTCTTTATAGATTAAATCCAACATCCCTCCAGCATCTGTTTTTTTTGTTGAAAAATGAAAATTACAATAATGGCAGGCTTGTTTACAAAATGGATAGTGTATATAAAGGTTGGCCATTTTTAATAACTTAAGAAGTTCCTAAGACTTAACCTTGTCAGGATTTTTATTTACAAAAGCACTCCAACCGGAATATGATTTTTCACTTTTTAATTTACCCCGATTGTAATAATGGCAAACGGCTGCTGCCAATCCGTCAGTAGCGTCTAAATTCTTAGGTAAAGTTTCTATTTTAAAAAGTTTTTGAAGCATTTTCGCTACCTGTTCTTTGGATGCATTCCCGTTTCCTGTAATTGCCATTTTGATTTTTTTTGGTGAATACTCCGTTATGGCAACTTCCCTGGATAATCCAGCAGCCATGGCTACACCTTGAGCTCTTCCTAACTTTAACATCGACTGCACATTTTTACCAAAAAATGGAGCTTCGATTGCGATTTCATCGGGATGAAACTCATCTATTATTTCTTGAGTTCTCTCAAAAATTTTTTGAAGTTTTAAAAAATGATTTTCATACTTTTTTAAATGCAACTCATTCATTTGTATAAGTGACATCTCTTTACTTGTAGCTTTTATAATACCAAATCCCATTATTGTAGTTCCGGGATCAATTCCCAATATGATATTGTCCTCATCCATAGGGCTGTCAATCAGCAACAATCATAATTGGTAATACCATTTTTGTAGAAACAAAAGTTCCTACATTTGTTTTTAAAGCAGGCTCTGCTTGAGGTATCATACTAATGGCTGAGAGAAGTTGTTCTTCTAAATTTGGAATTGCATTATCCATCTTTCTAGAACGTTCTATTTCATCTAGCGAAAAATATCCTTCTTTATCTATAATAAGAATAGCATTTATTTCCTCGGATATAGGTTCGGATGATTGCAATGGATTTTGGTCTATGTAGTCTAATATTGAATCAGAAATTATCGACTCAAAACAGACCTTTTTATCATCTGTGCTTTCGATCGATTCACATTCGGAAAAGGTTGGTACTTGATCTTTTTCTGACCAAGTAGAGGCGGCCTTAATTTCTTTTGAGGAGACCTTTGTTGATTCAAAGAGATGGCAACCTGAAGCTAGAACTGAAAAGCTAATTATAAATGTATAAACCTTAATTTTTTTCATGAAAAAGTATTTCAATCTAAAATTACACTTTTTTATCTATTTCATAATTTAATTTATAACCCGAGGCAAAAAAAAGAATATTTTTAATCATGGTTCATTTTTTGATTCTTTTATCTGGATTTTTTATCCTATTAGGAATAGCTGGAAGCTTTCTTCCAATTATTCCAGGACCTATAACTGCTTGGTTTGGAATTTTGATTTTAAGTTCTGTGCCACAAATATCAATTGATTTTATTTTATTAATCTTAACTTTTTGTATTGCTTTAGCAATATTTATTTTAGACTATTTTATTCCAAGCATGGGTGCAAAAAAGTTTGGTGGTGGGAAAGGAAGTATTTATGGAAGTAGTATCGGATTAATTTTCGGCATTCTTTTTCTAGGACCATTTGGTTTGATATTAGCACCTTTTTTGGGAGCTTTTTTAGGAGAATTAATTATTAATAAAGACAATAAAAAAAGAGCTTTAAAAGCAGCTTTTGGAGCATTTTTAGGATTTTTTGTAGGAGCCTTTATTAAGTTTTTAACGGGTTTAGCCTTTGGATTCATTTACATTCGAAGTTTGTGGAATGCTAAAGAACTTTTATTTTAAAATATCCCAAATTGTTTTGTTTAAAATAAAGATTAGTATTTTTGAATAATAGGTTGATCTCATGGCTTTATTTGTAATATCATTTGTGCTCCTTTTAATAGCATTTGCAGGAATCTCAATTAAAATTTGGGCAAAAAAGGACGGTGAGTTTGCTGGGACCTGCGCTAGTCAAAGTCCATTTCTAAATAAAGACAATAAACCATGCGGATTATGTGGCAAGATGCCTGACGAAGCAGAATGTAAAAACCCTGTGACTTTTAATAATTAATCAAGCTTTTGATGGGTTTTCAGGATGAAAAAGAAGTTATTAGAAAAGCTATTTTAAATGATCAAAGCGCATTCAATTTACTTTTTGACAAATACTGGAATTCTGTTTACTCTTTCCTATTTTTAAGAACACAAAGTTCTAATATTGCTGAAGAATTAGCAATTGAATCTTTTACAAAGGCCTTTGACCGCCTTGAAAAATATGATGGCCAATATTCGTTCGGAGCTTGGTTAATTACTATTGCGAAAAACCATCATATTGATCGCTATCGAAAACTAAAAAGACAAAATGAAACTCATAAAGAATTCGATACTATTTCTCAGAAAGAAATTTTAAATAAGGTTCCTTCACCAGAAGAACTTATGATTTCAAATCAAAATTTGGATAAGGTTTTAGAACATATCAAATCCATGAAAAAAGAATTTAGAAATCTTATAAGAATGCGTTACTTTGAAGATCTATCTTTAAAAGAAATTGAAAAAATTCTAAAAGAACCTCCAACCACAGTAAGAGTTAAGCTTTTTCGGGCAAAAAAAATGTTAGCTAGCTTAATTGAGAAAAATGAAGTTTAAATTATCTAAACTAGGACCGGGTCTTCTTTTTGCAGGTGCTGCAATAGGAGTATCGCATTTAGTTCAATCAACAAGAGCTGGAGCTGAGTATGGATGGGGATTAATTTGGGCACTTTTATTAATAAATCTATTCAAATATCCTTTTTTTCAGTATGGCCCTAGATATGCACAGGTGACAGGTGAAAGTCTTTTGGATGGGTATTATAAACTTGGGAAGGCTTACTTATGGGCATATTTTTTTGTTAATCTAGCAACTATGTTCACAATACAAAGTGCAGTGACAGTTGTTACTGCAGGATTAGCATCAAAATTATTTGGAATTTCAGAAAATATAGTTGTGTGGTGTTTATTAATAACATTTTTCTGCAGTGTTTTACTAATTGTAGGGCGTTATAAATTATTAGACAAGTTCATAAAAATTATAATGATTTCTCTTGCAATAAGTAGTATTCTTGCTGTTAGTTTTGCTTTTTTTAAAAATGATAATCCACTCACTTTAAATCAAATACTGCCAAATGAAAGTGGTTTGCTTTTTTTGATCGCCTTTTTAGGTTGGATGCCTGCTCCACTAGATATTTCAATCTGGCACTCAATATGGACACTTGAAAAAAATAAAATCCAATTTAAAAAAACAACAATTAAGGAAACACTTTTCGACTTCAATGTTGGATATATATCTACAACTTTTTTAGCAATATGTTTTGTAGGACTTGGTGCACTTGTTATGTTTGGAACTGGTATGGAATTTTCCAATCAAGGGGTTGAATTTGCAGGCCAATTAATTCAATTATATACCTCTAGCCTTGGTCAAGCATCATATGTTCTAATTGCAGTTGCTGCTTTTTCTACAATGCTAAGTACTACAATAACGACTCTAGACGCCTCTCCGAGAGCAATGTCAAAAACCATGCAGCTTCTTTTTAAAAAAGAAAAATCATATTATCTCCCTTGGCTTTTAATTTTAGGAGTTGGTACTGGTGCCATTTTTTTATTTTTATTATCAGAAATGGGGCAACTTATTCAAATTGCTACAGTACTTTCATTTGTAACCGCTCCGCTTTATGCATATTTAAATTTTCGCTTAATTCTAAGCAAAGAAATGCCAAAGAAATACCAGCCAAAACGAGGATTGAAAATACTAAGTATTATAAGTTTATTGTTTTTATCAAGTTTTACGGTAATTTATCTTTTAAGTATTTAATCATTCGTTTATCTTTGTAAAAAAGATTATGATGGTGGAGGTTAAAGAAAAAGAAATTAAACACACAAAAAAGCCCAAATGGATTCGTGTAAAATTACCAACTGGGAAAAAATATACTGAACTTCGTGGATTAGTTGAAAACTATAAACTTAATACAATATGTACATCAGGTAGTTGCCCCAATATGGGAGAATGCTGGGCAGAAGGTACTGCTACCTTCATGATCCTAGGAAATATATGTACCCGGTCTTGTGGTTTTTGCGGTGTTCAAACCGGTAGGCCTTCCTCTGTTGATTGGGCTGAGCCAGAAAAAGTGGCCAACTCCATTAAAATTATGAAAATAAAGCATGCTGTGATCACTTCTGTTGATCGTGATGATCTAAAAGATATGGGTTCAATTATTTGGGCTGAAACAGTAAATGCTATAAGAAGGACAAATCCAAATACCACCCTAGAGACACTAATTCCTGATTTTCAGGGTAACCGTCGTAATTTAGATCGTATCATAGAAGTTGCCCCTGAAGTTGTCTCACACAACGTTGAAACTGTAAGGATTTTAACTCGAAAAGTTAGGGTTCAAGCTAAATATGACACTAGTCTAGACGTGTTAAATTATCTTAAACAACAAGGGGTAAATAGAACTAAGTCTGGCATTATGTTAGGTCTTGGTGAAAATGAAGATCAGGTATTAGAAACTTTAAAAGATCTAAGAGAAGTAAATGTTGATGTAGTGACAATTGGACAATATCTCCAGCCAAGTAAAAAGCATCTTCCAGTTAAATCATTTATAACACCAGAACAATTTAAAAAATATGAAGAATATGCGCTTTCTTTAGGATTTAAGCATGTTGAAAGTGGACCTCTTGTAAGATCATCTTATAAGGCTCACAAACACGTTGCTTAAACAATCCTAATATTTTTCTTTAGGAAAAGTATAAACTCATCTTCCTTCTTTTTTGTGAAAAATCTCATTTCAATTGGTAAATAAAACAGTTCATTTGAATTAAAAAATGGTTCTAGCCTGCCAAAGTCCTTCTCAGTTGTAAGTACTATTTGACTTTGCATTTTTTGTTTGATTTTTTTTGTATCAGATAAACCAAAATTATGATGATTTGAATATTTTAAATGTTCAAAATTTAAAGACTTACTTTTTAAAAAAGAGACTAAATGATCAGAGTTAGCAATTCCAGTAATAAGTAAAAAAGGAAATTTTAGTTTGGTAAGGCTTTTTTTATTTTTTTTATTGATAATATCTTTTCCATACACCAATTTTGTAAAAAAAATCTTCTGATAACTTTGGGGATTTATTCTATGCTTGATTTGTAATTGATCCTTTAGACTAATATCATTGGGGCACTTAGTAACCAAAATGATATTAGCTCTTTTTACTTGGGTGGTGTGCTCCCTCAATCGCCCTAAAGGCAACAAATGATCATCAAAAAAAATTTGATTAAAAGAAGTTGTTATTACAAGACAGTGAGGGGTAACATATCTATGTTGCATAAGGTCATCAAAAATTATTACATCTGGTTTCAGGTTTTTTTGCATTAAAATATTAAGGCCGTCTTTCCTGTTTTCACATACTATAACACCAATCTTATGCTTGGAAAAAAATTGATATGGTTCGTCTCCTATAGTTAACGCAGAACTTTTATCATTTGCAATAATAACTCCTCGAGTTTTTCTTTTATAACCTCTGCTTATTACAAAAGGTGTTTTTTTCTGTTTAAAATAAGTTATTAAATAATCGACCAAAACAGACTTGCCTGTTCCTCCAACATTTAAATTTCCAATACCAATACTTGGAATTTGCGGCATTATATTAGGTAATATTTTCAAATCGAATAAAAGATTTCTTGTAGCTACAATAACACCATAAATAATTGTAAAAGGAGCTAATATGAAGGATAACTTTTTCATGGCGATTAAGATAAATATTATATTTGTTTTAATTCATTTATAATATGTTAGTTCAAGAACTACTTGATATTTTTGATGAATGGGCGCCAGCAGCTTATTCAGAAGATTTTGATAACACTGGACTACTAGTTGGAAATCCAAATGACAAATGCAATGGTATTCTAATTTCCTTAGATACAACAGAGGAGGTTTTAGAAGAAGCCATTAAAACAAACTGTAATGTAATTGTAAGTTTTCATCCAATAATTTTTTCTGAATTAAAAAAAATTAGTGGTGAAACTTACGTAGAAAGAGTAGTTTCAAAAGCTTTACAAAATAAGATTTCTATAATTGCTCTTCATACCCGGTTGGATAATCATCCTAAAGGAGTTAATTATGAAATTTGCAAAAGAATTGGTTTAGGTAAGACTGAAGTCTTAATTCCAAAAAAAGAAACACTTAAAAAGCTCGTTGTTTATGTTCCTAAAAATAAAGCTCAAAAGGTCTTAAAAGCGTTGCATGAAGCAGGAGCTGGTAATTTAGAAAATTATACAGACTGCAGCTTCCTTATTGAGGGTAAAGGCCAGTTTACAGGTAACATGGAAAGTGATCCTCATATTGGAAAAAAATTAGAAAAAGTTTCTGTTGACGAAGTTCAAATAAATGTAGTTTTTGAATCTTATTTAACTGGAAAAGTTCAAAAAGCTCTCTTTCAAGCACATCCTTATGAAACAGTTGCTTATGAGATGTATGGCCTTCTAAATTCATACACAAATGTAGGAATGGGAAAAATAGGCTTCTTAAAAAATGAAACTAATAGCATTGATTTTTTAAAAAATCTAAAAAAAATATTTAATACTGGGCACATTCGCTACAATAACTATAAAGGAAAAAAATTAAATAAAATTGCAGTACTTGGAGGGTCAGGAAGTTTTGCTATAGATCATGCTAAGAGAAAAGGAGCGGACGCATTTATAACTGCAGATCTTAAATATCATCAGTTCTTTCAGGCTGATAAAGAAATATTATTGATTGATATTGGACATTATGAAAGTGAGCAGTATACTAAAAATTTGATATTTGATTATCTTACCGAAAAATTGCCTAGTTTTGCAATCTCCTTATCAAAAACTAAAACAAATCCTGTTAACTACATTTAAACATGGCCAAAAAAAAAGAACCAACTGTAGAAAAAAAGCTAAGAGCACTTTACGATCTTCAACTAATAGATTCAAGAATCGATGAAATAGTTAGCTTAAGAGGTGAACTTCCATTGGAAGTTGACGATTTGGAAAATGAAATTAAAGATTTAAAAACCAAATCAGAGAAGATAAATGCAGTTATAGAAGAAAATAAAAAAGAGATACTCGAACAGAAACAGATTATTGAAAATGCTAAAGAGCTCCACAAAAAATATGAGGAAAAACTAAAAAATGTCCGTAACAACAGAGAATATAATTCGATTGTTAAAGAACAAGAATATCAGGACTTAGAGTCTCAACTAGCTGAAAAGAAGATTAACGAATTTAAAAGCAATATTGAACAAAAAGAATTATCACTAGAAGAAATAATGCAAAAAATCGAAGACCGATCAAAACATCTGGATTCCAAAAAAAGTGAACTTGAAACAATTCTAAAAGAAACACATAAAGAAGAGGATCTACTTCAAAAAAAATCTGCCGAATTTGAAAAAGATATTGAAGAAGTACTAATAAACTCTTACAAAAGAATTAGATCTAGCGTAAAAAATGGTTTGGCAATTGTATCAATTGAACGCGGTGCCTCAGGTGGATCTTATTTTTCAATTCCACCTCAAGTTCAACTAGAAATTGCATCACGGAACAAAATAATAACTGACGAACATAGCGGAAGAATATTAGTTGATGCAGAACTAGCTAAAGAGGAGCGTGAAAAAATTGACAAGCTTATTGGTAATTAATTTATTCCCAAAAGTCATAAACTAAAACAGATTCCGTTAAAGGAAGAAAATAATCAACAAACTTTTTATGAATTGGATGGGGTAAATAAACACTATCTCTATCATTAGCTGACTTGAATTTCATTGTCAAACTATGTGTATATCCCTTGCCTAAACGTTCAGGAGAGATATTCTCTGTGAAATTTAATTGCTCAACGACTGGGATAGCCTGGAGGTTGTATGCACCATCAGTTAATTTTTGGAATTGTTGAGAAGTGATTTGTTCTTTAAATTTAATTAAAACCAGATGAATGAGTCTTTTATTATTATCCGCTTCTAAAAATGTTTGATCATGATCCTTGTCCAAAAAGTTGTATCCGACAACAAATGCCCCTGAGTAGAATAAGATGATAATGTATAGAGACAAGCGGTCTGTCATACCAATTTTGAACATAGAGGGATTTTTATACAATTTAGCAAAATAAGCTTAATCTAAAATAAGCAAAGAGTAAATATAAAGCTTAACACGTAGAATTAAATGTGGGCGCTGAGGGATTCGAACCCCCGACCCCCTCGGTGTAAACGAGGTGCTCTGAACCAACTGAGCTAAGCGCCCAAATATTTATCTTGGGGTGTAAAGATAAAATTTATAGGCTAAAACTAAAACTCAAAATTTTAAATTAACCTTTCATCTCCAAATATTCTAGAATATCTGCCACGACAAAAGTACTCCCAGTTACAAATATCAAATCATCTGGACCTGAATTTGATATTGCCATTTTATATGCAATAGGAATGGATTTAAAATAATTTATTTTTAAATCCGAAGATTCTAAGAATGACTTCAAAATTTTAAGAGGCATGGCCCTTTCAATGTTGGGGCTGCTTAAATAAAAGTTTGATTCTTTCGGGAAAAGTGAGAGCAAAGAATTTATTTCTCTTTCTTTTATGAATCCCATAACTAAATATAGTTTACCATATGAAATTTCGCTAAGCTGCTGGGATATTAATGTGAGTGCCTCTCTATTATGTCCAATATCTAAAATTACTTTAGGTGAATTTTGTACAACTTGCCATCGCCCTTTTAATCCGGTATTTTCAACAACTCTGTTGAGTCCTTTTTTAATTATTGAGTTATCTAAATTAATATCAGGCAAGTGATTAAATGCAGTAATTACTGTTTGAATATTTTTTATCTGATAAAATCCTTTTAAGTCTGAGGTGAAATTGGCTGAGGTGTTTTTGACAAAGTATAAAGGTGCGTTTAACTTTCTAGATATTTCTATAAATGTATCTTCTGTTTTAATATCTTTTTCTCCAACTATTATTGGGATTCTATTCTTGATAATTCCCGCTTTTTCAAAAGCTATTTTTTTGTGTGTTTTACCTAAAAACTGTGTATGGTCGAGACCAATATTTGTAATAATTGATAATACTGGTGTAATTATATTAGTAGCGTCTAATCTTCCTCCCAATCCAACTTCAATTATGGCATAATCAACCTTAACTTTACTAAAATACCAGAATGCTAGGGCTACAGACATCTCAAAAAAGGTAAATTTTTCTTTTTCAAAATAAGACTTATTTGAGTTTATAAAAATTACGACTTCATCTGGAGAAATTTCTATACCATTTACCTTAACCCTTTCTTTAAAATCTAACAAATGAGGGGAGGTATAAAGACCCGTTTTGTAACCTGCTGCTTGAAGTACAGAGGCTATCATATGACTTGTAGATCCTTTCCCATTAGTACCTGCGATGTGAATAGATTTAAAATTTTTATGTGGATAGCCAAGATAAAGATCAAGTAGTTTGATTGAATCTAACCCTGAACGATAAGCTGCAGGTCCTAGACGCTGATACATCGGAAGTTTCGAAAACATCCATTTTAATGTTTCTTTGTAAGTGTTCAACTTTTATTCTCCAAGTTTAAATTGAATTACAACAAACCCAATTTGCAGTTCTGGTGCATCATCGTCCGGAAACCATTTGTGTAATTGAGCTGTTTTTTTTGCTGGATCAAGCAAACAAGGATGAGTATTTGTAGTCCCTTTAACGCCTGGTTCTGCTGAAACAACTTCTCCCTGACGATTGACACTTACTCTAACAACAACTAATCCTTGTTCATTACATTCTTGCAATACCTTACCTTTAGATTTTAAACTTCTACCATTCAAACCATATCCCTTAGCGTATGATCCAAAAATCATATTGTTATAATAAGTGGAAGAATAACCACTCTCATTTTGGATATTTCCATCTAAACCCTTCAGACTATTATTGGACAGCTCTTCATTTAACTGACTATTTTTTTTCAGGAGATTAGATACAATATTTTTGGTAGTTTTCGAAACCTTTGGGTTCTCTTTTTTGATTGGTAATTTTTCTATTTTCTTATTTTCTTTTAATTTATTGGGATCTTGATTTTGTTTTATTGAGTTTTCTTTTTTTGGAATGGATATTGAAGATTTTCTTTCCGTTAAAACAGACTTTGATTTCTTAGATGGATTAATTTTAGCATTAGACTTACTAGTAGGTTTAACTGAACTTTGATCTTTTCCAACTCCATTTAACTTATTTGTTTGTTGATTTTGTTTTTTGATATTTCCAGAACTATGCACAGTGTTTCCTAAACTAATCTCCATCCCATAATCTATAGGTGGATCATAATAAGTAAATCCTAAGCCAAAAAAAAGAATAACAAGAAGTAAAGCCACAACAAATGTGATGCTAGCTGATTTTTTTTTGTGGGGAGAATCAAAAATTATCATCTAATAAATTTAAACTTTATTGACTTTCTACAGCAAGTACTACTTTAATGCCATTTTTGTTTGCGATATTCATTACGAAAATAACTTCATCTATTGGCACTTTTTCTTCAGCTCTTAGAATTAACGAAGGTGTATTTAAGGACGAAAAAGTTGAAATAATTTTATCCTCTAAATTATTTTTTGGTGTAATATTAGAATCAATGTAAAACTTATTTGAATTGGTTATAGTAACTGCAAAAGCATTTCTGTTTTCAGTTTTACCCTCAGCCTCAGGGAGTTTGACTTTTATTGTATTCAATTGTTTAGCCAAGGTTGAGGCTATCATAAAAAAAATCAATAAGAGAAATACAACATCAGTCATTGAAGACATATTAAATTCAGGACTGATCTTATTTCTTCCTCTAAGGTTCATCTAAGCTGGTTCGTTTAGTAAGTCTAAAAACTCCAAGCTTGTTGATTCCATAAGATAAACTGCATTGTTTGTTTTTACAACTAAATGATTGTAAGATACATAACCTATTATACCGACTATCAATCCTGCAACAGTTGTTGTCATAGCAGTATAAAGCCCGTCAGCAAGTAATTGCATGTCAATATTACCCCCTGCATTAGAAATTTCAAAAATGGAAATAATCATTCCAATTACTGTGCCTAGAAAGCCAAGCATAGGTGCAGCACCAGCAATAGTTGCTAAAATACTAATGTTTTTTTCAAGTTGATATACCTCTAAACGACCTGCATTTTCAATAGCAGTATTGATATCTTCCAATGGTCTACCAATTCTAGACAATCCTTTAGAAACTAGCCTTGAAACTGGAACATTTTCCTTCAAACATAATTTTTGAGCTTCCTCCACTTTCCCTTGTATCACAAAAGATCTAATTTGAGACATAAATGTTGGTGTCATCTTAACTGCAGAACGAATTGCAAAAATCCTTTCAAAGTAAATGTAAACGACAGTTAGTAGAAGAGTACATAAAAGACCAATAATAATTTGTCCCCCTAGGCCGCCATTTTCAATTAATTCTACTAATGAAAATGTTTTTTGAGTTTGAAATGGAGATGGTTGTTGAAGGGTTAAAATCATGTTAATATCTTATTTTGGCATTTATTGAATGGTTAAATATTTAGAATAGAAAATCTCGCATAACAATAAAAACAATAAAACCAGATAAAAATCCTAAAAAGGCTAGCCAGGCAATTTTTTTTAAATACCAGAAAAAATCAATTTTTTCCATTCCCATTGCAACAACACCTGCAGCAGAACCAATTATTAGCATACTTCCACCAGTTCCTGCTGAGTAAGCAATTAGGTGCCATACTGGATCATCTACTGAATTAGAAAACATACCCATACTTGCTGCAACTAATGGAACGTTGTCAATGACTGCAGATCCAATACCAAGCAATCCTATAACAATATCAGTGTTAGGTATTGTTTTATTGAGACCCTCAGCAAAATTAAATAACAATCCTAGTGATTCTAGTCCTGCAACTGCAAGTAAAATCCCCAAAAAAAATAATATACTTGGTAATTCAATTTTTGATAATGATCGATGAACAGGGCTACTTGTTTGATGAGCGTCACTTTCTTCGTCAAAGGATGTAATATTTATTTTTGCCTTGCTAAAAATTTCAGCAAATGTTGCAACAACTGCTAAAGAAAGCATCATGCCAACATATGGTGGTAGGTGGGTTATAGTTTTGAAAACAGGCACAAAAATTATAGCTGAAAGGCCTAGGTACAACATACTCGCTCCATGTTTATGAAAACCAACATCTGTTTCATCCGCAACCGCTTCATCAATTTCACCTTGAAAAGCGGGTAAAAAAGAAGCTATACCAACTGGGATCCCTAAACAAAAAATTGATGGGAGTAAAACGTATGTTATCAAGTTGAGAGTTGTGACTTTATCACCAATCCAAAGCATAGTTGTAGTAACATCACCAATTGGTGACCAAGCACCACCTGCATTAGCAGCTACAATTATAAGTCCTGCAAACCAAAGACGTGTGTCTCTTTTAAGTACAACTTTCTGTAGAATTGTAATAAGCACAATGGTTGCAGTCAAATTATCAATTATAGCAGAAAGGATGAATGCAAGAATCGAAAAAATCCATAATAACCCTTTTTTACTTCTGGTTTTGATAAAATTTTTAATCGTAAAGAATCCATTAAAATAATCAATGATTTCAACAATAGTCATTGCGCCCAAAAGAAAAATTATTATCTCAGCTGTTTTACCAAGATGATGCAATAATATTTCATCAATATGTGAAGGCTCAAGTTGTTTTAATTCTGTATTAACATCAAAAACAGGTAAGTGAGAAAGAGATATTATAGCCCACATTAATGCCATCATAGCTAGTGCGGGAATGAGTTTATCAACTTTTAAACTATGCTCGAGGGTAATAGCCAAATAGCCTAGAACAAAAATTGTTATAATAATGGTTTCCATGAGTCAATTATCGGTTTGTTTTGTTAAAAATAAAAAAATCTATACCCTAATACTCAAGTATCCTTAAAAAATTAGGGAGTAAAAATATTTCCAGAGCTGTGATCGCTCTTACTTCCAGTGACTGAAGCTAAGCAATTAACTTCATTTCTTAATCTTAAAACCCCTAAAAAACCGAAAATAATTGCTTCTTTGTAATCAATTATAACTTCTGATGGTACTAGGAAATTTGCAAAGTCATTTTCTTTAATTTTTTTTATCAAAAAATCATTCTTAGCCCCTCCACCAGTTACCAATACATTTTGCCCATAATCAAAGTTTTTCCCAATCAATGAAGCAATATGAATAGTATATGTGTTTAATAGATTCTCAACACTGTTTGAACTATATTTTTCTAGAAGTGGTAATATTTTAGCATTCACCCATTCGAACCCTAAAGACTTTGGAGGAGTCCTTTGATAATATTCAAATGATTCTAATTCATTTAACAAGGGTAAAATTAATTTGCCTTTTTTAGCCATATTCCCATTTAAATCATACAATTTTCCTTTTTTGTTAGCCAAAAAATTAAGAACAGTATTTACAGCACAAACGTCATAAGCAATAGCAGCTTTATCTGAAACTTTTGAGACATTTGAAAAACCACCTAAATTGAGGAATGCTTCATAATTACGAAATAATAATTTATCTCCAATTGGCACTAATGGTGCCCCCTGACCACCTAACTTGATATCCTGGGTCCTAAAATCACAAACTACATTTAAGCCCGTTAGTGTAGCTAAAACCTTTCTATTACCTAATTGAAAAGTTAATCCCTTATTTGGATCATGGAATAGTGTATGTCCATGTGAACATATTGCATCGATTTTAGATAATTTATATTCTTTAACAAATGAATTGATACTTTCGGCTAAAAATAAAGTATAGGACTCATCTCCTGCTTCAATAGATTCTTTAGTTGCATGAAACAACTCTTCTAATTTAGTAATCCATTGTTTTGAATAGCCAATTGTCTTAGTAGCCTCTACATCAAAATTCCAAAATTTATCGAGCCTGAAATTTACACAAGCCAGATCAATTCCATCCAAAGAAGTCCCTGACATTACCCCTATAACTTTGTAAGTATTTTTTAACAATTATAAATTTTTTAAATTATTAAAAAGCAAAGGAAGTGAAAATTGTTAATTTTTCATTTTTTTTAATAAAAACTGGTTAAAATTTAAAGATTCCTCTGTTTTATGAATAAAATTTTGTGATCTTTAAAAATAGCTAGATTTAGGAAGTTTTATTGTAATTTAAGAGTGTTGATTTACTATTTTTGTTAGCTTTTAAAAATTATGCTACCGTCAAAACAAGGCCTTTACGACCCTCAATTTGAACATGACAACTGTGGAGCAGGATTCATATGTAGTCTTCAGGGAAAAAAAACTAATGATATAATTCATAAAGCACTAGATATTCTAGATTGCCTTGAACATCGTGGAGCTGTTAGTGCTGACGGTAAAACCGGTGACGGTGCTGGTATTCTAATTGAAATACCACATAATTTCCTGAAAAAACAATGTGGATTTGAGCTTCCTGAAATGCATCAGTATGCTGTTGGCATGGTATTCCTACCAAAAAAAGAAAATCAAAGAACCTATTGTATTGGTGTCTTAGAAAATGAAATTAAAAATCAGGGACTTGAAATTTTAGGATGGAGAAAAGTTCCAGTAAACCATGAAGTTGTTGGAAATATAGCAGCGCTAACTGAGCCGCATATTATGCAGATTTTTGTAGGTAAAGGATCTGGTGAACTATCTGATCATGAGTTCAATATAAAGCTATATTGTTCAAGAAAAATAGCTGAGCACACAATATCAGATTCTAAACTTTCGCAATCCTCTTATTTTTATTTACCCAGCCTATCAACTCATACATTAATTTATAAAGGTTTATTGACTCCTGAAGACATAAAAGGATATTACAATGACCTTGAAGATCCAGCTGTAGTGACTCGTTTGGCACTAGTACATCAACGTTTTTCTACAAACACATTCCCTACATGGGATCTTGCTCAGCCGTTTCGTTATATGTGTCATAATGGAGAAATTAATACTTACAAGGGTAATTTTAGTAGGATGCAGATTAGAGAAGAGCTCTTAAAAAGTAAAGCTTTTGGTTCTGATTTAAAAAAAATATTGCCAATAGTAATACCTGATAAGTCAGACTCTGCCTCAATGGATATGACATTAGAGCTTCTTCTTGCCACTGGACGGTCACTCCCAGAAGCGATGATGATGTTGGTCCCAGAGGCTTGGGAAAAACATACGTATATGGATGAAGATAAAAAAGCATTTTATCAATATAATTCGTGTATTATGGAACCTTGGGACGGTCCTGCATCTATTCCATTTACAGACGGGAAATATATTGGAGCACTTTTAGACCGAAATGGACTTAGACCATCCCGATATACTGTGACAAAAGATGGATACGTGGTTATGTCTTCGGAAACTGGAGTCCTTGAAATTGATCCAGAAAATATACAAATGCACGGACGGCTTGAACCAGGGAAAATGTTTTTGGTAAATATGGATGAGGGTCGTATAGTTGAAGATGATGAAATAAAAAAACAAATCTCACTTGATAAGCCTTATAAGAAATGGTTAAAACAAAACCTTCTTCACCTTAAAGATATTCCTTATACAGGGAACAAAACTAAAATTGAAAGTGAAGGTTTTGAAACTAGAATGAGAATTTTTGGATATACTCAAGAAGACCTAAAAACAATTATAACTCCGATGAGTTTAAATGGAAAGGAAGCTATAGGTTCAATGGGTGTAGATACCCCTCTTGCTGTACTTTCTGATCGTACTCAACTTCTATATAATTACTTTAAACAGCTTTTTGCACAAGTTACAAATCCACCACTTGATGGAATAAGAGAGGAAATTGTTACTGACATTAGCCTTAGCATAGGTGAAGAATTTAATCTTTTTGAAACCCATGCAGAACATTCAAAAAAATTATGCATACAAAATCCTATAATCTCGAATGAAGATCTAGACAAAATAAAGAATCTAAATAGAAAAGATTTTAAGGCTGCTTCAATTTCAACACTATATGAAATTAATAATGGATTAAATGGTTTAGAAGACGCACTAGAGGACATGATAAGTGAAGTTGATAATGCTCTTGCTAAAGGTGTAAATATTATTGTACTATCTGATCGTGGTGTGTCTCCCTCTCTTGCTCCTATACCAATGTTATTAGCCACATCTCATGTACATCATGCCTTTAAGAGATTCAAAAAGCGATCCCAATTTGGAATTATTATAGAATCAGCTGAACCAAGAGAGCCACATCATTTTTCGTTGTTGTTTGGGTATGGAGCAAGTGCTGTTAATCCATATTTAGTGAATGAAATCATTACTTATCAATGCAACAATAACTTTATTTTAGAAAGTGCAGAAAAATCAATAAATAACTTCAATAAAGCAATTGCAAAAGGAATAATAAAGGTGATGAATAAAATTGGTATCTCTACCTTGCACTCTTACAGAGGAGGCCAAATTTATGAGGCCCTGGGATTATCTAAAAAGCTAATAGATAGATTTTTTTACAATACCCCAACTAGAATTGAAGGAATCAATTTATATGAAATAGAAAAAGAAATTAGTAAAAGACATAGCAAGGCCTACTTGCATGAGTCAAAACTAGGTTTACCACTTGAGATAGGTGGAGACTATAGATGGAGAAGAGACGGAGAAGCACATGTAGTTAATCCTTCAACAATAGCATCTTTGCAACAAGCAGTTAGACAAAATAAACCAGAAAGCTACGAGGCATTTTCAAAAATGATAAATGACCAGAATGAGAAACTAATGACATTAAGAGGTTTATTCGAATTTTCAGGTTATGATCCAGTTCCAATTGATCAGGTAGAACCTTGGACTAAAATTGTCAAGCGTTTTAAAACAGGTGCTATGTCTTTAGGATCAATAAGCCAAGAAGCTCATGAAAACCTAGCAATAGCGATGAATAAAATTGGGGGTAAAAGTAATTCTGGAGAGGGAGGCGAAGATCCAAAACGCTTTAAACCAGATAAGGATGGAAACTTTAAAAATTCTGCTATTAAACAGGTTGCTTCTGGAAGGTTTGGTGTTTCAAGCCATTATTTGAGTAGTGCTGAAGAGATTCAAATTAAAATGGCTCAAGGTGCTAAACCTGGAGAAGGTGGTCAACTACCAGGCCCAAAAGTAAACCCTTATATAGCGTCGGTGAGAAATTCAACTCCGTATGTTGGTCTAATATCCCCTCCTCCACATCATGATATATATTCAATCGAAGACTTGTCTCAATTAATTTATGACTTGAAAAATGCTAATAGGAAAGCTAGAATAAATGTTAAACTAGTTTCAGAGGTTGGAGTAGGAACAATTGCAGCTGGGGTAGCAAAAGCTAAAGCAGACGTAATCTTAATCTCAGGTTACGATGGAGGCACTGGAGCCTCTCCCTTAACCTCTCTAAAACACGCTGGCCTCCCATGGGAATTAGGAATAGCTGAAGCGCAACAGACACTAGTTATGAACGATTTAAGAAGTCGTGTAGTCCTTGAATGTGACGGTCAAATGAAAACAGGAAAAGACGTCGCTATTGCTTGTTTATTAGGTGCAGAAGAATTTGGATTTTCCACCGCTCCACTCATAGCTTCGGGATGTATTATGATGCGTGCATGTCACTTAAACACTTGTCCTGTAGGAATTGCGACCCAAGATCCAACGCTACGTAAAAACTTTAAAGGAAAACCTGAACACGTAATAAATTTCATGCATTTCATTGCAGAGGAATTAAGGCAAATAATGGCAGATTTAGGTTTTAGAACCGTAGACGAAATGGTTGGTCAATCACAGAAATTAAATATGAAAAAAGCAATAAACCATTTCAAAGCAAAAGGAATTGACTTATCGAAAATATTGCATAAACCTAAAGTACCTAAACAAATACCTGAGCGCAATACAAAATCACAGGACCATAATTTGGAGAATGTTCTTGATATCGAGATTTTAGAAAAGGCTAAACTTTCACTAAAGGATAAGAAAAAACAGCAACTAAATTTTCATATTAAAAATACTGATCGGACAATAGGGGCTATAATTAGTAATGAGATTTCAAAAGCTCATGGAGCTGACGGACTTCCAGAAGATACCCTTAAGTTGAACTTTACAGGTACAGCAGGGCAAAGTTTTGGAGCATTTGCCGCCAACGGACTTTCAATGAAAATTGAAGGAACTGTTAATGATTATTTTGGAAAGGGTCTTTCGGGTGCAAAATTAATTGCAAAGGTTCCTGAAAAGTCAAGCTTTGTTCCACACGAGAATGTTATAGTTGGAAATGTAGCATTGTACGGTGCTACCTCTGGTCAAGCCTATATAAATGGTATTGCTGGTGAACGATTCTGTGTCAGAAATTCAGGAGCAAAAGCTGTAGTAGAAGGAGTAGGAGACCACGGGTGCGAATACATGACTGGTGGTATAGCTCTTATTTTAGGTGATATAGGGAGAAACTTTGCAGCCGGTATGAGTGGAGGTATTGCATATATTTATAACGACAATGCTTTATTCGACGAAAGAAAATTTAATGTTGAAATGGTAGAATTAGAGAATTTAGAAAATAGCGATGTAGTAACTATTAAAGAATTGATTGAAAATCATATAAAGTATACTAAAAGTCCAAAAGCGATTGGTATACTTAAAAATTGGTCAAAGTCGGTTACTAACTTTATAAAAGTAATGCCAACAGACTATAAACGTGCACTTGAAATGATGGCAGAAAATAAACTTGAAAAATCTTTCTAATATGGGAAAAATTAAAGGTTTTATGGAATATGATCGGCTTAAAGAATCCGTTATTGACCCAAGAAACAGGATAAAAAACTATAACGAATTTACTTTAGCTCCAAAGAAAAACGAATTACAAGAACAGGGAGCTCGCTGTAT
>CABYPG010000013.1:37500-51410 GCA_902520765.1 uncultured Bacteroidota bacterium
GGGTTTGCTCCTATAAATAGGTGCTAGTTCTTCAAACTAGCGGGTTGCCCCATTCGGAAATCTACGGATCATATCATATGTGCTGATCCCCGCAGCTTATCGCAGCTTATCACGTCCTTCGTCGCCTCTGAGAGCCTAGGCATTCCCCATATGCTCTTAATTAGCCTATTGTAACTTTTACTCTTTCTCTAAAAAATTGTATCTAAAAAAATTTCAATATTTAATATTTGCTCGTATAAACCTCTTTTTTTATTGTAAAAAAATTGGTTGATACTTTTTGTATCTTTCATAATGTCAATGAACGTTTTTCTAGTCAGACAAATAAAACAAACCAGTTGGAGAGACAAATTTTTGAATAACAATCTCTTTATATTGACTTGAATTACTCTATAGAATTGTGGAGAATATCGGAGTCGAACCGATGACCTCTTGAATGCAAATCAAGCGCTCTAGCCAGCTGAGCTAATCCCCCGTAAGTGATAAGAGACCCAATAAATGAGACCCTTTCATTTTGGAATCCCAACACCTAGAATTTCCATAGCAATTGGACTAAATAAAAAAGTTGGAAGGCAATTAGGTACTAATAAGTAGTCTCGGGCAGGCTCGAACTGCCGACCTCTACATTATCAGTGTAGCGCTCTAACCAGCTGAGCTACGAGACTCTAATTTATTTAATCGTGCTAATGATAAAAAAAATGACAGCTGTGAATAGAAACTGATTATAATTAGTCAAATTTAGTCGTTGCTTTCTGTTTTGATTAGAATAAAACTAATAAAAACTCTAGAAAGGAGGTGTTCCAGCCGCACCTTCCGGTACGGCTACCTTGTTACGACTTAACCCCAGTCACTAGTTTTACCCTAGGCTGCTCCTTGCGGTCACAGACTTCAGGCACCCCCAGCTTCCATGGTTTGACGGGCGGTGTGTACAAGGCCCGGGAACGTATTCACCGGATCATGGCTGATATCCGATTACTAGCGATTCCAGCTTCACGCAGTCGAGTTGCAGACTGCGATCCGAACTGAGACCGGTTTTGAAGATTCGCTCCTACTCGCGTAGTGGCTGCTCTCTGTACCGGCCATTGTAGCACGTGTGTAGCCCAGGACGTAAGGGCCGTGATGATTTGACGTCGTCCCCACCTTCCTCACGGTTTGCACCGGCAGTCTCGCTAGAGTACCCAACATTACTTGCTGGCAACTAACGACAGGGGTTGCGCTCGTTATAGGACTTAACCTGACACCTCACGGCACGAGCTGACGACAACCATGCAGCACCTTGTAAGTGGTCCGAAGAAAAGATCATCTCTGATCTATGCAACTTACATTTAAGCCCTGGTAAGGTTCCTCGCGTATCATCGAATTAAACCACATGCTCCACCGCTTGTGCGGGCCCCCGTCAATTCCTTTGAGTTTCACTCTTGCGAGCGTACTCCCCAGGTGGGATACTTATCACTTTCGCTTAACCACTCAATCAACCAATGTTGATCGAACAGCTAGTATCCATCGTTTACGGCGTGGACTACCAGGGTATCTAATCCTGTTCGCTACCCACGCTTTCGTCCATGAGCGTCAGTATATTGTTAGTAATCTGCTTTCGCAATCGGTATTCTATGTAATATCTATGCATTTCACCGCTACACTACACATTCTAACTACTTCACAATAACTCAAGTCTTTCAGTATCAAAGGCAATGCTACAGTTGAGCTGCAGGATTTCACCTCTGACTTAAAAAACCGCCTACGGACCCTTTAAACCCAATAATTCCGGATAACGCTTGGATCCTCCGTATTACCGCGGCTGCTGGCACGGAGTTAGCCGATCCTTATTCGTACAGTACCGTCAAGCAACTACACGTAGATGCAATTCTTCCTGTATAAAAGCAGTTTACAACCCATAGGGCAGTCTTCCTGCACGCGGCATGGCTGGATCAGAGTTGCCTCCATTGTCCAATATTCCTCACTGCTGCCTCCCGTAGGAGTCTGGTCCGTGTCTCAGTACCAGTGTGGGGGATCTCCCTCTCAGGACCCCTACCTATCGATGTCTTGGTAAGCCATTACCTTACCAACAAACTAATAGGACGCATGCCCATCTTTTACCACCGGAGTTTTCTTCTTTAATTGATGCCAATAAAAGATCGTATGGGGTATTATTCCAAATTTCTTTGGGCTATTCCCCTGTAAAAGGTAGGTTGCATACGCGTTACGCACCCGTTCGCCGGTCGTCAGCGGATTGCAAGCAATCCCTGTTACCCCTCGACTTGCATGTGTTAAGCCTGCCGCTAGCGTTCATCCTGAGCCAGGATCAAACTCTTCGTTGTTGTTTATAATATGTACAACTAACTAAAAATTGACTTGGTCAAAATGGTTCTATTCACTTGTATCTTTCGATACGCGCTGTCATTCTTAATATTTAATTTTTTCAATGAACATATGACTAAAGTCTAATAAAAATAATATCCATATACTTTAGCGGATGCAAATATAGAACCCTTTTTAATTCTTTCAAGGGGTTTTAGTGAATTTTTTGATTAATTATAAAAAATAAGGTTTAAGATTTGAATATCAATTATTTAAATTAATCAAAGAAGTTCCATATTAAGCCAAAACGGACTGAAAAATCTCTGTAAGGAACGAAAGGGGAGGAATAGTAGTTGTAAGGAGCATCAATATTGATTAAATGTTTTATCGGTGCGGAAATATTTTCAAGCTTAATAAATATACGTGAACTTTGGATTTTAGCATTAAAGAAAAAATCAACTCTTGGGTAATTACCAATAGTTGTTGAATTTTGCGTAACGAATTCAGCTAATAAAGGATTGTATTGATCGGCAAAATAATCAGTAAAATAGACAAAAGTTAATCCAGATTGAAAAAATAATGCCTTATTAAAAATAGAGGAGGTTAACATAAAAGTACTTCTCAATAACCATTTAGGAACATTCAGTGCAATAGGGTCATCTATTGTACCCTGAGGATCTCCTTGTTGATAAACTTTTTGATATTGTATATTATTTGCTAATGCAAATTTTCCAAAATCAAACCTTTGATCCATTCGTACTTTAAAATAATCTAATTTATTACTTGACTGGAAAACTTGGGTGCTAAATTTTCTATTTAAATCAAATTCTGGAGTGGTATTATTAAAAAAAGTAAAGTTTTTTATCGAATTCCACTCGCCTTGAATACTTCCGATTTTTTTGTGATTCAATGCAAAAGATAATGTGGAAAAGTCCTGATTAGATAAATCTGGATTTTCCCAATTATACTTTTCAAAATCTGATTGTAATAAATAAAAATTAAAGTTTGGGGGTTGAGAACGATATTTGTAGGCTGCATTAAAAGCAACATTTTTAAAATTTTTTGAAGTTTCAATAATTAAAGCTTGAGTTGCAAATTCATTTTTAAAAGCTTGGTATGCCATAACACGAGCTGCAATTCCAAAAAAATCTTTTCTCCAATTTACTTGAGCTGCTAATTGACTAGAATTTATCGAATTTGAAATTAAAGTATCTTTTTCATAATCATCTTGCCCCAGAGTGTAAACCCATTTATTATGATAAAGATTAAGTTTAAAATTTCCTAAAGATTTATTTTTTAGTTCAACAAATAACTTATTCTCGATATTGTCAAAAGAACTGCTGTCACTAATATTGGTGTCATATTTACTGTAAAAATACGTATTTGCAAATCTATGATCATATTTATAGTTTTTTTTCTCTAAACTGATACTATAACCTATTGACATTTTGTATGCTGAAGTATCTTTTGATATTGGAAATATTTGATATTTATGTTCCATGAAATACCTTTCACCTTCCAACACATTATCAGCATTAATTTGTGTATCTAAGCGATTTCTATCCAAAAAACCATCGTAAAAAACAATTTGTTGATTACCATTTTCATCTAATATTGCTTGTCCATTCTCATCTGCTAAAACATAATTTGGTGCATTTTCAAAAAAATAAACTGAATCCCTATTTAATCCTCCGTTTACCTCATTTTCTAAAGACTGAGTTGTTTGATGAAGTCGAAGACGATATCTTTGATTATAAGTTTGATATTGAGTACTTATTCTAAATTGCCTTGACCTGCTTAGGGAGGCTAGATATTTACCTAATGATCTAAAACCTCTAAATGAAACAGCAATATTAAATTTAGGTGAGGTATTTATAGCCAATGATGTATCTAAAAACTGGCCTTGTTGAAAAGTAGACTTAAAAAATAATTCTGTATATGCCGACGGGACTTCATAATAAGGAACATCTTCTTTTTCAAAATAGCTAAAGTGCTTAACTCTTGCTCCCATTTGTGGGGTGAGTGCTTGATCATGAAAATTATAACCTAATTTATTAAAAGCCTCACCCATATTTGGAAAGGTTAAATACTCAAAGTAGTCTTTTCTCAAAAAATTAAATGAATATTCTCTTTCTAGAGAAAGTGAGGTATCTACCACCTCTTCAGTTCCATCTAAAAACATTAGTTTGTAATCCTTAACCGTTACTTCATTTATTGACTTAAAATAAGGTATGAATCTCTTCTTCTTAGAAAAACTTGAATCTAAAGAATCATTTTTTTTCTCAGTCATACTATTCTCTTCTAAGGGAATAGAATCCTTAATTGAAAAATTTAACTCTTTATAAGTTTCTAATTCATTCCTTGTTTGTAAGTTTTTTTGTTGACCATTAAGTAGACTAACACTTATAACCAAACAAAAAACCATCAACAGGAATCGCATATCATGGAGGATTTAATTGCGAAGTTAAAATAAATGGATGTAAATTGTTAAAGTGTTTAAAATATAAACTTTGATTCTTTTATGCTAAAAACACAATTTACATCTTTATTAGAAGCAGGGGTTGATGAAGCTGGCAGAGGTTGCTTAGCTGGTCCTGTAACTGCAGCAGTGGTGATTTTACCTAAAGGAATAACATTGCCTCAAATAAATGATTCAAAAATTTTAACTGAAAAAAAGCGTTACAATTTGAGGTCACTGATTGAAAAATGTGCAATTGACTTTCAAGTAGCTCATGTTTTTCAGGATGAAATTGATAAAATAAATATTTTAAACTCAACAATTAAGGCAATGCACTTGGCAATAAAAAAATTGAAAGAAACCCCTCAATACATTATTGTTGACGGAAATAAATTTTATCCCTACAAGGACGTCCCATACAAATGCATCGTTAAAGGTGATGGAAAATATCAAAATATTGCTGCAGCATCCATTCTAGCTAAAACATATAGGGATGATTACATGAGAAAAATAGAGTATGAATTTCCTGAATATGGGTGGAATAAAAATAAAGGATATCCAACAGTTACTCATAGAAAAGCAATTGAAAAGTTTGGGATTACAGAACACCACAGAAATTCATTTAAGCTTCTAAATTGAAAAATAATATTAAAACTTAACGTTTTTTTAATTTTTCAGAATGGTTGAAAATATTTTAGAAAAAATAAAAATCGATAATAAGTAGTTTTTAACTTTATCTCCTATGAGATTTAATTTTTTAATTGTTATAATTATCTTGATATCGAGTTGCAGAAATGAGATAAAAGAAACTACAAGTCCGCTTGATTTTGTGCCCCAGAATAGCATTGGAGTAATCCAGGTAAATGATCCCTTAATGCTGGATAACTCCCTCAAAAAGCTTTCTTTTATTGTTGAGCTTTCAAAACTTGATTCCAATATCTATGAAAATATTAAAGCCGTTATTCCAGAGAAAAAAAGTGCAAATTCAATTTTAATTTTAACTCCTCAGGGTAAAAGGGATATTGCCATCTCGTATGTTTGTAAATCTAACAGATCAGATACAAGCAAATTAGATATTTTAGAAAGTTTTGTTTACAACTCTGTGCCAGTCTATATTAGTGAAAAAGGGGAGAGGGAAATTTATTGGACGAAAATAGAAGAGATACAAGTCATAAGTAGCTCCCAACTAGTTTTAGAAAATTGTATAAGAAATATTCAAAACAAACAAAAAGGAATTCAGGATGATAAATTCTATAGACTTGCTGAGCTTAAAAATCCTGATGCCATTTTATCAATTTTTCTTCACAAGGATATTAGAGAAGTATTGAATAAACTTTTCACTAAAACCAAATATTTTCCTTATTTAGGAAATTCTTGGTTTTCGTTTGATTTCAACACTAAAAAAGATCCCTTTACTCTTGACGGGATCAGTTTTATAAATGACTCAATCCCAGATAGATTAAATTTATATAAGAATTTAAGCGCGCAGCCCTTAATTAGTCATCAATTTATTCCAAGAAATTTTGACAACTATTTTGCATTATCCATAAGCGATTATAAAACTCTGGAAGAAAACTTCAAAGAATTTGTTCGCCATAAAAATATTGCATTTAAAAAAATTGATTTTGATCCATTGAGTAATGTTAATGAAATTGCATTTATCAATAACAAATCAAATCAAGCCATTTACTTAAGTTTAAAAAACTCCGATATAGTCGAAACAGATTTATTCTCTGAAAATAATATTAACGATACTTACAGAGGGATTGAAATTATAAAACATGATTTACCGGAAGATTTTTACGGTTTTTTAAAAATTCTTGGTTTAAATAATTTTCCAAAATATACAGCAAAAATCAAAGAAATCTTAATTTACACTAAGGAAAAATCATACTTAAAACAATTAATTAGTATTTATTTAGATGGAAACACACTAAGTAATGATATAAACTTTAAGAATCTCCAAGAAGATTTGGCCGACAATAGCACTTTTATTTGGGTTGGAGATTCTAATAATCTTAAAGAATCTTGGAAAAAAGAAAATAAAAAAAATATTAAAAAATGGAATAATGTTAAGTTAAATTCTTACCCACTAATTGCATTTCAAGGTATATCAGAAGATAATTTTATTCAAAGTCGTTTCACAGCCCAAAAAAATAACCCAAATCAACCCAAAAATAGCGTGACTGATCAATTCAGATTTAACTTAGATGCTCCATTAGCAACAAGCCCAAAATGGATAAGGAATCATAGAAATAAAACAATGGATATTGTGGTACAAGATGAAAATAACGTTCTGTATCTATTTTCTAATACAGGTGACCTTTTCTGGAAAAAACAACTTTCTGGTCCTGTAATTGGAGATATTGAGCAGGTTGATCTTTACAAAAATAGAAGACTTCAAATGGCATTTCGTACACCAGATAGGTTTATTATTTTAGATCGAAATGGTAAAATAGTCTCTCCATTTAACTTTAAATTACCTAGTGATATGCCGCAGTATTTGTCAATTTTTGATTACGATGGCAATAGAAATTATCGTTTTCTTTTAAATCATGGTAAAAAAATTGAAATGTTTGATAATAAAGGTAAAAGAGTCCGTGGATTTAAACTTAGTTCTTTACAGGAACCTCTTTTAAATCCTCCGAAACATATCCGATTTGGAAATAAAGATTATATAATTTTACAGAGTTTAGAAGGCAAAATAAAAATAATAGATAGGCAAGGAAAGGACAGGATAACCTTGAAAAATAATCTTGAAACTTCACCAAATCCTGTTTTTGCTTACAGAAATACTTTTTCAACTACAGATAAAATTGGATTCTTGGTTCAAATTGATAAAAATGGGAATCTAAATAGAAGTGATCTTGGGCTTAAAATCGGACACAAAATTGATATGACAAAAAAATCACTAGTAACATTATCAGAAAATAAACTTGTCATTAAAGGGATTCCAATTATTCTACCATTTGGAAATTATAGTAGCCCTAAAATACATTACCTAAATAACACTATATATGTAACTCTTACAGAGTACGAAACAAAAAAAGTTTTTGCGTTTTATAGTAATGGCGATTCAGTAGGAGGCTTCCCCGTATATGGAACTTCTGTTGTGGATCTTTCTAATGCAGATAATGACAAAGCTTTGGAAATGATAGTTCAATCAGACGAAGATGAGCTTACAATTTATCAAATAAATTAAAAATCTATCTGCTAAAATTTGCTTCAAATAAATATTCAAAGTGTTTGGTCAATTTTTCTTTAACTTCATTAAAAGGGATTGTTTTTCCTAATTCATTTTCCATTGAGGTTACCCCCTTTCCTTTTATGCCACACGGAATTATATAATCAAAATAACTTAAATCTGTATTTACGTTTAAAGCAAAACCATGCATTGTCACCCACCTACTAGCTTTAACACCCATTGCACAAATTTTTCTTGCAAAAGGAGTCCCAACATCCAGCCAAACTCCAGTTTCACCTTGACTTCTTTGGCAATTTAAATTATATTCTTTTAGTGTTAAAATAACTAATTCTTCTAAAAACCTGAGATACTTATGAATATCAGTGAAAAAATTATCGAGGTCTAAAATAGGGTAACCTACAATTTGTCCCGGGCCATGAAAAGTAATATCACCACCTCTATTTGTTTGATAGTAGTCAATTTCTTTTTCTACTAGTTCATTTTTATTCAATAAAAGATTTTTCCCTTTTCCGCTTTTACCTATCGTTATTACGGGTTTGTGCTCTACCCACAACATAAAATTCTGAGTGCTAATTTTATTTTCACTATTTCGATTTGACCTCTTTGTTTCAATAATTTTATTAAAATAGTTTTCTTGAATTAAAAGTGCGTCAATGAAGGATTTATTTCCTAATTCTACCACTTTGATATTTTTATTTTTTTTTAGCATTCGAATTATGTTTTAATACGAATCGACCAGGGTTATTTAATATAACTAATGCTGCAATTACTCCAGGGACCCATCCACAGAGAGTTAAAATAAAAACTATTAAAACTGAGCCACAACCTTGGTCAATTACGGCAAAAGGCGGAAAAAAAATGGACAATAAGACCCTGAAAAAACTCATTATTAAATTTAGCCTCAAAGATATAAAATTTGATTCCTTAGATTTTTATAGTCTCCTTATCTTTGCATCAAATAAAATCTTATGGCAAAGCTGTCCGAACAAGAAATTATTCGCCGGGAAAAATTAGAAGAGTTAAAAGAGCTTGGTATCAATCCCTATCCAGCATCGCAATTTGATGTCACCTTTTATGCATCATATCTGCCAAAACTATACAAGGATGGAAAAAATGTAATAGTTGCTGGACGTCTCATGTCAAGAAGGATACAAGGTAGCGCAAGTTTTGCAGAAGTTCTTGATAGTACAGGACGTATTCAGGTTTATTTTAATCGAGATGTAATTTGTCCAGGAGAAAACAAATCTATGTATAATGATGTCTTCAAAAAGCTACTTGATATTGGTGATATAGTAGGTTTAGAAGGGAAATTATTTACAACAAAAGTCGGTCAACAAACAGTCAATGTAAAAAATTTCAAAATACTAAATAAATCTCTTCGCCCTTTACCCCTTCCTAAAACAGACTCAGAAGGAAATATCTATG
Source organism: uncultured Bacteroidota bacterium (assembly GCA_902520765.1). Classification (GTDB taxonomy): domain Bacteria; phylum Bacteroidota; class Bacteroidia; order Flavobacteriales; family Flavobacteriaceae; genus MS024-2A. Next base: position 46,884 of record CABYPG010000013.1, read on the forward strand.
ATGCATTTAATGATCCTGAATTAAGATATCGCCAGCGTTATGTTGACCTAATTGTGAATCCTAACGTAAAAGAGACTTTTATAAAACGTTCAAAAATAACAACTACTATTCGTGATTTTCTAACTGAAAAGGGTTATTTGGAAGTAGAAACCCCAATACTTCAACCTATTCCAGGAGGAGCAGCTGCAAGACCTTTTGTAACCCATCATAATGCCCACAACACAAAACTGTATTTGAGAATTGCTAACGAGCTTTACTTAAAACGACTTATAGTAGGGGGATTCGAAGGGGTTTTCGAATTTGCAAAAGATTTTCGAAATGAAGGAATGGATAGAACTCATAACCCTGAATTTACTGTAATGGAACTATACGTCGCATACAAGGATTATTTCTGGATGATGGAAACCACTGAAAATTTATTAGAACGCATTTCATATGCAATTCACAAAAAAACAGAAATTAGTTTTGGAGACCAAAAAATTAACTTTAAAGCTCCTTATCCTAGAGTTCCAATTTTTGAAGCTATCAAAAAATATACCGGAATTGATATTTCACAAATGGATGAAAAAGAATTGCGTAAGACCGCAACAAAACTAAATGTTGAAGTTGACGAGACTATGGGTGAAGGTAAGCTTATTGAAGAAATATTCGGTGAAAAATGTGAAAGCCATTTCGTGCAACCAACATTTATTATAGATTATCCAAAATCTATGAGTCCACTTACCAAGGAACACAGAACGAATAAAAATCTTACAGAACGATTTGAGTTGTTAGTTGATGGCAAGGAATTAGCAAACGCATATTCTGAATTAAATGACCCCATTGATCAAAAAAACCGTTTTGAATCGCAATTAGCCCTGAGTGAAAAAGGTGATGATGAGGCTATGTTTATAGATCAAGATTTTCTACGTGCATTAGAATACGGAATGCCTCCCACATCCGGTATTGGGATTGGAATAGATCGTTTGGTAATGCTTATGACAAATAATACTTCTATCCAGGAGGTTTTGTTTTTCCCTCAAATGAAAGCTGAACAAGAAATTTTAGAACTCACTGAAAATGAAAAAAATGTATTGAAGTTTATATCCCGTAAAACCCCAGCAATTCTGCAAGAAATTAAGAAGGAGGCTAATTTGAGTAACAAAAAATGGGATAAGACAATTAAAGGATTAAGTCAAAAAAAAATTGTTAAGGTTGAAAAGGTTGGTAAAGAATTGATAATTCAAGTAATCAAACAAACAAACTAAAATGATATTTCAATATTAAAAACTACTTAATACTTTTTGAAAAGCTTCAATAGTTTTATTTATATCATTAAAAGTTAAAGCATCGTTTAAAAAGTAACTTTCGAATGCACTTGGAGGTAAATAAATACCTTCCCTTAACATGCCATGAAAATAGGTTTTGAACAGATTATTATTTGCTAACTCAGCGGTCTTAAAATCAACAACTGGCTTCTCTGTAAAATGAAGAGAAAACATTGACCCTATTCGATTTATTTGATAGGGTAAGCCTTTTTTATTAAGAACCTCCGTAAATCCTAATTCTAAATTTTCTGTTTTCTTTTCAAGACGGAGATAAATTTCTTGATCAGAATCTAATGCTTGAAGGGTTGCAAGACCTGCTGCCATTGCAATAGGATTTCCACTAAGTGTTCCAGCCTGGTAAACTTGGCCTTCTGGTGCAAGTTCTCTCATTATTTCATTTTTAGCAGCAAAAGCACCTACAGGTAAACCGCCTCCAAGGACCTTTCCATAGGTCACAATATCAGAAGTAACTCCCAATATTTCTTGGGCTCCTCCTTTTGCTAAACGAAACCCTGTCATAACTTCATCAAAGATTAGTAGGCTATCAAATTTATCACATATATTTCTCAATCCTTCCAAGAAACCATTTTTTGGAGTAATGCATCCCATATTTCCGGCTACAGGCTCGACAATTACGGCTGCAATTTCTTCAGGATATTCATCAAAAATTTTTTTAACTTCTTCTAGATTATTATAATCTGCTAAAAGTGTGTCTTCAGCTGTACCCTTTGTCACGCCCGGACTGCTTGGACTTCCAAAAGTAACTGCTCCACTTCCGGCTTGGATAAGAAAAGCATCAGAGTGCCCGTGGTAACATCCTCTAAACTTTATTATTTTTTCTCGACTTGTGAACCCTCTTGCCAAACGAATTGCACTCATACATGCTTCAGTCCCAGAATTTACAAACCGAATTTTATCCTTGTTTTCAACCATTTCTAATGCAAGTCTGGCTATCTCTGTTTCCAAAGCAGTTGGTATTCCAAAAGAAGTTCCCTTTTCAGCTCTAATTTTTATAGCTTTTAAAACAGGATCATAAGCATGACCTAAAATCATTGGGCCCCAACTGGAAATATAATCTAGAAAAGTATTACCATCTTTATCATAAAGCAATGCACCTTTCGCTTTTTCAACAAAAATAGGGGTGCCACCTACGGACTTAAATGCTCTAACTGGAGAGTTTACTCCACCTGCAATTACTTTTTGAGCCTCCTTAAATAAAACACTACTTCTTTGATATCGCATTGCTAATTTTTAATTGGTATTTTCAACTCTTGGTCGAGAAAAATTATCTGATCTTTTATTCGATTAACTCTAACCAAATTATCTAAAGAAACCCCATATTGCTTAGAAATTGAATATAATGTATCCCCTTTTTTCACTATATGAATAAAATTATGCATTTGTTTACTAACAGAATAGTTTTCTGTATTGTTATTAGCCATCTTGGAGTCAAATCTTGTGAGTTCAAATCTTTCAATCAAACTGATCAATTTTTCTGCATAATTCGGATCTGTTGCATAACCAGCATTCTTAAGACCTTCAGCCCAACCTTTATAATTACTTGATTTTATTTTGAATAGATGAGAATAACGTATACGGTTTTTTAAAAAAAGAGAATGGTCTCGATAAGAAGCAGCAGCATTTTTGTATAATCTAAAGCATTCGCCTTTTTTATCATCGTCGTGGTAAATTTGCTTCCCTTTCCATTCTTCATGACATTTGATCCCAAAATGATTATTCCCTTCTTTAGCCAGTCGTCCATGTCCCATTCCTGACTCTAAAATACCTTGTGCGAGGGTAATACTTGCAGGTATCTTGTGAGCTCTCATTTCATCTTTTGCAATTGAACTATATTGTGTAATGTAAAGTTGAATTTTTTCTTTATTGCTTAAGATTTTAATCGGGTTTGACATTTTTTTTTCAGAATGTACCTTTTCTTTATTGGGATTATCCAAAATATTTTTATTCAAATTCATTTTCCTTGAAGTTCCGCAAGAAATCAAAATACTCAAAACCATTACTAAAAAAGGTGCTCTGAATACAAAAGTGTTTGTGATTTTTTTTTCTTCAATTTTTGGTTTATACCAGAGACTCCTTGGAGACCTCCAGTATGAATTGCTAAAATTTTTTTCCCCCATCTCCATTGATTATTTTTAATCAGTTCAAAAATAGCAAAAAGCATCTTGCCTGTATAAATCGGATCCAACGGAATTTGATATTTTTGATAAAACGAATTAATAAAATTTATAAGTATTGGAGTGGTCTTTGCAAAACCTCCGAATGTAAAATCTGAATTTATTTCCCAATTTTTCTTATGAGTATATGATGAAATAACTCCATTTATTGAAGGGTTCTTTAAGGCATTAAATCCTAAAATTTTTTGATTTTTTGAAGAAGATTTAATTAATCCTGCAATTGTCCCTCCGGAGCCAACACTGGAACAGATGACATCAAATTTTAAATCTTTAACGGTAAGTATTTCTGAGCATCCTTTAATACCTAAAATTTCAGAACCTCCTTCGGGAATCAGTCTAAATTTAGGAAACTGCTTTAATACTTGAATTACATCAAAAGAAGATTCTTTTTTTGAATAAGCTTTTCTAGAAATACAAACTAATTCCATATTCCGGGAATTACAATAGGATAAGGTTCTGCTATTTGCTATTTTGTTTTGCCATTCTTCTCCACGCACAAACCCAACCGTTTTTAAGCCTAATTCTTCCCCTAAAGCTGCGGTTGCAGATAGATGGTTTGAAAATGCACCTCCAAAAGTTACTACGACTGGAATTTTTTGAGAAACGATTTCCCGAAAAATATATTTTAATTTTCTAAACTTATTACCAGATACAGAAGGATGCAACAAGTCTTCCCTTTTTATAAATAGACTATAATCATTTATAACTTCTAATTGCTGATTTGGTATTTCTTTATTTTGTTTAAAAAAATTCATTTTAAAATTAGATATCTCTACAAAAAAAAGATTTTTTTCGGCACCATTTTTGATTTAATTTTATAAAAATTTGTTTGATGAAAAAATTCCTCTCGTTTTTGTTGGCTTTAACTTTAAGTAATTGTTCTTCTATAAGGGTATACTCTGATTTTGATAATGGTATTGATTTTTCAAACTACAAAACGTTCGCCTATTTTAAACCTGAAATTGATAAAGTTGATATTTCAGATCTGGATAAAAGAAGAATTCTCAGGGCTCTTGATAAAGAAA
>CABYPG010000014.1:0-42010 GCA_902520765.1 uncultured Bacteroidota bacterium
TTTTTTCATGCATTAACAACTTTACCTCAGGTTTTGGTTCATTTTCAAAAGTGTCTAATCCAGCAAATGATAAATGACCGTCATCTAAAGCCTTTACGAGGGCTACCTCATCAATTATTCCACCCCTTGCAGCATTAATTATTCCAGAACCTTTTTTCATTTTAGATATTACATTTGAATCTATAACATACTGTTCTTGAGCAGGAATATGTAGAGATATAAAATCTGAGTTTGATATTACTTTGTCAAAAGGCTGAACTATAATTTTAGCTTTAATAGTATGACCAGTTGAAAGACTTACTTCGATAGTTGCGTTATCCAAAAATTTATCAGTTGCAATCACATTCATTCCTATTCCTAAAGCGATTTTAGCAACTTCTTGTCCAATTCTTCCAAAGCCAATAATTCCAAGTGTTTTTCCTCTTAGTTCTATTCCTTTAGAATATGCCTTTTTAAGACCTTTAAAATTAGCTTCACCTTCTAAGGGCATATTTCGGTTCGAATCAAATAAAAAACGCACACCCCCATATAGGTGTGCAAATACAAGCTCAGCAACAGAAGCAGATGAAGCAGCCGGAGTATTTATTACATATATACCTTTAGATTTTGCATATTCAACATCAATATTATCCATTCCTACACCACCCCGACCAATTAACTTTAAACTTGGACAGCTATCAATAAGATCTTTTCTGGCAGTTGTAGCACTTCTCACAAGTAGCCCAACAATTTTATTTTCATTTATGAAATTAATTAGTTGCTCTTGAGCTACATTAGTTGTTATAATCTCAAATCCGTTTTCTGTTAGACTATCTATGCCTGATTTTGAGATTCCATCATTTGCTAGAATTTTCATACTAATTATTTTTTTGTTCTAAAATTTGCATGCATTCAACCAAGGCTTTAACACTGGTTATTTTAAGGGCATTATACATTGAAGCACGATAACCTCCAACAGAACGATGACCTTTTATACCACTTATTCCAGCATTTTGACATAATGTATCAAATGAACCTGAAAGTGATGGTTCGGATAAGTTGAAGGTAGCGTTCATTGTACTTCTACTCCCCTTATCAGCAAATCCTACGAATTTTGAGTTCCTATCAATTTCATTATATATTAAATCAGCTTTTGTTTTATTCTTTTTTCCTATCTCATCTAATCCTCCATTATCTTCAATCCATCTAAGGGTTAAAAGACAAGTGTAGACAGAAAATACAGGAGGTGTATTGAACATACTTCCTGATTTGATTTGTATGGAATAATCCAGGATTGAAGGAATTTGTCTAGAAACTTTCCCCAATATATCTTCTTTTACAATTACAAGAGTTGTTCCAGCAGGGCCTAGATTTTTTTGTGCCCCAGCATAGAGCAAACTAAATTTAGAATAATCAAAATTTGTTGAAAAGATATCCGAACTCATATCTGCTATAAGAGGTACTGAGGTTTCTGGAATTTCTTTAAACTGAGTTCCAAAAATTGTATTGTTTGTAGTTAAATGAAGGTAATCAAGATTAGCTGGTATACTATAAGCTTTTGGTATATAATTAAAATTTTTATCTTTCGAGCTAGCAATCTCAATCACTTCTCCTAATAATTGTGCTTCCTTTATTGCTTTTGTTGACCAAGTGCCAGAATTTATAAAACCAGCTCTTTTTTCTAAAAGGTTGTAAGCAGACATTAAAAATTGTTGACTAGCACCACCTTGTAAAAACAATGCTTTGTAACCTTTTCCTTTTAATTTAGTAATATTAAGTGCTTTTTCACACGCCTCATCCATTATATCAATAAAGCTTTTGCTTCTGTGTGAAATTTCGATAAGTGACAATCCGGAGTCATCAAGTTCATTGACCGCCTGAGAAGCTTTTTGCATTACCTCTTTGGGAAGTACGGAAGGTCCAGCGCTAAAGTTATGGATTTTCATAGTTTTTAAAATGATTTATTAGTAAGACAAGGAAATCTTAAATAACAATATTTTTGACAAAAATATTATTACTCAGTTAATTTCAATTAATTACACCGTTTTTTTTTTTTTAGACTTGTTAACATTCAATTTCCTTTTCATGCCTCGGGTTTTCAGAATACTTTACAAACTAATAAGAAACTTTAACGTGTCAATGTCATCAGCATATTGAAATAAACTTGGCTTTTGTGATTCTCCAAATGGGATAGCATTTTTAAAATTTAATCTTGAAACAATACATTGGACAGAATCTATATTTTTTGATAGTTCCTTTCTTAATTCTTCTATCTCTTCATAATATTCATAATGCAAACACGCTAGAGGAGCACTAATTTTCTTATCCTCTTTTAAGATAAAAAATCCATTATCTTTAAAAGGCTCATCATTTAATAAAAGAATTGTTTTGTTGTAATTATAGTTGTTTAAATATTTAAAATTATTAATAACACTTTCATAAGAGAGAAGACTTTTTAAAATTTTATCTAAATTAAAACCAAATGGAACATATATTTTTGAAACATTTCGACATCCTAAGCCAAAATATTGAAATATGTCAACACAAAGCTTATTTAAATCTTCCACACTTTCTTTACCGCTTAAAACTGCAATACCATTTCTGTTTTTTCTTATGATATTGGGATATTTTTTAAAATAATAATCAAAATATCGGGCAGAGTTATTTGATCCTGTAGCAATTACTGCATCAAAACTTCTAATTATTTTCTTCTGATAAGTGAAGTATTCCTTTCCAATCTGACTTTCTAAAAAATCAGTTATGTATGGCAGAAGTAAATCATCTTTTGAGGAACATTTTACAATCGATTTAAAACCGCAAACCCAAGTACAAATCAGATCATGTAAGCCAACCATAGGGATGTTTCCTGCCAATATAATTGCAACTGTTTTGTTTTTTTTTGACTCAAATTTGTATCTGCTTATCCAATCTATAATTTTATCTTCTTGTAATGTTTCAGACCATATTTGAAATGAATTTTCAATATTTTCTTGGGTAAACCAAGCATTTTTATTGATAGATTGGTCAATAATAGTCTGTAATTTTGCGTATTTGGGATTTAATTTTTCAAATTCTTTAAGATGTAAACCTAATTTAATTAAAGCTTCTATTTGTTCTGAGTTTGTGTCCATTTATCTTGTGGGAAAGTTATTTAGGCCTTATTTTTGAACAAATTTACACAACAGATGGCTATTATCATTACTGAAGATTGCATAAACTGTGGGGCATGTGAGCCTGAATGCCCAAATACTGCTATTTATGAAGGTGCTGAGGACTGGCGTTATAAAGATGGAACTTCACTAAAGGGCGATGTTATCTTACCTAGTGGTGAAAATGTGAATGCAGAAATTTTTCAACAGCCTGTTTCTGATGAGTTTTATTTCATTGTTCCTAATAAATGTACTGAGTGCAAAGGTTTTCATGAAGAGCCTCAATGTGCAGCTGTTTGTCCTGTTGATTGCTGCATACCAGATGAAAATAATGTTGAGTCCGAAGAAAAGCTTTTGGGGAAGCAAAAATTTATGCACCCAAATAATTAATAACTTCTTCACTTTTCCAGTTCACAAGTTTAATATTATTGTTCTCCAATTTTCTTTTGCAGCTCTCACTTTTGAAGTAGTTTATATCTTCATGTCTCCATTTCACCCCAAAATTAGGGTGATCAACTGTGATTTGCCTCATTTCTTCTGTATCATAGGCGGGATGTATCAAGATAATTGATAATCCATATGGCAAATTATCTAAAATATTATCGTAGAATTTATTTAGACCATTACCAATGAATTCATCATATGAACCCATAAATACATTTTCAATGAATTTACCGTTTGGAAGATTTAAAGAGTTAGGATCAACTCCAGCATATGAAATCAATTTTTTACTCAAAAGGATTGGTAGATTGTATTCTTGCCCTAATTCAGAGTAAATTTCCAAGAGATCTTGTCTTAAACCTAAAGTATACATATGTGAATCTAAATGACTAGGATTCAGCCCTATAGAAATAGCAATTTCAATTTGATTTTTTAACTCGGTATAAACTTCATTTCTATCAGCATTTAGTAATATATGATTTCGTTTTGGGTGAAAATATCCATCTTTGTTGATAAGAGAATTAACTTCTTCTTTGTTTGAACAAGGTTTGAAAGGATAATTTTTCCATTCACCTGTTAATGTTAAGTGAATACCATAATCTAAACTTTTATTTTTTAGGCAAAACTTAGCCATTTCATAAAACCATGGGCAGGGAACCATTAGACTAGTTGAACTAATGCTTCCATTTATCATGCCATCTTGTGTTGCCAAATTTTCTGAGTAGGCAAGACCAGCGTCATCTGCATGAATCATAAGATATTTTTTGTTTTCCATTTGTTAGGATTTGATTTCTATCTTTTAAAATTAAAAGTTAATAAAAAAGAAAACTATTTTTGATAAAAATTTTTCATGAAAGCAGGGATAGTGGGTTTACCAAATGTTGGAAAATCAACCTTATTTAATTGTTTATCTAATGCTAAAGCACAGAGCGCAAACTTTCCATTTTGCACTATAGAACCAAATGTAGGTGTTGTTAATGTTCCTGATCTTAGACTTCAAAAGCTTGCAAAGCTTGTGAGCCCTCAGAAAGTAGTTCCAGCAACTGTAGAAATTGTAGATATTGCAGGATTGGTAAAGGGAGCTAGTAAAGGAGAAGGATTGGGCAATCAGTTTTTAGCTAACATTCGTGAGACTGACGCTATAATTCATGTATTGAGATGTTTTGATGATGAAAATATTTCTCATGTTGATGAAACTATTGATCCTAAAAGAGACAAAGAAACCATTGATATTGAATTACAACTTAAAGACTTAGAGACTATCGAAAATAGACTAAACAAAGTAGGTCGTTCAGCTCGATCAGGAAACAAAGATTCAATCAAAGAGAATAATATCCTGATGCAAATACAAGAAGCACTTCAACAGTCTAAAAATGTTCGAAACATGGACATAAATGAAAAGGATAGGAATGAATATGTGCAACCTTTACAATTAATAACTGATAAACCTGTATTATATGTTTGCAATGTAGATGAGGCTTCAGCGAGTCAAGGAAATAATTATGTTGAAATTGTTAAAGAATTTGCAAATTCAGAAAAAAACAACTTTTTATTTCTAGCAATTAATATTGAAGCTGATATAAATGAATTTGAGAATTTTGAGGAAAGATTACTTTTTTTAGAGGATTTGGGTCTGAAAGAAGCAGGAGCATCAAAATTGATAAGATCTGCGTATAACCTTTTAAACAGACAAACATATTTTACCGCTGGTGAAAAAGAAGTTCGAGCTTGGACAATACCAATTGGTGCTTCAGCACCAGAGGCTGCTGGCGTAATACATACCGATTTTAAAAGTGGTTTCATAAAAGCTGAGGTAATAAGTTTTAGTGATTACATCCAATATGGATCAGAAAGTAAAGTAAAAGAGGCAGGTAAAGTTAGAGTAGAGGGAAAAGAATATTTAGTAAAGGATGGGGATGTTATTCATTTTCGATTCAACGTATAATTCTAGCGGTGGTGTTTTTTAAAATATAATTTTTATGTAGATATAGAATCATACACTTTTACTTTCACCCACAAGTGTTTAGCTTCTTCAATAAATAAAATGTGGTGAGGATCAATTTGATATTCATTTTGAGCCTCTAAAGATGGAAAATTCACGATGTAACTGTAAGTATAAGATGTATCGACAACATCACGTTGTTCAGAATCAGCAGGGATTCCAAGGTGACAAGATATTGAGAGATGGTTATTTCGAATTAATTTTTTTATGGCCTTTTCAAATTCGAATCTATCTTTTTTATTGTTCGGATTTTTCAACCAAAAAAAAACTGTGTGATATAATGAAGCAGTGGATTTTATAGGCATTTTTTTTTTAAATAAATGTAAACTATTTAGCGTTAGAGTAAATAATTAAAAATTTGACTTGCTATCATCAGGTTCCAACTATTAACTTTTTAACAATATTGTCAAGTCGATTGTTGATTTCTTGGGGGCTAAACAGGTTTTCTTTAATAAAGCAATAATTATATTAGCAATGTATTCCATGAAAAACATAAACAACTACACAGAGGATAATATTCGATCTCTTGATTGGAAAGAGCACATTAGGTTACGTCCTGGAATGTACATTGGAAAGCTTGGTGACGGCTCCTCTCCTGACGATGGAATTTATATTCTATTGAAGGAAATTTTGGATAACTGTATCGACGAGTTTGTTATGGGTGCAGGTAAAACAATAGAAATAATAATCAAAGAAAATAACGTTAGCGTCCGTGATTATGGAAGAGGAATTCCTTTAGGTAAAGTAATAGACGTTGTTTCAAAGATGAATACAGGAGGTAAATATGATTCTCGAGCATTTAAAAAATCAGTAGGTCTTAATGGTGTTGGAACTAAAGCAGTCAATGCTTTGTCTGAAACTTTCATTGTTGAGTCAATAAGAGAGAATCAGGCAAAAAAAGCAAAATTTGAGTTTGGAACAGTCACAGAAGATTCTCCATTAGAAAAATCCAACAAGCGAAGAGGCACCAAAGTAATTTTTTCACCAGACAGGAAAATATTTAAAAATTTCAAATACAGACCAGAATATGTTGAGCGCATGATTAAAAATTATGTTTTTCTCAACCCTGGTTTGACATTAGACTTTAATGGCGAAAAGTTTTTCTCTGAAAACGGTTTAAAGGACCTTTTAGAAGATCAGTCAAACGAAAAAGACCTATTATATTCAATCATCCACCTTAAAGGTGAAGATATTGAAATTGCAATTACCCACAGTAAAACTCAATACAGCGAAGAATACCACTCTTTTGTAAATGGCCAGCATACTACACAAGGTGGAACCCACCAAGCAGCATTTAGAGAAGGTTTTGTAAAAACCATCAGAGAACATTATGGAAAAAACTTTGAGGCCGCAGATATTAGGAAATCCATAATTGCTGCGTTAAGCATTAAAGTAATGGAGCCTGTTTTTGAATCACAGACTAAGACAAAATTAGGCTCAACTGAAATGGGTGATGGATTACCATCGGTTAGGAGTTTTATAATTGATTTTTTGAATAATGAATTAGATAATTATTTACACAAAAATCAAGATGTAGCAGAATTAATTTTGAAAAAAATTCTTCAGGCTGAGAAAGAACGAAAAGAGCTTTCAGGAATAAGGAAACTCGCAAGGGAAAGGGCTAAAAAAGCAAATTTGCATAACAAAAAACTAAGGGACTGTCGTGTGCATCTTCCAGATTTAAAAAAAGATCATAGGTTAGACTCTACTTTATTCATAACTGAAGGTGATTCAGCGAGTGGTTCAATTACAAAGTCTAGAGATGTAAATACACAAGCTGTTTTTAGTTTAAGAGGTAAACCTCTGAATAGTTTTGGTATGAGTAAAAAAATTGTTTATGAAAACGAGGAATTTAACCTGCTACAAGCAGCTCTTAATATTGAAGAAAGTTTAGAAAACCTACGTTATAATAATATCGTTATTGCTACAGATGCTGATGTAGATGGAATGCATATTCGATTACTTCTAATTACATTTTTTTTACAGTTTTTTCCTGAGCTTATAAAAGAGGGGCACCTATATATTTTACAAACACCATTATTTCGTGTTCGTAATAAAAAGGAGACAATATATTGTTATAATGAGGATGAAAGAAGAGAGGCATTAGTAATGCTCAAAGGCAAGCCAGAAATAACAAGATTTAAGGGTCTTGGTGAGATATCTCCAGATGAGTTTAAATATTTTATTGGCGATGACATAAGATTAGATCCTGTAATGCTTGATAAACAGACAACTATAGAAGAATTACTTCTTTTTTACATGGGTAAAAATACCCCTGATCGTCAAAAATTTATAATTAATAATCTTAAGGTAGAACTTGATTACGCTGATGAAACAATTGAATTAGCTCAGTAAAAATATGAATGAAGATGGAAATTTTTTAAACTCAGAAGAATCGGTTGCCCTGAAAAGAGTGACTGGAATGTATAGGGACTGGTTTTTGGATTATGCCTCATATGTAATTTTGGAGAGGGCTATTCCTGCAATAGAGGACGGTCTTAAGCCTGTCCAAAGAAGAATCTTACATTCAATGAAAGACCTTGATGATGGCCGATACAATAAAGTTGCAAATATTGTTGGTCACTCAATGCAATACCATCCACATGGTGATGCAAGTATTGGAGATGCAATGGTCCAAATTGCTCAAAAAGAATTATTAATTGACATGCAAGGGAATTGGGGAAATATTTTGACTGGGGATGGAGCTGCAGCATCAAGGTATATCGAAGCAAGACTGTCTAAATTTGCTTTAGAAGTAGTTTTTAGCCCAAAAGTTACTCAGTGGCAGCTTTCCTATGACGGGAGAAAAAAAGAACCAATACATTTACCTGTAAAGTTCCCACTATTACTTGCACAAGGAGCTGAAGGAATAGCAGTTGGACTTTCAACAAAAATTTTACCTCATAATTTTAACGAACTTTTAAATGCGAGCGTTAATTATTTAAAAGGAAAGAAAATTACTTTAAACCCTGATTTTCAAACAGGTGGTATTATCGATGTTCAAAATTATAATGATGGAAATCGTGGTGGTAAAGTAAGAATTCGTGCACGTATTAGTAAGCTAGATAAAAATACCTTAGTTATTAACGAGATTCCTTATGGTACAAATACTTCGTCATTAATAGATAGTATCCTAAAGGCAAATGATAATGGAAAAATTAAAATTAAGAAGATTGAAGATAATACGTCATCCAAAGTTGAAATTTTAGTACATCTACCAAGTGATATTTCTCCTGACAAAACCATAGATGCACTTTATGCCTTTACTTCGTGTGAAAATTCAGTTTCACCATTGGGATGTTTAATTATTGATAATAAACCCAATTTTATGGGTGTCTCGGATATGCTTAAAATATCTACCGACCACACCGTACAGCTTCTAAAGATGGAATTAGAAGTTCAATTATCAAATTTAGAAGATCAATGGCACAATGCATCTTTAGAGAGAATTTTTATTGAAAATAAAATCTATCGAGATATTGAAGCAGCTGAAACATGGGAAGAGGTAATTTCAAATATTCAAATTGGTTTAAATCCACATACGGCGAATTTAAAGCGAAATATTGTTGAGGATGACATAATTAAGCTTACAGAAATAAAAATTAAGAGAATTTCAAAATTTGATTTAGATAAGGCGCAACAAAAAATCGAAACACTTGAAACAGATATAGAAGAGGTTAAAAATAATCTTAATCATTTAATTGATTATACAGTTAGATATTTCAATCATTTAAAAAAATCTTATGGAACCAATAGAGAAAGAAAGTCAGAAATAAGAATTTTTGATGATGTCGATGCGAGAAAGGTAGTTACTAGGAACCAAAAGCTCTATATGAATTCGGAAGAGGGTTTTATAGGAACCTCCCTACGAAAAGATCAGCTAGTATGTGAATGTTCAGATATCGACGATGTTATAGTATTTACGGAAGACGGTAAAATGCGAGTCGTTAGGGTAGATACGAAGGTTTTTGTTGGTAAAAATATCAAATATGCTGCCGTTTTTAAAAAGAAAGATCAACGCACTATATACAATATGATTTACAGAGATGGGAAGAAAGGGACTTCATTTATAAAACGTTTTGCAGTTACTGGAGTTACTCGCGATAAAATATATGATTTAACCCAAGGGAAGCCTCAATCTGAAGTACTTTATTTTTCAGCAAACCCTAATGGAGAAGCTGAAATAGTTTCAATCTTTCTAAAAAATACAGGAAGTATAAAGAAACTAAAATGGGATTTAGATTTTGCGGATCTACAAATAAAAAATCGTGCAGTTAGAGGTAACACGGTTACCAAATATTTTATTAAAAAGGTAGAATTAAAAGAGAAAGGGATATCAACACTTAAACCAAGAAAGATTTGGTTTGACAGAACGGTTTTTAGGTTAAATTTAGAAGGAAGAGGTGATCTTTTAGGGGAATTCAAAGGTGATGATAAATTAATTGTATCCACCACAAAAGGAACAATTAAAGCATTTAGTCCTGATATGTCTCTACATTTTGAGGAATCAGTCAATAAAATTGAAAAGTGGTATCCTAAAAAACCTCTGACTGCGATTTATTTTGACCCTGAAAAGCAAAGATATTTTCTAAAGAGATTTGTTATTGAATACACTAATCGTGAGGATAGTTTTATGGTTAATAAAGGCGAACTTGTGTACTTTTGCTCTGATTGGAAACCAATTCTTAGAGTTATTTTTGAAAAACCTAGAGGGAAAGATCCAATCCCTAATTTAGAAGTTGATGTTGAAAACTTTATTTCTGTTAAAGGGTTCAAAGCCCAAGGTAATATGCTAACAAAGAAAAAAATTAAAAGAGTAGAGCTTATTAACTCCTCAAAATATGAGGAAATAGAACAAACAAATCTTCTTGAAATAGAGGTATCAAATAATGAAACCGTCAATGCTGCTAGCGAAGACACTAGCCAAATTACTTTAGATATATAAAATTATTAACGTTAACCTGGTTGATATTTTATAGTAGGTAATTAAATCAATCTATTTTTTCAATCTTTCCCTTCTTTTTATTTTTTCTGTCACCTACAAGTGAATATTCAAAATTATAGGCGTTCTGGCTAGTGCTTAAGATTCTAATTTGAATAGGTCTTTTTTCATTATAGCTCTTTGCATTTAATTTGGTCAAAATACACTCACAATCATTAACCCATCGGATTTTTGCAGTATCAACTCTTCCATCAAAAAATTCTATTTCATATAATGAATCTCTAGTAAAATATGATGTTTTTATTTCATTGTTAATTACATGACTAAATTTAAATTTTCCCTCATGATAAGGCACACAATCCCTTTCTAAAGAGTAGCAAGAAAAAAATATAATTATGAGAAAATAATATGCTTTGTGATTCATTAAAACAAAAATATCAAGATTTTGGTGAAAATATTAAAAAACTACCGTCCTTATATATTTGTATAATTTGAATTACATCAGAATTAGTTTTAATCTCAATTGGACTTTGTTTATTAGTTAAAACATTTGGTAATTTTTTAAAATCTAAGTCTAATTTACTTTTAACAAATTTACTATCAGATTTTGAAGAAGGGGAGGACTTGAGGTAATTCTCAAATAACAACCAATCTAGAGTCACTTCTTCAAAGCTATTTACGATTTTTAAAATAAAATCTAAGCTTGGTTTATTCCTTTTTGACATAACATGTGAGACAGATGAACGCTGAACACCAATTTGTTCAGCAAATGAGGCAGAATTTAAATTGTTATTTACCATTATCTCATTAAGACGTGAAATGAAAAAATCTATGTTTAACATTGTAAATTATTATGAATTAAATTATAATATATTAAAATTAATTTTACGAAACAAGTACTATATTTTTTAAATATATACTTTATATTTTTGACATAAATACCTGAAAAATAATATTTTATATTAAAAAATATGGATTATGTATACATTTGTATATTTAGATATACTTAAATTTAAAATGAGACAAAATACTATTCAAATAATGTTTACATATGTTTACAAATGGTTGTTTACATTTGTATGTTTAGTATTCAGATGATTTATAAAAGATATTTCCCTCCAGCTTACTTAGAATCACGATTAAAAAATTTTAATTCTGATGTCAAAAGAACAGTTCTTGGCAGATCTGTGAATGGTCTTCCAGTCTATCAACTTAAAATTGGTAATGGTGACCAAAATATTTTGATGTGGTCACAAATGCATGGAAATGAAACCACCACTACAATAGCTTTATTAGATTTTATTTCATGGTTATCGAAGCCTGAACAGTCTGAATTTTTAAACTTTTTTACTTTCTTTATTATTCCTCAGTTAAATCCTGATGGATCTAAATTATATACTCGTCTAAATTTAAACGGTGTAGATTTAAATCGTGACGCAATCGAAGTAAGTCAGCCTGAAAGTATAGTACTTAGGAATGCATACGAGAAAATTTTACCACAGTATGCTATTAATCTTCATGGGCAAAGAACTATTTATGGATCTGGACCTAATGGTCTTCCAGCTACAATTTCTTTTCTCTCTCCAAGTGCTGACTCAAAAAAGTCAATAACCTCTTCAAGAGTAAAAGCTATGATTGCTATTTCTTCAATTAGAAATGAATTAGAAAAACAGCTTCCTGGGTCAATAGGACGTTATGATGACAAATTTAATCCTAATTGTGTTGGAGATTATTTCACAAAATGTGGGACGCCAACTATTTTATTTGAAGCGGGGCATTATGTAAATGATTATTATAGGGTCAAAGTAAGATTTTTTATCCTGGAAGCATACAAAATCTTATTTAAGAACCTTATGCTGAAAGCAAACGGAGGTTCAGTTGAATCTTATCTTTCCATCCCCCAAAACACGAATAATTATGTTGATTTAATTGTAAGTAATATCACAATAAAAGAAGATAAAAATCTATATGAAAATCAACAGTTAGCCATCCAATATACTGAGAAATTAGAAAATCAAAAGATAATTTTTTTACCCTCTTTTATGACCTATGGTAAAAAGTTAAAACTTAAAGCACATAATTTCATTGATTTTAATAATATTAAAAAATACAACTATATTATTTTCAAAAAAGATGCGATTATAAACACAGCTCCATTTAATAAATTATTTTCATTAAATTCGTTTATTTAAAGAATTATTCTCAATAAAAAACAAATATTATCATTAAATTTGCATCCATTTTAAATGTATAATAATGAGTAAAGTAAACTTAGACGAAATAGATCACCAAATTCTTGATATATTAATTGATAATACTCGAATTCCTTTCACTGACATTTCAAAGCGTCTTTTAATCTCTGCAGGAACTGTTCATGTTCGTGTAAAGAAAATGGAAGAGGCAGGAATAATTAAAGGATCATCTTTAAATCTTGATTACGTCAAACTAGGTTATTCTTTTATAGCATATGTTGGTATTTTTTTGGAAAAAACTGCTGCAACTGAACAAGTCCTTAACTCTTTAAAGCAAATCCCCTTTATAACTGTGGCTCACATAACAACAGGAAAATTTAATGTTTTTTGTAAGGTTCGTGCTCGCGACACTCACCACGCAAAAGATATAATATTTATGATTGATGATGTTAAGGGCGTCTCAAGAACTGAAACAATGATTTCCCTAGAAGAAAGCATAAATGACAAAAAAAGGTTAATGCATCATATTTTTAATGAATTAAATTGATGGCACGTAAAACTAAAATTGAAAGATTTAATGAAAAAGTTCTCTCTCGATTTCAAATTTACAACAGCTTATTCTTAACTCTCCCATTTAAAACCATAAAGCAAACGTCTCTGTTTATGCCTCTTTTTGCTGAACATTGCCGCTCAGAATATGAAAAAAATTCAAATCCAACTGAGATTCTTAAATCTTTTTTCACTCAGTATGCACCAGATTTAAAGCCTGAAGAAGAGCAAGATTTACTATTTAATTTTATTCAATACATTGAGCGTCAGGTTGTGCTTTTTGATGCCATTGAAGATGCAGGTTTTTCATATGTAAATAATATGCATGGCAGGGGAACAATTCGAAGCATAAAGGAAGAGGCTTCTAATAAACAGTTAGAAACAGAGTTAATAGATTACATTAAGCGTTTTAAAGTTCGCATTGTTCTAACTGCTCATCCTACACAGTTTTATCCAGATAATGTTTTAGTTATTATTAATGAGTTATCAAAATCTATTGCATCCGATGATTTGGATAATATCAAAAAGCTTCTTGTTCAACTTGGGAAAACACCTTTTTATAAAAAGGAAAAGCCCAGTCCATATGAGGAAGCTGTAAGCTTAATATGGTTTCTTGAAAATATTTTCTACCATTCTGCAAGTACAATCTACAATTATATTGATGAACATATAATTAATTCAGAAGACCTTGATAATCCAATCTTTGACTTTGGTTTCTGGCCAGGTGGAGATAGAGACGGTAATCCTTTTGTTACCCCAGAAATAACTCTTAAAACCGCTGAGCGCCTTCAATTTTCAATTTTAAGAAACTATTATCGTGATTTAAGAAAGCTTAAAAGGAAAATAACATTTCCAGGTCTTGAAAATCGTATTGAATCTCTTGAAAGTTTAATGTTTAATCAACTTTTTTATCCAGAGCGGAATAAACATTTTTCTATTGAATTTATTAATTCTGAGTTAAAAATAGTTTTTGATTCTTTGGTAAATGATCATGATGGCCTCTACAAAAATGATGTTTTAGATTTAATTCACAAAGTGCGCCTTTTCGGTCTTCACTTTGCCAGTTTAGATATTCGACAAGACTCACGAATCCATCACAAAGTTTTTAATAAAATTGTTTCACACCCCAATATTTTAAAATATACTAAAAACTTACCTGAAAATTATTTGAGTTTAAGCACAGAAGACCGTTGTAAATATCTTATCGAAATGAGTGGCGATGTACCACCAAAAATATTTAAAGATGAATTAACATACCAAACTTTGGAGAGTATCCGAAGTATGCAGAAAATACAAACTAAAAATGGCGAAAGAGGATGCAATAGATACATAATTAGCAATTGTCAAACTTTAGAAAATATACTTGAATTATTTGCTATGTGCCGCTTAAGTAACTGGAGTACGCCAAAAGTAGATTTTATTCCATTATTTGAAACTATTCCAGATTTAGAAAATGCAAGCAAAGTAATGAGATCTTTATTTAATAATCCAATTTATTTAAATCATTTGAAGACTAGAGGCATGAAACAAACCATTATGTTGGGTTTTTCTGATGGTACTAAAGATGGGGGATATTTTATGGCGAATTGGAGTATCTATCTTGCAAAAGAATCACTTAGTAACCTTTCCAACGAATTTGGTGTTAGAGTTGCTTTTTTCGATGGTAGGGGAGGTCCACCAGCCAGAGGAGGTGGAAACACTCACGAATTTTATGCCTCAATGGGAGATACAATTCAAAGTGATGATATTCAGATAACAATACAAGGGCAAACAATAAGTTCAAATTTTGGTACTTTGGATTCTTCACAATTTAATTTAGAGCAGCTTTTGAGTTCTGGGATTGAGAATCAAATTTTGAATCCAGGAAAAAATAATTTGACAGATGATGACCGTAAATTAATGGATAGTATAGCAAAAATAAGCTACAAAGCTTATAAAGATTTTAAGGCTCACCCTTCATTTGTGCCTTATCTACAGCACATGTCCACATTACCTTATTATGCCAAAGCAAATATAGGTAGTAGACCTTCAAAACGAGGTAAGTCAGATACTTTTAAATTTGAAGACTTAAGAGCAATACCATTTGTAGGAAGTTGGAGCCAACTAAAACAAAATGTTCCAGGTTTTTTTGGTCTAGGAATTTCACTAAATACCATCATTGACGAAGGGAAATTAGATGAATTAAAAAAACTATTTAAAAGTTCTAAGTTTTTTCGAACTCTCATCTTCAATAGTATGATGAGCCTCTCAAAGTCATTTTTTAAATTGACTACATACATGAAAGATGATAAAGTATTCGGTGAATTTTGGAGTCTAATTTTTAAAGAATATAAACTTACAAAAGAAGTTCTTTTAAAAATAAGTGGATTCGAATCTTTAATGGAAAATGAGGCTGCTGGGAGAGCATCCATTAAGGCAAGAGAGGAAATTGTTCAACCTCTTTTAACAATTCAGCAATATGCTTTAATGGAACTACAAACTTTAAGAAAACAAACTAGTTCTAACACAAAAAAAATAAAAGATCTAGAGGCAATGGTAACTAGATCTCTTTTTGGAAACATAAATGCGAGCAGAAATTCAGCTTGAACTTAGCTTTCATAGAAGCTAAAAGCGTTATTCAATAATTTTTCGTCAACATTTGCATCAATAACAGGTTTACTAATATCTTCCAATAATACAAAATTTATTTTCCCGCGATCATTTTTTTTATCATGGCTTAAGAGTGATATGATAGAATGTTTTTCTTTAGATTTAAACATCACTTTTGGGAAGTATTTATTAAACGTATTTTTAATATCCAACGCCTTGTCGTAAGGAAATCCGCAGACTTGAGTTGAAATATAAGCTTCCAATATCATACCTATGGATATTGCTTCGCCGTGAAGTAAACGTTTTTTATCTTTATGCTCAAGGAAATAAGATTCAATTGCATGTCCAAAAGTGTGTCCAAAATTTAATATTTTTCGTAAATTTTTTTCCTTGTAATCTTTTAAAACAATTCTCTTTTTGATATTAATAGAAGGCAATATATGTTTAGAAAGATTAGATATACTTAACAAATTGATTTTTTTTAATTTATCCCAATAAGAGGAGCTAGCAATTAAACCATGCTTTAACATTTCTGCAAAACCACTTCTAATTTCTTCTTGTTGTAACGTTTTTAACCAATTGGAATCAACAATAACTTCTTTTGGTTCTTTAAAAATTCCTATTTGATTTTTTAATGATCCCAGATCAATCCCGGTCTTACCTCCCACTGAGGCATCTACCATTGATAGAAGGGTAGTGGGAATATTATAAAAATTAATACCACGCTTAAACGTAGATGCCACAAAGCCACCCAAATCACAAACAACACCTCCACCAAGGTTTATTAAAATAGAGTTGCGATCAGCACCTTTTTCAGTTAGTTTATGCCAAATCATTTCACAAGTTTTTATATTTTTAAACTCCTCACCTGCATGCATTTCGATCAACTCATAATTAGTAAATTTAGTTTGTGAAATGAAATCTGATAAACATAGCTTTTTGGTATTACTATCAACTAAAATAAAAATACTAGAGGTTTTACTTTTTAAAAGTTTTTTCGAAAGGTCAAATAGAGCAGTTGACCCAAATGAGATTTTTACTTTACTCTTCATGACGCCGTATGTTTAATAAAATAATCATTAATTATTTTGAGCAAATAATTAGTGCCCAGTTATAAGTTTTTATTTTTTTTAAAAGTTTTTTTTATGCGGTCAAGATTTCTCTTATTTTCTCTGTCTTTTATGCTCTGTCTTTTATCATAAAGTTTTTTACCTTTAGCAAGAGCAATCTTGATTTTAGCAAAACCATTTTCATTAATAAAAACTCGCAAAGGTACAATTGTTAATCCACTATTTTTAACATCTTTGTAAAGCTTCTTTAGTTCTTTTTTTTTTAATAGAAGTTTTCTTTGAGCTTTTGGTTTATGGTTAAATTTATTTGCAAACCCATATTCCTCAATGTTCATATTTACAGTAAATAATTCACCCTTTTCATTGAATTCACAAAAGCTTTCTGAAATTGATGCTTTACCATTTCGTATTGACTTTATTTCAGTTCCTGCAAGTACAATTCCAGCAGTATATTCATCAATAAGATCGTATTCAAACCGCGCACGTTTATTTTGTATGTTAATATTTTTAATCACATTACAAAGATAATATTAATCCTTGCTTGAGATAAGTTCACCATTTCTAAAAATGAATGTTGAATCTATGTAATCAAAAATAATTTGTTTTTTACGTTGTATGTTATTAGATAATAATTCCTTACTTAATGGATTAATTAATTTCTGTTGTATTACTCTTTTAACTGGACGTCCACCGTATTGAGGATCAAATCCTTTTATTGCTAAATTTAAAATGGCTTCATCAGTTACAAATAAATTTATTGATTTTTCTTTTAGCTTATTTTGGGTTATTGTTATTTGTAGCTTTACAATTTTTTCAATTTCATTCCGAGTAAGCGGAGTAAAAAGTATAGTTTCATCTATTCTATTTAAAAACTCAGGGCGAATATTTTTTTTCAAAAGTTCCATTACATTCAAAGTCGCTAATTCTTCTGCTTTTTCAAAAGATTGATTATTTTCAAATGCTTTTTGAATTTCATCACTCCCTAAATTACTTGTCATAATTATTATACAATTTTTAAAATCTGCAACGCGCCCTTTGTTATCGGTCAACCTGCCTTCATCAAGAACTTGTAGAAGAATATTAAAGGTGTCGGGATGAGCCTTTTCTATCTCGTCTAAGAGTACAACCGAATATGGTTTTCTTCTTATTGCCTCAGTTAGTTGTCCGCTTTCATCATAACCTACGTATCCCGGAGGAGAACCTATAAGTCTGCTAATAGAGTGTCTCTCTTGAAATTCGCTCATATCAATTCTTGTAATATTATTTTCATTATCAAAAAGAAGCTCAGCTAAGGCTTTTGCGAGTTCTGTTTTCCCAACACCTGTTGTTCCTAAAAACATAAAGCTCCCTATAGGCCTGTTTTCATCTTGTAGATCTGCCCTGCTTCTTCTGATAGCATCACTTACCGCTATTACAGCTTTCTCCTGTCCTACAAGCCTTTTATGTAAATTCTTTTCGAGGCTTAAAAGTTTTTCCCTTTCAGATTGAATCATTTTTGCAACTGGTATACCTGTCCATTTTGAAACAATTTCGGCAATATCATCATAAGTTATCTCTTCTCTAATTAATGAATTTTCTAACTTAAATTTTGCGAGTTTATTTTTAAGTTCAGACATCTTTAATTCCTCATCTTGAAGTTTTCCATATCTAATTTCTGCAACTACACCATAATCACCTTCTCTTTCTGAACGATCTGCTTGAAGCTTCAAGTCTTCAATATTTGATTTTGTTTGCTGAAGGTTGTCGACAATTTGTTTCTCTTTTTGCCATTTAGCATAAAGAGATTTTCTGTTTTCTTTTAATTCAAAAACCTCTTTATTTAATAGTATAACCTTCTTTTCATCTTTTTCTCTCTTTAAAGCAACTATTTCAATTTCAATTTGTCGAATCCTGCGATCTAGTATATCTAGTTCTTCAGGCTTTGAATTCATTTCCATTTTTAATTTTGATGCTGCTTCATCAATTAAATCAATTGCTTTGTCTGGTAAAAATCGATTTCTGATATAACGATTAGAAAGAGAAACAGCACCGATTATAGCATCGTCTTTTATTCTAACTTTGTGATGCATTTCATATTTTTCTTTTATCCCTCTTAGAATTGAAATAGTACTTTCCGTATCAGGTTCATTGACACAAACTTTTTGAAATCTCCTTTCTAATGCTTTATCCTTTTCGATGTATTTTTGATATTCATCCAAAGTAGTAGCTCCAATTGCACGCAAATCACCTCTTGCAAGTGCTGGTTTAAGTATGTTAGCGGCATCAATAGAACCTTCACTTCCCCCTGCACCTACTAGTGTGTGGATTTCATCAATGAAAAGGACTAAATCACCATCACTTTTTATTACTTCTTTTATTACGCTTTTAAGTCTTTCTTCGAATTCACCTTTATATTTCGCACCTGCAATAAGTGTACCCATGTCTAAAGAATAAATCAACTTGTTTTTTAAATTTTCAGGAACATCACCGTCAATTATTCTATGAGCAAGTCCTTCTGCGATTGCAGTTTTACCAGTTCCAGGTTCACCAACCAATACTGGATTATTTTTTTTACGTCTACTTAGTATTTGTAAAAGTCTTCTTATCTCCTCGTCTCTTCCAATCACAGGATCAAGTTTACCCTCAACTGCCATTTGATTAAGATTAATGGCATATTTATTTAAAGAGTTATAATTACTTTCAGCAGAAACCGAGGTTACTTTTTCTCCTTTACGAAGTTCTTCTATTGCCAATTCTAATTTTACTTTGGTTATTCCTTCGTCTTTTAAAATATTTGAGATTTTACTTTTTGACTCAAAAATTGAAATCAAAAGATGTTCAACTGTAACATATTCATCTCCAGTGTTTTTTGCAATATTAATCGAATTCATTAACGTTTGGGATGCACTTTTAGATAAATTTTGAGTATTCCCTTCAACTTTTGAAAAGGTGTTTAAAATGTTTTCATTCAAACTCTTGACTCTAGATAAATTGACTTTTAGTCTATTAAATACAAAAGGTAAAACATTCTCATCAACCTCAAGTATTCCAGAAAATAAATGCTCGTTTTTAACTTGTGGATGTTTATTTTCATAAGCGTTTTGTTGAGCAGCTTGCAAAGACTCTTGTGTTTTTAAAGTTAGTTTATTCAAATTCATAACAATTTTTTACTTCTAGAGTGCAAAGTCTATTCCAATTACAATTCTATGCCCTTTTGACATATAAACTGTTGTTTATTAAGTCATTATGACATATTAAATTAATATATAGTTGGTAAAATTGTCTGTTTCTTGTTAATTAATCTTGAATAAATCATTAATATTTAGAAAAATTGATGATAAAAAGGATATCTAATTGTTTAATTTTGAAATTAAAATTATGTTATGAGGAGCGATAGGGCAATATTTGATTTATTAGAAGCAGAGAAGGATCGCCAATCAAATGGTATAGAATTAATAGCTTCTGAAAACTTTACTAGTCCTGAAGTAATGGAGGCTTGTGGATCAATTTTGACTAACAAATATGCCGAGGGCTACCCAGGGAAAAGATATTATGGAGGGTGCGAGGTTGTTGATAAAGTAGAGCTAATTGCAATTGAAAGAGCAAAAGTACTTTTTGATGCAGCTTATGCTAATGTTCAGCCTCACTCTGGATCTCAAGCAAATACTGCGGTTTTTCATGCATTTTTGAAGCCAGGTGATAAAATACTAGGTTTTGACTTATCTCATGGTGGTCATCTTACACATGGATCACCAGTTAACTTTTCTGGACGTTTGTATAGGTCTCATTTTTATGGAGTAGATAAAGATTCAGGACGTCTTGACTACGAAAACATACAAAAAATAGCAGGTGAAGTTAAACCACAAATGATCATTGCCGGAGCCTCAGCATATTCAAGAGATATCGATTTTGCCAAATTTCGTGAAATAGCCGACTCAGTAGGTGCTTTTCTTTTAGCTGATATTTCACATCCTTCAGGTATGATTGCTACAGGTCTTTTAACTGATCCAATTCCTCACTGTCATGTTGTTACAACAACAACTCATAAAACATTAAGAGGGCCTCGTGGAGGACTAATCCTTATGGGAAAAGATTTTGAAAATCCATTTGGCCTTACTCTTAAAAATGGAAAACTGCAAAAAATGTCGCATATTTTAAATATGGCTGTTTTCCCTGGAAATCAGGGTGGCCCATTAATGCACGTTATTGCTGGTAAGGCAATTGCATTTGAAGAGGCACAGCAGCCAAGCTTTAAAAAATACATGACTCAAGTTCGAAATAACGCTAAGGCTATGGCTAATTCTTTTTTAAAGTTAGATTATAATTTAATATCTGGTGGTACTGACAATCATATGATGCTAATTGATCTCAGGAATAAACATATTTCTGGTAAAGATGCTGAACTTGCTTTAGTAAAGGCCGATATTACCGCAAACAAAAATATGGTTCCATTTGATGATAAATCTCCATTTGTTACTTCTGGAATAAGAGTTGGAACAGCAGCAATAACTACTAGAGGTTTGAAGGAAAATCAAATGGAAGAAATTGTAAATATGATTGACCGGGTAATTTTAAATTATAATGACGATTTAATTATAAGTAAAGTTGCTAATCAAGTTAATTCTTTAATGCGCGGCAGACCTCTATTTAATTCTTAAAAAATTAAAACTTTGACAAAATTTTAACCTCAAACATTTTATTCCAATTTTTGCCAGTTACAAAAAACGTCTTACGCTTTTTATGGTAAGCAATACCATTTAGAACATTCAACTTGTTGTGTTGTTTGACTTTTTCTTTAAGTCCTGAGAAATCTACAACACCTTCGACTCTACCTGTTTTTGAATTTATTATAACCACAACATCTTTTTTAAATTGATAAGTGTTAGCATATATTTTACCTGAAACCCATTCTAATTCATTAATTTTTTTCAGAGTAGATTTATTCGTAACTACTTGAATCCTGTTTTCTTCGCTGAAATTGGATGGATTAAGAATCCATATATTTTGACTTCCATCGGATTTGTAGAGCTTGTTTCCATCATTACATAATCCCCACCCCTCTTTGCTATCAAAATACGGGAACGATTTAATCATTTCTAAATTTGTTTTGTTGTAAATTAAACCTTTTAAAGATTTCCAAGTTAGTTGGATTATTTTATTATCTATTAATGTAATACCTTCTCCAAAAAATGCATCATCTAATTTTTTAATTTCAATGATTTTACCAGTTTTATAATTAACCTTTCTTAAAGTTGATTTACCGTTTAGTCCAGTACTTTCATAGAGATCATCTCCATCGAATTCTAATCCCTGGGTATATGCTTCTATGTCATGGGGAAAAACATTTACTATTTGATATTTATAAAGCTTTGGTGGTTTGTCTGATAAGAGTGTGTAGATTATATTTTTTTTAAATATTTTATCTCCCTTTCTCAATTCTACTCTTATGTTATATTCACCTAGGGGGTCTGTTTCCAAAAACCTATGGGTTTTCTTGATCTGCTTATTATTTAGATAGTATGAAATATCAAATTCTTCGAGTGAAGTTTTAATGACCAAGTTCAAAACTTTTTCAAAGTTTCCTTTATTACCCTTTACACCTGTTGAAATTTGAATTTTTGGTTCAGTATTATTGCTACAATTAAGAATAAGTATTGAAATAATAATATTTAAAAAAAACTTCATTTTATTTATTTGACTTGTTACTTTAAACAGTTTCACAAATTAAGAATTTAAAATCATTGTTGATATCAGACTAACAGGTTATATTTGCTAATGGGCAAGTTCTACACAACCAGCTCCTGTTGAATCCCCCAGGGCGGGAACGCAGCAAGGGTAAGCAGTCGTAGCGGTGTGATGTAGGCAGCTTGCCCATTTTATTTGAAAATATGGGAAAAGTAGTTTTAGTTACAGGAGCATCTTCAGGATTAGGTCTTGAATCAGCACTTTATCTAACAAAAAAAGGCTATGTAGTTTTCGGCACAAGTCGAAATCCAAATAATTTCAAAAAATCTATACCATTCAGATTAATTAAATTAGAAATTACAGATCTCACCTCAATTGAGGCTTGTCTATCAAAAGTATTGTCCTTGAGTGGGAAAATAGATGTTTTAATTAATAATGCTGGGGTTGGGATTACTGGACCTTTAGAGGAATTAAACTCTGAAAAAGTAATTGAAAATTTTGCTACAAATTGCTTTGGACCTTTGAATCTAATTCAAGCAGTACTTCCTCACATGCGAAAGCAACAATCGGGTACTATAATTAATGTGACATCAATTGGCGGATACATGGGTCTTCCTTTTCGGGGAGCATTTTCAGCTTCTAAAAGTGCATTCATGACTATGACGGAGAGTTTACGAATGGAAGTAAAAGAATTTGGAATTAAAGTATGCACTCTTGCACCTGGTGATTATGCTACCGATGTAGCATCCAGAAGATATCATTCCCCCATTTTAAAAAACTCTCCTTACAAAAAATATGCTGAAGGAGTTAAAACAATGGATGAGCATGTTGATAAAGGTAATCCCCCAATAGAAATTGCAAAGGCAATCTATAATATTCTAAATAATAGAAACCTTAAAGTACATTATCGAGTTGGAGCTATTTTACAAAAGTTATCAATATTTTTAAAAAAAATACTGCCAAGCCAAATATTTGAAAGGCTAATCATGAATCATTATAAATTATAAAGTCATATGAAATTTTTTATAGATACAGCAAACCTAAGTCAAATCAGAGAAGCACAAGATTTAGGAGTTTTAGATGGAGTTACTACAAATCCTTCTTTAATGGCTAAAGAAGGTATAACAGGAAATAGTAATATAATTCAGCATTACAAGGATATTTGCGATATAGTTGATGGAGATGTCTCAGCTGAAGTAATCTCTGTTGACTTTGAGGGTATGAAACGAGAAGGTGAGTTGCTAGCAAAGCAAAACACTCAAATTGTTGTCAAAGTTCCTATGATAGAAGAAGGAGTCAAAGCTCTAAAATATTTTTCTGATGCAGGAATAAAGACTAATTGTACTCTTGTTTTCTCATCAGGACAAGCACTTATAGCTGCAAAGGCTGGAGCTAATTATGTTTCTCCATTTATTGGTCGTTTAGATGACAATTCAACAGATGGGTTAGAATTAATAAAAGAAATTCGTCAAATCTATGATAATTTTTCTTTTAAAACAGAAATTCTTGCAGCATCTGTTCGACATACAATGCATATTGTAAATTGTGCTAAAATTGGAGCAGATGTTATTACTGGGCCCCTGTCATCAATAAAAGGTCTTTTAAATCATCCGCTTACTGATATAGGATTAAAAAAGTTTTTAGACGATCACCAAAAAGGAAACTAGAGATTTTTTAATATTTTCTCGAATTCAATATCGAAGAAATTTCCAAATCCTTCGACTATAAATCCCTTTTTATTTAACACTATGCCTTTGTTTAAAAGTGTCAGTACCCACACCTTGCTTGCTTTTTCAAAGTTTGTTAGTGCAAATTGGTCTTTAGAATCTAAACCCATCATCTTTTGGACTTGATCAGTTAAAGCATTAAAGGGTTGAATACAAATTCCTATAAATCTTATATTAGGGTAAGTATTTTTTAGTTTATTTAAACGATTCAACGTGTTACGATACTGATTCATCTGTGTTTGTGACCAAAAGTAAATAACAGTTGGTTTACCATAAGCTAATGAAGCACTATTTACTGTTTTTCTTTCAGAATTTTGAAGTAAAACCTTAGGCAAAGGTTTCCCTGCATTCATTTTATTAATATCTTGATGTAATGCTATAACTTCTCTTAAATAATCTTTGGAGCTATTAACAGTAGCATAATATTGAATAAAAAGATCATGTTCAGTCTGATTTTTAAATTTTAGCATTTCCTCAAATGCTATTGCACGAGCAAGATTATTTCTTAGCAATTTACCAGAAATCTTTTTATCCAAGATTTCTAATCTTCTAATATTGAAAGATGTAGTTTCTTTTGCTTTAAAGTATGGTTCTCCTAGTTTTAGTGCTTTTTGACTAATATAATTTAAAATATAATTAACATAGGGATCAAAAAAAGCTAAATCATTATCACCATAGTTTAAGAATTTACGATAGCTAAAAAACAAACTATCTCCTACTTCTGTCCACTTTGAACTACGTAATAATGCATATCTTTCTCTAATACTTGCATAAGGATAAATATAGGCAGCTTGGGTAACCTTTTGAGCAATTGGACTTAAATTATTAATCGAATCCATCTTAATCCATGAAGTTTTTTTCTCAAATACTAACGAATCTATTATTTTTTTAAATATTACTTGGTTACTTGAATACTTTGTTGACAGAAAGTCAACTTCTTCTTCCTGTTTGAGATAAAGATCAATAAGAAAGTTGTTTTTTGTTGCTCCGATACCAGAAAATACAATAGATTCATTAAAAGCAGTAGCATTAATTCTTATCCAGAGACTATCGGCTTCTTCCAAAAGAACAGTCTGATACTCTGGTAAATGTTCAAGCTTATATATTCCGTTTTTAAGTGAGTCATATTTACGTTGAAATTTAAAGTTATCATTTAAATCTAGCATATCAATGACCCTCGATCCTTGATATAAGGTAACATCACGTGAGGATGGATTAATTATTTGTCCACCCACGAAAATTCCAGTTATTTTTTTTTTATTTGGATTACATCCAATTAGGATTAAAAAAATAACAATGAACTTTAATCTTTTCATATTGAGTTTAAAATTACATATTTTCAATTTGTAAAATCTTTAAAGTCATTACAAAACCAATACACTTATTGTGTATGTTTGCAAAAAAATAATTATGCTTTCAGTATCAAATTTATCAGTTCAGTTCGGTAAACGCATATTATTTGATGACGTAAATATAAGTTTTACTCCAGGAAATTGTTATGGAATTATTGGAGCTAATGGAGCAGGAAAGTCAACATTCCTAAAAATTATTTCAGGTAAGCAAGAAGCAAATTCTGGAAGTGTATTTTTAGAACAAGGGAAGCGCCTTTCAGTTTTAGAGCAAAACCACAATGCTTATGACGAAGATATTGTCTTAGATACCGTTCTTAAGGGAGATAAAGCTCTTTTTGATGTAAAATCTGAAATGGATAGTTTATACTCAAAAGAAAATTTTACTGATGAGGACGGAGAAAGAGTAGGAGCACTTCAAGTGAGTTATGAGGAAATGGGTGGTTGGAATGCTGATAGTGAGGCAGCATCACTTCTATCCAATTTAGAAATTCCAGAACATTTACATAATACTCTTATGAACGAGTTAGATGGTAAACAAAAAGTACGTGTTTTGTTGGCTCAAGCACTATTTGGAAATCCTGATGTTTTAATAATGGATGAACCAACTAATGATTTAGATTATGATACAATTATGTGGTTAGAAGAATTTTTAGGTAATTATGAAAATACCGTTATTGTAGTATCACATGATCGACATTTTCTTGATTCTGTTTGCACTCACATTTCAGACATAGACTTTGGAAAAATTAATCATTATTCTGGTAATTATACTTTTTGGTATGAATCAAGCCAATTGGCTCTTAGGCAGCGTGCTCAGCAGAATAAAAAAGCTGAAGAGAAGAAAAAAGAATTAGAAGAATTTATATCTAGATTTTCTGCTAACGTTGCAAAATCAAAGCAAGCAACTTCAAGAAAAAAAATGATCGAAAGATTAGATATTGAAGAAATTAAGCCTTCTAGCAGAAGATATCCTGCTATCATTTTTGATCAAGAAAGAGAGGCTGGAGATCAAATTTTAAGTGTTGAAAGTCTTTCAGGCACAATAGGTGGGGAGGTCCTATTTAAAGAGATTTATCTTAATCTTGCAAAACAAGATAAGGTAATTATTTATTCAAAAGATACTCGTGCTGTTTCATTATTTTATGATATAATTACTGGAGCATCTGAATCTTATACAGGTAAATTTAATTGGGGTATTACCACTAACCAGGCATACTTGCCTGCAGATCATGAGTTTTACTTCCACGATTCTATATCATTAGTTGATTGGCTACGTCAGTATGCTAAAACTGAAGAAGAGAAGGAAGAAGTTTTTCTTCGAGGATTTTTAGGAAAGATGCTCTTTAGTGGTGAGGAAGCACTAAAAAAGTCAAATGTATTATCGGGTGGTGAAAAAGTTCGTTGTATGTTTTCAAAAATGATGATGCAACGAGCAAATGTTCTTTTATTAAATGAACCTACAAATCATTTGGATCTAGAATCAATAACTGCACTAAATAATTCTCTTAAAAATTTTAAAGGAACCCTGCTCTGCAGTACATCTGATAATACTTTTTCTCAAACTCTTGGTAATAGAATTATTGAGTTGACTCCAAATGGAGTTATTGATAGATATATGAGTTTCGATGAATATATGACAGACCAAAAAATAAAAGAGCTTCAATCCAAAATGAGGATTAAATAGAAATGACTATTAAAATTTGAATCAAAATTTCTTATTTTGTTTTGTGAATTTACCAGAAAAATGCATACAAAAATGCTAACACTATCATCAAACCAAAAGATCCTACATTGTAAATTGAAGATGTGTCAAAAACACCCTTGTCAAGTTTTATAGCTTTTTTATCATCACCAATTTTATTTTCTTTAATACTTACAATAACAATAACAATTATTGAAAGGATAGCAGTTAGTCCCATTTGATCTAAAAAAGGTAAAGTTGGAAAAAATCCTTCTAAAGGAGAATTAGCCAACCAACCTTTTGGGCCAACTTTAAAAAATAATGCTATGGGAATTGAAGCGAGTGCTCCAA
The DNA here is from genome assembly GCA_902520765.1 of uncultured Bacteroidota bacterium. GTDB lineage: Bacteria > Bacteroidota > Bacteroidia > Flavobacteriales > Flavobacteriaceae > MS024-2A. The sequence goes on from CABYPG010000014.1 coordinate 27,689, forward strand.
ATACCGCACCCTTGTTGGAAGTTTTTTTCCAAAAAAGACCTAAAACGAAAACAGAAAGAATACCCGGGCTTACTATTCCTGTATATTCTTGAATAAATTGAAAAGCTTGGTCAATACCCCCAAGCAAGGGAGCCATTATTGTTGCAATTATTAAGGCAAGAAGCGCAGAAAGACGGCCTACATTTACAGTTTTTGATTCACTTGCATTTTTATTAATTAATTGTCTATATATATCCATTGTGAAAATAGTTGCTGTTGAATTTAACATTGATGCCAATGACGAGACTATTGCGGCAGCAAGTGCAGCCACAGCAACTCCTTTTAAACCAGTAGGCAGAAATTGCATTAACCATGGATAAGCTTTGTCTGCTTGAGATAAGGAGGGAATATTTGTCATTCCCGATTCTCCTAATTTTTCCATTAGCAATGGATCATTTATAATTACATACGCAGCAATTCCTGGGATTACAACTATTAGTGGTATTATCATTTTTAAAGCTGCAGCAAATAAAATTCCCTTTTGAGACTCTTCTAATGATTTCGCAGCAAGTGTTCTTTGAATGATGTATTGATTAAATCCCCAATAGTATAAATTTGCAATCCACATTCCTCCAATTAAAACACCAATACCAGGTAAGTTCATATATTCTGGATTATTTTTTTCAAGTATCATGTCGAAACGCTCAGGAACTGCTGCATATATTGAATTCAGACCTTTGATAAAACCTTGTCCACCAGATGCAGTATCTAATGCAAGATATGTTGTAACTAAGCCTCCTAAAATTAAAACAACTACTTGGATAATATCAGTCCATGCAACTGCTGAAAGACCACCATATAGAGAATATGCAACAGCAAAAGTAGCTAACCCAATTACTGCAGAGAGCATACTAACTCCCAATATTGTCTGAAGGGCTAATCCGCCAAGATAAAGGACGGAAGCTAGATTGACGAAAACATATAATGCAATCCAAAAGACAGCTAAAATTGTCTTTAATTGACTTGAATATCTTTGTTCAACGAATTCAGGAATTGTATAAATTTTTTTCTTTATGAAAATTGGTAAAAAAAACTTTCCAACAACAATTAGTGTTAAGGCAGCCATCCATTCGTATGTCGCGATAGCAAGACCACCAGCAAATCCTGAGCCCGACATTCCAATAAATTGTTCTGCTGAAATATTCGCCGCTATAAGAGAGGCTCCAATTGCCCACCAGGGGAGTGATTTGCTGGCAAGAAAATAATCTTCTGTACTTTTCGTTTCACCCTTTTTTGACCTTGATACCCATAGTCCAACACTTAGAATTACTATCGCATACAGAGCAAAAACTATATAATCTAATGTTTCAAAATTGGTATTCATCACTTAATTATTTTAAGGTTTAAATATATTATGCTTAGTACCATTAACGTACAAAAAAAATCAACTTGATATTGCAAAATAAAAAATTAAAGGTGCTTAAAAAAGTGATGTAATATTTTTTCACCTATTTCAATTTCATCTTTGTGAAGAAATACTTGTTGAACTGTTGGGTTGAAAATTCCAAAGCCAGCTAATCTGGCTGATTCAGATTCATCTTTAATTACAGGGAAAATTTCTTTCTCAGCTAATACTTGTTTCAAGGCCAAAACCTCAACTATTGATCCAGTGAAAAAATGTAAATAATCTGAGTCAGGCACTACTCTTAAGCCTTATTATAGCGGTTATCCCAGATAGCAGGATTAAAGTTTTTACCTAGTGCAAATCCAAAATATAAAACAATTGATGCTATAGCTTTAAACATAAAAAATAATAGCATCCAGTAAGATGAATCGTTCTGGTTTTTTGTAAATAATGATAGGGGTGCAAGTTCCGTGAGAAACCAACTGAATGCAAGAACAGCCAAAAGTAGGTTCCAAATATTTTTAAATGGCCACATTAATGCCTTACGGAACGGATGTAAATCGTTTCCCCATTTATGAATTAAATAATAATAATCATTTCCTATAGGCACAAATAGAAGAGGATCATCTTTTTTTTCTAACCTGAAAAGAACAGAGGGGGCCATTATTTTAAATTCTGAAAGTTTTGTTTTGTGATTTTTTTCTAATTTTTTTATCTGTTCAAGTGCTTCGATTGGAAGTTTATTTTTAAAATATTTAATATCTAGAAATCTTAATCTATAATCAATACTTACTCTCTTGATATGATCGATATGATATATTTTACTCTTAGACAGTTTATTGAGATCAAAATTGTTGATAATACTAATGCTTAAGCCACCAATAAGGTTTGAAAGATTTGCTTTATGCTGATTGTAAGTGTTCTTTCTGTTTTCCCTTAGTGCAGACTCAATATTAGTTCGTTGGATAAGCTTCATCTTCATAACTCAGTTTCATTTTTTACAAAAATAATAATATTTAAATCAAATATAAAATATCAACGCAATTCTGCATTAAAATTTTCAACAAAGGTTTTTTCTAATTTTTTCATTATTTTGTCAACCTGTTTATCGGTTAAGGTTCTGTTTTTGTCTTGAAAACAAAAGCTAATACCATATGATTTTTTTCCAGCAGGTAGCTTGTCACCTTCATAAACGTCAAATAGTTCAACGGACTTTAATATTTTTCGTTCTGTTTTTAAAGAAATTTCTTCGATTTCGGCGAACGTGATTTCTTTATTTAATAATAATGCAAAATCTCTCTTTATTGATGGAAACTTTGGTAAATCTTTAAAAAATATAGGTTTCTTAAAGCAATTTTCTATGAACCTTGTCCAATTGATGTCAGCTAGGTAAATTTCTTTTTCAATGTTGTATTTTTCTCTTTTTTTCATTGAAATCAAACCATAATAACCGAGTATAACATTTTGTGAAGAAATTTCACACGCAAGATCAAAGTTAGGATGATGTACATTGCTGAACTTGACGTCGTTATAACCAAAAGTCTCAAAAACATCGATTATTAAACCTTTACCGTAAAAAAAGGTATCGGGCGATTGTTGACTGTTCCAATTCGATTGAAAAACCTCACCCACAATCGATACACATAAGCGTCTTTCTTCCACATAATTGTTATTATGTTTACCGTATATGTTGCCAAGTTCAAAAAGTTTTAAATTATTGTTTTGTCTATTCAAATTGTATGAAATAACCTCTATTGAATTGTAAATTAGAGATTGGCGCATATTAGAAAACTCTTTGCCAAGTGGGTTAATTATTTCTACTGGATCATGAAAGTCAGATGTTTCATCTAGACTCGAAATCGAATTATTAATAATTTCTGTAAAACCTAAACCAGTTAATTTTTCTGAAATTACTCTCTCCAATTTATATGTATCATCCCATTTATAATAATCATTGGATTGATAATTTAATGGTTTTTCTTTTATGTTATTAAATCCATAAATCCTAAGAATTTCTTCAATAACGTCATAAGTTCGTTTCACATCAACTCTGTATCTCGGTATAGAAATATTCATCCCAGATTTAGATTCATTCTCAATTTTTATTTCTAATGAGTTTAGAATCATTCTTATTGTTTTTTTACTTAATTTTTCTCCGATAATTTTATTCAATTTATCGAATGGAACGAAAATTTTTGATTCATCATTTAATTTTTGGTTAACCTTTTGAATTTCACTTGAAATTTTTGCGCCTGTCAGATCAGATATTAGAATAGCCGCTCGCTTTAAAGCAATAATACCAATTTCAGGATCAATGCCTCTTTCAAAACGAAAAGAAGCATCAGTGTTTAAACCATGTCTTTTTGCGGTTTTGCGAATACTTACAGGGTCAAAGAATGCACTTTCTAAAAATATATTTGTTGTTTTATTTTCTACCCCTGAATCTTTTCCACCAAAAATTCCTGCGATACAATGTGGCTGACTATTATCACAAATCATAAGATCCTCTTTATTTAGACTACGTTTTATTCCGTCTAAAGTCATAAATGCAGTATTCTCTTTACATGTTTTTACTATTATTTCATTATCCAATTTATCAGCGTCAAAAGCATGTAATGGTTGTCCTAACTCATGAAGTACATAATTTGTAACGTCTACAACACTATTTTTTGGAGATATTCCTATTGCTTTTAAACGGTCTTTTAACCAACTTGGAGAGGGTCTAACTTCAACATTAGTCAAGGAGAGTCCATAATATTGTGAGCAGCGATCAGTGTCATTTACTTTTACTTTTATTGTTTTATTTGTGTTATCAATTTTAAATGAAGAGGTATCTGGCATTGACCATTTATATGAAATATTCTTTACAATACAGACCGCTTTTAAATCACGAGCAACGCCCATATGACTCATTGCGTCTGCTCTATTAGGTGTGAGACTAATATCAAAAACAGAATCTTGTTCCAAGTCAAAAATTGAAGATGCTGGAGTACCAAGAGGACTTTTTTTATCTAAAACTAAGATACCGTCGTGATTATCACTTAGTCCAAGTTCGTCTTCAGCACAGATCATACCCTCACTAATTTCTCCACGAATTTTACCTTTTTTTATTTTTAAAACTGAACCGTCATACATGTTTAGTGTAGAACCAATTGTTGCAACAAGAACGGTTTGCCCGCTTGAAACATTAGGTGCACCACAAACAATAGAAAGTAAATTTTTACTTCCTACATCTACTTTTGTGACTTTCAGTCTGTCAGCGTTGGGATGTTTTTCACATTTTACAATTTCACCCACCAAGACACCCTTTAACCCTCCCTTTATGCTTTCATATTTTTCAATTAGTTCAACTTCCAAGCCAATGTCTGTGAGTAAATTAGAAATCTCCTCAACAGGAAGGTCTATCTTAATGAATTGTTTTAACCAATTATAGGATATTTTCAATTAATAAATTTTTAATTGACCACAAATATAAGAATCTCTTTTCCCATATTTAACTTATTAAATTCCAAATATTTGATTCAAATTCAAGATTTGAAAGATTTCTTTTTATAATTTGATTTTCACTTTTTTCAAGTTTTGGATCTTTTTTTAATATTTGAATAGCTAGCATACGTGCTATTTTAAGGAGTTTATTATCCTTTACGATATCGGCTATCTTAAGTCGTAAAATGCCACTTTGCTGGGTTCCAAGAATATTTCCAGGTCCTCTAAGTTTAAGATCAGCTTCAGCAATTTCAAAACCATTATTTGTTTTTACCATTGTTTGAATTCTTATCTTACTGTCATCTGACATCTTGCTCCCACTCATCAAAATACAAAAGCTTTGTTTATTTCCTCTTCCAACACGGCCTCTGAGTTGATGTAGTTGAGATAAGCCAAATCTTTCTGCACTTTCTATTATCATAACAGATGCGTTTGGAATATTTACACCAACTTCAATTACAGTAGTAGCTACCATTATTTGTGTTTTCCCATCTGCAAAACGTTTCATTTCATATGCTTTATCATGAGCTTTCATCTTTCCGTGGAGTATACTTATTTGATATTTTGGAATAGGAAAACTTCGAGAAAGACTTTCATAACCATCCATTAAATCTTTAAAATCTAATTTTTCAGATTCTTCTATTAAGGGATATACAACATAAATCTGTTCTCCTTCCTCAATTCTCTCTTTAATAAACTGGAAAACTTTAAGCCGATTATTATCATATCTATGCATCGTCTTTACAGATTTTCTTCCTGGAGGCATTTCATCAATCAATGAAATATCTAAATCGCCATAAAGGCTCATTGCAAGTGTTCTTGGTATTGGAGTAGCTGTCATAACAAGTATATGTGGAGGGATACTATTTTTTGACCATAATTTCGCCCTTTGAGCGACTCCAAAACGATGTTGTTCATCAATAATAGCAAGCCCCAAATTTTTAAATATGACATTTTCCTCTAAGACTGCGTGCGTACCGATAAGTATGGAAAGTTTTCCATTTTCGAGCTCCTGATTTATTATTTTTCGATCTTTTACTTTCGTGCTACCTGTAAGAATTTTTAGATTTACGGAGTTATTTGAAAGTAATTCCTGAAGAGAGGCAAAATGTTGTTGAGCCAGAATTTCCGTTGGTGCAACAAAACAAGTTTGATAGTTATTTTCAATTGCAATTAGAATTGCAAATAATGCTACAATTGTTTTTCCCGATCCGACATCACCCTGAAGTAATCTATTCATCTGCCTTCCTGACCCCATATCTTCTCGGATTTCCCTAATAACCCTTTTTTGAGCACTAGTTAGTTGATAAGGTAATTCATGATTATAAAAGTTATTTAAAAGACTTCCAATTTCAGAAAATAAAAACCCTTTTATTTTCCTCTTCCTTTCCAAATTTTTAAGAATTAATTGCAATTGTATATAAGTCAATTCTTCAAATTTGAGCCGCATTTGTGCTTGGCTTAATTTTTTTTGAGAAGTAGGAAAGTGTATTTCTTTTAAAGCATCACTTTTCTTTAGTAACCGATAATAATCTAGGATATACTTTGGCAAAGTCTCTGAAAAAATATTACCACCCATTTCAATCAAATTTAAAACTAACTTTTGGATAACTCTTTGAGATATACCGCTTCTGATTAACTTTTCTGTTGAGGGATAGACTGGGTAAAAAGATGCTTTAATTGATTTTTTAAAATGCACTTCTAATTCCATTTCAGGATGTGGCATACTTGGAAATCCCTTAAACCAATTTATTCTTCCAAAGATTATATATGATTGATTTAACTTTAAGTTCTCCCTAATCCATTTGTATCCTCTAAACCAAATCAATTCCATTTTTCCAGATTTATCTTCAAAATGGGCAACCATTCTTTTACCTCTTTTTTGTGTCAAAATCTCTATTTCAGTAATTTTTCCCTTGATCTGAACTTCAGAATTATTTTGTGGAAGCTCATTTATATTATAAAATTGGCTTCTGTCGATATAGCGGTTTGGGAAAAAATGTAACAAATCATCAACGGTTTTTATTTTAACTTCCTCTTTAAGAAGTCTTGCACGTTCAGGACCAACACCTTTCAAATATTCAATGGATGTTTGTTTTGCATTCATTCGAAAGTGTTTTTGGTTTATAATAAGTATTAATATGAAGATACAATGTTTATAACAAATATGTAAAAGTGATCAACTAGATAAACGAAATAGTTATTTTTAAGCTTATGCGAGACGAACTTAAAATAAATCTTGATACTTTAAATGAAGCTCAAAGGAAACCTACTTTACACAAGGATGGTCCCCTTATTGTAATTGCAGGTGCAGGTTCAGGAAAAACACGTGTACTTACGTATAGGATTGCTTACTTAATGTCTCAAGGAGTTGACTCATTCTCAATTTTAGCTTTGACATTCACCAACAAAGCAGCGAGGGAAATGAAATCACGTATTGGTGAGCTAGTAGGCGAAAGTGAAGCAAAAAATCTTTGGATGGGTACCTTTCATTCAGTTTTTGCAAGATTATTAAGGTCTGAAGCAGAAAAGCTTGGATTTCCCTCTAATTTTACAATCTATGACACCCAAGATTCAGACAGATTAATTGCATCAATAATTAAGGAGATGGGACTTGACAAAGATCTCTACAAGTATAAACAAATAAGAACGAGAATATCTTCATTTAAAAACAGTCTTATTACAGTTAAAGCCTATAATAATAATACCGAATTACAAGAGTCAGACAAAATGATGCGAAGACCTGAAACAGGAGCAATATATGAAGAGTATGTCTCAAGATGCTTCAAAGCCGGTGCTATGGATTTCGATGACCTACTTTTAAAGACAAATGAATTACTTAACCTTTATCCTGATGTTCTTGCTAAATATCAAGAACGGTTTAGATATATTTTAGTTGATGAATATCAAGATACAAATCATTCCCAGTATCTAATTGTTAGAGCTTTAGCTGACCGCTACCAAAATATTTGTGTTGTAGGTGACGACGCACAAAGTATCTATGCATTTAGAGGTGCTAACATTAGTAATATTTTAAATTTCCAAAGTGACTATCCAGATGTAACGCTTTATCGTTTAGAGCAGAATTATAGATCAACAAAAAATATAGTCAATGCTGCAAATTCGATTATAAGCCATAATAAAAACAAAATAAAAAAGATTGTTTGGACATCAAATGAAACGGGGCCACTAATTAAAATTAATCAATTGCCAACAGATTCTGATGAAGGCCGTCATGTAGCCTCCAATATTTTTGAATTTAAAATGCGCGAACATTTAAGAAATAGTGATTTTGTTGTTTTGTATCGTACTAATGCACAGTCTAGAGCTTTAGAGGACGCTCTTAGAAAAAGAGAAATTCCCTACAAAATATATGGCGGATTGTCTTTTTATCAGCGTAAGGAAATAAAAGACATTATGGCTTATTTGAGATTAGTTATAAATACCAAAGATGAAGAAAGCCTGAAACGAATAATTAATTATCCTGCTCGAGGTATAGGACAAACTACGATTGACAAGCTAATAGTTGCATCAAAAAAATACAATATTACTTTGTTTGAAACCATTAAAAAAGTAAAACAAATCAACTTAAATATTAATCAGGGAACCATTACTAAGTTAGAAAATTTTATTACCCTTATAGAACGTTTTCGAATCGAGAATGAGTTATTAAACGCATTTGAAATAACAGATCTAATAATTAAAAAAATTGGAATTTTAAAGGAGCTTAAAAATGACGCTACACCTGAAAATATATCTAGAATAGAAAACATAGAAGAATTGCTAAATGGTATTCTTGATTTTACAGAAGGACAGAAAGAGCTATCAGATGCGTCAGGAAATCTTAATGAATTTTTGGAGGATGTGGCATTAATAACTGACTTGGATAATAAAAATAATGCCGATTCAGATAAAGTTTCACTTATGACAATTCACCTTGCAAAAGGGCTAGAGTTTCCTTATGTGTTTGTTGTTGGTTTAGAAGAAGATTTATTTCCTTCAGCTTTAAGTCTAAATACCAGAGGAGAATTAGAAGAAGAACGTCGATTATTTTATGTAGCCTTAACTCGAGCTAAAAAGAGGGCCTTTTTGTCATATACCATTTCTCGTTATCGCTGGGGGAAATTAATTGATGCTGAACCCAGTAGGTTCATTGATGAGATTGGTAAGGAGTACGTGAATCATATTAAAATGAAGAATAATTATAGTTTTAAGCCTATAATTGATACATCTATTTTTCAAAAACAGAAGTCTATTAAAAACTCTAAAGATATTAGTGAAAATAAAATATCAAATCCAAGCATCCAACAATTAAGTAAAATACGTAAAATTAGACGCGAAAATTTGAAAACTGATAATGGTATTTCAATTAATATTAAAGAGGGAATGAATGTTGAGCATGCCCGTTTTGGATATGGAACAGTCATCAATATTGAAGGAAAGGGGAGTGACAAAAAGGCAATTATTAACTTTCAATCCTCGGGTGTCAAAAATCTTCTTTTACGATTTGCAAAATTAAAAGTAAAATAATGTCATCAAATAAATTGAGAAAATTTCATTCAAAAAAACCAAATTCAAAATATATAAATGAAGCAAAAGAAGTATTAGAAAATGGAGGTTTAATAATTTTCCCAACTGACACTGTATATGCTCTAGGCTGTCTTTCAAACCAAAAAGAACGATTAAAGGATATTGCTAGAATTAAAGGGAAAAAGATAGAGCATGCACCCCTAAGTTTTTTATTTAGTGACATACGCTCATTGTCATCTTTCGTATCACCAATGGATTCAAGGACATTCAGAATTATTAAAACCTTATTACCAGGGCCATATGCATTCATAATGGAAGCAGTAAAGAAGCTTCCTAAACCCTTTAAAAAAAGAAAAACCATTGGAGTCAGAATTCCAAATCATTCAATACTAAAATCATTACTATCAATTTTAAGCTCACCAATTGTATCAACCTCAATTCATGATACTGACAAAATTTTAGATTACACTACAGACCCCGAAATATTGTTTGAAAAATGGAATTCAGAAATTGATCTCATGCTTTCAGATGGCTTTGGAAAAAACATTCCGTCTACTGTAATTGATATAACTAAAATTCCTAATGAAATTATTCGCAAAGGAGCAGGAGATATTCCAAAAAATCTTTTAGTTAATTCGTAACTAATGTCCACAAGATATTCTTTATTTAAAAGTTTATGACTAAACCAGTACATCATTCCTAAAATAATGGAAGACTCAATTAAAAATCAAGGCCTAAGAAGACATTTAGTTAACCTTCTCAAAAGCAAAGGTATAAATTCAAAAAGTGTCCTAAAGGCAATTGGGAATGTGCCAAGACAACATTTTATGGATCCAAGTCTTAAAAATTTTTCATATGAAGACCAGGCATATCCTATTAGTTCCAATCAAACAATTTCTCAGCCTTTTACAGTTGCTTTCCAAACTCAATTATTAGAAATAGAATCTAGTAATAAAATCCTTGAAATAGGTACAGGTTCAGGCTATCAAACCGCAATACTTTTAGAATTGAGTTCACAAATTTATACAATTGAGCGTCAGCAAAAGTTATTTAAAAAAACACAAAGATTGTTCAAGTATTTAAGATTAAGGCCAAAAAAAATAATTTTTGGTGATGGTATTCTTGGCTTACCAAATGATGCGCCTTTCGATCGTATTTTAGTGACTGCTGGTGCACCTAAAGTGCCTAAAACCCTTCTTAGTCAATTGAAAATAGGCGGTAAATTAGTTATTCCTGTTGGGTTGAAAGATCAAGAGATGTTTAGATTCACGCGTGTTGCAGAAAATGAGTTTAACAAAGAATCTTTTGGTAAATTTCGTTTTGTACCCCTTTTGAATGACAAAAATTAAACTAAATTATTAGTACATAGTTTTCACTAAATGAATTTTCAAAATACTGAAATAGCATATAAACTGAAGTCAAATAAACAACTTCTTAAGACTCTATTGATTTTCAGACTTATTTCTAATACTAGACTTGTATCAGTTTTCAAAAAAATTATCACATGGTCATTAAGAGTCAATTTACCAATATTAGGGATTTTAGATAAAACAGTATTTAAACAGTTTTGTGCTGGAATTGATCAAAAAGATTCAATTCAAGTTGTGGAAAAATTAAAAAAAATGAATGTTAATTCATACATGCACTATGCTACCGAGGGTATTGAATCTGAAAAAGATTTTGACGATAATTTTAAGATTATTATTAAAACTATTAACATGACTAATATAAATGCTCCATTACCATTTACCGTATTTAAGGCATCGAGTTTAGGCAAGTTTAATCTTTTTGAAAAAAAAAGTGTGGGCTTTGCTTTATCGAAATCAGATGAACAATTATGGAATAATACTATTAATAGAATTAAATCATGTTGTAAACACGCTGCCAAATTAAATGTTAAAATTTTTATTGACGCTGAAGAATCTTGGATCCAACCCGTAATTGACGAAATTGCAGAAAGTTTAATGGAAAAATTTAATCAAGAAAAGGCTATTATATTTACTACTCTTCAAATGTATAGAAAAGATCGTCTTGAATACCTAAATAAATTAATTCTAAATTCTATTAAAAAAAAATATAAACTTGGACTCAAATTAGTAAGGGGTGCTTACATGGAAATAGAAAATGAAAGGGCTTATAAAAACAAAATCCCTTCACCAATTTTTGAAAAGAAAATTCAAACTGATTTAAGTTTTAATTCTGCTCTAGATATTATACTTCTAAAAATTGAACAATGTGACCTTTTTGTAGGGACTCATTGCGAAAAGAGTATTACAAAAATCTTGAAATGGATGAAAGAAAAAAACATATCAAATGGTTACTCAAAAATATGGTTTTCTCAGCTATTTGGGATGGCTGATCATATATCATTTAATCTCGCCTCTCAGGGCTATCAAGTAGTAAAATACGTTCCTTATGGCCCTATAAAAAAAGTAGTTCCTTACTTAATAAGGAGAGCAGAGGAAAATACATCGATTAACAGTCAATTACCCAAAGAGATAAGTCTTATAAAAAAAGAAATGAAAAGGCGAAAACTTAATGGAATTTAAAGTCAATTATTTTTATTATTTCAGGACAATTAGCAATTTCTAGGTAAAAATTATTTTTTAAATCTAAATCAATGAAATATGTTCGACATGAATCTTTTTTTGTGTTACTCTTAGAAAAGTTTATTTCACCAACATTTATCAATGATCTGACGAGACTATCACTCACAAAATGCTTATTATTGTGATCAAATAAATAAATAATTTTCTTTTGAAGTAAATTATTTTTTACTCTCGCTGATGGACTGTAGTTACAGCTTGTTTTCTTTCCACTAAATACAAATCCTAAAAAAATTAGACCAAGAGAAAAACCTCCTAAATAATAACCAAAACGAACAATTACTCCCATTTATAATTTTCCTTACCGTATTATTGAAGATATTTTTCTAGTAGTATCATTTAAAGCCTTAAGAGTGTAGTGATCATAATTTATGGGAAGATGATGTTCAATTTTTTCCGCCCATTCTAGAAAACATATGTTCCCAGAGTCCAAATATTCTTCAACACCTATATCTAGAGCTTCATTTGAATTTTGAATCCTATAAAAGTCAAAATGATATATTGGACCATTAACTGATTGATAGGTGTTTATAAGCGAAAATGTTGGACTCGTAATTATCTCTTTTACACCCAATTGCATACAAATATTTGAAATTATTTTTGTTTTTCCTGCACCCATTTTTCCATCAATTCTAACTACGGTTGTTTTTATGTTATCAATAACCAACTTACTTGCTTTGTCAATATCGTTTAAATTATAAACATATTCCATTCTAAAATTTATTTAAACCTTGGATTTAATTGAACAAATGGAATAATCATTTCCTCGAGTGAAACACCTCCATGTTGAAATGTATTTTTAAATAGACTGGCATAATGATTAAAATTATTCTTGTACACAAAATAATTATTTTGGGTAGCAAAAATGTATTGGCTATTAAGAGAAATACTTGGTAATCCCAAAAGATTAGGATCTTTTAGGTCTAAAACGTCCTTAGAATCATACGTTATGCTTCTTCCTGTTTTATAGCGGAGGTTTAAGCTTGTTTCTTTATCTCCTACAACAAGACTTGGTTTTTTCACGTTAATAGTCCCGTGATCGGTTGTAAGAAGTAATTGAAAACCCAATTCAGATGATTTAGTTAGAATTTTTTTAAGCTGACTATTTCTAAACCAGCTCAAAGTTAATGATCGATATGCCTTGTTGTCTGGTGCTAATTCTTTTATAATTTCCATTTCCGTTTTGGCATGTGACATCATATCCACAAAATTATATACAATGACTGTCAGATTATCCTGTAAATAATTTTGTAAATTTTTTAATAGTTGTTGACTATGAGCCAACTGGGTTATTTTATGAAAACTAAAATTTATGTCAGCGCCAAGGCGTTTAAATTGTTCTTGCAGTAAATCTTCCTCAAAAAGATTTTTTCCACCTTCTTCATGATCAAATCTCCACCACTGTGGGAAATTTTTATGAATCTCAATTGGTTTCAAACCAGCAAAAATAGCATTTCTAGCATATTGTGTTGCTGTAGGTAGAATGCTGAAATATTTTATTTCAGCCTCTATTGAATAGGAGGTAATTAGTTCTTCACGAATAATTTGCCACTGGTCAAGTCTGAGGTTATCAATTACTAATAAAATAGTCGGCTTAAACTCTTTTAGTTTTGGAATAACTGCTTTTTTAAATAAATTATGTGACAAAATTGGCCCCTCGTTATTATTGATCCAATCTAAATAATTACGTTCTATAAATTTTCTAAAAAGTAAATTAGACTCTATTTTTTGTGATTCAAATATCTCAAACATGCTTGGATTCTCAAGTGATTCTAATTCTAATTCCCAATAAACTAATTTTTCAAAATGATTTATCCAATCTTGATAGCTCTCAAGTGAGTGGAGTTCTTGTGTTAATCTTCCAAATTCTTTTTGGTAGTTTTCAGTTGTTTTTTCGGCAATTAAATCCTTATGGTTTAATATTTTTTTTAAGGAAAGTAGAATTTGATTTGGATTAACCGGTTTGATTAGATAATCAGATATCTTTCCACCTATTGCATCTTCCATTATTTTTTCTTCCTCATTCTTTGTAATCATAATTACAGGAAGTTGAGGTTTTTTTGTTTTTATTGATTGCAATGTTTCTATCCCACTTAGGCCTGGCATATTTTCGTCTAATAAAATTACATCAAAGTCAGTTGTTTCAATTAAATCCAAAGCATCCTGGCCATTTGTAGCACCAGTTGTTAAATAACCGCGACTATTTAAAAAAAGAAAATGTGGTTTTAAATTTTCTACTTCATCATCTATCCATAAAACTTTTATCTTTTTCATTATATTATATTTGATAAAGAAATTTTTTTATTTTTTGCGCTT
>CABYPG010000015.1:0-38164 GCA_902520765.1 uncultured Bacteroidota bacterium
GCTAAACAAAATTGATAATAACATAGATGTGAAAGCTGACCAAATAATTAATCGTGAAGAACTCTATGTATCCTCAGGATGGTTTGACCCTAACATATCTTTTGGCGAACCTGGTTTTGAAGAAAGGGAGACACTTGAAAATGGATTACTAACTGCTGCTAAAAGTGGTTTCACACATGTGCTTTTAAATCCTAACACTAACCCAAAAACATCGACACTAGCAGATGTAAATCATTTAATTCAATCAACTCTTCAACAGACCACTAAATTGCATGTTAGTGCAGTACTTTCAGAAAAAAAATATGGAAACAAAATGGCATCACTTTATGATATGCATATTGCTGGTGCAAAAGCATTTGGTAATTTTAATAAAACTATAATTAACCCAAATGAATTAAAAATTGCCTTGGATTACGTACAAACTTTTGATGGAATTGTTCAAAGCTATCCAATAGATAAAAAACTATGTAAAAATGGACAAATCCATGAAGGAGAGATTAGTGTAAAATTAGGATTAAAAGGAATCCCTTCAATATCAGAATCAGTCCCACTTGCACGTGATATTCAAATACTCGAATATACTCAGGGAAAAATACATATACCTTACGTATCATCTGAAAAAAGTGTAGATTTAGTTCGTCAAGCGAAAAAAAAGGGTTTAAATATCAGTTGTGCGGTTGGAGTACCGCATCTCTTATTTACTGATAAAAAACTAATAGATTTTGATCCAAACTTCAAAATCATTCCTCCCTTGCGAACTGATATAGACAAAAAAGCACTTCGTGAAGGCCTTTTGGACGGTACTATTGACATGATAACTAGTATGCATCAGCCTATTAATCCTGAAATAAAAGATTTAGATTTTGTTCAGTCTGAACCTGGAAGTGTTGGCCTTGAAGCTTGTTTTGCAGTTCTTCAAGATAAATTCCCTATTGAAAAAATAATTTCGTTTTTAACAAGAGGAAAAAAACGTTTTGGAGTTGAGGATCATAATTTTAAATTAAATACACCTGCTGACTTGACTCTTTTTACCCCAAATGGAAATGGAATTTTTTCAGATAAAGATCTTTATTCTACAAATAAAAATTGCATGTTTTTAGGCATGCCAATAAAAGGTAAAGTTTATGGATGTATAAGAGAAAATAGGGTTATTCTTAATACCTGAAAAATGTTGAATTACATTATCCGAAAAGCAAAAAGCATTGAAAATAGTCCAACCATAGTTTTAATTCATGGGTATGGTAGTAATGCAGAAGATTTATTCTCCTTTAAACCTTACTTGCCTGAGAACTATAATATAATCGCTATTCAGGCACCACTTAAATTGTCTTATAATAATTATGCTTGGTATCCTCTTTACCCAAAAAACGATGGAACTTTTGATTCTAAACCTGAAGACGCATGGAGTGCAGTTAATATATTAGAAAA
The DNA here is from genome assembly GCA_902520765.1 of uncultured Bacteroidota bacterium. Lineage (GTDB taxonomy): Bacteria > Bacteroidota > Bacteroidia > Flavobacteriales > Flavobacteriaceae > MS024-2A. The sequence goes on from CABYPG010000015.1 coordinate 1,429, forward strand.
AAATTTAGACCATTTAGTTGATAAATATAAATTTAACAAAAAAGATCTCTGTTTATTAGGGTTTAGTCAAGGATCAATACTTAGCTGGGCACTTGCTTTCAGCAGAGCAAATATGGTAAGACGGATTGTCGCTTTAAGTGGTTTTATCCATGAAAGTATTGACACATCGGCTAAGCCAACTTTTTTAGCTTACGCTGCACATGGAACTACTGATATGATTATACCAATTTCTAAAGCAAGAAAATCAATTTTACAATTAAGCAAAATATATAGTCAAATTGAATTTCATGAATTTCCTGAAGGTCATACTGTTTCCAAAGAAAACATGGATCTTTTTTTGAAGTGGTTAAAAAGAACCGATTTGTAAAAATTATTTGGAATATATACTCATAGTATCATACGCTAAAAAAATATTCTTCGGTAAAGAAGTGCTAACTTCATTGTGAAAACCCATCAAATGACTTATATGAGTTAAATATGTCATTTTTGGAGAAATTTTAGCAACTAAATCAATAGCCTCTTGAAGATTTAAGTGGTTCGGATGTTCATCAATTCTCAAGCAACTTAACACTAATACATCAAGGCCTTTAAGTTTTTTTATCTCTGTATCATTTATTGTTTTTATATCAGTCAAATAGCAGAAGTTATCAATTCTGTAACCCATCACAGGTAATTTATTGTGCAATACTTCAACTGGAACAATTTTTTTACCACCAAACTTAAACTCTAATTTTGATGATATTACTTTTATTGTCACTGAAGGTGCACCGGGATATTTGTTTTCATTAGAAAATATATAATCAAAGCGTTTTTTAAAGTTATCAATCACTCTCTGACTTCCAAATACAGGGATATCACCTTGTCTAAAAAAAAATGGTCTAACGTCATCCATACCTGCACTATGGTCAGCATGCTCGTGAGTAAAAAAAATTCCATCTAGATGTGTTACTTTTTCCCTTAACATTTGTTGTCTGAAGTCAGGGCCACAATCAATGACTAGGTTTATATTATCCCATTGTATCAGAACCGAAACTCGTAATCTCTTGTCTTTAGTGTCTGAACTTAGACAAACAGGGTGTTTACTTCCAATGACTGGTATCCCCTGAGAAGTTCCCGTCCCTAAAAAAGTAATTTTAAGCATCTTTTCAAAGGTAATCTTTGTCAATTAATTCTACAATCTTCGTAAATTTGAATAATATTTAGCCTTTAAATGACAGTCAATTTACCCGGAGAGAAGAAACTTGAAAACCGTCCTTCAATAGAAGCAAAGGCACTCAGAATTAACTTAAATGAGTATATATACGGAACCTTTGCAGAAATTGGAGCAGGACAAGAGGTAGTAAGACATTTTTTTCGAGCAGGAAGTTCTTCTGGAACGATTGCAAAAACTATGAGTGCTTATGATAAAAATTTTAGTGATAACATATATGGTGGAGAAAACGATAAAAGATATGTAACAGAAGCCAGATTAAATAAAATGCTTGATCATGAAATGGAGCTTCTTGAAAACAGATTACCTAGAGATCATTATCCAGACAAAATGTTTTTTACATACGCTAATACAGTAGCAACTATTGACTTTGCAAAAAAATTTAAAGGACACGGTTGGATGGGCATACGATTTCAGACCGATCCAAAAGAAGATTATAGTGAAATTACTCTCCACGTAAGATTTCACCAGTCTGAGGCACGTCTCCAGCAAGAAGTATTGGGTTTAATCGGGGTAAACTTAATTTATGGTGCATTTTACAAAAATGACGAGCCAAAGAAACTTTTGCGGTATTTATATGATCATATAGACAATGACGCTATTGAAATTGATACAATAAACTTTAGTGGCCCATTATTCGAAAATGTAGATAATAGATTAATGAGTTTACAATTAGTTAGAAATGGTATGACTGACGCTGTAATGTTCAATCCTAAAGGAAATAATATTTTACCAGCTCGTGAACTTTATAAAAAAAATATACTGGCCTTACGTGGAAGTTTTCGTCCAGTTACTTTAGTCAATATTGATATGTTCGAAAAAGCTTTAGATGCATTTATTCGCGAACCTGGAGTAGATGAATCTAAAACTGTTGTTATTTTTGAAATAACACTTTCCAACCTTCGTGCACAAGGAGAAATCGATGAAAAAGATTTCATGGATAGAGCAAAACTGCTTTGTTCTTTAGGACACGTTGTTATGATTTCAAATTTTAAAGAATATTATAAACTAGTTGATTATTTGTCACAGTATACCAAAAATCAACTTGCATTAAGTATGGGTGTAAATAATTTTGTTGAAATTTTTAATGAGCAGTATTACCAAGATTTAGGGGGTGGAATTTTGGAAGCTTTTGGTAAAATGTTTTATAATAACCTTAAGGTTTACTTATATCCTATGAAAGACAATAATGGAAATATAATAAATAGTACAAACCTTAAGTTAGATCCAAGAATGAAAGACTTTTATAAATTTTTCAAATATAATGGTAAGGTGGTTGATATTTTTGACTTCGAGGAGGATTACCTAAATATTTTTAGCAGAAAGATTTTAAAGCAAATAAAGAAAGGTGAAAATAATTGGCAGAGAAATTTACCCGGTGGAATAGCCGATTTAATAATGAAAAATGAAATGTTTGGAATAAAAGGTTAATAGTTCATACCTCTAATATTTGAGCTGCATGGTCTTTTGTTTTTACTTTATCAATAATATGTGTAATTATACCTTCTTTGTCAACTAAAAAAGTTTTACGAAGAATTCCATCATATTCCTTTCCCCTAAACTTCTTTGGCCCCCAAACACCGTATGCATTAATCATTACTTTTTCAACATCGGCTAACAAAGGAAAAGGAAAATCGTATTTTTTAGAAAAGCTTTGTTGGCTTTTTTCTGAATCAGCACTAACTCCCAAAATTGAATATCCTTTATCTTTTAAATCCTTGAAATAATCCCTAAGATTACACGCCTCAGCAGTACATCCTGGAGTATTTGCCCTTGGATAAAAGAAAATAATTAACTTTTCCCCGGAATAATCTTTAAGTGAATGAAGTTTACCTTTATTGTCTGTCAATGAAAATTCAGGGGCATTATCACCTTTTTTTAATGTAGCCATAATATATTTTTTTTTCTAAATTACGAAAGCATTTAAGAAAATGAAAAAAATGACAAAAAAAGAAAAAGTAGATTTTGTTATTAAAACACTTGGTAAACTTTATCCAACCATTCCAACACCACTTGACCATAGTGATCCTTACACGCTTTTAATTGCTGTTTTAATGTCGGCACAAAGCACTGATATTAGAGTAAATCAAATCACACCCAAACTTTTTGCTAGAGCAAAAACTCCGTATGAAATGGTTAAACTGAGTGTTGAAGAGATACGAGAAATAATTAAGCCAGTAGGTTTGTCACCAATGAAATCAAAAGGAATATTTGGACTTTCTAAAATTTTAATTGAAAAACATAAAGGAAAAGTACCAAAATCATATGAAGAGTTAGAGAGTCTTCCTTCTGTGGGTCATAAAACAGCTGCAGTTGTTTTGGCACAAGCTTATGGAATTCAAACTTTTCCCGTTGACACCCATATTCATCGATTAATGTATAGATGGGGATTCTCTAACGGGAAAAATGTTGTTCAAACAGAAAAGGATGCAAAACGTTTATTCCCAGAAAAACTTTGGAATGATCTACATCTTCAAATAATATGGTACGGTAGGGAATACTCACCAGCAAGAGGATTAAATCTAAAAAAAGATATAATTTTTAGAACTATCGGGAGAAAATCTTTACTGAAAAAAATTAATTCTTAAGAAATCCTAAACAAGTTTTCTCGCCTACATTTGTTTTATAAGACTTTGAAAAGGCTAAAATTCTTGTTATCACTACTTTGCGGGGAAAACTTTTACTAAATATCTGTTTTTCTGTATTGTAGTTTTTTGCCATATAAATTGTTTTAAATTATAACGGCAGACGTTCAAAAAAATTGTTTATGTTTCTAATATTATTTGATAGTCATTTATCAATTTGCGAAGATTAATTATTGCATATCTCATTCTTCCAAGTGCTGTATTAATACTGACATTTGTATTTTCAGCGATTTCTTTAAAACTCATATCACGGTATAGTCTCATAATTAAGACCTCCTTTTGATCTTCAGGAAGTTCATCAATTAAGTTTTGTATATCTTTCAGTACTTGTTCCTCTACTAGAGCACTTTCTGCATTGGGTGTCGTATCCGATAAAAATTGAAAAATATCAAACTCCTCTTTATTTTCAATTATTGGAATACGATTGGTTTTTCTAAAATAGTCAATTACTAGGTTATGAGCTATACGCATTACCCATGGTAAAAATTTTCCCTCTTCATTATATGATCCATTTTTAAGTGTTTTAATCACTTTAATAAATGTGTCTTGAAATATGTCTTCAGAGATATTTCTGTCATTAACTTTAGAATTTATAAAGTTGAAGATTTGAAGCTGATGACGGTTTATGAGTTTCTCAAGAGATCTTTCAGACCCATTTATGTATTCAGCGATGAGATAAGCGTCAGTTAGATTTGTTTTTGTTATATCCATAATAAAATTACTTTAGCCTAATGGCTGTTAAACTCCTAAATTTTTAAAGTAATTTTATACTATAAGCGAACAAATTTCAACAAATATACATTTTTTTAATTTATCAAAAATAAACCCACTGTTTGATTACTCGTTTTTTTTATTGTAAAAATGTTATAAGTGGTTTTTAGAATTGCATATAACTCATTTGAGATTTAAAAAATTGTAAATTTGAAGTTTAAAAAAATCGCGATGAAGGATATTTTGGATTACGATCCAAAAAGCCATATCATAGTAAAAGGGGCTTATTTGCATAATCTCAAGCAGATAGACTTGGCAATTCCAAGAAATAAACTAACAGTTATTACTGGGTTATCTGGCTCTGGAAAATCGTCGTTGGCATTTGATACCCTTTATGCAGAAGGACAACGTCGTTATGTTGAAAGTCTTTCATCATACGCCCGCCAGTTTATGGGTAGACTTGATAAGCCTAAAGTTGAATATATTAAGGGTCTTTCACCCGCTATTGCAGTTGAACAAAGGGTTAACAGTTCGAATCCACGATCAACTGTTGGGACAAAAACGGAAATTTACGATTACTTAAAATTACTTTTTGCAAGGATAGGAAAAACCTACTCCCCTATTTCCGGGAATTTAGTGAAAAGGGATGAAGTGTCTGATGTAATAAATCAAATAAAGAAAATAAAAAGTGGAACTAAAGTACTTGTTTTAGCTTCAGTAGAAGCTGATTCCAAACGTTCAATTAATGATAAATTAAAAATTTTTACTCAACAAGGATTTGCTCGTATATTTTATAATGGGAAAATAATTCAAATAGAAGATTTAGAAAGTACTCCTCAAAAAAAAATCGATTTAATAGTTGATCGTTTAATAGTTCGACATGAGGAAGACTTTTATAACCGAACAGCTGATGCTATTGAGATTGCTTTTTATGAGGGCAAAGGAACATGTAGCCTGTTTGATTTAAGTATAAATAAAAGATTAATTTTTTCAAATAATTTTGAACTAGATAGTCTTAGATTTACTCAACCCAACGTTCATTTATTTAGCTTTAATAATCCACTTGGCGCTTGTAAAAAATGTGAAGGTTTTGGAGACATAATTGGAATTGATCCAGATTTGGTAATTCCTGATACAAGTAAATCGGTATTTAACTTTGCAATTGTCCCATGGAAGAGCTCCACGATGATAAAATATTACAATGAATTAATTGATAATTCTCATCACTTTGACTTTCCAATCCATAAACCCTATTTTGAATTAACTCCAGAGCAAAAGAATTTGATTTGGGAAGGAAACTCCTACTTTACAGGGATTTATTCTTTTTTTAAAAAAATTGAAAAAAAGAACTATAAGATCCAAAATAGGGTTTTTCTATCTCGATACAGAGGTAAGACATCGTGCACTGAATGTCGAGGGTCAAGGCTCAACAAAGCTTCAGATTATGTGAAAATTTGTGGAAAGTCAATAGGAGATTTACTTCAGGTTTCATTAGACAATTTAGATAATTTCATTCAAAACTTAAAACTAAGTTCAAATGAAGAAAAAATATCAGAAAGATTATTGATTGAAATTAAAAATCGTTTAAAATTCATTCAAAATGTTGGCTTAGGCTATCTAACATTGAACCGCAGGTCAGATACTTTATCAGGTGGTGAGACTCAGCGCATTCAATTAGTAACATCATTAGGGAGTAGCTTAGTTGGCTCTATGTATGTTTTGGATGAACCTTCCATTGGATTACATCCAAGAGACAATAAAAGACTAATAAAAGTACTTGAAGATTTAAGAGATTTAGGAAATACAGTAATTATTGTTGAACATGACGAAGAAATAATGAACGCAGCAGACTATATTATAGATATAGGTCCTGAGGCTGGTTCTAATGGAGGAGAAATAGTTGCTAATGGCACATTAAAAAAAATTTTAAATAGCAATGGTCTTACTGCTGAATATCTGAATGGAACTAAAAAAATTAACCTACCGAAAAAAAGACGTTCATCAAAAAAGTTCATTGAAATAATTGGCGCAAGAGAAAACAACCTTAAAAATATAAATATAAAACTTCCTCTTTCAGCATTAACTGTTATTTGTGGAGTCTCTGGTAGCGGAAAATCTAGCTTAGTCAGAAAAATTCTTTACCCAGCACTATTAAGACATTTTGAAATTTTTGTAGAAAAACCTGGTGCATATTCAGAATTAAGTGGTAATCTCGATAATCTAAAAAGTGTCGAATATATTGATCAAAAACCTATAGGTCGATCCTCTCGTTCAAATCCAGTAACATATGTCAAAGCCTATGATGAAATAAGATCTCTTTTTGCCTCTCAGAACATTTCAAAAAACCGAAATTACCAGCCTAAACATTTTTCTTTTAATGTAGATGGTGGAAGATGTGATAAGTGCAAGGGTGAGGGTACTATAAATATTGAAATGCAATTCATGGCGGATGTTATTTTAGAATGTGAAGAATGCAAGGGGAAACGATTTAAAAAAGAAGTTTTAGAGGTTAAATTTAACGGTATTAATATTGATGATCTATTAAGTATGACAATTGATGATGCCATTATTTTTTTTAAAGAGCATAACGAAAATAGAATTGTTCAGAAGCTTAAACCTTTAAAAGACGTCGGCTTGGGTTATGTTAAATTAGGTCAATCTTCAACTTCATTGTCAGGAGGCGAAGCACAAAGAATTAAGCTAGCTTATTTCATAAGCCAGGGAACAACAAAGGAAAAAATCCTATTCATTTTTGATGAACCTACAACAGGGTTGCATTTCCATGATATAAATAAATTATTAACCTCATTCAACTTATTGATTGAAAGAGGGCATACAATTGTTGTTGTAGAGCATAATTTAGATTTAATTAAATGTGCTGACTATATTATTGAGTTAGGTCCAGAAGCTGGAAATGAAGGGGGATATTTAGTAGGACAAGGTTCACCTGAACTTATTTCAAAAATTTCAAAATCAAATACTGCAAGTTATTTATCAAAAAAGTTAGTATAACCTTTTTTGTATTCTTTTAATAAGATTCTCAATTTCATTTGACCACTTAAAAATAATAAGAGGAATTATAAACAAACCCGAAATCAAAAGGCTTCTTAAGAAAATTGAAAACCATGGATTTAAGAGACTTGGTATGAAATTTACAATCAAATAAATAATTAAAAGATTTAATAAAATATTTATAGATTTAGTTGAGTAAGGATGAATTTTAAACAAAATATGTACTAATATAATTTTACAAAGATTAATCAAAAAAATAACAAAAAGTGTTGCAAGGGCAGCACCTGTAATTCCATAATTTTGAATCATGAAGTAGTTAAGTATTACAGCAAGAACTGCTGATGCAATTGAGAACCAAAAAACATAATGGTATCTTTTTGAATTAATTATTATGTTATTCAAGCATCCCATAGACATACTAAAAAGCTTTCCTAATGAAACTATAATTACAACCCCTATAGCTGAAGCATAACCTTCTTGGTTAATAATTTGATAAAAATCAATTAAGTTGAGATTAATTACCAAAAAAACAAACCCCGATACAATCAACAAATTAATACTACTTTTTTTTAGAAGATTTTCAAGACTAGTTTTATCGTTTTTATTTAATGCCTTAGCAACTAGGGGACTCGTTATTTGAAACATTGCCCTGCCTGGTGCCTCGATTATTGCTGCTACATATATTGCCACTGCATAATAAGCTACATTAGCATCAGAGGTTAAAGAAAAAATCATTGACTTATCTATATCTAAAATAAAACTAGCGGCAGCACCAGAGAGAAATATCAAACTACTATATCTTAACATAGTTCTCCATGATGAAGGGATAAATCCATTAAAACTTGGTAAATAGATGCTAAAGCTATATATCATTATGATAATTAGACGTAGATAGTATCCGCAAATCAAGTAAATGATAAATGTGTCTAAATCAATAAATTTAAAGACATAAAATATAAGGAGGAAAAATGTTAATAGTCTAGGATATACTTCCTTCAAGAAGTTTCCAAATACAGATTTTAATTGAACACGCAACCAACTGAAAAAAATTTCAAAATAAGCTGTGGAAATAGCAATAGAAATTATTAAAAAGGGAAACTTATTAACCAACACGTTTTCATTAGATAAAAAACTAAGTATCTCTTCATTAAAGTAAATATAAAATGGAACCAGGAAAACTAAGACTAAAAGTGGAAAAAATAATGAAAACCATAATAAACGATCTTGTTGTTCTTTACAACTAGCACTACTATAAAACTTAATTAAGGTGTGCTGAACACCAAAAGAGATAAATGGTTGTATAAGGTTTGAATTTGCCAATAAAGCAATTATAAGTCCTTGAAATTCCTTACCAGGAAATGATGGATAAAGGAAAAGCATATTCACAGCTCCAATCATAAATGCAAAGCCAATACTTGTTACATTGTAAATAGACTGCTTAGTAATAATTCCCATTTTTGTTAAGTAGTTTTTCTAAAATACTGAAAGTATGCCAAAGCAGTGCCTGCTGAAACAAAAAAGAATAAACTAAGCCATCTCAAAGAAGTTCCTTGTTTTACAATGTCTGGTTCAAATCTAAATTCTATCTTCGAAGAGTTTGCAGGAATCTTTAGACCACGAAGAACATAATTTACGTTCAAAATATTTTTTTCCTTATCATCTACAAATGCCTTCCATCCTTTTGGGTAATACATTTCTGAAAAAACTGTAAAAGCATCTCTAGCGGTATTAACCTCATATAATAAATAATTTGGTTCGGCTTTTATAAGATTAATTTTATTTAAAGAATCATTTGCATAGTTCTTTGAGAAACCCTCAGGAAGATCCTTTTCAAGTATTAAAGCGGTTTTTTTAAAATTATAACTATCCATTGCTTTGAGAAGTTCATCGGGTGTATCGCATTCATTTAATTCATTAATAAACCAGGCCGAACCCAGTGCGCCGGAATTAAAAAAAGTTTTCAAATCTCCACTTTCTTCATCAGGATAGAGTATATATTTAACGTTTAAGAAATCTAAAATTCCAGTATTTTGTTGAGTTTTATAAGTAGCTATTAATTCTTGAAATCTTCGTGGTTTTGCTCCATGATAACCACCCAATGAGTTATGAAAATAAGAAGTTCTAGCACCAGTTAAACCCAGTCTTGGCTCAAATACCCTATAACGTGTTTTGTCATTCTGTATGGTTTGATCGGCTTTGGTAATTTGGAATGGACTGTTAAGAACCCTAGAATTTACAAATGCTTTACGATCTATATATCTGTTAGCGACACCAAGTAAATCTATTAGCATTAAAACAAATGTGAGTCCTAATGCCAAATTTTTTTTGATTTTATCAGAATAGAAAAGAAAATATATACCCATCAAAAGGACGCAAAAAACAATAGCTCTTAAAATATCAGTCTTGAAAATTGATGCTCTTGCTTCTTTGATTTTTAATAAAAGATCATTACCATATAATTCGCTTAAGTAAGAATCATTAATTCCAGAAAAGGAAAGCAGGTTTTGTGAAATAAAAACAAACACCAATAATAAAATTGGAAAAGCAGCTATTTTGAAAACTTTAATAATTTGAATGTTTTCTTTTTTAAAATAAAGATTATAAATGCCTAAGGCAGAAAGCACTGGAATACAAAATTCTAAAATTACTTGTATTGAAGATACTGCTCTGAATTTGTTATAAAATGGCACATATTTTATGAAAAACTCAGTGACAAAACTCAAGTTTTTCCCCCAAGAAAGAATTAATGCAAAAATAACACCTGCCAATAACGCATTTCTCAACGGCCCATTTATTAAAAAAAGTGATAATAAAGCAAAGAAAAAAACAGATATACCAACATAGGCTGGAGCTTCTAAAATAGGTTGTTTACCCCAATAAGTCGGAACATTTTTTGAAAATTGAAGTGCTTGATTTGAGCTGACTCCATTTTTTATTAGAAAATCGTAAACACCATGTTTTTTTCCTAGATTTTCACGTGTAGCTCCACCCTGTATTCTGGGAGCAATAAGATTAAGTGTTTCAAAAATCCCATAGCTATATTCAGTAATATAATTAAAGTCTAGACCAGTCGACTTTTTTTTTGAAGTGCCATCTGGGTTAATAGTTAATTCACTTTTGCCTCGAGTACTAAACTTAGCGTACTCTGCTGTTGCCAATAATGGAGTAGAATTTAAGCCTAAAGAAATTATAACACTTGAAAACAAAAATAATACTGATATTGTAAAAAACTTTATTTTATTATTTATCAAAAAGTCATAACCATAAGCAAGTATAAAAATACCCATAAGAAATAATAGATAATAAGTCATTTGATAATGGTTTGATCTAATTTGCATTGCCAGAGACAAGGATGTCAAAATAAATCCCCAAAACCAATGTTTTCTAAAAAGTAAAAGCATCCCTGCAATCACAAAAGGGATAAAACTGATTGCCAATGCCTTAGTATTATGACCAACCTGTAAAATTATAAGCAGGTAAGTTGAAAATCCAAACGCTATTGATCCGAAAAGTCCAATTTGCCATGGAAGTTTTAATACTACCATCAAAAGATAAAATCCAAGCAAATAAATAAATAGTATATGTGCAGGACGAGGAAGAATTCGAAAAAAAGAATAAATTGGACTTAAAAAATCTGCCGGGTATTTTGCACCTAGCTGATAAGTTGGCATACCACCAAAAGCATTATCAATCCAATAGGTCTCCTTGCCTGTCTGAGCTCTATAATCTTTTAACTGTCGGGACATTCCATCGTATTGCCTTATATCGGACTGAAAGAGTACTTTGCCAGACAATAATGGGTAGTAAAATAAAAGTGATATTAATGCGAAACTTATAATAATTAATGAATGTGGGAGAAATGCAAAGTGCAAAATACTTTTATTCGACTTCCTCATAGTCAATATATTCACCAAAAGATTTTGATGTACTTTTTTTTGTTCTTTTATTATTTTCTTTATTTTTTGATTCTTTTGCTTTTTTTAATAAACTGGATATTAAAATTTTAAATAGAAAAGGAGAAAGTAACCTGAGAATGTAGATCCCGCCAAAAAAAAATAACAAGAATATTAAAATTATAGTCAATGATTTTAATTTGAGTTAAAATTAAGTATTTCATAATTAATTAGCGAAATTTTAAGGTCTAATAAGAAGTTCTATATCGCATAAATGCTGGAATGTTCTTTTATATTTGTTATATGGTTTTCAAAAAGGCTCTCTTTTTGTTTTTGTTTTCATCGAGTATTGCAATTTCTCAGTATACAGATCAAATAAATTCAAATAGGCCAGGTGCATCAATTGGAGCTTTTTCTGTAGGTAAAAATGTTTTTCAATCAGAATTGGGATTTGCATATAGAAATTATGCTCACAGCGGTTACAATAACTCAACTTTTGACTCAGCAATTGGATTTCTGTCTCTTAGATGGGGCTTTTTAAGTGAAAATTTAGAGTTAACAATTGATAGTAAATATGCTATTGGAACTTTAAATTCAAAGTTGTCTTCTCAAAATCAGAAATCAAAAAGACAAGGATTTTTACAAAATTTTGTTGGTTTTAAATATCTATTTTTTGATCCTTTTAAAAAAGATAGAGAAATTAATGTTTATAGTTGGAAAGCAAATAATGGTTTCAAACTAAGAGATCTTATTCCAGCAATTGCATTCACTTTTGGGACCAATATTAATTTTGAAAATAACAATCCTTTTCCCTACAACAATTTTTTTGGAAATATTTATCGCCCTTTATTTTTTCAAAACTTAGGAATCCCACCTGACAAAGAACCCTTTTTTAATCTCAAAGGAATTTTAGCCACACAATCACACTTTTTGGGATCATGGGTTTTCGTTACCAACTTTATATATGATCGTTTTCTATCAGACTACCCTGAAATAAATTACATTTTGACCCTAACCCATACAATTAATAATTATTGGTCTGTTTACATAGAAAACCAGGGGTTAAAAAGTGACCTATACAGAAATTTTCTTTTCCGATCTGGAGTGGCTTACCTCTATTCTGACGATCTACAAATTGAAGGTACTGTTGGTGCGTCAACAAAAACTACACCAAGTAGTATTTTAGCAAATATTGGAGTATCTTATCGCTTAGATTTTCATAAAAATTATATTTCAGGAGAAGAAAAAGAAGAAAAAGAGCTAAAGAAACAAGAGAAAAATCTTAAAAAGACTTTTAAGAAAAACACAAAAACTGAGAAAAAAAGAAATCGTAAGGCCAAAAGAAACTGAGGATTATGAATCAGAAAATCGATATCAAAAAAGTCAGTACGCAAAGGGATTATCAAACCTTTGTAGAGTTCCCATTTACCTTGTATAAAGATAATCCTTTTTGGGTACCCCCTCTAGTAAAGGATGAAATTGAAACACTAGATCCGAAGCTTAATCCTGTTTATCAGAATTCAACTGCATCATTATTTCTTGCTTATAAAAATGATGAGGTGGTTGGTAGAGTTGCGGCAATCATAAATTGGATTGAAGTTGAAGAAATTAAAAAAAATAAAGTCCGTTTCGGATGGTTTGACTTTATAGATGACACAAATGTTTCGAAAACTTTGATTGATGCAGTTGTTTCATTTGGGAAAAAAAATAAAATGGAAACTATTGAGGGGCCTGTAGGCTTTTCAAATTTAGATAAGGCGGGTCTACTAATTGAAGGTTTTAAAGAACCGAACACTATAATAACTCTTTACAACTTTCCTTACTATTCAAAGCATTTAGAAAAGCTTGGTTTTAATGTAGCAGCCAAATGGGTGGAATATGAAATTAAAATTGATGATTTTGAATCATCACCCGAAAGGGTTAAAAGATTTTCAAGATTAATAATGGATAAATATGAATTAACATTATTAAATTTTAAAAAAAGAAAAGATATTATACCATATGTAGATCAAATGTTTGAATTATTAGATAAAACCTATAATCAGCTTCAAACTTACGTTCCTATCCAAGATTATCAGATAGAAAATTATAAGAAAAGATTTTTAAAATTTGTAAATCCCGACTACATCAAATGTATTATTGATAAAGAAGGAAAACTCATATGCTTTTCAATAACAATGCCCTCTTTCACCGAAGCTCTAAAAAAAATTAATGGTAAAATAACTATCCTTAATACCTACTACTTACTTAAGGCTATGAGAAAAAATAATCGTGCCTCTTTTTATCTAATTGGTGTCCACCCAGATTATCAAAACAAAGGAATAACAGCTATCATTTTCAATGAGATGCAAAAGCTATTTAATAAAAAACAAATAATAACTGTGGAAACAAATCCAGAATTAGAGGAAAATACTGCTATTCAAAAGCTATGGAAAAATTATGAGCACAGGCTTCATAAAAGAAGAGCTACATTCAACAAAAGCATTTAATGTGATTAATGAGGGAACAATTATTGCAATTGCCACTCCGGTAGGTAAGGGAGCTATCGGATTAATTCGTTTATCAGGTCCAGAATCTTTTAAGAAAACAAATCTTTTTTTTAGACCCAAATCAAAAATAACCTTTGATAACCTACCTTTCAATAAAGTAATCTTTGGGGACTTTGTTTTAGATAATGCTATTCTCGACGAAGTTCTTGTAACAAAATTTGGATCACCAAATTCTTACACTGGTGAAGATGTTGTAGAAATTTCATGCCATGGTTCTAACTATATTTTACAAAAGATCGTAACAAGTTTTATAGAACAAGGCTTAATGCCTGCCAAGGAAGGAGAATTTACTCTGCGTGCATATTTAAATAAAAAAATGGACTTGAGCCAGGCAGAAGCTGTATGTGATATCATAGCCTCTGAAAGTTCAGCAGCACACGAGGTTGCAATAAAACAATTTCGCGGTGGCTATTCTAATAAGATGAAAAAATTGAGACAAGAGCTTATAAAATTTAAGTCATTAATCGAATTAGAGCTTGATTTTGGAGAAGAAGATGTTGAGTTTGCAAATTTAAATCAACTAAAATTATTACTTAAAAATCTCCACAAAGAAATTTATGATTTAAAACTCTCATTTAATTATGGAAATGTAATAAAAAATGGAGTTCCAGTAGCTATTGCAGGTAAACCAAATACAGGAAAATCATCATTATTAAATGCGCTCTTTAATGAAGATAAAGCAATCGTTTCAAAAATTCCTGGCACAACTAGAGATACAATTGAAGATACACTGACTATAGATGGTATTTTATTTCGATTTATTGACACAGCTGGGCTTAGAGATACCGATGATGTAATTGAAGCAATTGGGGTAGAAAAAGCAAAGCAAAAGGTCAAAAAATCCTCAATTCTAATTTACATGTACGACAGTGATTCTAATTTAACGGATATAACTAATGAAATAAGCGGATTATTAGTTAACTCCCCTACTCTAATTACTATTGAAAATAAAATTGATAAAAATAATAACAAGTTTAACTCATCTTTAGCATCAAAAATTAAGGGTAAACTAAATTCAGTTAAAATTGATGGACAATTAGGAATTTCAACATTCAATCCTGAAAGTCTAATTCCCCTTAAAAAGATTCTTGTCAAACTTGTTGAGGGCCTAAAAACCAACTCTAACTATATTATTCAAAATACAAGACATTACAATGCTTTAAAGGAATCTCTGAAATCAATTGAAAAAATTCAAAGAGACCTTAATAATAAATTAAGTGGAGATTTGTTAAGTGTGGAGTTGAAAGAGGCAATTTACCATATTGGTTCAATTACAGGGGAAATTGACCATGATAAAGATGTTTTGGGATCAATTTTCAGCCAATTCTGTATCGGCAAATAAAACTGTAATTTCACGAGCTTTTATTTCCTTTAAATTACTGTTAATATATTGCTAAACAATACTTTAAATCAATTACAATTAGCAGCAGAGCCATCAGCTCCATCCCAGTCAGGTTGACTATTCGCGTTATTCACCCAAGTATTATTGGCAGTACCATCGTTAAAACCACTGGGCGCAGAACCAAAATTACTTTGAACACACCAACCAGATAAATCTTGATTAAATGCTGTTGCATTTCTGAACATAAAACGCATATCTGTAACCGATGAAACATCCCAATTTCCAATATCTTGGTTAAATGCTGTACTTGCAAACATAGCTGACATACTTGTTGCTTTTGATGTATCCCATTGACTAATATTTATGTTGAATGAAGAAGAACCATTAAATACCCCTGACATACTAGTTACATTAGAAACATCCCAACCACTAATATCTTGATTAAATGACGATGCAGCATAAAATATTGCAAACAAAGATGTTACATTAGATGTGTCCCATGAACTTATGTTTCCATTAAATGCTGTACATCTATTAAACGTTCTGCATATTATTACACAAATGAAGATTTTATTTCAGGTTAGAGATTAATAAAACTTACATACATTTTAATTGTTGAATTACTAATACTTAATATCTTGTAATAAAATTGATAAATAATAGATATGAAAAATTACAAATACTTAAAAAACTTTACCATTCTGGCTTTTTTACTAATGTTTTTTGCTTTCACATCTTGTGAAAAAGAAGAGACTCAAAATCAAGGACCTGATTATGGCCCTGGATATTAGAAGTTGGAGTGATTTTTCAGAAATTTACTAGCATTTACAATCAGTATCTTTATCTCGGCAATATTGATACACATCAACACCTTTAGTTTTTATAAATAGTACATTAAATTCATTTTCTGATAAGCCAGAAAGTTTCCATATTTGAGATAAATCTGTTTTAATGGAACTTTTATCTGAATGATTTATTAATCTATCTGCAAGAGAAATGGCATATTTCAGTTTTGCTTTTCTTGTGTTTGATTTTAATGTATAATAGTCTTTTGGTTTCAAGGAATTGATTGTATATAATTTCTTCTCAATATAAACAATTTTTAAACATTTAATAACATTAATTTATTTTTTAGGGAACATTAGAATATAGAGTCATATTTAATTTTATACTATTAAAAGTCTATAACCATAAGTTAATTTATTAAAATAATAGTGTGAGATGAAAACCCATTTCAAGCAATTAATTAAGTCTTTAGAGTTTTGGGCAATCACACTTTTATTTTTTCTTCCTCTTTGCATCATCGTTATACATTCCTACTTTGGTTCATCAAGTAAGAATTAATGGGCTCTGCTAGAATAATGCTTATTAATTAATACTTTGTGGGTTAAAATTTGTAGTTCCTAAATTTAAAATAAATAGCAGCAATACAAAGAATTGATCCTGCTGGTAAAAAAAATATAACACCTAATAAAATTAAAAACTCAACAGTATTAGTGCCTTCCACTCTACTCGGTATTTCTGCTAAATTTTTCTTTAATTCCTGGAAAAAGTTTTTCATTTTTTTTTCATCATTTAAAAAGTTAACAATTAAAAAAAATGTTTATCACAATTTTACAAAAATGAAAATCAATTCTCCACCCTAAAAACTTTCCTATATATGTGGGTTTTGTTATCAAATGTCCAGACTTTCTTGCCTATTTCAGAGTCCCACATTTTATTCCACAAATCTTCATACTCTTTTCCAACATCATGAGTCATTTCGTAATGTTTATTACTTGTATAAGAGCTAATTTGAAAATATCTTAATGTTTTTGCTTGGTCACTGTTTTTTACCCTATATAGTTTGTAAAAATTTTTCCCATAGCCAGCATTTTCAAGTGTTTTGTTTACTTCCGAATTAAATTTTAAAAATTCTGATTCTAAATTTTCTGGTACATCAAAAAAATGTACACTTAATCTTTCTTGATTTTGCCCCATTACTAAAGATGAAACTAAAAGAAGCGTTAATAGTGAAATTATTTTTCTCATTTTTTATTTATTATAGTTAATATATACAAGGCACATTCCAACTATAATCATACAGATTATAATTACCCAATTTACCCAACCAATATTTTTCATTTTTGAAGATATTAAAATTATAGCCTCATAATATTGTATATTCTTAATTTTAAAAAAAAACTAAAGCATTAACTCCTCAATACAGTATGTATCTCCAATATCATACTGATTGTAAATTTCTTCACTTACAGAACCTGTGCCTAATTGAAGATTACTGCTATTCAGACCATTTGATCTATCCCACTCAAAATAAAAATTACCATTTCCGCCGTATTTATTCTGAATTACTATACATTCTGTTTGTTTAGTACAACTCATAAGCATACAAAATAGAATCAGGTAAGAAGTGAAATTCAAAATATGATTTTTAATTTATTTGCTCAAAATTTTAAAAAGGCCTAGTTTTTTTACCTCTTTCTTTTTCAACTTTGTCAAAATACCATTTTCTAAAACATAATATCTTTCTTTCATTACGAATTTTGCTGGCTCATTTCCACCATAGCCTTCTTCTGCTTTTCTTGCCTTGACATATTCAACAATTGGCTTAAGTAAATAGGTTGATTCTTTATCTTCGAATATAAGTCTGAACCATTTATTGTTAAATGCTATCCATGTTTCGTTTTGATTTAAAAGCAATTTTAATTTATTAGAATAAGGTAAATATCCAGGACCAAATTTAGGTTCCATCATGTCACTGTAAGCATCAAACTTAATCAAGGTTTTTTTGCCGTCGATAACTGTGTAAACATAGTCTTTATGATAATATCTAGAACCAACAACATTTTTTAAAACATTTCTTCTATTTAATTTGTTATCACCAAGTTTACCGTATCTACTCATCTCGCTATTAAAGTTTTGCGGAAACATTGTAAAGGGTAACAGAAAAATTAATAGGTATTTCATAGTCTATGGTTACTCAAATTTATTAATTGTTCTTAAATTAAATGTGTTTATTGAATTATTAATTATAAAATGAGAAAAAAAATACACCTAGTTTATATCCTTTTTTTTATTTCTTTTGTAGGAAGCTCGCAATTTGGTACAATTGGATATGACTTTAAGGATCCTTACGTAAAGTTTAAAGATTTAAAATTTGCTGTACGCCTATCAACAGAAAACAATATATATTGCCCAAATCCAGAAAATATTTCTATAAATAAAGTTTCAGAAAACGAGATTATTCTTACCAGTAAATCACTTTCAGCTGCTGGGGGGCAATTAATTACTGATGGAATGATTGAATTAAATATTTCAGGTTTAGAAAATGAAAGAATCTCAATTACAGCTAAAGCCAGTCACGATTCTGAATTAAATAAAAGTATCTTAATTCTTATAAAGGGTATTGATGTTAAATCAATGATTTCGGAGCAACCGCAGGCAAAGGGTGTTAAAGAATTTAAAGATAAAAAAGAGATTCGTGTAAGTTATCCTTCTAGGTCTGCTACAATGCCACTTGTGTTTTTAAAAAATGAAAATGAGGAATGGTATGTATTATCTAAAGACAAAAAATTAAGAAAAAAAGGGTTTGCTTGTTTTTATGACCATTTAACCAACGAACCTGTTGTTGTTTTAAGTCATGACAATGATATGCGCAGTATTTCAAAAGAAATTAGTGCTCCAAGGTGGGTGCTAGGAAAACATAAATCAAGATTAGAAATTGTAAAAGAAAGATGTAATGACATAGAACAAAATTTTGATCTTGATCCATTCTTTAAAAAACCAAAAAAATATACGGATTGGGCTAATAATTTAAAATTGGTGACTTTTTTTCATGGGGTGCACTGGACTGGCCACATTTTCAATACTTATGATCAAATAGGTGAGCAATTAGAATGGATCACAAAGACTATTGACGGTAAACAAGTATTAGCATTTTTACCTGCCTGGGATGGTAGATATTATGTGAATTATCCTGAACATGAGCCGGATGAAAGAATGGGTGGAAAAGTTGGTCTGAAAAATCTTATAAAAAAAGCACACATTCTAGATGTGAAAGTTGTTCTTATGTTTGGTGGTCCAAATCTTTCAAATTTTAAGTTTTTGGATGAAAATAATATGTCTGATGCGGGATTAAAGACTCCTAACGGTCATAGTAGACTTCAAAATTGGCTAGACTGGAATACAGATTTAAATATTGAGACGATGGGATTAATAATGAATTTTGGTCATCCAAAATATAGAGAATATATGATTTCAAAAACTGCAGAACTTTTTGATACTTATGATGTAGATGGTGTATTTTTAGATGGTACTTTGAGGTGGGAAAATAGTCCTGATTATTCTCCTTATGAGGGACTTGTTCAATATACCAAAGAAATAAGAAGACGTTATCCGGATAAACTAATAATGGGTGAAGATGGATATGATTTAGTTTATGGCCTTTTTGATCTTTTTCATACCTCAGGTGGGCCACTAGGACTAGAAAATTACTTACTAAGATATACTCGTCAATTTTATTATTTAGCTTATCCATCATTAAGTGGCAGCGCAGGTGTCCATGAGATTGGTTGGTCAAATAATTCTGTTACGATAAAAAATGCAGATCCTGATTACACAATACCTTCAATGTCAATATTTTATGGAGATGTAATAAAATATAAAAATCAAATTGAAAACAAACTTAAATTATACAAAAGGTGGAATTTAAAGTCAGTTTCCATAATGAAAAATTGATAAAATTTATTTCTAGAAAAAAGTAATCAAAGTATAATTTTTTCTACTCGCCATAAGCTGTTATAATTAATTCACGCTTTCTAGGTTTATACCTGTGTTCGCATAAAAAAATTCCTTGCCAAATACCCCATTGAGGCTTTCCATTTTTTATAGGAAAACTTACACTGCTTCCTAACAAACTTGACTTAATATGAGATGTCATATCGTCTAAGCCCTCTTCAACGTGAGTATACATGTCAATGTCCTCAGGGACAATTCTGTTAAAAAATGTTTCAAAATCTGATCTTACAGAAGGATCAGCATTTTCATTAATAGTTAAACTAGCCGAGGTATGCTGAATAAAAACATGCGCTACACCAGTAATTGTTGGTAATTCTTCTGTGACATAATCTGTAATTAAATGAAACCCTTTTGAAAAGCTAGGGAGAATTATTTTTTTTTGAAATACCATAATTTAAGTTGTATATTTTTAAATAGGTGTTTTTTATATCTTTCAATAAATATCTATATTACAGATATTTAACAATATAAAATTTTACACTGGTCAAACAAATTATGAAAAAACTACTTATATTCTATTTTCAAATTTTAATTTTTACTCAAATAAATTATTCTTTCGGACAAAAAGAAAGTTTTGATTCAGGAATTGATTTATACGATACAAGTGAAGAATTAGTTCCTCTAAGAAAAACATCTGAAACAATCGGGAAATGCTGTCAACTTGGAAAAGCCATGTCTAAATTGTCAGGTGGTATGAGTGATGTATATTTAACTCAAAGTGAATTAAATGAAGACGGTACTTATACGATTTTTTTTGTGAGTATGTTTACAATTGGATTTGATACCGAGCTAACTCAGTTTGGAGTTGAAAATCCAACAGCTAAAATTTCAAGCTTTCACCTTAAAGATGAGGACAAATTTAATCGATTACAAGAATTAATGATTTATGGTTATAAGGAGTTTAAAGCGCACCCGATAATTAAAAAGATTAAATATGCTGATGTATCTGAGGTTTTGGAGGGAGGAAATAATGAGGGAGATAAATTGTTATTAAGGTTTCATAACAAAAAAATCATTAAATATGTTTCTTTTCAATTATTTGATAAGGAAACAGGATTTAAAACATCAGGAAAAGCAATTTTTTCAAAATTTATTCCTCAACTTTTCGGTTCAGATGAAATTATTGACACAAACTGGTAAAATACTAAACTTAAACCTTAAGTTAATCTATTTAACTTAAGAGCTTATTCCACAACAAGGAAATTAGAAGAACATATCCTTTTATAGAGTATTCTAACAGCTGATAAACACCTTTATATCGATTTGAAAATATTACCATATATTTTAAACGCGATTATTCAATTATTATTTTAATTCAACGCTAAAGCAAACTAAATAAAAACTAATTTCTACACTTTTAAAAATTTAGTTTTTATATATTTCATAAAATTTTATCATGAAAAAAACACTCTTAACAACATTTATATTTTTCTTCTTTGGAATAGCATTATCGCAAAATAAAACAATAATCTCGGACCTTGAAAATCTTACTTTAGACGTTGGACAAGTATTTATGCCAACATCTAAAGTTGTTAACTCAGACGGAAGTGACGTAGACTGCTTAAGAATAATTTATTACAATAAAAAGGGTGTATTTAGTTCTGCTAAATCAATAACTTTTGATAGAACTAATGGGACACTAAAAGCAAATGATCCTGGAAATCACGATGTAGTTGCAGTATGTATTGATTCGAATGGGAAAAGACTCACAAGAACATTTAATATCAGTGTGAATTACCCTAAAATAAAAGAGGTTAAATTATCAGTTGCACAAAATAAGTTATATGTTGGTAATTACGTACCTCTAGTTTATGAAATAACAGATGAGCTAAATAAAAAAAGGATTATTGATTATTGGAATTATGATAAAGCTTACAAATACTTTTCAAAAGTTGATGTTTCACTAAGATCTAACAATGAAAAAGTGAAAATTGACTCTTCTAATAACATTCTGGCAATTCAAGAAGGTAATTCCACTATAACTGCTACGTTTGACGGAGTTTCAGATAAAATTGAATTAAAAATTCAAAAAAATCCAGTAAACAGGCTTGACCTAATTTCAGATGTTTCTAATGTCAAAACTGGTGACGTTATTCAATTCAAAACTAACGCCTTCGATAAAAAAGGAAATGCGCTTAATGCTATTCCAATTGAATAT
The DNA here is from genome assembly GCA_902520765.1 of uncultured Bacteroidota bacterium. Taxonomy (GTDB): domain Bacteria; phylum Bacteroidota; class Bacteroidia; order Flavobacteriales; family Flavobacteriaceae; genus MS024-2A. The sequence continues at coordinate 23,746 of CABYPG010000015.1, forward strand.
TCTTTTACTGGAAAATCCTTTGATAAAAGTAATTCAGCCTCAGGTTTAATTTTAGAGGATGGAAGGTTTGTTGGGGATGTGCCTGGCAAATATATTGTATCCGCAAATATTGGAAACATAACGTCATCCAAAATAATAAATGTTTTCCCAAGAAATGTAGAGCGAGAGGTTAATAATGTTGGAAAAGGTATTGTAAACGATAAACACACTTCAGATTTTTGGGTTTTTGAAGGTACTGACGGAGGAGATTATGCTGTCACTGGTACATGGGGTGCAGACGGGACTGCATATTTTTGGGATGTAAGTAACCCCTCAAATCTAAGAAAAATAGATAGTGTTCAAGTTGATGCAAGAACAGTAAATGATGTAAAAGTTTCCAAAGACGGAAAAATATGTGTTATCAGTAGAGAGGGGGCATCAAACAGAAAAAATGGTATGATTATAATTGATGTTTCAAATCCACGAAATGTGAAAATAATTGCAGAGTATACAAAGAATTTAACTGGTGGGGTTCATAATGTTTTTATAGATAATAATCATGTTTATGCGCTAAGTAATGGTGAAAAATATTATATAATAAATATAAATGACCCTGCTAATCCAAAACAAGTTGGAATGTTTGAAGTTGGTAAGGAAGGCCAATCAATTCACGATGTGTGGATTGAAAACGGTATAGCATATTCATCAAACTGGAGAGATGGTGTTTATTTAGTTGATGTTGGAAATGGAATTGCAGGAGGCTCCCCTTCGAACCCCGTCTCCTTTGGAAACTACTCGTATGATACTGGAGCACATCACGCAACATTTCCATATAAAAGTAAGTCAACAGGTAAATTTTATACTGTACTTGGAGATGAAATTTTCCCAAAAGGTGTGAATCCAAATGGAACAAATGAAACTGCAGGATTTCTTCACTTTGTAGACTTCACGGATCTAAAAAATCCAGTTGAGGTAGCAAAATATGAACTTCCAACTCACGGTTCGCACAACTATTGGATAGAAGATGACATTCTTTACGTTGCCATGTATACTGGAGGTTTGAGAATAGTTGACTTAAGTGGTGATCTATTAGGAGACCTATATAAACAAGGTCGAGAAATAGGATATCTTTTAACAGGCAATCCAAATGGATATATTCCAAACGATACTATGGTTTGGGGTGCACAGCTTTACAAGGGACATGTTTTTTATTCAGATTTTAATTCTGGCCTTGGGGCAGCTAAAGTTTCAACTAACAAGCCAGACAACAGTAAAGCAAATACATATATTGAGTAATCATATATGAAAAAGTTTTATTTTTTTTTGTCAACGATACAATATTGTTTACACATAAGGTGTAAAATAATATTTTCCTTTTTTTTATTACTTACCATAAATGGTCTTGTTGCGCAAAACTACTATTTATATGTTGCATCTGAATCAGATGACACTGTATCACTTTTGAAATTTGACGGAAACAAGATTAATGAAGAAAAAAGAATCGATGTAGGCTTTTATCCAACTGAAATTGAAGGACCACATGGTATTACTGTTGACCCAAATGGTAAGTTTTGGTATTTGACTTTGGCTCATGGAAATCCCTATGGTAAAATAATTAAATACTCAACTGAAGATAATACAGCTATTGATCAAACTACTCTAGGCATTTTTCCAGCTTCTATGCAGATATCTAAAATAACAGGCTTTATTTACTGTGTAAACTTTAATCTTCATGGAGACATGAAACCCTCATCTGTCTCAGTGATTGATGCACAGACAATGACAGAGATAACAAAAATTAAAACAGGTAGTATGCCTCATGGGTCAAGAATTTCAAAAGATGGTTTAAAACAGTACTCTGTAGCTATGATGTCAGGAGAACTATTTGAAATAGACGCATTAAGCCTAGACGTTTCAAGGAAGCTCGATCTAGAAAACCATTCGTTAATGGATCACAGCAAAATGGATATGAGTAATAATAAAATGAAACATTCATTAGTAAAACCAACATGGGTGATACCACATCCAAATAAACCTCTAGCTTATGTCACTGGAAATGGTTCGAATGAGATTATTGAAATAAATTTAAATAAATGGGAAGTATCAAAAAGAATCAAAATTGAAAAAAATCCCTACAATGTTGAGATTTCACCAAATGGTAAGTTTATGGTAGCAACTTTAAAAGGAAATGGTAAAACTGCCGTATGGGAGCTTAATACAGGCAAGTTAATTAAAGTAATAAAAAATTCAACGTCAGTACCGCATGGTGTTGCAATTTCAAGTGATAGTAAATATGCCTTTGTTTCAGTTGAAGGAAAAGGTGGGGAGCCAGGAATTGTAGATGTTATTGACCTAAATAAACTTCTACTCGTTGATAAAGTTGAAGTTGGAAAGCAAGCTGGCGGAATAGCGTTTTGGAAAAAAGAGATTTAAATCTCCTTCAATTAATGAGTCCCGTAAAAATAAAACTTGCTTCTACTGAGTCTGAATTAATTGAGATTAAAAATCTACAGAGAATAAACTTAAAGGGAAATCTATCAGAGAGTGAAAAAAAAAGTGAGGGATTTCTTACAGCCGAATATTCGTTATCTTTTTTAAAAAAAATTAATCAAGATTCGCCTGCTATAATAGTAAAAAATGATAAGGTAATAGGCTATGCACTCGCCGTTTCAAAAAAAATAGGAAAGCAAAACGAATTATTAAATCATCTGATAAACGAATTTGATAACCAAAAATATAAAGATATTAATATGGTGAACGAAAATTATATTGTGGTTGGTCAACTTTGTCTGGATAAGAGTATCCGCGGAATGGGCTATGTTGAAAAAATCTATTCACAATTTAAAAAAACCTACAAAAATTATAGGTATTGTTTGACTGCTGTTGATTTAGAAAACAAAAGATCTAGTGCAATACACCAAAGGTGCGGATTTTTGCGTATTGGTCAACTAATGCTTAATGAAAATCCAGGAGAGATTATTTTATGGGATTTAAAAAACTAATTTTTGTTTTAAGGTAAAGCATTAATAAAACGAGTAACACCACTAAAATAATTTTCTTGATCATCATACATGCTCCAATGGCTTCCGTTTGGACAGTGTAGGTAAGAACCATTTTGAACTTCTTTACTCATCCACTCCATTTGTTTTGGATCCATCGTGTCATACTCACCTCCAATAGTAAGTACTGGTATTTCTAATTTCTTTAAATCATTTTTTCTGTCCCACTCTTTAAGAACTACGTCACCCACTACACCGAATTCACTTGGGCCCTGCATTCGTAAGTAGATGTCAAAGTTTGATTTATTTAAACTTCTTGTAACTGGATCCGGCCACTGATCTAATGGCATTCTTAAAGAATGTTTTGTGTAATAATGTTTTTCAATTAATGATAAATATTCTGGATTAGTATAATCTTCAGCCGACTCGTATTCTCTGATTTTTTTTAAAACCTCAGGATCTAGTTTAGGTGCAAGTACATTATTTGCATAATCAATATAATCAGGAATTGAGGGTACCATATTTGATATGATAAGTGCTTTAAGATTATTTTGGTATTTAAGAGCATATTCTAAACCTAAAATACCTCCCCAAGAATGACCAAGAATTATAAAGTTTTCACTATTCAATTTGAGTGTTTGTCTTACTTGTTCAACCTCATCAACAAATCTGTCAATAGTCCAAAGTGATTCATCTTTTGGTTTATCACTAAATTCTGAACCTAATTGATCATAATAATAAAATTCAATAGACTCTTTAGGAAAAAATGACTCAAAAGCTTGAAAGTATTGGTGATCAAAACCTGGCCCTCCATGAAGAAGAAGAACTTTTTTTGATGGGTTATTTCCAATTCTTTTTGTCCATACATTGAATTTACCAATTGGAGTGTTAATAGGTATAATTTTTACCCCCCCAGAAAGTTTATCACTCCTTTTCGAATAATCTAGGTAGCTATTTGATTTATTTGAACTTTGACAGCTTAACAAACATATTGAAATAAATAAAAGTAATTTTTTCATTTTTTATTATTTAAAAAAAAAGCCAAGTAAAAACTTGGCTTCTATTTTTGTTACTCATTTTCTGTTAAAGGAATCGGAATTATGTTAAAAATCTGATCACCAGGCCTATCAATAGGAAGAGATAGAGACTTACCAAATCTTCTCAAATCATACATCCTATGGTTTTCACACCAGAAAGAATACCTTCTTTGATTCAGTAATTCATCAATTAAAGCTGACTCTGTTAAAGCCCCACTATATGCAGCTAAACCAGCAGAAGTTCTTATTACATCAATAGCTTTTATAGCTTCAGTTGGATTAGAAGGAATATTTGCTTCAGCATATAGAAGAACAAGTTCTTCGTTTCTTATAATATCTATAGAAGATATGTTTGTCGCATATAATCTAGTTTGATGTGTTCCATTTAATCCATCCTGAGTAGTCGGATCAGATCTTATTATTGTCTTATTTTCAACACGTTTGTCACCAGGTTCAGCATCAGCTATAAAGCTATTGTGAACTATAATTTGGTCACCGTTATTATCAACAATTTTATATAAACCATTAACAAAATCTCCAGCAGATAAACTAAACACATGTTTCGGTCCAGTCTTTAAGTCTCCATTTAAATCAAAAAACGAAGAACTAAGAGCAGCTAATGCTTCAGTTTTATTTCCTGAATAAACAAGTGCAACAGCCTTCACAGCTCTATTAAACTTTGAAAAGGTTGAGGGAGTATCAAAACCATCAAAACCTGCTAACGGAAAAGAAAAACTGTCACCTGCAGCACTTAAATCAGATAATGCACTGTCAAGTATTGTTGATACCTGCGATAAAACATCTGCTTCGGCTAATACCGGTCCTAGATTGGTTGGATCACTAACCTCTACTCTTGCCAAACCATAGGATTTGACGAGCATAATAAGCTGGTGTGCAATTACAGTTCGTGCAAAACCTCTATAACCAGCAGCTTCTTGAACACTAACAGAAGTTGTATTATCTAATGCTTCTAACAAAATATTCGCATTTTTTATCGTTCTATATTTTGATGCCCAAACACTTGTGGAATAAAAAGAGTTGTTATCTAAAGTGGCTCCATTAGCACCTAGTAAGTCACCTGTGTTTCTTGGATCAGCATCAAATTTATATAGTTCACGTGCCATAGTACCTGTATGAGTTGTTTGACCTGCAACTCCACCACGCATCCCAGATTCAATACCTATTATAAGGTTGTTGAGTTGGTTAACAGATGCGTCCGTTAACGAACCTTCTAAACTAGGTCTATTTGGGTCAAATTCTTCATCGAATGTGCATGACAAAGAAAATAATGTTGTCACCATTAAGCTAACGATGACTAATTTTTCTATTGATAATTTAAAATTTTTCATATCTAAATATTAAAAGTTTACGTTTAGGCTAAATAAAAACTGTCGTGAGTTTGGATAAGGTGTTACCTCAATTCCACTCGATAGTCCAGCTCCACCATTGACTGATGTTTCAGGATCATAACTTGAGTAGTCAGTTATTGTAAGTAAATTTCTACCCGTCAACCCTAGCCTAACATCTGAAATATCTCCAGAAAGCCAAGAAAATGTGTTTTCTGGTAAAGTATAATATATTGCCGCTTCTCTTAATCTCATGTAAGCGGCGGGCTCAATAAAGCGCTGTGGCACAAAGCCTAGAGATGCTCTTTCCTGCCCCTCAGGGGTATCTAGGTCAGCAGTTATACCGCCTAGGTCAGTAAGTAATTTAGACAAGTTTATATTTTCGCCACCTTCTTTCCAATGAATTAAAAATCCAACTTCTAAATTCCTTGAAATTGTAAAATTGTTGTTGAATGAAATTTGAAAGTCAGGTTCAACATTACCAATCTGAGTAGGCACCCCGTCAATATTACCAGCTAATTGAGTTACAGGCTGTCCTTCTTGTATATAAAAAGTTCCAAGTCCTAAACCAAAACCTGCTCCAGGTTGAGGAAATGCGGGTACATCTAACCTTGTAATTTCTGACCTATTTAACCAGAACTGAATTCCACTATTCCAGCTGAATCTATCATTATCGAAAGCATTAATATTAATGCCAACTTCTAATCCTCTATTCTCAAGATCTGCTAGGTTAGTAGTCTCTCTTGAAAACCCACTTGATGTAGGTAATGACCTACTTAAAATAAGATCCTTTACATTTCTGTTGTAGTATGAAAGCTCAAGTCCTATTTTTCCCACAAATCTTAAATCGACTCCTACTTCCAATTCCTGTGATGTTTCAGGTTCTATATTTGCATCTCCTCTAAGTGAAGCAATTGTTGATCCTCCAACACCACCTATAGCAACTGAGTTCAAACTTGTAAAAATTGAACCGAATGATGCTGAAGAACCAGTTTCACCATACGCAGCTCTTAGTTTTAACTGGTCAACTGTGGTGTTGTTCCAGTTTCCAAAGTTTTGGATATTTACTGCTAAAGAGGCCTTTGGAAATCCATAAAATTTGTTTGGATCACCGTTTAAGGAAGATTTGTCAGCTCTATAACCAACAGTGGCTATAAATTGATCCTTATAGTTACCTTCAATTTGTCCAAAATATCCAAATTCTTCAATCTCTGACTGAGTTTGACTTATTGCTTGTGCAGAACCTTGGCCAAGGGTAGTTTGTCCAGGGATTAATTGCGTTGCTTGATTAAAAACAACGTCTGCGTCTCTTTTCAAGTAGGATATACCTCCTTGTGTTGTTAATGCTAATGCACCATCGAGTGCATCTCTATTCCAAACACCTAAACCTAAAAGGTTATAGTTTTTGAAATTATTCTTCCCTACTCCAATAAACCCGTTATCGCCACCGTTTTGAGCTTGATGAATTTCTGGTACATAAACATAAGTTTCATTAGCTAAAAAGTCTAGACCTCCACTCCAAATCATTCTAAGTCTGTCCTTTTCTCCATCTATAATTTTTGTAGTTAGTTTTAAACTCTGAATTAATCTGTTATTGTCATCGTCATTCCTTGCTTTGTCTCTGACAAATAATGGATTACCAGCATAATTCGGATTATTTGGATAATTTCCTGAAGTATCAGGATACAAGTTTATCCATGGTCTAGTAAAAGCTAGTGTATAACCATAACTCAGGCCACCTTCATTTTCGTTTCCAGTAAAGCTTCTTCTTGACTGTCCTTGGATAAAGTTTGAGGAAGATGATAATTCAAATGTATTTGATATTTTATGATCAATGTTTGCTCTAACAGAGAATCTATCAAAGCCAGTGTATTTAATTATACCTTCTTCATCTCTGTAGGATGTTCCTACATAGAATTGTGTCTTATCATTACCTCCTGAAACACTTAATTTGGTATCTGAAATTATACCTTTATTTCCGTAAACCTCGTCTTCATAGTCAATTAAGCCAAACGAATTAATCGCATTATTATATTTAACTACTTCACTAGCACCAAAGGCGGCTTCAACAGATGCTGCAGTCCAATCCCTCATACCAAGCCTGTTAGAAATTTCCGAAAAACCAATATTTTGAGTTAAACTAACTTTTGTCTTACCTGCTCTACCTTTTTTTGTGGTTATAATTATAACCCCAGCATTTGCTCTTGTCCCATAAATTGCAGCAGCTGAAGCTCCTTTGAGTACTTCAATATTTTCTATATCATTAGGATCCAAATCAGCTATTCTGTTTGGAGCGTTCTCTTCGCTTCCTCTATTGGCTCCTGATGCAAATCTAAGTCCAGAGGGAATTTCGTTATTGTTTAAATAAACTCCATCTAATATAAAAAGGGGCTGATTGTTACCATTAATAGAAGATATACCTCTTAATCTTAATGCAAATCCACCTCCTGGTGCACCTGACGAAGATGTGATGTTAACGCCGGGGATTTTTCCATAAAGAGCACCATCAACTGTCCCCTGATTGGTTTTTCCTACTAATTCTTCACTAGAAACAGTTGCTACCGCGTTAGCCAAGTTTCTTCTTTTCACACTCGTTCCTAAACCTGTAATTACAACCTCATCTAAAATTGTATCTTCAGTATTCATAACAATTGTCAAAAAATCTCCACTTGCTGGAACAGACTGTGTCTCAAATCCAATAAATGAGAAAGTCAGGTTATCACCTTCTGATGCATCAATGGTAAAGTTACCATCAAAATCAGATGTAGTTCCTATACTAGTGCCGTCAACTACAACTGTTACTCCAGGTATAGGGTTTGAATCCTCATCTTGAATATTACCACTTATTTGTTGCGAATAGGCGATTGATCCTGACAAAAGGATAAAGCTCGTCGCAAAAAATAAAATACTTTTGATTTTTCTATTCATTATATTTTTTTTAAATGTCGCGCAATATAAAAAGAATATTTATACATTATGCTAACTATTCCGTATTAGTTAAATTTAAGCTATAATTTTAATTTTGCGATTTTGAAGTTAAGGCACTTAAGTTCTATTTAATATTAAATTAAAATACTTTTATTGAGGATTTTTTTATTCATATCACTCACATTTAAATTTTTACATTCACAAATAAATACGAATAATTACAGTTTTTTATTTCCAGAAAGTAATCTTGAAATTAAATATCATGACGAATGGGGAGGTAAAAACTACAAATATGAGATAAATAATTTTAAAAAGAATCCACTTAAACTCAATCAAATTATTTTTTTGGGGAATAGCATAACTGCTGGAGGTGGTAATTGGGAAGAGAGGTTCAATTATTCAAACATAAGAAATAGGGGGATATCCGGAGATGTTACAGATGGAGTATTTGCAAGGATAAATGAAATTATTTACTTTAAATCTAAAGCCGTTTTTTTGCTTATTGGGATAAACGATTTATGGAATTTTTCACCTGATACTCCATCTACTGAATATATTGGCGAAAACATTATAAAAATCGCTGAAAAAATAAAAATTGAATCACCTAAAACACAAGTATATATCCAAACGATTTTACCTACTTCAAGAAAAACTTACATGAATAGGATAAAAAAAATAAATAATATGATTAAATCTAAATCTTCAAAATTTGACTATACTGTTATTGACTTAAATTCACACTTTTCTAATAAAGGGGGTTTGATAAAAGAAGACCTTACAACTGACGGTATTCATCTTAATTCGAATGGTTACAAGGTTTGGGTAGATATACTAAAACCATTTGTTTCAAAGCACCAATAATACTTGACTCAGTATAATTTATATTGCCCCTAAGCAAACAATTTACCCACTGGGTGTAAAAAGTGTATGATCTAAATATTATGGGCTTAAAAAAAGTGGGGCTAAGATAACATCGTGTGACCAACTACAATTGAATGACAATATTTCTTTACCCCACTGACTGCATGTTGGTTAAGTTAAATTGATGAAACTTTCTTTTAAAAACAACACTACAAGATATTTTAAGATTATATTACAATCAGTAAAACTTATGAAATTATTAGAAGTTTACCATAATAATTGACTGATAACATTAAAGGTCTTAAATTATTGAATTGAGTTGATCCAACTTACAAACAAAATATTTTTTTTAACTTGTGTAAAGATGGATAAAAGAACTTTTTTGAAAAATATTGGTACTCTTGGATTACTTCCATTTAGTGATCAATTGTATTATGACAAGTCAGATTCAAAACTAATTGATACAACTGATTACAATGATTCGGATTTCTGGCAATTAGTACGAAGTCAGTATAATTTGCATCCTGATTTTATTAATCTTGAAAGTGGATATTATAACATTATTCCCAGTCCAACTCTCGCAAAACAAATCGAACACATTAAAAGAATAAATCTTGAGGGATCCTTTTACATGAGAAATAATCGTTTTGAGGAAAAGGCTATGGTAACTAATCAACTTTCAAAACTTGTTAATTGCCCTTCTGAGAATCTTGTTATTACAAGAAATGCAACCGAATCTTTAGATCTTGTAATTAGTGGATTTCGATGGAAAAAAGGCGATGAAGCAATTTATGCGTTGCAGGATTACGGTTCTATGCAAGACATGTTTGAACAAATTAGCAAAAGACACAATGTTGTTTTAAAAAAGGTTTCTATACCTAATCACCCTTCAAGTGACGAAGAAATAGTATCAATTTATAAAAGTCAAATAACTGCGAAAACTAAACTTATTATGGTCAGTCATATGGTAAATATAACTGGTCAAATTTTACCTATCAAAAAAATATGTCGTATGGCAAAAAATTATGGAGTTCAAGTTTTAGTTGATGGTGCTCATTGTGTAGGGCATTTTGATTTTAAAATTGAAGACTTAGGTTGTGATTATTATGGATCAAGTCTTCACAAATGGTTAGCAACACCACTAGGTGCAGGCCTTTTATATGTTGATTCAGAACATATTCCGAATATTTGGCCGTTAATAGCTGACCATGAAAAAAATCCAAAAAAAATCCAAAGGCTTAGTCACACAGGAACTCACCCTTGTAGTACAGATTTAAGTATAATCGATTCAATTGAATATTTGAATTGGATTGGTATAAAGAGAAAGGAGAAAAGGTTAAATTATTTAAAATCTTATTGGGTTGATGCTTTAAAAGATAACCCTAGAATAATAATAAATACCCCGTACGATAATGGTAGAAGCTGTGGCATCGGAAATGTTGGAATTAAAAATATGAAGCCTGAGTTACTAGCAAAACGTCTTTATGAAGAATTCAAAATATTCACTGTGGCGATTGATTATGCTAATGTTAAAGGTTGTAGGATTACACCTAATGTATTTAACAATATTAAAGAGCTGGATAGTTTTATTGCAGCAATGCGAACTTTAGCAGACACTTGATTATTTGACAGTCTTATCCAATAATATAACAATTGTATTTCTTAGCTCAATTATACCATTATTTACCTATTGTGAACCTATTAATGAGTCTTCAAATGATTCTGATTGCATAGACAAGAGTTTAATTGATTCATCAGCTGTTTGCTATATGATCTATGACCCGGTTTGCGGTTGCAATGAAGTAACTTATTCAAATGACTGTGTTGCAGAAAATAATGGTATCCTTATTTTTGTAAAGGGATCATGTAATTAAGTTGAGTTTTTATAGTTTTAATACAAAATTCTAAAGGTATATTTACTACATGAAAGCATTAAGTAATAAAGAGATTAATACCAAAATAAGTGAAATTGATAATTGGAAAATTATTGATGGAACACTTTGTAAGGAATTTGAGTTTGTAAACTTTGTCAAGTCCATTGAATTTATTAATAAAATAGCTGATGTTGCTGAAAACCAACAGCATCATCCAGTTTTAACTAATAGCTATAATTATCTTAAAATTGAATTGAAAACCCATGACGTAGATGGTATATCGGATAAAGATTTCAAGCTTGCAAAAACAATTGATGATCTAAAATTATAGTTTATTTACAACTAAATTTCGCCAACGAACTTTTATTCCACCTCCGTCATGAATTTGAAGTGCAATTGAACCCTTTCCTTTACCAATCATTTCATCTTCTAATGAAACCATTGAGGTGCCATTAAGCCAACTTTGAATTTGATTACCCACTACCCTAATACGCATTTTATTCCATTTACCCATTTTCAATACTTTATCTTTTTCTTTGTCAGGCTTAATTAACCAACCACGTCCATATGATTCGTAAACTCCTCCTGTATCACTTCCTGGAGGTGCAACTTCAACTTGCCACCCACTTACTTTGGTACCTTCAAATGTTGATCTTATAAAAATGCCACTATTCCCATTGGCCTCTTGTTTAAACTCAACTGTTAAATCAAAATCATCATAAAATTTTTCTGTTGATAAATATCCATAACCTTTATCTGGTCCACTTTCACATATTAATAGGCCGTCCTCTACATACCATAGTTCAGTTCCATGAATATTCCATCCATCAAGATTTTTACCATTAAACAAAGATTCTTGTGCTGATAAAGATATTGTTGTCAGTATAAGGGTTATATTTAAAAGTAATTCTTTCATTGGCTTAGATATTTTTTATTGTTTATATAACTTCCTACAAAATAACATATTAAAACAAGATTTTTATGGGGAAAATATTTTTTTTATTTGGAAACCTCTTTTTATTATCAAATCTCATGATTTCTCAAATCAATCCCCAGGATATTGATATTGTGCGTGACAAATTTGGAGTGCCACATATTTATGGAAAAACAGATGGAGAAGTAGCTTATGGTTTAGCTTGGGCACATGCTGAAGATGATTTTAAAACTATCCAGATTGGTTATTTAGCTGGTAATAATCTTTTATCAAAATATTTAGGAAATAAGGGTCTAGGAGCAGATTTTATAACACAATTTATTGGATCTGAAGAATTGTTTGATAAAAAATATGTATCTGATATTACACCTGAATATAAAATTATTGTAAAATCATATGCAGAGGCTTTAAACAGATATGCTGAAATAAATCCAGATGAAGTCTTGGTACCTGAGCTATTTCCAATTACCGAGAAAAAAATGCTCCGGTATGCTCAGCTTCAACTCTTTGTTTCATCCAAAGGAGATATGTGGGTTTCAAAAATTATAAGTAATAATATCTCAACAAAAATTGAAAAAACTGAAAATTACATAGGATCAAATATGTTTGCCTTTAATAGCCAAAAAACTACTGATGGAGATACCTATTTTGCTATCAATACTCATCAACCACTGGATGGTCCAGTCTCATGGTATGAAGCTCATCTTTGTAGTGAAGAAGGAACAAATATTTTAGGAGCTTTATTTGCAGGTAGTCCTAATATTCTAACTGGTACAAACGAAAATTTAGCGTGGACACATACTGTAAATGAACCTGATAAAACTGATGTTTTTGCCTTAGAAATGCATCCTAAGGAGAAACTGAAATATAGAGTTGATGAAAATTATTTATCTCTAAAAAAAAGGAAAGCTATTCTTAGATATAGTCTTTTTGGAATACCCATTAGAATAAAAAAGAAATATTACAATAGCATTTATGGGCCAACATTAAAAAAATAAAAGTGGATTTTACGCTGTTCGGACCCCTATACTTTTCGAGATAAGAGCTTTAAATCAGTGGTGGCTTATGAATAAGGCAAAAAACTTTAGTGAATTCTATAAAATACTTAAAATGAAAGCTTTACCTGGATATAATATAGGATATGCAGATAAAAATGACACAATTTTTTACATGTCTAATGGGCTAATACCTAAAAGAGAAAAAGGATATAATTGGAAGCAAGTTGTTCCAGGTAATACCCGAAAAACGTTATGGACTCAAAATTATGATATTGAAGAACTTCCTCAAGTTTTACAGCCAAAATCTGGTTATTTTTACAACGCCAATCACACCCCCTTTCATTCTTCTGGATTACAAGACAATCCTAACCCAAATCAATTTGATAAAAATATGGGTTTTGAAAAATTTGACAATAATAGATCTACACGAATTAAGAAGCTTATAGATGAACATGAAAAAATAAATTACTCTGATTTTAAAAAAATTAAATATGACAGACAATATCCTAAGCCTTATAACTTCAGTTGGATGAATATAAATCATTTGGACCGCTTAGATCCTAAAAAATACCCTGATATTTCAGACCTAGTAATACGTTTACAAAAATGGGATAGAAAGGCAGATTCAAATTCTTTAGGAGCGGGAGTATTTGCCGTATTTTATAATGAACTAAGACCTTTCTATAAAAAATTAGATGGAGAAAAAATTTTTCCTCCTTCTTTTATCATCAGTGCTTTAAGGAATACCAAAAAGTATTTACTGAAAAATTTTAACACTACTGAAGTAGTTTTAGGTGACTATCAAAAATTGATAAGAGGAAACAAAGTACTCCCTATTTTTGGACTTCCTGATGTAATTACGGCTATGTCATCCAGACCATACAAAGATGGAAAAGTTAAAGTTGTGAGTGGTGAATCATATATAGAATTAATACGATTTACAAAACAAGGTCCAGAAATAGAATCAATAATTTCATATGGCAGCTCAGATCACCCTGATTCAGAACATTATAGCGATCAAATGGAACTTTATTCAAGATTTAAAACAAAAAAAATGACCCTTAATAAGGAAAAAATCTATGCTAATGCTAAAGAAATTTATCATCCGAAATAAAAGACTAATAGTTGATAGAGGCTACTGCACCATTATAGATTCTTTCGTATGAATTAACGACTGATTCTAGATCGAATTTTTTTGCTTGTAATTGAGCCTGTTTTTTAAAAAGTTTGTGCTTTTGAGGATCGCTTAAAAGAGATATTGCGTTATTAATCATCGATTTCGTATCCCCAATATTAGAAATAAAACCGGTTTTACCATTTAAATTGACCTCAGGTATACCACCAGCATTTGAGGAAATTATTGGGACCCCATGAGCCATAGCTTCTAGTGCTGAAAGTCCAAAACTTTCCTTTTCAGAAGGCAAAAGAAAAAGATCTGAATAACACAAAATTTTATCAATTTC
>CABYPG010000016.1:0-29290 GCA_902520765.1 uncultured Bacteroidota bacterium
GTTCTTTATTAAGTGTCCTTCCAAATCTATTATCAAATGATTGAGGTGTCCTGTAAGTTAACATTGCATGTATTCTAGCATCTTGAAGGGGTTCCTTGGAGTTTTCTAGAATTCGTCTTTGCAGAAAAGTGTTTGCAATTATCCAGTCATTTGCCTTCCAATCTGCAGCAACAGGAATTAAAAATTTAGTAATATCTTTAGAAATTGCAGCCATCTCCCATGCAATACCACCCCCAATAGAGCCCCCAATAAGCGCATAAAGTTTTTTGATTTTTAAACTTCTTAAACCTAATAAAAAAAGTGAAGCAACATCACCTGCATGAAAGTCCTCTGGTTTATTGAAAATTTGGCCCTTAACACCATTACCAGGTATATTGAATCCCAAGATTGCATATTTTTTGGTATCAATAATTTTTCCCTTTCCAATAATCTCTGTCCACCAACCGTCATCACCCGTGAGATTAGCATCTCCAGTAAGTGAATGATTTACTAAAACTATGGGTGCTTTACCTATCTGCTTTCCAAATTGCTGATAGTGCAAATTAATTTTAGGATAGATAGCACCCGAATGTGTTTTAAAATTTTTTATTGAAATCGTTCTGATCTCTAACATAGATTTATATCTGACTAAATGCAGACTCTAAATCAGCAATCAAATCATTAACATCCTCCAAACCTACTGATAAACGAATCAAATCTGCAGTTACTCCTGTTGTTTTTTGTGCTTCCTCATTTAACTGTTGATGGGTTGTACTAGCTGGATGAATAATTAAAGATTTAGTATCTCCGATATTTGCTAAAATTGAAAATAATTTTGTGTTATCAGCAACTTTTTTCCCAGCTTCAAATCCTTTTTTTAAACCAAATGTGACAATACCACTTTGACCTTTTGGTAAATATTTTTGAGCTAGTTTATTATATTTTGATGATTTTAGGCCAGGATAATTTACCCAAGCTACTTCATCTTTTGTAGAAAGCCATGCTGCAATTTTTATTGCATTTTCAGAATGTTTTTTCATACGTATGTCCAGGGTTTCTATTCCTTGAATAGTTTGGAAGCTATTAAAAGGACTAGGAGCGCTTCCTAAATCCCTAAGCCCTTCTACGCGAACTTTTGCAATGAAAGCTATTTTACCAAGTGCCTCATGGTAATTTAAGCCGTGATAACTTGGGTTAGGTTCAGTAAATTCAGGAAAATTTCCATTACCCCAATTAAAAGTTCCCGCATCAATAATAACACCACCCATACTTGTTCCGTTTCCAGTGAGATATTTTGTTAGTGAATGTATCACAATATTTGCACCATGCTCGATAGGGTTTAACAAGGCTGGAGATGCAACTGTATTGTCAACAATAAAAGGAACTTTAGCTTTTTTTGCAGATTCAGAAATTGCTTTTAAATCTAAAACATCTAGCTTAGGATTGCCTAATGTCTCTGCAAAAAAAGCACGAGTGTTTGATTTTACAGCTTTTGTAAATTCAGTCGGATCGTCTGGATCTACAAATGTTGTGGTTATTCCAAACCGCGGTAGCGTATTTGACAGAAGATTATACGTCCCTCCATACAAGCTATTTGATGCTACAATGTGGTCTCCTGTTCTAAGTATTACCATTAGAGAAGTAGCGATTGCTGATGTCCCTGATGCGGTGGCTACAGCTGCAACACCACCTTCTAACGCAGTAAGTCGCTGTTCTAATACGTCATTAGTTGGATTGTTTAAACGTGTATATATGTATCCAGGTTCTGCAAGAGAGAATAAACTTGCGGCATGATCAGAATCCTTAAATACGTAAGATGTTGTTTGATAAATTGGAACGGCTTGAGTTCCCTGTGATTTTATTACATCGTGTCCTGCATGTAATGCTTGTGTTGATAATTGTGTACTCATAATTGAAATTTATTTTTAATTAATTTTAAATAATCTAGTTTTTCCCAAGTAAATAACTCTACTTCCTTTGACATTTCGCCATTATATGGTGATTTGAAAGTCTTTTTAACTTTTTGAGGCTGACGCCCCATGTGACCATAACAAGAAGTTTCAAGATAAATGGGGTTTCTTAATTTGAGACGCTGCTCTATAGCATAGGGTCTCAAATCAAATAATTTTGAAGACTTAACTGCAATTTCTGCATCAGTAAGATTTAACTTTGAAGTACCATAGGTGTTTATATTTATAGATGTTGGTTCGATGACTCCTATTGCATAACTAATTTGAACTAATATTTCGTCAGCTATTCCGGCAGCCACTAAATTTTTTGCCATATGCCTCGCAGCATAAGCTGCACTTCGGTCAACCTTACTTGGATCTTTACCACTAAACGCTCCTCCGCCATGAGCACCTTTACCCCCATAAGTGTCAACAATGATTTTTCTGCCAGTCAAACCTGTATCTCCGTGTGGTCCGCCTATAACGAATTTTCCTGTCGGATTAAAATGAAATTTTATATCATCCCCAAAAAGTTTCTTTGTATTAGGAGGGAGTTTACTTTTAACTCTAGGAATTAAAATTTTAATTAAATCGATTTTTATTTTTTCTAGCATTCTATTATCATCATTATCAAATTCATCATGCTGAGTTGATATTACTATGGTATCGATACGTACTGGTTTGTTATCATCATCATATTCGATTGTTACTTGAGATTTTGAATCGGGACGTAAATATTTAATTGAATTATTTTCTTTACGCAAAGCTGAAAGCTCGATTAAAATTTGATGAGAAAGGTGAAGTGCAAGGGGAATATATGCTTCTGTTTCATTTGTAGCATAACCAAACATAATTCCTTGATCTCCTGCTCCTTGATTCTCTTTGAGTTCTGATTTTACTCCTCTGTTTATGTCTTGTGATTGTTCATGTATTAATGAAATTACACCACATGAATTCCCACTAAATTGATAAGAACTTTTTGTATACCCAATAGAGTTTATAATATCACGCGCAATGGATTGAACATCGAGGTAAGTTTTACTTTTCACCTCACCCGCTAGTATAACTTGACCTGTCGTAACTAGCGTCTCACATGCTACCCTACTGTCAGGGTCAAAGGCCAGAAAGTTATCTAACAAGGCATCACTGATTTGGTCTGAGATTTTATCTGGGTGACCTTCACTTACAGATTCTGATGTGTATAAGTATGGCATTAAAGTGCTTTTTCGGAAGGGCTAAACTGAAGCGTCATAAAAAGCAACACTGCTTTAGCATTTTTTTTTAGAGGTTTGCAATCAGTCAAATCCTTCCTCATTTTATATTCAAAATTACACTTTTTTTTTATTTGACAAACTAGCTTTAGTTTTTTTTAAAAAAAAATGAACTACACGACATAATTTTTAATACATCACTTACATTATTGTTTAAAAAAAACTACTTTGCAGTTTTTAAACAAACTATCTAAGTAGTATGCATGTTGCGATTTCTGGAAATATTGGAGCTGGAAAAACAAGTCTTACAGAACTTTTGGCGAAACATTATGGGTGGGATGCTCATTACGAGGACGTCATAGATAACCCATATTTAGACGATTTTTATAATCATATGGAAAGGTGGTCATTTAATCTTCAGATTTTCTTTTTGAAAAGTCGTTTTGAACATCTTTTAAAAATAAAAAACAATAATAATAATAATACTATTGTTCAAGACAGAACGATCTATGAGGATGCCCATATATTTGCTCCTAATTTAAAGTCAATGGGTCTTATGAATCAAAGGGATTTCAAAAACTATCAAGAGCTTTTCGAACTGATGGAATCTCAAATTCAAGGTCCAGACTTATTGATTTATCTGAGAAGCAACATCCCCAACTTGGTTAATAAAATACATAAACGCGGTCGAGAATATGAAAACTCAATCAGCATTGACTACCTAAGTCGGTTGAATGAAAGGTACGAAGCTTGGACTTCCACTTACAATAAAGGAAACATAATTAAGATTGATGTAGATGAAATAGATTTTGTCGAAAATAAGCAGGATCTCGAACTTATTATCTTAAACATAGATAATGAAGTAAAAAAAATTGGCTCTCCTTAAATCAATAATATATAGAGTTTTACTAAAATTAGTTACTCTTTGTAATGGTAAACTTCCCTTTTATCATTGTTAAGTTTTGAAAAATCATCATCAAAAGATATTTCTAACAAACTAGTTTTTACATTTTTCTCTTGGTAATCAGTCATGTTTTTGTCACTCACTTTTATACTTGGAGCAATAACTAATGCAACAACTGACATTAACTTAAGTAAAATATTTAATGATGGCCCAGAAGTATCTTTAAAGGGATCCCCAACTGTATCACCAACCACTGCGGCTTTATGGGCATCAGTACCCTTTTTACCTTGCTCTTCAATCATCTTTTTTGCGTTATCCCAAGCACCACCAGCATTAGACTGAAAAATCGCCATTAAAACCCCACAAGTAGTAACACCTGCCAATAATCCTCCTAACATTTCAGCACCACCAAAAAATCCAACTCCAACAGGTACAACTATAGCTAGAATTCCTGGAAGTACCATTTCCTTTATTGAAGCCGTTGTTGAAATTGCAACGCACTTGTCATACTCAGCAATACCATCGGCAGCATTAAATATTTTTTGGTCAGCTTTTGAGGCCTTAGACATATCAGAATTATTTTTCCTCATCACATCAAGTGCCGCCCTAAGCTCAGGAATATCTCTAAATTGCCTTCTTACTTCTTCTATCATTGCCATTGCAGCTCTTCCAACCGCATTCATTGACAAAGCAGAAAAAACAAAAGGTAGCATTCCGCCTACTAAAAGTCCGGCCATAATTTTAGGCTGAGAGACATCAATTGAGGAAATTCCAGCAGTTTTCATGTATGCAGCAAATAAAGCTAAGGCAGTTAATGCGGCAGACGCTATGGCAAACCCCTTACCAATAGCAGCCGTTGTATTACCAACCGCATCAAGTTTATCAGTACGTTCTCTGACTTCAGGATCGAGTTCTGCCATTTCAGCTATACCCCCTGCATTATCTGAAATGGGTCCATATGCATCTACTGCTAACTGTATACCTGTATTTGCGAGCATCCCAACTGCAGCAATAGCAATACCGTACAGAGCCGCAAAGTAGTGTGAAACCAATATAGCTATAGCTATTAAAATAATTGGGATTGCAGTAGACATCATACCAACACCTAGCCCAGATATAATATTTGTTGCAGCTCCAGTCTCAGACTGCTTAACGATAGATTTGACTGGTCTTGTTCCTGTTCCAGTGTAATATTCTGTTACTTTTCCGACAGCTAGCCCTGCAATTAATCCAGTAACTGTGGCGAAGAAAACACCATTTGCTCCGTATGGAAGTCCATTGGCTGTTTCTGGGATAAACACTTTTATTAAAAAATAGGAGGCAATCAGCATAAGTCCAGCTGAACCGAACTCACCTATGTTAAGTGCCGTGTGAGGAGAGCCACCTTCTTTAACTCTAACGAAAAATGTTCCAACAATAGACATAATAATTCCAATTGCAGCAAGTGCCATAGGTAGATAAACTGCCCCTAGTCCGTTAAAGTTTGGTGTTGTAATTAAGGCCCCCAAAACCATTGTCCCAATAATTGAACCTACATATGATTCAAAAAGGTCAGCTCCCATACCTGCTACATCACCAACATTATCTCCAACATTATCAGCAATTGTTGCAGGGTTAAGAGGGTGGTCTTCTGGTATTCCAGCTTCTACTTTTCCAACAAGATCTGCACCTACATCAGCAGCTTTGGTATAGATTCCTCCTCCTACTCTTGCAAAGAGAGCAATTGATGAAGCTCCCAGGGAAAATCCAGAAAGTACATTTAATATTTCTGTTATGTCCCATCCTTGAGAACTATAAAAAGCAAAAAGTCCGCTTAAACCAAAAACTCCTAATCCAACTACTCCTAATCCCATAACTGAACCTCCAGCAAAAGCAACCTCTAAGGCCTTACCTAATGATTTTTGTGCTGCATTCGTTGTTCTTACGTTTGCTTTAGTTGCAACTTTCATACCAATAAATCCTGCAAGTGCAGAACAAACTGCGCCTGCTATGAATGAGACGGCAACCATCCCATTTGACCCAGTTTCTGATTGGCCCTTGAAAAATAACAAGATAGCCACAGCTATTACAAAAATTGATAAAATTTTATATTCTGCCTTTAGAAAGGACATGGCTCCTTCAGAAATATTTTGTGCGATGCGAGCCATTTTTTCGTTTCCTACATCTTGTTTTGTTACCCATCTATTTTTAATAAATACAAAAATAAGGGCTAGAATACCGAAGGCAGGTAAAAATTGAATCATTTGTTCCATTTAAATTGTTTTTGAAAAGTGAGCGTAAAAATAACAAAACATTCTAGAATATAAAATCTAATTCTTTTTGCAAATAATACATTTTATTATTGCATTGAAAGTCCTATTTGGCAATATACATGACTTTTCTTACAGCCTTAATTACATCTTTGAAATTTGGTAACCATTCTGCCAAAAGTACAGGGGAATATGGGGCCGGAGTGTCTGCAGTGTTTATCTTTTCAATAGGTGCATCTAAATAATCAAAAACATGATTTTGAACTTGATATGTAATTTCAGTTGAAATATTTCCAAATGGCCATGATTCTTCCAAAATTACAAGCCTATTAGTTTTTTTGACAGATTCAAAAATAGTTTGGTAATCTAAAGGTCGGATTGTTCTTAAATCTATAAGTTCTACTTTAATTCCTTCCTTCTCTAATTCAATTGCTGCCTTAATTCCTTCTTTTAAAATTTTACCGAATGAAACTAAAGTTACATCATCTCCAGAACGTTTTATGTCCGCAACACCAATAGGTAGTGTATATTCACCATCTGGCACCTCACCCTTGTCTCCGTACATTTGCTCTGATTCCATAAAAATGACAGGATCGTCATCTCTTATAGCAGACTTCAAAAGCCCTTTAGCATCGTAGGGATTCGAGGGGACTATTACTTTCAGACCTGGACAGTTAGCATACCAACTTTCAAAAGCTTGTGAGTGAGTCGCTGCTAGTTGACCAGCAGACGCAGTGGGGCCTCTAAAGACAATAGGACAATTGAATTGGCCTCCTGACATTTGTCTAATTTTAGCAGCATTATTAATAATTTGATCGATACCAACTAAAGCAAAATTGAAAGTCATGTACTCAATAATAGGTCGATTACCAGTCATAGTTGATCCAACTCCGATTCCAGAAAATCCAGCTTCAGATATAGGTGTATCAATTACTCTTTTATCTCCAAATTCATCTAACATTCCTTTTGAAGCTTTATAAGCACCATTATACTCAGCAACCTCCTCACCCATAAGGTAAATAGTCTTATCTCTTCTCATCTCTTCACTCATAGCCTGAGCTATAGCCTCTCTAAATTGAATGGTTTTCATTACTTGATTTTCAATATGAAACAAATTTAATCATTAATTATATATTAATTTAACTCAATAAACCATGAAATATTTCGTTTTAATTAAATATTAGGTTGATCATTACAATATTCGATACACAAATATAAACTAGAAAAATGGATTTAATTCAAATGACCGTTAGAGGAATTTCTTACAGCGAAACACAAACTGGAGCCTATGCACTTATATTAAATGAAGAGAAGGGAGAAAGAAAACTTCCAATTATAATAGGAGGTTTTGAAGCTCAATCAATAGCTATTGCACTTGAACAAGAAGTTAAGCCCTCTCGTCCACTAACCCACGATCTTTTTAAAAGTTTTGGAGAAAGATTTAATATTTATGTAAAACAAGTTATCATTCATAAGTTAGTTGATGGTATATTTTTTTCAAGCCTTATTTGCGAACGAGATAAAATAGAAGAAA
Organism: uncultured Bacteroidota bacterium; assembly: GCA_902520765.1. GTDB lineage: Bacteria > Bacteroidota > Bacteroidia > Flavobacteriales > Flavobacteriaceae > MS024-2A. The sequence goes on from CABYPG010000016.1 coordinate 7,827, forward strand.
TAATTGATGCGAGGACATCAGATGCGATTGCTCTCGCTCTTCGTTTTGATGCTCCAATCTATGCCTATGATTCTATTCTTAAAAAAGCGGGTTTTAAAGCGGCAATATCTGAAAATTCAAAAAAACCATCTGAGGATAAATGGATTCAAAATTTTGTAACTGAACAAACTAACAAAAATCAAGATATTGGAGATCTAAAAAAACTTTCTGTAAGTAAATTGAAATCTCTACTTACAAAACTTGTGAGTCAAGAAAACTACGAAAAGGCAGCTAAAGTAAGAGATGAGCTTTCAAAACGAAAAAGCTAATTAATTTGTTAATCTTTTTTAATAAACTTTTAGAGTATAAACTTTTTTATAGCTCAAAAAATATACTTTTGAATTAAATTTTATACATGAAACAATATTTAGATTTACTTAGACATGTACAATCTAATGGTGTTAAAAAAGCTGATCGAACTGGAACAGGAACAAAAAGCATATTTGGATATCAAATGCGTTTTGATCTTTCAAAAGGATTTCCTTTAGTTACAACAAAAAAAATTCATGTGAAGTCAGTGATTCATGAGCTCCTTTGGTTTTTGAAAGGCTCAACTAATATTTCCTATTTACAAGAAAATGGTGTAAGAATTTGGAACGAGTGGGCAAACGAAAAGGGGGATTTAGGTCCAATTTATGGTCATCAATGGCGAAATTGGAATAGCGATGGTGTTGATCAAATTAATGAAATTATAGAAACCCTTAAGATAAATCCAGACTCAAGAAGAATGCTTGTTTCAGCCTGGAACCCGAGTGTTTTGCCAAATCCTAATTTATCTTTTGCTGAAAATATTTCAAATCAAAAAGCAGCACTCCCTCCATGTCATGCTTTTTTCCAATTTTATGTTTCTAATGACAAGCTTTCTTGCCAATTATACCAAAGAAGTGCAGATGTTTTTTTAGGTGTACCTTTTAACATCGCCTCATACGCTTTATTAACAATGATGGTAGCTCAAGTTTGTAATTATAAGCAGGGTGATTTTGTACATACCTTCGGGGATGTTCACATCTATTCTAATCATGAAGAACAAGTAAAAGAACAATTATCTCGTTCTCCAAAGCCACTTCCTATTATGACATTGAATAAAAATGTAACCTCCATTTTTGAATTTACCTACAGTGATTTTGATATCATTAACTATGATCCACATCCATTAATTCCTGGTGCAGTATCAATTTAATTATTTTCCTTAAGCACATTTTCTAAGTAAAGTAAATCCTTTTCAGTGTTGTAATAATGAAATGATATTCTTATTCCTTTTCCTCTTAATACGCAATGGATTTTTGACTTTGTTAGGTTTTTAAATAAATCCTTATTCCCTTCTAAAATAAATATGCTACTATGTTGTTTTCTTTTTGAAACCCAAGAACCAATTTGATTAATTTCTGAAAGTGAATTTTTAACTTTTTCAGTTAGTACTGCTTTTTGATTCATCAAATTTTCAAACCCTTTTTTTTCCAGTGATTTTATTGCAAAGTTTAAACTTGCAGTTGCTAAAATATTAAAATGTCCTTTAAAAATAATATCACGTATAGCAGAGGCTTCTTTATTAATTAAGTCAAGGTACCTTTTGGATATCATCAATACTCCATTTCCAAATCCAGCTAACAACCATTTATATCCACTTCCTGCAACAACATCAAAAGGAGACAAGTCAAAGCTAAATTTGTGAGCACCTAAAAATTGGGTTCCATCACCTATTAAAATTAAATTTGGGTGTTTTAATTTAATACTCTCAAGAAAGTTAAAATCAATAAGAAGACCCGTTGAATACTGTACAATACTTAATGCTAAAATATCAATCTGATTTTTTGTAATACAATCATCAATTTGCTCCTCAAGGCCTAAATCCAACATTGGAACTTTATGAATTAAAAAGTCCTCCTCTTCAAATGCTGAAATTAAAGAGGGATAATCATTTTCAATTAGCAGCACCTTTAGTTTTTTTGGTAAAAAACGTATTACGTGCCTGATACCTGAAGAGAAATTATTAACAACAAAAGCATTATTTAAATCCACCCCAAAAAAACGAGAGATTGTTATATGTGTTTCTTCTAGGGTTTTGTATGAATTTTTTTTATAATCCTCTCCTTTTTGTAGATAATCTTTTTCATTGTTGGCTCTAAATTTTACTAATCCCTTAGACATTAATCCTACATAGGCTGTATTTAGATAAACACCTTTTGACAATAATGGGAAGGTTTTAGAATACATTTTAGAAGTAGAAAAGTGTATTTTTGCTATCAAAATTAATCTTTTAATAGTAATGATAAAAACAAATTATTCAAAAGAAATTATTTTAATAGCTGCAGTCTCTGAAAACTATGTTTTGGGTCGAGATAACAAACTTATTTGGCACATCTCTGAAGACCTAAAGCGATTTAAGAAGTTAACTAACGGACATGCCATAATTATGGGTAGAAAGACATTTGAGTCAATGCCAGCCGCTTTACCAGGAAGAAAAAATATAATATTAACACGGAATAAAAAATATCATGCTAAAGACGCATTTATTGCACATTCAATACATGAGGCACTAAAGCTTACTGAGGATGACCCATATCCATACATTATTGGTGGTGGAGAAATTTATTCTTTATTTCTTCCAATTGCAGACAAAATTGAACTAACTCGGATACACAAGACTTTCGAGGGTGATGCTTTTTTTCCCGAAATTGATATGACAAAATGGATCCTACACTCATCTGAAACAAATAATTCAAGTACTGATCAACCTTATAATTATTCATTTTTAACATATACTAAAATTAAATGAAAGCTTTTATTTTTCCAGGTCAAGGATCACAGTTTCCAGGTATGGGAAAGGAACTTTATGAAAATTCTAAAAAAGCCGAAAAACGCTTCGAACAGGCTAATGAAATCCTTGGGTTTAACATTCAAGAAATCATGTTTGGAGAAGATGCTGAAAAATTAAAAGCGACAAAAGTAACTCAACCTAGTATTTTTATTTACTCCTTTATTTTAAGTGAAGTAATGGATGACCATTCCATTGCTAAAATGGTTGCTGGTCACTCTTTAGGAGAGTTTTCAGCATTAGTTGCCGCAGGAGTTCTGTCTTATGAGGATGGTTTAAATCTAGTGAAAGAAAGGGCTTTGGCAATGCAGGAGGCTTGTGATCAAACTCAAGGAACAATGGCAGCCATTTTGGGTTTAGATGATAAAATAGTAGAATCTATCTGTAATGAAATATCAGGTGTAGTAGGTCCTGCAAATTATAATTGTCCCGGACAGCTGGTAATTTCAGGTTCCAGAAATCAAATAAAAGAAGCGTGTGATAAATTAACAAATGCTGGTGCAAGAAGAGCAATTTTATTACCTGTAGATGGGGCTTTTCACTCTTCATTGATGGATCCTGCCAAACTTCGACTATCGAAAGCAATAAAAAATACACCTTTTTTAAAACCTTCTTGTCCTGTATATCAAAATGTTTGTGCTAGTGGTGTTAATGATCCAGAGGAGTTAAAAGAAAATTTAATAGCTCAATTAACAAAACCTGTTAGATGGACGCAAACTATACAAGAAATGATAAAAGACGGTGCTTCAACTTTTACTGAAATTGGACCTGGAAATGTACTTCAGGGTTTAGTTAGAAAAATTGATAGGTCCGTTGAAACTTATTCTGGAAAGCCTATATTTTAATTTTGTTGATTGTTAAAAATACTTTTGAAATTTATACCTCAAACTAAACCTTTAAATCTTTTTGGAATTTTAATTAGATCTGGCATTTTTAAACTTGAGGGTTTATTCCAGGCAATTAATTTCCTGTTTTTTTTAAAATATTCTCTTGCTTTCTCAAATAATTGGTCTGCTTCAATTGGAATTTGATTGTTAATTTTCTCATACAACTTATATCTTCTTTTAAAATGATTGTTCCAACCCAAAGAAATTAGCTCACTATCCTTGTGCTTATTTTTTAATATTTTGATATCGACAAGACCAAAATGGAATAAAAATAAATTTGGATCAATAGTAAAATCTTTACCCTTTACCCTATGAAAACCTGAACCCCAATTCAAAGGTTCTAAACTTATTATTGGTTTAGTGTAACGATCTGAAATAAAAGCATATTTACGCTGTGATAAGAAAGGCTTTTTTTTATCAATTGATTTTTCAAAAGTTGGATGCTGAGCAACATCAATTCCTAATGCAGAAAGAGAGGATGATATAAAATTTTTGCTTAAATATTCATTTAATTTTAGACCTGTATTAGGATCCAATACTAAAAATTCATCTATATCAGTAGCTAATACAACATCATATCTCTTATGCAATTCTTTAGCAAAATTTGAAATCATTTTTGCCCTAAAGCGGTCAGCTTTCAACCTGCTCAACTTTATATGACTAATTTGAAAACAATTTATTTTTTCTGCCCTTAGGGGTAGCTTTTGATCAATACCATCAATAAAAAGATATAAATTTTTATAGCCTAATATATTACCGTAATGCGAAATCCATCTCTCTAAAAAAAAAGAATCATTTCGACTCATTGAAACAGCTGCTATTCTTTTTTTCATAAAATTTGAAGATTGACTTCTAGGATTTCATTCATTTTTTTTTGGACAAGATGTTGAATTGACTTTGATGCTAAATCCAAACTTTGAACACAAAGAAATAATATTTCTTTATCCTTTTGGTAATTCAAAAACTTTTTCAAAATATAGTCATCATTCCTTTTGTAAGGTTTTAAATACAAACCATTAGAAGTTACCACATTCAAATTTCCTTTATTATACTCAATATGATTTGCAAGTGAAACTGTATTAAACTGATTATAACTCCTAAAACGATAACCAATATTTCTTTTTAGAATCTCAGGATTATCAGTAAAAAATTCTTCTAATTTTTTTTTGTTCAAAGCCAAAGGAACGTGTCCTGACATAAAAAATCTGAAATTAAAACCTTGCAATTTAGCTGCATTCCACTGATTAATTTGAAATGAAGGAGTTTTTTCTTTTTCTACACCCATAAAAAGCTTTTCAAAAAAATATTTTGTTTTATCCCATAAAATTCTCTCATAAGGTGGTAATCTCCATTTTCCTCTTAAAACAGGTCTATTATTTTTAAAAAATGTAGATGGGTTTGTTGGACGAATTATAAAAACGTCATCATTAAAATAAATAAACTGATCTGATAGACCTTTAATTTTCCATAACATATTTGAAATACAAATACTATTAAATGTTGGCAAAAAGGATTCAAAACCTTGAAAAATTTCTTGATGATCGACGATATGAATATCAGAAATCCGTTTTGGAAAATATTTTTGAACTAATGGATAAATATTTGGATCTTGCTGATCGGTGACAATAAATATTTTTCTAAGATATGGTGCGAACTTTAAAATAGATATTAGGCAATACTTTATTTCATTCAATGAGTTAAAACGTGTTTTTTCTGCTCCAGGTGGGTTTTTATTAAGTTCAGATTTTAAATATTTTTGTTGCCTTTTGATTAATGCTGGATCAGATCCATCTACCCATGCTATAACAGCATCAATTTTAGGAGAATTTTTATTTTCCATTTATGATCAAATATAAGAATTTGAATTATCGTTTGTAATGCAAAAAAATTGACAGGAATTTAATGAGTTAGATAAGGAATTGTATCTTTAAAAAAACAAATTTGAATAAATGCGAAGTCTTTTTATTTTACTTCTATTTACATCCCTTTGCAACTTATATTGTCAGGATAAATTGCCAAATATCATAATAATGATTGGAGATGGTATGGGATTAACACAAATCAGTTCAGGGATGTATGCAAATAATAATAGTACTGCATTAGAAGGATTTGAATATGTCGGTCTTTCTAAAACACATGCTCTAGATAAACTGGTAACTGATTCTGCAGCAAGTGGAACAGCAATGGCCTGTGGAGTTAAAACTTATAATGGTGTCATTGGAATTGATGGAAAAAATAAAAGTCATCCCAGTATACTTGAAATCTGTCAGAAAAAAGGTTACAAAACTGGTCTTGTAGCTACTTCCAGTATTGTACACGCTACTCCTGCATCATTTTACGCCAAAGTTATATCAAGAAGATTATATGAAAAAATTGCTTTTCAACTTAGTCAGCATAATGTTGATCTTTTTGTCGGTGGTGGAAAAGATTATTTTACAAAAAGGGATGACAATAGAAACTTAATTAATGAAATGAGTGAATATGAGTTTGTCAATAGACTTAATGATTTTAAAAGCTCTGAATCTGAAAAAATAGGATACTTGACTTACAATGGCGAACCTCCTAGTAAAATAGAAGGTAGAGATCCCGACTTAAATGATTTAGTATCGATTAGTTTAGAGAAATTAAGTTCAAAAAATAGTCCTTTTTTTATGCTAGTAGAAGGCTCACAAATCGATTGGGGTGGTCATGCCAACGATTTAGATTATATCGTTTCTGAATTCAAAGAATTCGATAAAACTATCCAAAGTGTTTTAGATTTTGCGAAAAATAATGGTAATACACTTGTAATTGTAACCGCTGACCACGAAACAGGTGGACTAGCGCTAACTGGTGGAAATTTGAATCAATCAAAGGTGAAAGGAAAATTTAATACGGGCGGGCACAGTGCTACAATGGTTCCAGTATTTAGCTATGGACCAAACTCAAAATTGTTTTCAGGAATTTATGAAAACACGGCTATTTTTGACAAAATGCTTGAAGCAATTCAGTAAAAATATTACTTAGTTCTTGCTTGAGATACAATTCTCTTATCAAATTTTGAATCGTCTTCTAATATTTCATAAAAGCCGTTCATAAATTCAAACATATTTTCGAATTCTTTTGGACTAGAAAACTCGGATTTAAAACTTGAAACCATATCTATTAATTCTGTCTTCTTAGCTATAAAATCTTCTCTAACTTGATCAAAATATTTTTGTTCTCTTTTAAATCCACGATAAACTCTTTCTTGAACAGATTTTATACCCAAAGATTGGTTTACAGTTGCATAACTAGGGTTTACCCAACCCGTCATATCAAAATCATAAGGCAGGGGAATAATTTGTTTATCTACGTAAAGTAACTTTCCATTATGCTGGTATGCTACTGAAAAGTCAGTATTACCCAGAAGAAATTGAAAAAACGCATTATGTACAGAAGTTAAATGCTGCATTCCCATTGGATGAACAAATCGCTCAAATACTTTCCCTTCATGACGTTTAGCTACGCGTTTATCATCCTCAATCAAAAACCCTTTCAATTTAAAATTTTTAGTTTTTTTACCCCTGATTTCATTGAAGTCAACATTTACTCTTTTAGTCTTAAAATGATAGGGAGAAACCATTTCGTATATTTTGTATGCTATAAACTCTTGTAATATATTATCATTGTTTTCAGCTTCCAGTTTACATGGTAAAACCAATTTCATTGTTTTATTGCCTTCGAAAATCGTTCCTGCAGTTTGATCTTTTTTGATTTTCATTTTTATGGGTGGAAAATAGCAAGTATTACGTCTAAAATTTCCTCTAGCTCTCAATTTAACTTCGATGGATGACCATTTGTCTGCATGAAAAAACTCCATAGGGACCTTTATAAATGTTGAATCATCAGTTTTTTGATTCATTTCTTTATTTGAGTAACTTAATTTGATTTCTAAAGGAGATTGATCAGTATAGAGAAGATCTGACTTTAAAGGTTTTTGGGCTGAAATTATTGTAGACAGCAGTGCAATGAACAGAGATATTACTTGTTTCTTCATGATTTAAATAATAAATTTACTCAAATATAACAATTGTTTTTATGTCTAGATATCTCATAATAATCAATTTTAGAACGTTAGTTACCCTATTTATATCTGTCCTTGTACCTTTTATAGCTTACAACTTTAAAGTCGTCTATAACATTGATTTAACTCTTATGAGTATTGCTATCATTTTTCCTTTGGTATTTACAATAAGAGGTGCATTTAGAAGAAGAGAAAAGGCATTACAACATTTGAGCCGTTTTAGAGCTAGTCTTAAAACAGTTGAGCACTTTTTCCAACACTCGAAACTTACCGATGAGCTCAAAAAAGATAGTCAAAAGCTTCTAGAACAAATTAACGTAGCATTATTTTCACATCTCAATACAAAAAGTGAAAACACCTCAGACTATGACAAGAAACTTGAAGCCATATCTGATTTTATCAAAGTGAATAAGGAATTAATTGGTGGAGGTACAAGAGAAAAAATATTTCGTTTTTTAAGAGATGTGATTGATAGTGCTGATAACCTTATCGCCATCCACTCCCATAGAACACCAGTCAGTCTCAAGGCTTACTGTTTAATATTTATTTATATTTTTCCAGCAGTGTATACCCCTACCATAATTAATAAAATAGGCTTTGATAACCCAAGCTGGCTTACCTATTTTATAGTTATATTAAGTGAGTTCATTTTAATATCACTGTATAATATTCAAGATCAAATGGAATATCCTTTTGATGATGAGGGATTAGACGATATTAAATTCAAGCTGTTTAAAATAGGCCGTAAATAATTCTATTTTTAGTTAATCTTAAAGTTGGTTTTTAAGGATATAAATATTTTAATTCAAAAAACCACTCTAGTCTTTATTTGATGAAAGCAACACTTATTCTCGTTTCACTTTTTTTCCTTTTTAGCTGTTCTAAATCGATAATTGAGAGACAATTAAATACAATAATTGATTCTTATGAGAACTATAATGCTAAAGGAGATGATTCACCTCTCGGTCAATATACTGAGTCACGTTTTGAAGAATATTCCAGCTTTTGCGACTCACTCAAAACAGCATTAAAATCAATCAACATTGAAAAATTATCCGAGGATTCCCAAATTTCATATAAGCTTTTAAATTTTGTCTTAAATGAAACTACAGTTAAATATAAATTCAAAACGCATTGGAATCCGATTCTATCTGATGGAGGTTTTCATCTCAGTTTGACTTTTCGTGTTAGGCCTCTTACAGACAAAAAAAGTGCTATTAAATATCTAAAACTTCTTAAAGCCATTCCTAATTACATCAATCAGCAAAAAATTTTAATTAAAAAAGGTTTAGATGCTGGTATGGGCCAACCTTTAGTTATTTTTAAAGGATATGAATCTACATACAATTTACATATTACAAAAAGTGCAGAGGAAAATTTTTACTACTCGCCTTTTTTAAAACTTCCTTCGCAGCTCTCAAAAAAAGATAAAGATTCCCTTCAACTAGCTGCAAGAGATGTTGTAAGTAATGAAGTTATTCCTGCTTTTAAATCGGTAAAAGAGTTTTTTGAAAATACCTATTATCCAAGTGCAAGAAAAACGATAGGTGTCTCTCAGACTCCAAATGGAAGTGATTACTATCAAAGTCGTATCGATTTTTATACTACTCAAACAAATGAATCTGCGGAAAGTATTCATGAAAAAGGATTACAAGAAGTTTCCAGGATAAAAAAAGAAATGAAATTGATAGTTAAAGGGTTAGGCTATAAAGGGAGTTTGAAATCATTTATCAAATTCTTAAGAACTGATCCCCAGTTTTATCCTAAAACAGCTGATGAACTTTTAAAACATGCTAGGAATATTGCCAAAAAATTGGATGAGCAATTACCTCGTTTTTTTAAAACTTTACCAAGAAAGCCCTATGGAGTGGCTCCAGTACCAGATGCAATTGCCCCGAAGTATACAGCTGGAAGGTATATAGGTACTTCTGCTGAAAGTACAGATCCAGGTTACTATTGGGTAAATACTTACAACCTTCCGAGTAGACCTCTATATTTAATCCCTTCTCTCACAGCTCATGAGGCAGTTCCAGGACATCACCTTCAGGGAAGTCTAAATAATGAACTCCCTGAAACTATTCCTAAATTCAGACGAAATCTTTATCTATCAGCGTATGGTGAGGGCTGGGGTCTGTACACAGAATTTTTAGCAGAAGAAATGGGAATATACTCTACTGCATATGAAAAATTTGGAAAGTTTACCTACGAAATGTGGCGTGCTTGCAGATTAGTCGTCGATACAGGAATTCATGCTTTTGGATGGACTAGAGATGAGGCTGTTTCTTTTATGGAAGAAAACACATCGTTATCCATTCATGAAATAAATACTGAAATTGATAGATATATTTCTTGGCCTGGTCAAGCCTTAGCCTATAAAACAGGTGAAATGAAAATCAGAGAATTAAGAAGTAAAGCTGAGAGAGAGTTAGGCGATCTTTTTGATATTCGCCAATTTCATGAAGTAATTTTAGAAATAGGCACTGTAACCCTACCTATATTGGAGGAAAGGGTTAATAAGTATATAATTTCCAGTAAATAATTTTTTAATGAAAAATAGGCTGGCTGATTTAAAAAAGCTAATTGCTTTAATTTTTTAATCAATTCAAATGAAAAATTTCTTAACTAGTAACTATTAAAATATTTAACCCATAATACCTTGAGCACAGCATTATCATTTTTGGCTTACACACTTTTTGTGGCTCTTTATTCATGGTACCGCCTAAGAAAGGAAAATTTAAATTCTCAAGACGGATACTTTTTAGGAGGTAGAAGCCTAACTGGAGTTGTAATTGCAGGATCAATGTTGCTTACAAATATTTCTACCGAACATCTAATTGGGATGAATGGCTCTTCTTATAAAAACGGATTTATAATCATTGCCTGGGAAGTAACTTCAGCTCTGGCTCTTGTAGCTGCCGCTGTTTATTTTGTTCCAAAATATTTAAAAATGGGACTTACCACAATTCCAGAATATCTTGAAAAAAGATTTGATAAACAAACGCGTGCCCTTGTGGCCTTTTTTTTAATGATCTCTTTTGTAGTGACTATTCTTCCAATTGTACTTTATACAGGTGCAATAAACCTGGAGAGTATATTTGATATATCTGAGACTTTTCAAATTTCAAAGCAACAGGGTATCATCCTAACAGTTATTGTTATTGGGCTAATTGGTTCCCTCTATGCTATAATGGGAGGGCTTAAAGCTGTCGCTGTGTCTGATACATTAAATGGATACGGTCTTTTAATAGGAGGACTTGCTATTCCATTTATAGCCTTATATAATATTGGAAATGGAAATTTATTCAGAGGCCTTAAGTCAGTTTATGAATTTGCCCCTGAAAAGTTTAATGTAGTAGGAAGTGCAGACTCCGTTTTACCATTTGAAGTACTTTTCACTGGACTTATTATAAACCAGCTTTATTTCTGGAGTATGAATCAAACTATAATACAAAGAGCATTGGGTGCTAAAAACTTAATTGAGGCCCAAAAAGGATTACTTTACACAGGGGTTTTGAAAATTTTAGTTCCATTAATTATCATACTTCCAGGAGTAATTGGTTACTATTATTATGGAAATTCTCTATATGAAGAGCAAGATATGATCTATCCTGAACTGGTAAAAAAAATTTTCCCTGTAGGTCTTATTGGAATTTTCGCAGCCATTATAATGGGAGCTGTTTTAAGTACATTTAATAGTGTACTTAATAGTGCTGCAACTATTTTTAGTATTGACCTTTACAAGGGTTATATAAATCGTAAAAGTTCCGACTTAAGACTAGTTCGTGTAGGTAAAATTACTTCAACTATTCTTGCATTATTTGCGATTCTTGTTGCACCACTAGTAGCTAACGCTCCTGATGGTTTATATCAGTTATTACAGCAATTAAACGGAATTTTCTTTATCCCTATAGCCTCAATAATGATTGCCGGTTTTTTTACCAAAAATATTTCTGCTATCGCTGCCAAAATATCTTTAGTAGTTGGCCTTTGTTTTTATTTGATTTGCACCTTTATTGTCCCTGTTGATTTGCATTTTGTTCATATTTGGGGTATTGAATTTATCCTTAATATGATAGTAATGTTTTCAGTCTCTTATTTTTATCCAAGTAATAAAATTGTTGAGGAAAAAGACAGCTCCATTTTAGACTTGAGCACTTGGAAATATACAAGGCACTTATCTGCAGCTCTTTGTATTATAACCTTACTTATTTATATAGGCCTTGGAACCTACTCATAAAGGCTTTCGTTTTCAAAAATCTGCATTTGGTCTATTTGAAGATCGTCAAGTCCTTTTTGATCAAATGGGTTTTCTATATAATCTTGAATATTATATAGGGCCATAAGAATAAAACTAATTGTTATTGAAAAAAGAATTGAAACCGGAAGATCAATTCCTAGTGACATTTCAAATTGCCCCTCTGTAATTAATTTTGTGTTGAACAAAAATGGTGAAAGGTAAATAAAGATAAGGCAGTACCTTCTTAGTGAAACAGGTGTACTGTGGAGTTTAAGCCCGTTTAATTTTTCCATGCAAAGAAAAATTTCATTTTTAGTTGCAATCAAACTATCCTTCTCCCTTTCATTGTATAGATCTTTATAGGAGATTATTTCTTTAAAAATATTTTTTCTTTTCTGTCTAATTCTATGGAAATTATCAATGTCTTTATCATTTTTTAAATGATCTATAAAATCCTTTTGTATATCAATTAAACCTCTGAAAATTTTATCATAATCCTTTTTATGAATACCGTTAACAGCATATAAAATATTTGAAGTATCGATTATTTTATTTCTAAATTCTGAGAATATCATTATAGCTTCTTGACGTCTTTGATAAGCACTTGTAATTGAAAATACTAATGGAAATACAATAGCTATACTAAAAATAAAAAAGTCCACTTCGATGTATATTTCATACTGCTTATATAATATGAAAACCAAGATTGTTTCGATTATTACAATTAGAATTCTATAATTTAAGGTTGATAATATTGCTTTGTTCATTTTATATTTTTTTTACTCCGGACTTTCAGGACCATCTTTAGAGGATTGATCACCTTGCCCTAGTTTAATTCTAAAGACCAGTTCGTGTGTTCTTAAGTTTAGTTGTGAGAGTCCGTTATCTGTTGGTGTTTCATAGGCATACCCGATATCAAACATGCCCAGAGCGACCACTGTCATAAGAGCCATAGAGCTATTGGTTCTAACGGAGAGTCCGACATCAAATTGATTTTGCCAGCTTACCATTGCTGTAATATCAGCGGTTGTTGGCAGCCCTTTTACTTTTCTAAGCATCAGCGAAGGCTTTAGATAGAGTCCGCTAGATACTGGTAAATCGACCCCAGCTCCTAGATAGGTATGCACCCGATCTTTGGCAGTAATGGCCAGATTATTATTTTCTCTGTTGACATTAAAAAGTCTTGGTATAGAAAAAGAGATCCAGTAATTAGTTGCTTTAAAATAAGCACCTGCTCCCACATTGGGATTAAATTTACTTAGACTCACCTTACTAGGATCTCCTACGGGGGAGTAAGTAGTGAGTTCTGTAGGATCAGAACTATAAAAATTTCCTCCCGCTTTAAGCCCTAGAAAAAGTATTGACTCCCCACTCATCTGTAGTTTGTAAGAAAAATCCACATAGGCAAAGGTTTGTTGTTCGACAAAGACTTTATCAGAGACCACAGACAGTCCCAGACCTACATTATTTTCTCTAGCTGAAGAGTAGGCAAAGGCGAGTGTTCTGGGGGCATCTTGTACAGAAGCCCACTGGCTTCTTGAGGTAAAAGAAAGCATGTTGGCTGCATCTGCTCCAGCAAAAGCCGGGTTGATTACATTCATATTGTATCTATACAAAGAGTAATAAGACTCCTGCTGGCTAAAGCAAACTAAGGGGAGTATAAGTAAAAAAAGTAAAGTAATTTTTCTTATCATAATTATCTTGTAAGATAGAACCATCCTTCAAAATCTACACTGCCGTTGCCGTCTAAATCTATGCGATAGTAGTAACTTCCTGCAGGGAGCTCTACCCCATTTAACGTTCCATTCCAATCATTATTATATGGTTTAGCACTAAACAACTCTGTTCCTGTTCTAGAATAAATCCATACTTGATTGTTTAAATATCGATCAATTTCTCTTACCTGCCAAGTATCATTCCTACCGTCTCCATTTGGAGAGAAGAAGTTGACAATCTCAATAGACTCTCTTAAGCTTGCATTATCAAAACCTTCTGGGAAGCTACTTGCTAAAAGTGGATCTGTACCTGCTAGGGTCTCATCTAAGTTAGGGAAGCCGTCCCCGTCCTGATCATTATAAGGGTCGCTATCAACACTATCTAACTGATCCACTACCCCGTCACCATCTGCATCTAAGTACAGCGACTCTAAATAGTTGGCCTTACCATCAAAGTCTGTATCATCATCACGAGGATCTCCGTTACCATTAAGGTCTTCCTCTATAGTAAGCAAACCGTCCTGGTCATCATCAGGGTCAACGTGATCTAAGATACCATCCCCATCGGTATCTAAGGCAAAGTTTTTTCCAGGCTCTGTGATCTCAAAGATTGAAGGCACCCCATCGTTGTCATCATCTAAATCGTGATGGTCAGAAATACCATCCCTATCGCTGTCTAGCATGACTGCTTTTGCGCTTGTTCCTGTTTGTAGAACCTCATACTTAGAAGGCACCCCATCGTTCTCGTCATCGGTATCTAAATAATCTGGCGTGCGGTCCCCGTCAAAGTCCATCGCATCGGTCGGGATACCGTCTTGATCTTGATCAGGGGACTCATCAATAGAGGTAATGCCGTCTCCATCATCATCGGTATCCAGATAATCTGGAGTACCGTCCCTGTCACTGTCAATAGCATCATTAGGGTTAAAGTCACCATTAGGATCCGTGCCTTCATAAAGACTAAAGACTCCATCGTTGTCATCATCAGGATCTAAAAAGTCCTCAAAACCGTCTCCGTCTGTGTCTAGTGATTCTATTGAGTAGTTATTTGAGCGTTCTTTGATTCCCTCTATAAGAGATCCCTCATATTCACTATAGATATGATCTCCATCATCATCCGGATCGCGGGAGTTAATAATTCCATCGGCATCCGTATCAGAGCTAATCAGATCTGGGGAGACCTGTTGCACAGGAGTAATATTGGTATCCAGCTCGAAGATCTCCTCGCTAGTTGGATTGACCTCTATACGCTGCTCAGACTTAGGAATAGGTACGTTAGGATCCCCAGCGGTTGTATTGACATAGGCGATCTCTACTTCGTAGACACCATCCTTGTTGGCATCATCCGGATTATTAGGATCAGGCACATTAACAAAGGCCAGATAACCTTCCCCTAGGTTTTTACTTTTCCTAGCATAAGGCGAGTAGTACTTTTGGGATCCTTTTGCTGCAGGTTCTCCCCCTACTATTTTTACCTTGTCAGCATCAGCTCCACCAACTACTTTTTTACGTACCTTCCACTTACCTACATTACGTCCTGTTTTAGGCTCCTCTTTAACAAAGGTAATCGGAGTCGATTTACCCGTAGATCCACCAATAGAGATTTTATAGTTCTGGTAATAGGTTATAAATACATTTTCTGCCACATCGGTAATCCCATCGTTGTCATCATCGATATCAGGGATATCTCCTAACTCGTCAGAGTCGTTATCACCATAGACATCTACTTCATCTGGGATCCCGTCTCCATCATTATCGCTGCTGAAGTTAGGATCTAGTGGGAAGTCGTCTTCTCCGTCAATCACACCGTCTCCATCCGTGTCAGGATTTTCAGGGTCTGTTCCTGTAAGTTTTTCTAAAAAGTCTGAGAGACCGTCCTGGTCAGTATCCAGTGGATTACTCTCAGGATCTTTAGGGTCAGTGTCTTGCAACAGCTCATCCACATCACTGTAGCCGTCGTTGTCGTCATCCTTGTCTTTGTTGTCTCCTATGCCGTCTCCATCGGTATCGAACTGCTCTTTTGGATCTAGTGGGAAGGCATCTTCACCATCAGGGGCACCATCATTATCATCATCCGGATCGATAAGATCAGGAATGCCGTCTTGATCGCTGTCTTTAGTGAACTTAGGATCTAGCGGAAAGGGATCCTCTAAATCATTAACCCCATCGCCGTCAGTATCTGGATTGTTAGGATCAGTACCTATAATCTGTTCTTCTAAATCAGAGAGCCCGTCTCCATCTACATCTTCTGGGAAGTCCTCTTTGTCTTTAGGATCTGTTCCGGCTTTAATTTCAATCACATCAGGATAACCGTCATTATCATCATCCTTGTCGGCATTGTTTCCTATACCGTCAGAGTCTGTATCCTCGCTCTCTGTTGGATCGTAAGGGAAGACGTCTGTTCTATCAGGCACCCCGTCGTTGTCGTCATCCGGATCCAGTAGATCAGGGATACCGTCTCCGTCTTGGTCACTATTGTGATCAGGATCTAATGGGAAGGCATCGATTCTATCGTTCACCCCATCCCCATCGGTATCGTAATTATTAGGATCTGTACCGAGTAAAGCTTCTTCAGCGTCAGAGAGCCCGTCTTTGTCAGCATCCTCAGGAATACTGGTTGGATCAAATGGATCACTACCCTCTACTACCTCTATCTTATCTGGATAACCGTCATTATCATCATCCAGGTCGGCGTTGTCTCCAATACCATCGCCGTCACTATCAGAAGACTCTCTAGGATCATCTGGGAACAGGTCAGTGAGATTATCTACCCCATCACCGTCTCTGTCAGGATCTTTATTATCACCTATACCGTCCCTATCAGAGTCGCGACTCTCGGTAGGATCTCTTGGGAAGCGGTCTCTACTATCTGGCACCCCATCGTTATCATCATCTGGATCAATATCATCAGGGATACCGTCTCCATCAAAGTCATTTGCCTGTGTCTGATTATCAGGATCTAGTGGTGACGGGTCAGAGCCATCCGGCAGACCATCATCGTCAGTATCGGGATCATTAGGATCGGTTCCTATAATATTTTCTTGCACGTCAGAGAGCAGGTCGTTGTCAGTATCGACAGGCTTGCTTTCAGGATCTTTAGGATCAGAACCTGCTAAGGTCTCTGTATAGTCAGAATAACCGTCGTCATCATCATCACGATCTCCATTATCTCCAATACCGTCTCCATCAGTATCTATAGTCTCCCTTGGGTCTTTAGGGAAGTCGTCTTTATCATCTTCCACGCCGTCATTATCATCGTCATCATCTTTATCATCTGGGATACCGTCTTTGTCAGTATCTTGAGAAGCATTAGGATCTAGTGGGAAGTCATCCCTTCCATCTATAATACCGTCTCCATCCGTATCGGGATTATCAATATCTGTTCCTGCTTCTTTTTCTTTAGCATCAGGCAGGTAATCCTCATCTCTGTCTTCAGGGGTACTCTCAGGATCCTTAGGATCTGTGCCTAGCTCTAGTTCTAACAGATCGTTATAACCGTCATTATCATCATCCGGATCAATACTATCAATAAGACCGTCCCCGTCTGTGTCGCTGGTTCCTCCGGGGGTAAGCGGCTCAGGATCGTTAAGGTCACTAATACCATCCCCGTCGGTATCTGGATTAGCGGGATCTGTTCCTAGTTCTATCTCTTGGTTTGTTGTAAGGCCGTCCTTATCAGGGTCACGAGGATAGTCAAGGGCATCTTTAGGATCTGTACCGTCGTCAGTCTCTACAATATCATCATAACCGTCATTATCATCATCTGGATCTGCGCGATCACCAATACCGTCTCCATCGTAATCCGAAGTCTCATTAGGATCCAGTGGGAAGGCATCGTCTTTATCCCTTACCCCATCATTATCATCATCAAGATCTATAGTATCAATAAGACCGTCTCCGTCTGTGTCAAGGCCTCGGTTCGGATCTAGTGGGAAGGCGTCATCGCGGTCACTAATACCATCTCCATCAGTATCCGGATTTTTAGAGTCTGTTCCTAAAAGACCTTCCTCACTATCAGTAAGGCCGTCTTTATCCGCGTCATCAGGTACACTGTCTGGATCCAAAGGATCTGTTCCGGCAACAATCTCCTGGTTATCTGTAAACCCGTCATTATCATCATCGGGATCAATACTATCATTAAGCCCGTCACCATCCGTGTCGATCTGATTGTTTGGATCTAGCGGGAAGGGATCTTCCTCATCTTTTAACCCGTCATTATCATCATCAGGATCCGTTTTATTAGGAAGTCCGTCACCGTCCGTATCGGTAGTATAATTTGGATCGGTTGGGAAGTCGTCTTCTCCATCAATAACCCCGTCGTTATCTGTATCAGGGTTACTAGGATCTGTACCAAGTCCTGGCTCAAGGCTATCAGGAAGCTTATCGTTGTCCCTATCCTCAGGGAAGCTAAAAGGATCTAGGGGATCAGTACCTGCAAGGGCTTCATCACTATCTGTAAACCCGTCATTATCATCATCGGTGTCTGCATTATTACCAATACCGTCACCGTCACTGTCGTACTGCTCATTAGGATCCTCAGGGAAACTGTCAAAATTATCGTTCACCCCGTCGTTGTCTTTATCTGGATCTAAACCATTTGGTATACCATCCCCATCAAGATCTTCTGGGCTGGGCTCGATTGGTTCCTCTGTTTGAGCTACCACCTCTATTTGTATAGTCTCTGTAACAGTATAACCCACGCTATCGGTAGCAGTAACAATGACCTCATAGATCCCATCTTCGTTATCATCGGCATTACCTCCAAGGGTTGGTGCAGGATCTATAGTAAGTATACCTGTTTGTGGATCGATAGTAACACTGGCCTGGTCATCGCCTCCTGTAATGGCAAAGGTAGCCGTCTCACTAGCCTCAACAGGACCTGCAGAAGTGGTGCCTTCTGTAATAGTCAGTGAGGATGTGCTGGTTATTGTTGGAGCGGTATTGTCTAATTTAAACACTGAGGTAAGGACACTTTGGTCTGTGGTTACCTTATTAGGGGTGGTTACCTTAGTCGATGTTATTGTATCAGAGGCGGAGATAGCAAAGCTAATATCCCCATCGCTATAGGTGTTGGAAGCGGTAAGGGTAAAGTTTGCTGTATAGGTATAAGGGCTAGCACTAGTCTGAGTAAAGTTCAGGTTAGGCTGAGAAGCCAGTCCTGTTACAGTCATCGATATCGTGGATGCGTTAAGGGCCCAGGGCTGATCTGAGACTACCGTTACAGTAATCACATCACCTTCCTTAGCACTGGCAGAAGAACCGCCATTATTAGAGCTCAAGGTTACACTAAGGCCAGGGTCTGTTGCTTTAAGCTCAATACCTGTAGACAGAGAAACGCTGTTGGTTGAAAAACTAGGATCCCCCGTATTGCCGTAAAGGTCTTCTAAACTGCCTCCATTTAGATCGATACTACCAGAGGAGGCAATCTGAACACCGGTAGAAAGATCCCCTTCTTTTACCGTGTAGACAAAAGTAGGACTAGAGGTTCCTGAGCCCGAGACGTAGGTAGCATAGACAGGATTGCCATTAGCATCAGTGATATTGCTAAGAGGGATTCTTGGACTGCCCGTTATTGTTACCGGCTCATCGAAGTTTACTGTAAAGCTTATCGTATCGGAGTTCGATGGATTTACATCATCATCCGTATAGACACCATTTGTAGTGGATGTAGTAAGCGAGATTACCTTGGGACCGGTAAGGTCGATTGTGAAGGTAATACTCTCTGTACCCGCATATGCTCTTCCATTTAAATCAACACCAGAAACTGTAGCTGTATAAGATCCACTCGAAAGATCACCACCTGCATCAACATCCCAAAGGTAACTAAAGGTAGAGCTACTTACTATTGTCATCGCTACACTATTAATCAGACTGCCAATAGATATAGTAGCGGTAGGTGCCATTGAAGATGAGAAGACAGCTGTAATAGTAACCTCAGAGTTGTTTTGAACATAGTTATCCGCATCGCTGTCTGTTAGAGTAACTCCTGGCGCAGGGCAGGTTCCCCATTGAGGTTGTTTTGAAGCATCATTTCTCCAAGTAGCATTAGCATTGGTATTAAAAGAACTTGGAATAGATCCTATATCAGGGACACACCAATTTGAAAGATCTTGATTAAATGCAGTAGAATAATTAAACATCTCACCCATGACTGTTACATTAGATGTATTCCAATTACCGATATCTTGATTAAAAGCACTGTTATATGCAAACATCGAACCCATGTTTGTTACATTAGATGTATTCCAATTACCAATATCTTGATTAAATGTGTTGCTAGTTCCTTGGAACATTTCTTGCATACCAGTAACACTTGATGTATCCCAATTACCAATATCTTGATTAAAAGCATTAGCATTGTTGAACATATAATACATAGTGGTTACACTTGATATATCCCAATTACCAATGTCTTGATTGAAGGCTGGGGCATTTCGAAACATAGATCCCATAGAACTAACACTTGATGTATCCCAAGAAGAAATATTTCCGTTAAAAACACTCGCATCCTCAAACATAGAAGACATATTAGTAACACTTGATGTATCCCAAGAATTAAGATTTTGGTTAAAAGCAGTGGAACCCCTAAACATTTGATACATAGTCGTAACACTTGATGTATTCCATGAGCCTATATCTTGGTTGAATACTTCTGCATTTCTAAACATAAGTCGCGTATCAGAAACACTTGATGTATTCCAATTACCAATGTCTTGGTTAAAGGCTTGAGCTCTATCAAACATTCTATACATTGTGGTTACACTAGAGGTGTCCCAAGAGCTAATATTTTGATTAAAGCTTGTTGCATCTTTAAACTTATCACTCATATCTGTGACCAGTGTGGTCACCATCTGACCCCAATCATTGTCTGTTATAGCCTTGGCTGCAAACATGGTCTGATCTAGTGCCGTGTAGATCACTCCACCAACTACTCCGGTATCCCCGGCACTACATCCTCTACATTTTACAGTCACCCCATTAGCATCAAGATAGAATGTTGGACTTATAGTAAAGGTGATACTGTCGGTTCCAGCATAAGCATTTCCGATGGCGTCGGTTCCACTTACTGTTACCGAATAAGCTCCAGCGGCAAGGGTTGGAGTCGATGTATTCCAATTAAAGGTGTAATTATTTGTACTCCCTACTCTTGTCATCGCTACATTGGTTACTACTCCGGTTATGTAAATCGTTGGAGTGGCTGCCATTTGTTTAGAGAAACTGGCAGTGATGGTTACCGTATTAGTAGGTGATAAAGTAGTGGATATAATGTTATCTGCATCGGTATCGGTAAGAGTAACTGTAGGTGGTGTAGAATCGACGTTAAAAGTAATACTGTCTGTTCCTGAGTAGGCATTACCTGCTAGGTCAACTCCTGCAACTGTTGCTCTATAAGTACCATCTGAAGGGGCTCCTCCACTGTCTACATCCCAAACGTATTGATAAGTTTCACCAGATGAAAGGGTATAAAATCTAACATGACCTGAACCAGTTCCATTTCCATCATTTTCGTATGCTCCAATAGCTACCCTTGATCCGTCAGAGGACAAGGAGACTGATTGGCCACTTCTATCATTTTCCGCTTCCCCATCAATGTCTACTCCAACTTGAGTCCAAGAACCACTACTGTACTCATAAACACGGGTTTGACCGGTTAAAGTTCCGTTTGGAATATTACCGAATGCTCCAATAGCTACCCTTGATCCGTCAGAAGATATAGAAACTGACC
>CABYPG010000017.1:0-28103 GCA_902520765.1 uncultured Bacteroidota bacterium
AGGCAACCCCACCCGTATGTAAGATTTTGGAATACAAAAAATTCTTATATGAACAGAAAAAAAGGGAAAAGGTCCTTAAAGCAAAATCTACCAAGATCATAGTAAAAGAAATTCGTTTCGGGCCTAACACTGACGAACATGACTATGAGTTTAAAAAGAAACACGCGGAAAAATTTCTTAAGGATGGAGCAAAGCTAAAAGCCTTCGTTTTTTTTAAGGGCCGTTCAATTATTTTTAAAGAGAAAGGTCAAATACTACTTTTGCGCTTAGCGCAAGATCTCGAGGAAATTGGTAAAGTTGAACAAATGCCATTGTTGGAAGGAAAAAAAATGATAATGTTTATTACACCAAAGAAAAAATAATAGATTATGCCAAAAATGAAAACAAAATCAAGTGCGAAAAAACGCTTTAAGTTGACAGGGAGTGGTAAAATTAAAAGAAAACACGCTTTTAAAAATCACATTTTAACAAAAAAATCAAAAAAACGCAAATTAAAACTAACCCACTCCGGATTAGTTCATGACAGCGATGCAAAAAACATAAAAGAACAACTACGCCTTGTATAATTTAAAAGGGTATTAAAACAATTAAATTAACCTGAAGTAAGGCTCTTAAAGAGTATTTTTACCGCCTGCTTCAAAAAACAATTAAAATGCCAAGATCAGTAAATTCAGTTGCCTCAAGAGCACGCAGAAAAAAAATAATAAAACAAGCTAAAGGTTATTTCGGACGTAGAAAAAATGTTTGGACTATTGCAAAAAATGCTGTAGAAAAAGCAATGCTTTATTCTTACAGAGATAGGAGAGTAAAAAAACGAAATTTTAGATCCTTATGGATTGCACGTATTAATGCTGGTGCTAGAGCTAATGGTATGTCCTATAGCCAATTTATGGGAAAAATAAAAGCCAATAATATTGAGCTCAACCGAAAAATATTGGCCGATTTGGCCATGAATAATCCCGAGGCTTTCAAAGTTATTGTTGATAAAATTAAATAAATCAAACCCTACCAACTCACCTAAAAAATCTGATTTATGTGGGTTTTTATTTTAAGCCATGATGAAGATTTATCATAACAATCGGTGTCGCAAATCTCGAGAAGCTTTGCAGTACCTTGAAAATAAAGGTACAGACATACAAATCATTAAATACATGAAGGATCCGTTGACTGCAACAGAGTGGAAAGATCTTTTTTTACAGATAGGCAAATCACCTCAGGAAATGATTCGCACACAAGAGCCTTTATGGAAGAATGTTTATAAAGATCAAGAAATCGATGATGTAAAATTACTTGATATCTTTTCCAAAAACCCTAAACTCATCAAAAGGCCCATAGTATTAAAAGGGCAAAAAGGCGTTTTAGTCCAACCCTTAGAGATTTTGAAAGCTTTCATATCTTCACATTAACCCTCGTTTACATGTATTTAGTCTAAAAGTAAAGCAAGCCTATGCTATGAAAAAAAAACACTTTGGAATCCTATTCCTTCTTGGAATGCTTCTTGTTTATGGGCAAAGGCCTGGGGGTCCACCAAAATTCTTTATTACGGGTAAGGTAATTGAAAAACAAAACAGTCAACCACTAGAGTACGCAACAATTACATTAAGAAGCAATAATCGCCCCGATTTTATTCAGGGTGGAATCACAGATGCCGAAGGAAATTTTAAAATTGAATCTTTCCCAGGACAATACGATATCAATATCGAATTCATCAGTTTTACAACATATATTCTGAACGGTGTATCCATTAAGTCGAATTTGAATTTGGGAACCATTGCTCTGGAAATTGATACCAACGAACTGGAAGAAATAGAGCTGGTAGGTGAGCAAACTCAGGTTGAAATACGATTAGACAAGCGCATCTACAATGTGGGCAAAGATATTACGGTCCGTGGAGGCAGCGTAGCCGACGTTTTAGGGAATATTCCTTCTATAACCGTGGATGTTGAGGGAAATATTGCACTTCGGGGCAACAACAATGTTAGAATTCTCATCAATGGAAAACCCTCAGGCCTTGTTGGTATTTCTGGTCCTGACGGGCTTCGCCAACTGCCCTCCGAATCAATAGAGAAAGTAGAAGTCATCACCTCACCTTCTGCTCGTTACGATGCCGAAGGCACTGGTGGAATTCTTAATATAATTTTAAAAAAACAAGAACGTTCTGGCTTCAATGGTAACTTTAATATAAATGGTGGTGTTCCTGAAACCTTCCGCGGAACAGCTACAGTGAATTGGAAAACAAAAAAACTAAACCTGTTTTCTACGAACACTATTGGCCGAAGGACCAGTATTAGCAATGGATTATCTGAAAATGAGTATTTCAATGGAGAAGAAGCCAATTCATATCTCTTTGAAACAGGAAAAATCAGTCGAGAACGTGATCAATTATTTATTTCCCTAGGAGCAGA
Source organism: uncultured Bacteroidota bacterium (assembly GCA_902520765.1). Lineage (GTDB taxonomy): Bacteria > Bacteroidota > Bacteroidia > Flavobacteriales > Flavobacteriaceae > MS024-2A. Next base: position 2,406 of record CABYPG010000017.1, read on the forward strand.
ATACTTTATTGATGACTCCAGTAGCTTTACCTTAAACGGCTTTTATCGAGACAATGATGGAATTAATGACGGTGTAGTTACCATCGATGAACTGGGTTCCATCGGTGGAAGTCCTATTTCTACTATTGAGCGCAAGCAATATGAACCTGAACTTGATGAATCTTTTCAAATCTCTGGACTCTATGCAAAGAAATTTAATGACAAAGGGCACGAAATCAGTGCCACCTACCAGTATGAAGAAAGTTCGGAAGATGAGCTGGCACAAATTACAAGCCTTCAAACCTTTCCTTCTTTAAGAATCAACGATAACGAAGAAGTGACCACATTAGAATCACAAAGGAGAATCTTGGCTCAAGTAGATTATGTCTATCCCTTAGATGAGAATACCCAAATAGAACTGGGGTATCGTGGTACTTTCAATACTATTGAAACCGATTATGAAGTTGCTTTTATAGAAAATAATGTTCGTACCATCGATACAGACCTAACCAACGTATTGGTATATAAAGAATATGTAAATGCTGCCTATGCTCAGTTTGGTAAGAAAATTAATCAATTCTCTCTTTTAATTGGGTTGCGAATGGAGGACTCCAATATCGTGATTGACCAAAGAACAACTAATGATTACACTAACAAGCGTTACATCAACTGGTTTCCCACAGTCAACCTTTCCTATGAAATAGATGAAAAAGAAAGCATTACAATAGGATATGCTAAAAGAATTCGGCGCCCCCGAGGGTTTTTTCTAAATCCCTTTCCTTCACGAAATAGTATCACCAACTTCTTTCAAGGAAATCCTGATTTGGATCCTGCTAGTACCGGGAGTTTTGATTTGGGTTACCTTAAACGCTATAAAAAAATTACTATAAATGGATCAATTTATTATCAACGTACAACTAATAACTTTCAATTTGTTAATGAAGATACCGGGGAAACGGTTATCTTGAGTGGTGACCCAAGTGATCCTAATTCTGATCTTGTAATTGTACCTGTATTAAGAAGGGGCCCAATAAATCTTTCCAAAAATAAACGCTACGGAGGAGAGGCTAGCCTGACTTTTACTCCCAATCGAAAAATTCGTTTAAATGCCAACTTCAATGTTTACAGAAATGAAGTAATTGGAACATATAATGGGTTTATCTTTGACGCTAAAAATGTAAGCTGGTCTTCACGATTTATTTCAAGTATTAATTTTGGTGAAGGCCTTAGCTGGCAAAACCAGTTTTTTTTGCGTGGACCACGAGTAACCGCGCAATCCAAAAGTAAACCGCTGGGCGGATTGTCTACCGCAATCAACAAAGACATATTAAAAGACAAAGGGACTTTATCCTTTCGGATTAGTGATGTATTCAATTCTCAAAAGTATCGCTCAAATACCTTCACCGATACGTTTAACAGTTATACTGAATTCCAATGGCGGCAACCCACCTACATTGCAACCTTTACCTATCGATTGAATCAAAAGAAAAATCAACGAAGCCGTCGAGGCAGATACGGTGGTGGTGACGATAGTGGTTATGGTTTCTAGGAAAAAACATCAGAATACAGACGTTTATTTTATTCAATTTATTTTTTTTTAGCTCGCCATTCGTCAAAGCGTTCCTTAGCAGCACCAAAGAGCCAATAGGGGATTGCAAAAGTAAGTAGGAAAATCATCAACCAGAATCCGATGGTAAGTATACTCAAGAAAGCAAGAAATCCTAAATATTGGTCAAATTCAAACATATGCACGTAATATATTGTAAAAGTAATTTTTTTTATTTACTTGTAAGAATTGAATAATTAAAATTTACTGAAAGAAAATATTCTACGTTATATTAAGGTTTATTCTTAAACCTAGTATTTTTATATAAAATTATTAAATATGAAGTACCGTACTGAAAAAGATACAATTGGAGAAATTAAAGTCGCCAAAGATGTTTATTGGGGTGCCCAAACAGAGCGCTCACTAGCAAACTTTAAAATAGGTTCTTCAGGTTCTATGCCAATGGAAATCATATATGGATTTGCCCAACTTAAAAAAGCTGCTGCTAACACAAATTTTGATTTGGGTGTTTTATCAAAAGTAAAAAGAGATCTAATAGTTAAAGTTTGTAATGAAATTTTGGAAGGGAAATTGGATGATCATTTTCCATTAGTAATTTGGCAAACTGGATCAGGTACTCAAAGTAATATGAATGTAAATGAAGTAATTTCAAATAGAGCTCATGTTATTGAAGGTAAAATAATAGGTGAAGGAGAAAAAACCCTTGCACCGAACGATGATGTAAATCGATCTCAATCATCAAATGATACTTTTCCAACGGCAATGCATATTGCTTGCTACAAAAAAATAATAGAAACAACAATTCCTGGTTTAACAGATTTAAAAAATGCCTTAAATGAAAAAGCAATTGCATTTAAAGATATTGTGAAAATTGGTAGAACCCATTTGATGGATGCCACTCCCCTAACCCTCGGTCAGGAATTTTCAGGATATTCTACCCAATTAGAAAATGGTATAAAGGCTTTACAATTTAGCCTCAATCACCTTGCAGAAATAGCTCTGGGCGGGACCGCAGTAGGTACAGGAATCAATACCCCCAATGGATATGCAGAAAAAGTAGCTTCATATATTTCTGAGTTTACAGGTTTTCCTTTTAAAACAGCACCTAACAAATTTGAAGCATTAGCTGCTCATGATGCTATAGTTGGATCTCATTCAGCTTTAAAGCAGATTGCAGTTTCATTAAATAAAATTGCTAATGACGTTCGATTAATGGCATCAGGTCCTCGCTCTGGGATTGGAGAGTTAATATTACCAGCGAATGAGCCTGGGAGTTCAATTATGCCTGGAAAAGTTAATCCAACACAATGCGAAGCCTTGACTATGGTATGTGCACAAGTCATGGGAAATGATGTAGCTGTGAGTGTTGGCGGCACACAAGGTCACTATGAGTTAAATGTTTTCAAGCCTATGATGGCTGCTAACACCATTGAATCAGCTCAACTAATTGGAGATGCATGTTTTAGTTTCACTCAAAATTGTATAAAGGGTATCGAACCAAATTATAAACGAATTAAAAATTTAGTTCAAGATTCATTAATGTTAGTTACCGCGTTGAATACAAAGATAGGATACTACAAATCTGCTGAAATTGCTAAAAAAGCATATGATGAAGGAACAAGTTTAAAAGAAGCTAGTTTAAATCTCGGTTATTTGACGGAAGAACAATTTGACAAATGGGTTCGTCCGGAAAATATGACAGGAAATGAAAAAAGTTAAATTCAGAAATTATTCCAATAAGGATGCTTCTATTTTTAAGTCTTTAAACTTGGAGTGGCTACAAAGCTATTTTTATGTTGAACCTATTGATGAGTTGATTCTTAACAATCCTAAATCAAAAATATTAGATACTGGAGGTTATATATTTATGGCAGAGTTAAATGATGAAGTTATTGGAACCTTCACGTTTATAAAGTTAAAAAAAAATATTTTTGAATTCAGCAAGATGGCTATTAATCCGCTTTACAGAGGTCAAGGGCATGGAAATACTATGATGAAATTTGCAATTTCATTTGCAAAAAAAAATGAATGGAAAAAAATTATTCTCTACTCCAATACCAAATTAGAGAATTCAATTCATTTATATTATAAATATGGTTTTTTAAAAGTAGAAATAGAGTCCAATGTTGTTTATTCTAGAGGGAATATTAAAATGGAATTAAACATAGACTGATCGATTTGTAATATTTAGATTTTTATCTTTTAATATTTTAAATCCTACCCCTTAGAGCATTAAAAGCCCAAGCTATAGCATAAAACCCGACCCCAGCAATTGAAAAACCTATTGCATATTCCCGATATTTAAATATACCTACCAAAATCAGAGATGATCCAATTATGGCCATAATCAAAGAAGTAATACCTACTATTTTATTTTTATTTAAGCTCATAATTTTTTGCATCTCAAATATCGAACATTTATTTAAAATGACACTTATATAAATTATTACTTTAGCAGTATCATTTTTTTATTAATGGAACTAGAAAAAGAGAAGAATAAGGACTCAATGAAGATGGCTTGGGCTAATATTGAGTCGAAAGTTAGAAAAATTAAACTAGGAGGTGGCAAAAGTCGGCTTGATAAAATTAAAAGCCAGGGTAAATTAACAGCTAGAGAAAGAGTAAAAAATCTTGTTGACGACCCAAGTAAAATTTATGAAATTGGAATTTTAGCAGGGGAAGAAATGTATAAAGAATATGGTGGATGTCCATCTGCAGGAGTTATAGTTGTAATTGGTAAGGTTTCAGGAAGATATTGTGTAATAGTTGCAAATGATCCAAGTGTAAAGGCTGGCGCGTGGTTTCCAATAACAACAAAAAAAAATTTAAGAGCACAAGAACTAGCCATTGAGAATAGGATTCCAATAATTTATTTAGTAGACAGCGCGGGTATTTTTCTTCCTCTCCAAGATGAACTTTTCGCTGATAAAGAAAACTTTGGTAGGATATTTAGAAATAATGCAAAAATGAGTAGCATGGGTATTGTCCAAATTGCAGCTGTAATGGGAAGCTGTGTTGCAGGAGGTGCTTACCTGCCAATTATGTCTGATGAGGCAATTATAGTTGAAAAAACAGGGAGTATTTTTTTGGCCGGAAGCTATCTTGTCAAAGCAGCTATTGGGGAGAATGTTGATAATGAATTTTTAGGAGGAGCTGATACTCACAGCAGTATCAGTGGTGTTACAGATTATAAATTAAAAGATGATAAAGCAGCATTGGATAAAATAAGAAGCATTGTTGATAAAATTGGTTCTTACACTAAGGCTGGCTTTAAACGCTCAGAAACTAAGATTCCTGAAATTGAAGAAAATAACATTTATTCAATTTTACCGAAAAAAATCTCACAACCTTACGATTCATATAAATTGATTGACTTACTTGTTGACCATAATTCGATTGATGAATATAAAAAAGATTATGGTAAAACAATAATCACTTGCTATGCTAAAATAGATGGTTGGTCAATTGGAATTGTAGCTAATCAAAGAAATATGGTAAAAAGTAAAAATGGTGAAATGCAGTTTGGTGGAGTTATATACGGCGATGCTGCAGATAAAGCAACAAGGTTTATAGCCAATTGCAATCAAAAAAATATTCCACTTGTTTTTTTACAAGATGTTACTGGGTTTATGGTTGGAAGTAAAGCAGAGCATGCCGGGATTATAAAGGATGGTGCTAAGATGGTTAATGCAGTAGCCAATTCAGTTGTCCCAAAGTTCACAATAATTATTGGAAACTCTTTTGGAGCTGGAAACTATGCAATGTGCGGTAAAGCCTTCGATCCCAGGCTCATACTCGCTTGGCCCACAGCAAAAATTGCTGTTATGGGAGGAAATCAAGCTGCAGAAGTATTATTTCAAATTGAAAAATCTGCTGCTTTAAAAAATGGTCAGCAAATTGATGAAAAAGAAGAATATTTAATGAAAGAAAAAATAAAAATTAAGTATAACGAAAAAACTGATGTGGTATTTGCAGCATCTCAATTATGGGTTGACGCTATAATAGATCCAATTGAGACTCGATCATGGATAAGTATGGGCATTGAAATAGCAAATCAATCTCCAATAGAAAGGAAATTTAATATGGGAATACTACAAGTTTAATATTTTATATGGTTTTTGATTCATTGTTTCCTTTCGCTTTATCTTACCGCTATATGTCTGTATAAAATTTTTATATAGTGTAATGGATTCAGGTATTTCATACTTCTCTAGCTTTTCACAACTCTTTAATTGATCGTAGAGTTTCTGAAAATTGATCTTAGAATTATATTCAATAACTAGAGTTAATTTATCCGTTTTTGATTTAAATGAGATTTTATCAATAAAAAAATGAAATGATATTTTTTCTGAAAGCTTACGCTCAATTTGTTCAGGATGTATATTAAAACCATCTAATTTAATTATATGATCGATACTTCCAATCAATCGAAATTTAGTTGGACTGTATAATTCTACCTGATCATTAGTAATAAGATTTTTTATATCCAATTTTGGCGCATCAATAGTTAAACATTTACGATTATCTTGTCCTACAAAAATCCCTGGTAAACATTTAAATTCTGATATAGGATCAGTCATCTTACGAACAGCAACATGAGAAAGCGCCTCCATCATTCCATATGTTTCATAGGCATTTATATTAGCTTTTATTAAACCTTGCTGAAGAGCATTAGAGAGATACGCACCCCCTATTATCAATTTTTTTATTCTACCTAATTCAGAAATAGAATGAAATGCTTGAATTGGTGTCATGGCTGCAAAATCATAAATTTTTTCGTTTTTATAAAAGGGTTTTTTCGATGGAGAAATAAAGTCAATTTCAAGGCCCAAAATCAATGCCCTTATTAACATCATTTTACCTGCTATATAATTGGTAGGAAGGCAATGAAGAGCCTTATCTCCAACGCTTAACTTTAAAAAATCTCCTGTAGAAATTGCACTACTCACAAGTGACTGTTTCTTAACCAGTATCTTACTTTTCTTTGATATTGATGTACTGAGATAAATCGAATCAGAGTTATCAAGCCAATCTAAAATAAAGTCTCCCATAAAACTTTCATATTCGTCTCCTTCCTTTATGAAATTGTAAGCAACTTCTTTCAAAGTATTTCTGTCATAAAAATAACCATTGAGGCGAAAACGATTGTGAATTTTTGAAAATTTAGGTGTTTGCATTTGACTAGCTAGCTAATAATTTATTTTTCCAGTTTGATAATTTATATTTTTTTGAAACAATAAATAGGAATATAGGATATAAAACTAGAAGAGGAAAAATGATTTCAAATCCAATTGAGGGATCAGAAATATCCAAAAAGATTGATTCTGTCTGAAATGCTGTCCATGATGAGGTTAATAATAAAGATATTAATAGATTATTTGCTATGTGAAAACCCATAGCTAATTCTATCCCCCTATCAATAATTGTTAAAATTCCTAAAAAAAATCCTGTTCCAATATAATATATCAAAATACTATAGCCAATTTTTTCAACTTCTGGATTAGAAAAATGTAAGCATCCGAAAATGACAGATGTGATAACTAATGACAACCATGGCTTTTTAAAAAAAGAAGTAAAGCCGTGTAAAAGATATCCCCTAAAAATATATTCTTCAAAGGTTGCTTGAATTGGTATCAAAGTTATAGAAATGATAAAAAGAAATATGAAAGGTAATAATTTGAAATTCCATTGATAATCGCTCGGATTAAAAAAATAATCCCCAATTAAAAGTAAAACTGTAATAAAACCCCATAAAAAAAAAGCAAAGAACATTCTCTGCCAATCGAACGTCTTTCTCGAGGTCGAAACACTTTTTAATGACCTTTCATGTAATTTATATACAACCAAAATTAGCCCTAAAAATCCTACAACTGAAGGAATCAAAAGCAACAAAAGTTGAAAGTTTTTGTTTAAATTTCTAATAGCTAATATGGGATCACCACCGGCAGCTATCAAGTTTTGCCCAGAAATTGCAAATGATAAGGGTAATTGACCAATTATTGAAAATACTATGATAATGAATGAGCCAATCAGGTACATCCAAAATGGGTTTTTCATTGATTGAGTTTCATTAAGAAACATAATTAACTTTACTAAAGGTAAAATGTTAAAATGATTGCTAAACAAAAAATAATTTGATAGTAAATCGTATGAATATTATAGGATATTAATTTTCTAGATTCATAATACTTATAAAGACCTACAAAAATATACATACCATATGCAATTAATAATAAGAAAATTAAGAATAATACATTTGGATAGTAGAAAGTTTCAAAGGAATCTTTAAAAAAATAAATTGTTGTGATGTAAATCACAACAAGGTTGGCTAAATATATCCATCTAGAATATTTTTTCCCAAATAAAACAACCAAATTTATTTTATGAGATTTTTTATCTGCCTTTAAATCTGGAAACTGATTAATTAAAAGAATATTTGTTGTAAGCAAACCCAATGGGATACCAATCAAAACAAAATTTTGTAAAAGTTGTAATGAAATTTCAATTGAAACATTTGACATTGCAAAAAAACTTCCTAAAGTTAGAAGTGGTCCAAAGGTCAAAAAAATAGTTAGTTCACCTAGTCCCTTTCTAGAAGAAAATTTTAGCGGTTCAGCTGTGTAAAAATATGCTAAAAACAGGCCTAAAAAACCAATTATACCAACACCATATATGTTATTAAATGATCCTGTTTGATAGTATATATTGATTGAGATAATTATAAGACAGGCTAAAGCAATTATAATCATTAGATTACCTAATATTTTTGTTTTCTTTAATGTTATTAGGCCTAACTCTACTGCTCTACTACCCCCAGAAATCTGAGCTCCTCTAAGCATTAATGATTTGTCACCAACGTTAAAGTATTCATTATTATTTTCATCAGTTCCTGATTTTACATCGAAATAGTCATTGAATAGATTTCCAAAAATATGAGCACAAATTATTCCAATTATTGACAGAATAGCATTTGTTAACGATAATGAATTTGTTTGACTTAAAATCAATGAAACAATTACCATAGGTAGTATGGATGCCAATGTAAAACCACCCCTTGTAATGGCTATTCCTTTAATAATTTTCGTAGTTAAGCTAATTGGAATATTTACATCTTCTTTAATCTCTTTTGTGATTCCGCAGTAACCAGTTTGAGGTTTATCCTTTCCGTCAGCAAAATTAGGTGTTATGATAATTTCTGCATTGAAATATGATCCGTCTTTTCTTACAAAATTTGTTTTAACAATTGATTTTCCGTGTTTATTTGCTTCCTCGAGCCAGCCTAAAACATTTTGAATTACGATTTCTCCAGGAGAAAAAATTGAAACTCTTTTTTTGCCAATTAGGTCATCCTTTGAGTAACCAAACATGTCAAGAGCCCCGCTATTCATTTCTTGTATTACTCCCTCCATATCACAAATAATTACACTTTTCATCTTTTTTATTTTAAATTTTGAAACAAATATATTCTAAAAAAATAATTTAAATTTTGTTATCGCTTTGTAAAAGTGGTTAGTTTACATAAAGATATTAATTCATCTTTTTGATTAACGACTTTTATTTCCCAATACTGAATAGTTTTACCCCTATGAATTGGTCTAGCAGTAGCATAAACAAAACCGTCTGAGATACTCTTTATATGATTAGCTGTGATCTCAATACCGCGAACTTTTGTATTAGGATCTTTATTAAAAATATATACGGCTGCACTACCCACACTTTCAGCTAATGCAGCTGTAGCACCACCATGCAGTATTCCATCTGGTTGATGAACCTTTGCTGAAACTGGCATTCTTGCTTTTAAAAAATCATCTCCAACATCAGTATAATATATTTCTAATGTTTCCATTAGTGTGTTTTTAGATATACTATTTGCAATTTCCAGAACTTGTTTTTTGTTCATTAATAATTATTATTTTAAATAAGAAAACCTGCTTTTTATGCAGGCTTTCAAAAGTTTATTTATCAAAAGATAGAATATTCAATTTACTAGTCTTTCACTTCTTCAAAATCAACATCTTGGACATCATCTCCAGATTTTTCTGTCTTTTGACTATCATCAGAATTTTTGTTTTTTGCATCAGTTGATCCTTTTTCAGCTTGTGCTTTGTACATTTCCTCTGAAGCATTTTTCCAAGCTTCGTTAATTGTTTCTAAAGCTTTATCAATAGCCTCTAGATCTTTTGACTCATGTGACTTTTTTAACTCAGCAAGTGCAGCTTCGACCGGCTTTTTCTTTTCTTCAGATAACTTGTCCCCAAATTCGCTTAGCTGTTTCTCAGTTTGGAAAATCATTTGGTCTGCTGAATTGAGCTTTTCCGCTTCTTCTTTAACCTTTTTGTCAGCATCAGCATTAGCTTCAGCTTCCTTTTTCATTTTTTCGATCTCTTCTTCTGTTAAACCTGAAGAAGCCTCGATACGAATATCTTGAGATTTATTAGTAGCCTTATCTAGAGCACTAACTTTGATAATTCCATTAGCATCGATATCAAAAGTAACCTCAATTTGTGGAGTACCTCTTTGTGCCGGAGGTATTCCATCTAGATGGAACTTACCTATTGTCTTATTGTCGCTTGCCATAGATCGCTCTCCTTGTAAAACATGTATTTCAACTGATGGTTGATTATCTGCTGCGGTTGAAAAAATTTGAGATTTTTTTGTTGGAATAGTAGTGTTTGAATCAATTAACTTAGTCATAACTCCTCCCATAGTTTCAATACCTAATGATAAAGGAGTTACATCCAATAGTAAAACATCCTTAACATCACCTGTTAGAACTCCCCCTTGAATAGCTGCTCCAATAGCAACAACTTCATCTGGATTTACACCTTTTGAAGGTTTTTTACCAAAAAACTTCTCCACCTCATCTTGAATTATAGGGATTCTAGTTGACCCTCCAACTAAAATTACCTCATCTATATCTCCGGTTGATAATCCAGCATCGTCTAATGCTTTTTTAACTGGATTCATAGAACGTTTAACTAGAGTATCAGCAAGTTTTTCAAAATTTGCTCTTGTAAGAGTCGTTACAAGATGCTTCGGTCCTGAATCAGTAGCTGTTACGTAAGGAAGGTTTATTTCAGTTTGTGTAGATGATGATAGTTCAATTTTAGATTTTTCTGCAGCCTCTTTGAGTCTTTGAAGTGCCATAGGGTCTTTTCGAAGATCAATGGATTCCTGTTTTTGAAAAGTTTCAGCAAGAAAATCAATTATTACTTGGTCAAAATCATCACCACCAAGGTGAGTGTCTCCGTTCGTAGATAAAACCTCAAAAACACCATCACCTAATTCTAAAATTGATATATCAAATGTTCCTCCACCCAAGTCATATACTGCAATTTTTTTATCAGAGCTACCTTTATCTAATCCGTAAGCTAGAGCAGCGGCAGTAGGTTCATTAATTATTCTTTGGACTTTTAAGCCTGAAATTTCTCCAGCCTCTTTTGTCGCTTGTCTTTGTGAATCGTTAAAGTAAGCCGGTACTGTTATTACAGCTTCTGCTACATCATGGCCTAAATAGTCTTCCGCAGTCTTTTTCATTTTTTGTAAAGTCATTGCTGAGAGTTCTTGTGGACTGTACATTCTTCCATCTATGTCCACTCTTGGTGTGTCATTATCACCCTTAACTACTTTATATGCAACTGATTTAACGTCGTTTTTCGAATCGGAAAACTTGTTGCCCATGAATCTTTTTATAGAAGCTATTGTTTTTGTAGGATTAGTAACTGCTTGTCTTTTAGCAGGATCACCAACTTTTATTTCTCCACCTTCAACAAAAGCAACTACAGAGGGTGTTGTGCGTTTTCCTTCAGCATTTGGTATTACAACAGGCTCGTTACCTTCCATTACAGAAACGCAAGAGTTGGTTGTGCCTAAATCAATTCCTATTATTTTACTCATTTTATTAATTTTTAATTGTAACATTCAAGCACTATGCCACTTAAGTTAAATATGACAGTATGGCAGAGTAAATAATACACTATATTTACATTGATTTGAAAATATAGTACCTTGTAAAATATAATTTTATTTTAATAAAAATTATGCCAAGTAATAATTACACTCGCATTACAACCAAATCATTGCAAGAAATGAAGTCTAAAGGTGATAAAATTGCTATGCTTACAGCCTATGACCATAGTTTTGCTGGATTAGTCGATAAATCAAAAATAGATGTGATTTTAGTGGGGGATTCTGCTTCAAATGTTATGGCTGGGCATGAAACTACTTTACCAATTACACTCGATCAAATGATTTATCACGCAACAAGCGTTGTTCGAGCTGCTAAAAGAGCATTGGTAATTGTAGACTTACCTTTTGGATCTTATCAATCGGATCCAATGGAAGCACTAAGGTCCGCTATTAGAATAATGAAAGAATCTGGAGCTCATGGTGTAAAATTAGAAGGAGGAGACCAAGCAAAAGATTCTATTGAAAGAATAATCCAAGCAGGAATACCTGTTATGGGCCATTTGGGTCTTACCCCTCAATCAATATATAGATTTGGATCCTATAATGTTAGAGCTAAAGAAAATCTTGAAGCAAAACAATTACTTAAAGAAATAATTATGTTAGAAAAAATCGGCTGCTTTGGAGTTCTTCTTGAAAAAATACCTGCCTCACTTGCCGAAAAAGCAACAAAATCAATAAAAATTCCTACAATTGGTATTGGAGCTGGAAAAAATGTTGACGGACAAGTCCTTGTTTTACATGACATGTTAGGTATGAATAAAGAATTTAGTCCTAGATTTTTAAGAAGGTATGCTGATTTAGATGAAATTATTTGTAAGGCTATAAAACAATATAGTAAAGACGTTAAGTCGGAGAAATTTCCAAACAAAAAAGAACAATACTGATTTTTGGAATTGATCAAACGTATTCTTTTTGAAGATAATCATATCATTATCACTTATAAAGAACCCGGAGAATTGGTCCAGTCTGACAAAACCGGAGATATTTCTTTATCAGATTCAATTAAAAATTATTTAAAAATTCAAAAGAAAAAGCTTGGCTCTGCATATTTAGGAGTAGTGCATCGCCTTGATAGACCTACAAGTGGTGTTTTAGTTTTTGCCAAAACATCAAAAGCACTTACTAGATTAAATGAGCAATTTAAGTTACGATTAACCAAAAAAATATATTGGGCACTTGTCGATAAAAAATTTCCAAAACATTACAACAATTTATCAAATTGGATGACAAGAAATAGAAAAAAAAATAAATCAAAAGCACACTTAAATAAAGTGCCTGAGAGTAAGTTCGCTCAATTAAACTTAAAACGAATAAAAGAATTTGAAAAATATTGTTTATTAGAAATTGAACTTCTTAGTGGCCGCCACCATCAAATTAGAGCGCAATTAAGTAGCCTTGGTTTCCCAATACAGGGAGATGTAAAATATGGAGCACCCAGAGCTAATAAAGATAAAAGTATAAGTCTTCACTCAAAATCTTTGTCATTTTCACACCCAATATCGAAAGAAAAATTGAATTTTAAAATATTACCTAAGAATACGGGGATATGGAAGATCGTTCTTTACGATTAATAGTAGATGCTTTTTGACGAATAATATTTGCTATAGGCACATTTTTAATTTTACTTTCTAACCATGATAGGATATCTAAGTATAAGAATGAACGACTCTCGTAAGGATCATTTTCATACTGCTTTAATTCATTATGTAAAGATTCAAATGCTGTTTTTAATTCATGAGGATAAATTTCACCTAGCCCTCTAACAAATCTAATCATTGCTTTTTGCACCTCATGTAGATCATTCATTTTAATTAGGAACTTGTATGTTTCTCGAAGGTGAGTTTCTAAATGATAATCAAATCCAGCTTCATAATGAGCAAAAATATTTAATACCCTCGAAAAGCACAACAAGTCTTCTCGCATTTTTAGGCTTTTATTACTTATAATTTTATCCAAAAAGAAAATACAGTTTTCATAATCTTCAGAACCAAAATAAATACAAGCAATTTTATAATAAAACATCATTATATGATGAGGATCAATTTGATTTCGGTAATCTTTTATTCCTTTTTTAATCTCAGGAATAAGTATTAATCCCTTTTCAAAACTTCCTTCTAAAAAATGAAAATTTAGTTTATTACTATAATAAAATTGAAAAATTAAAGCTTTTAAATTATCATTTTTAGGAAAGCTATTATGTTTAGTCCAATAGACCATTTGCTCAAGTGTTTCTTTGAATTTAGACGGATATTTGATTAAAACTAAGCTTTCCATGAGATAATTATTTCCTTTTAAATAAAAAACAGGATGGATATTTATCATTATAGGTTCTTTATCAAACATTTTTACCCATTTCGATGCATAGCGATAGGTTGATAAAAAATCTTGAGTAAGAAAGCTATACCATACATGGGCTTTGTAATACCAAAGTTTTTCTCTAAATCCAAGTTTATCATAATCAAACTTTGGTAAATTTTCATAAAAGAATTGGGTTATTTCTCTATATTCCTGATCACTTTTTGCATAACCTGCTTTTATTAAACGCTCGTAGAGTTTTAATGAAAGATTGGAAAGTTTGGTAGTTAAATTGTTTTGTAAACGTAGTTTTTCGGATTCTGCTACCAACGTCTCCGTTCGATTACTTAAACTTCTTGTGATATATTGTGACTCTATAATCTTTTCTAATTCTACTATATCATAAGCAACATACTTTTCTTGATGTTTATTTGCAAGTAGCTTTGATTTTTCAAGAATTTTTAGGCTTTGTTTGTATAATCCCTTTTGGTATAAAATTGTTGCAAAATCTAACTGTTCTCTTATTAGAATGCGAATATTTTTGTGCATTGGATTCATTCGTAGACTAATCAAAATTTGCTTATACAAATGTGCCTTTAAATTTGATAATTGCTGTTTAGTAACAATTCCTTTTTTTAAAATCACTTTTTCATCATAGCGATTCATTTTGTCCAAAAGTTGAAATAAATTCAGAAATTTTGAATTTTCATTTGAATCCATTCTTCCTACATATAATGTAAATTGCCTTTTTTCTGATTTTGTCAGAGACTTTATAAGAATAAATAAATTATCTTTCTGGTCATTTGTCATTGTAAATTATTTAAATACAAATTACTAATAATTAAGATGTTAGGTGTTAGTTTTTAACAACGAATATTGTAATACAAAAGTAGCTATTTTTATTTTTGGAAAACATAAATTATATTTTAGTTTGTTTATAATTTATTGCTTTGGATCAATAATATGGAATTTGTAGAAATATTTGACACAACTTTGCGCGATGGCGAACAAGTTCCTGGTTGTAAATTAGATTCCTCAACAAAACTTACAATAGCAAAACAGTTAGACGAACTAGGGGTTGATGTTTTAGAAGCTGGGTTCCCAATATCAAGTCCTGGCGACTACAAAGCTGTGGAAAATATTTCTAAGTTGGTGAAATACACTAAGGTTTGTGGTCTTACTAGGGCAGTAAAAAAGGACATTGATGTGGCAGCTGACGCATTAAGATTCGCAAAGAGAGCAAGAATTCATACAGGGATAGGAACATCAGAAAGTCATATCAGATTTAAATTTAATTCAAGCCCAGAAAAAATTATAGAACGTGCAACAGCTGCGGTTGCTCATGCAAAAAGTTATGTAGAGGATGTTGAGTTTTATGCGGAAGATGCCGGAAGAACAAATAATGAATTTTTAGCTAAAATATGTCAGGCAGTAATAAAAGCTGGTGCAACAGTTTTAAATATTCCTGATACAACTGGTTATTGTTTACCCGAAGAATATGGAGCTAAAATTAAATATCTTAAGGAAAATGTAAAAGGTATACATAATGCTGTTATTTCATGCCATTGTCATAATGATTTAGGACTTGCTACGGCTAATTCTATAGCTGGTGTACAAAATGGAGCTAGACAAGTTGAATGTACAATAAATGGTATTGGTGAACGTGCTGGGAACACTTCTTTAGAGGAGGTTGTTATGATACTCCGTCAAAACCCAAAATTGAATCTTGATACAAGAATAAAATCAAAGCAACTTTTGTATGTTAGTCGACTTGTTTCTGAGAGCATGGCAATGCCCGTACAGCCAAACAAAGCAATTGTAGGGGCAAATGCTTTTGCGCACTCATCTGGTATTCATCAAGATGGTGTCATAAAGAAACGTGAAACTTATGAAATAATTGATCCAAAGGATGTAGGTGTAAATGAATCATCCATAATTTTAACTGCAAGATCTGGAAGAGCAGCATTAGCTTATCGAGCAAAAAAAATTGGTTATGAATTAGATAAACTCCAACTTGATCGTGTATATGAACAATTTTTAATAGTTGCAGATAAAATTAAAGAAATAGGGGATGAAGATCTTCCAGGTATAATTAAAGCAAGTAATTTATAAAAATTAAAATATATGGCTAAAACTCTATTTGATAAAGTCTGGGATTCACATGTTGTGAGAACAGTAAAAAATGGCCCAGATATTTTATTTATCGATCGTCACATGATACATGAAGTCACAAGCCCTGTGGCTTTCCTCGGTCTTAAAAATAGAAAAGTTTCTGTACTTTATCCTGATAGGACATTTGCAACAGCTGATCATAATACACCAACAAAAAACCAGCATTTACCTATAGCTGACCCTGAGTCGAAAAATCAGCTTGAAGCACTTGAAAAAAATGCAAATGAATATGGTATTTCTTATTGGGGACTAGGACACAAAAAAAATGGTATTGTACATGTTGTAGGTCCTGAGTATGGAATAACTCAACCTGGAGCTACAATCGTTTGTGGTGATTCTCATACTTCCACTCATGGTGCTTTTGGTGCAATAGCATTTGGAATTGGAACTTCCGAAGTAGAGATGGTACTTGCAACCCAGTGTATAATGCAACCAAAACCAAAAAAGATGAGAATAACTATTGATGGAAAATTAAATAATGGTGTTACTCCCAAAGACATAGCATTATTTATAATTTCAAAATTAACAACATCAGGAGCAACTGGCTATTTTGTTGAATATCACGGGGAGGTGTTTCGTGAGTTGAGCATGGAAGGCAGAATGACAGTCTGTAATCTCAGTATTGAAATGGGTGCCCGAGGAGGAATGATTGCCCCCGATAGAAAAACTTTTGAATACATAAAGGGTAGAGAATTCACTCCAAAAGGAGATGATTTGTTAAAAACTAAGAAATATTGGAGTACACTCTTCACTGATAATGGTGCAAAATTTGATAAAGAGTTTTTTTTTAAAGGTTCAGAAATTGATCCGATGATAACATTTGGTACAAATCCAGGAATGGGAATTAGTATAACCAAATCAATTCCAAAAGCGAAAGATGTTGGTAATCGTAAATTAACATATATAAAGTCATTGGATTATATGGGTTATAAAGAAGGTGAAAGTATGCTTGGAAAACCAATTGACTATGTTTTTATAGGAAGTTGTACTAATGGACGTATTGAGGATTTCAGAGCTTTTGCGAGTGTAGTTTTTGGTCGTAGGCGTTCTAAAAATGTAACTGCATGGCTTGTACCAGGTTCTCATAAAGTTATGGAAGCTATTAAAAATGAAGGTTTATTAAAAATCTTTGAAGACGCCGAATTTGAATTAAGAGAACCTGGTTGTTCAGCTTGCTTGGCAATGAATGATGACAAAATACCTCCTGGTAAATACGCAGTGAGTACATCTAACAGAAACTTTGAAGGAAGGCAGGGTCCTGGAGCGAGAACACTTCTTGCAAGTCCACTTGTTGCTGCTGCTGCTGCAATAACCGGTAGAATTACAGATCCAAGAACTCTAATTTGATTAATATGTCATACGATTCATTCAAAGTTTTAAAAAGTTCAGCCGTACCATTACCTATAGAAAATGTAGATACGGATCAAATAATTCCTGCAAGATTTCTTAAAGCAACAGAAAGAAAAGGATTTGGCAACAATTTATTTAGAGACTGGAGATTTAATCAAGATGACAGTATTAAAAAAGATTTTGTTTTAAATAATTCAAAATATTTAGGAAAAATACTAGTAGGTGGGAATAACTTTGGATCAGGTTCATCAAGGGAGCACGCAGCATGGGCAATATATGACTATGGTTTTAGGTGTGTTGTATCGAGTTTCTTTGCTGATATTTTTAAAAATAACTGCTTAAATATCGGTGTTCTTCCAGTGGAAGTCTCCCAATCATTTTTAAACCAAATTTTTGAAGCTATCTATAATGATTCAAGAACTGAGTTAAACATTGACCTTCCAAAACAATTAATTAGTATATGTGATTCCAAACTTTCCGAAAACTTCAAAATAAATTCTTATAAGAAAGATAACATGATTAACGGTTATGATGACATTGACTATTTATATAATATGAGATCGGATATAGAAGAATTTGAATCCAAATCTCCTTTATAGAAATATACCATTTTAGTATGAACAAGCATTTGGAAATAATGGATACAACCCTTAGAGATGGGGAGCAAACTTCAGGGGTTTCTTTTTCTATTTCTGAAAAACTTACACTCGCACAACTTTTACTTCAAGAACTAAACATAGATAGAATAGAAATTGCTTCAGCTCATGTTTCAGAAGGAGAATCAAAAGCAGTAAAAGGCATAACTGATTGGGCAAAATCAAACGGTTATATAAATCGAATCGAGATTCTAACTTTTGTTGATAATGGAAGTTCAATAAACTGGATGAAAAAAGCAGGAGCAAGGGTTCAAAATTTACTTACGAAAGGATCAATTAATCATCTAAAATATCAGCTAAAGCAAACTCCCGAAAAACATTTCAAAAATATTTTAAGATGCATTGAAATTGCAGAAAATGAAGGATTTAAGACAAATGTTTATTTAGAAGACTGGAGTAATGGAATGGCTGATTCAAGAAATTATGTCTATAATTATCTTGATTTTATATCTAAGCAAAATATTACTAGAGTTCTTCTTCCTGATACATTAGGAGTACTGACACCTGAAATGACATCTGATTATTTATCTGAACTTGTAAGCCGCTATCCTAATATACATTTTGACTTCCATGGTCATAATGATTATGACCTTAGTGTTGCAAATGTACTTGAGGCAGTGAAAGCGGGAGTTAGAGGAGTTCACTTAACTGTCAATGGCATGGGTGAACGTGCAGGTAATGCTCCCTTAGCAAGTGTTGTTGCAGTAATAAATGATTTTCTTCCAGAGGTCAAAATAAATATTAAAGAGAACACTTTACACAAAGTTAGCCAACTTGTAGCTACTATTACTGGATTCAGGATTCCAGCCAATAAACCAATTGTAGGTGAAAATGTTTTTACTCAAACAGCAGGAATTCATGCTGATGGTGATCACAAAAAAAATCTATATTTTAATGATCTTCTTCCAGAGCGTTTTGATAGAAAAAGAAAATATGCATTAGGAAAAACATCTGGTAAAGCCAATATTCAAAAAAATCTTCAAGAATTAGGTTTAACACTTAATGATGAAGATCTTAAGAAAGTAACTCAACGTATTATCGAACTCGGTGATAGAAAAGAACGAGTCACAGCTGAGGATCTTCCTTTTATAATTTCAGATGTTTTGGGTGGTGAAATTCCTGATAAAGTAAAAATTAACTCTTATGTATTAACGCATTCAAAAGGTTTAAAACCAACTACAAGTATTTCTTTAAAAATTGAAAATAAAATATTTGAGGAAAATGCTTCAGGTGACGGTCAATATGATGCTTTTTGGAATGCTTTAAACAAGGTGTACCAAAAACAAAAAAAGAGTTTACCTGTCCTGGTAGATTATGCTGTAAGAATACCCCCTGGCAGTAATTCAGACGCTTTATGTGAGACCACAATCACATGGCATAATGGGTCTAGTGATTTTAAAACTAGGGGATTAGACTCTGATCAAACTGTTTCAGCAATTAAAGCCACAGAAAAGATGTTAAATATAATACAACATTAAGCACCACTTATGAATTTAAAAATAGCCCTCCTTGCAGGAGATGGAATTGGACCTGAAGTTATAAATGAAGCTGTTAAGGTTTCAGATGCTATTGCCGAAAAATTCAACCATAATATTGAATGGAAATCCGCATTAACAGGCGCCGCAGCAATTGACGCACTTGGGGATCCTTATCCAAACGATACGCATGAAATATGTCTAGATTCTGACGCGGTTCTTTTTGGAGCTATTGGCCATCCTAGATTTGATAATGATCCATCAGCGAAAGTGAGACCAGAGCAAGGTCTCTTAAGAATGAGAAAAAAACTTGGTTTATTTGCTAATGTACGTCCAACTTTTACTTTTCCCTCTCTATTAAATAAATCACCTTTAAAAAAAGAGCGTATCGAAGGTACAGATTTAGTTTTTCTAAGAGAGTTAACTGGAGGAATTTATTTTGGAGAGAGAGGGAGAAAAGATAACGGAAATACAGCCTATGATACTTGCACATATAATCGAGATGAAATAAAAAGAATAGCTGTTAAAGGGTTTGAATTGGCCATGAACAGAAGTAAAAAATTATGCTGCGTTGATAAAGCAAATGTTTTGGAAAGTTCTCGATTATGGAGAGAAACATTTCAAGAAATGGAAAAAGATTATCCAGATGTAAAAGTCTCATATGAATTCGTTGATGCCGTTGCAATGAGACTTGTTCAATGGCCAAATTCCTATGATGTTTTAGTAACTGAGAATCTTTTTGGTGATATTTTAACTGATGAAGCATCTGTTATTTCGGGATCGATGGGTCTTATGCCTTCAGCATCTGTGGGTCTAGAAAATGCTCTATACGAACCCATTCATGGATCATTTCCTGAAGCTGCAGGTCTTGGAATTGCAAATCCTTTAGCTACAATTCTTTCTGCAGCAATGATGTTTGAAATGAGTTTTGGTTTAAATAAGGAGGGTAGTACTATTCGCGAAATCGTAAATAAATCATTAGGTGAAGGAAAAGTTACTAAAGATTTAGTCGAAAAAGGTGAAGAATTTTTATCCACCTCTGAAGTTGGAGATTATTTAATTAATCTGATTAAGTAATATATATTTGCACAAATAAAGTACTTATATGAAATCCTTATTTATTATATTATTTTCAATTTCCTTACAAACATGTATTTCTAATACTAATCCTGTAGATAATCCCGAAGCAATTTGGACACCATCAAAAATTAATCAAGAAGGTTTAAAAAAAGCATATTTTGCTTCAGGTTGTTTTTGGTGTGTAGAATCAATTTATGAGAGTGTTAAAGGAGTTAAAGAAGTTTATTCCGGTTATGCAGGAGGTTTTACAAAAAACCCCAATTACAATCAAATTGGAACAGGCAAAACGGGACATGCAGAATCAGTTGAAGTTATTTATGATCCTAGTCAAGTTAATTATTCTACTCTTTTAAGAGTGTTTTTTGGCTCTCATGACCCCACAACTCCGAATAGACAAGGTCCAGATTATGGGTCTCAATATCGTTCGATTGCATTTTATACGGATGAATATGAGAAGGAATCTATTGTTAATTATATAAAAATTTTAAGAGATGGTAATTATTTTTCAAATGAGATAATTACAGAAATTAAAATGCTAGAAAAATTTTATTACGCTGAGGATTATCACCAAGATTATGAAAAAAACAATCCTAACAATCCTTATGTGAAAAACGTTTCTATTCCTAGATTAAAAAAATTCCAAAAACAATACCCAGAGCTTTTAAAGGAAATACATTGAAATCATATACCTTATATAATGGAAATATAAGAGCTGTATTCTTATCATTTGGTGCCATTCTTCATGAATTATGGGTGAAAAATAGAGATGGAAATTTCATAAATATAATTCAAGGATACACAAATCTTAAAAATTACATTACGGATTCGTGGTCAAGAGGTGCAATTATAGGGCGTTATGCTG
Organism: uncultured Bacteroidota bacterium; assembly: GCA_902520765.1. Classification (GTDB taxonomy): domain Bacteria; phylum Bacteroidota; class Bacteroidia; order Flavobacteriales; family Flavobacteriaceae; genus MS024-2A. The sequence goes on from CABYPG010000017.1 coordinate 23,811, forward strand.
GAAGACTTACAAACCCATTAAAGGTAAACGAAAAATTCTATGAAATTGAAAATGAAAAAGGTGTCATGCTACATAGCGGGTCTCAAGGTTGGGGTAAAAAAAATTGGGACTTAGTAGATTTATTAGAAAAAAAAAGGGTTGAATTAAAATATGAATGTCCTGCAGGAACAACGGGGTTTCCAGGAAAGGTTAAAGCTAACATATCTTATTCTTTAGAAAATAATAAATTAAATATTGACTATTCAGCTATTAGTGAATCCCCAACTCATATAAATTTAACAAACCATGCATATTTTAATCTCAATAATAATGAACCAATCGGTAACAGTTATTTGAATATAAATGCAGATAAATATTTAGAACTAGATAAAAATTTAGTTCCTACTGGAAAAAAACTATTGGTTAATAAAACTAGTCTTGATTTTAGGAATTCGAAGAGAATTGGTAAAATTCGATTAGATGACTATTTTGTCGTTAATCAAACAAATAGTCCAGTGGTAGAATTTTTTGAACCAAAAAGTGGAATAAACATGAGTATTTTCACAAATCAACCGGGCTTAGTTGTTTTCACACCACCGCATTTTGAAGCAATTTGCTTTGAAACACAAAAGTTTTCTAATACACCAAATATTCTATCATTTCCCTCAACCTTAATAAATCCTGACGAAATTTATCGCCATAAGACAACGTTTGTATTTAATATTCTGAAGAATATTTAGTTTTTTCCCATATCCTGTAAAACAAGATTCCTATTATACTTCCTGCAAGCATACCACAGATAATATCAAGTGGATAGTGTACTCCTATGTATATCCTACTGTATGAAATTAGACCTGCTATAAAAATTAAAATAACATTTACCATTTTAAAATGCATTTTGGCAACTCTTCCAAAGAAAAAAGCTAAGGCAAATGAGTTAGACGCATGCCCTGAAAAAAAGCTAAATTTACCACCACATGAAGATTTAACTAACCTAACCATATCTTTTAATTGAGAATCAAAGCATGGCCTTAAGCGACCAACTTGAACTTTAAAAAGGTTAGTCAATTGGTCTGTAACTAAAATTAGAATCAAACCAAAAATTACTAAAGAAATTATCTGTTTTCTTTTTATTTTTGAGCTTAGCAAAAGTATTATCGAAATATAAACTAGAACATTAGACCCACGATGAGTCAAAAACATCCAAAATCGATCGAATCTATTATTTCCTAGGCCATTGAGAAATAAAAATAATTCTTGATCAAAACTAATTATTGTCTCCATTTTAAAAATTATATTAGACCAATCTCTTTATCATAAAAATCAAAAGCATCTTGAATTAGCTGTTCTAGTTCAAAATGCAAAATTCCCTCATCTTTTTTGTCAAAATCTTCCAACCAATGAACTTCATCATTTGTTACATTCATTATAAACCTTGGATATTCAGTATGTACAATGAAAATAACATTTTGTAATGAGGAATTATCTGCTATAAGGAATTTAGGTGGTTCCATTCAAGATATAATTAAGAGTTTTTTTGTCAAATATCGAAATCTCAGAAAAAGGAGTAACGCAGAAGATGAAAGTCCAGAAAGTAAACCAATCCAGATTCCTACTGCACCTAATTGAGTATGAATTCCTAAAAAATATGAGATTGGGATCCCAAAAATACCATAAGAAAAAAATGTTATTAATGCAGGAATATTGACATCTTGAAGACCTCGTAAAGCACCTAGAACAACAGCTTGTATACCATCGGAAATTTGAAAAAATGCTGAAATAACTAACAAGGTAGATGCGATTTTTACAACTTCATTAACATCAGAAAATTGTAAAGGATTATTTCGATTTAAATAAAGCCATGGTAAGTTGTCACTTCCTATAAGGAAGAACAAGCAAAAAACTACATCTAAAATAAATACTAAAAGAAAAATAGAATATGCAATCCGTTTTAATGATATATAGTCTTTTTTCCCCTTTTGATTTCCAACTCTAATCATAGCAGTAACTCCAAGCCCCATGGCGAACATAAAAGTCATTGAAGAAAGGTTTAAGGCGATTTGGTTAGCAGCTTGTGGATTTTTTCCTAAGAATCCAGAAAGCCAAATAGCAACAGTAAAAAAAAGTACTTCAAAAAACATTTGAACAGCAGATGGAAATCCCAAACTAAAAATTTTTCTAAATAATTTGAAATTTAGTGAGATGTATCTCAAGTTAGGCAGATAAGCAGTAAAACGCTTACTAAATTTGACATAAAAAATAATAAAGAATAACATGAAGAAGCGAGAAAATAGCGTCCCTAAAGCTGCTCCCTCTACTCCCATTTTAGGAAAAATCCAGAATCCAAAAATTAAAAAATAGTTTAATATTACATTAACGATATTACCTAAAAGTGTTGCATACATTGCAGGCCTAGTAAAAGATAAACCTTCTGTAAATTGCTTAAGACCTTGAAAGCTTATCAATGGAATTAATGACAATCCAATCCATTTGAGATATTGAAAAGCCAAAAAAGTGACTTCTTTTGGTTGTCCCATTTTAAATAAAAATGGTTTACAGAAAATTAAAGCAGAGCTTAATAATATTCCCAGGAAAATGCACAGTATCAAACCATGAATAAAAATATTTTTCCCTAGTGTCACATTTTTCATGCCGTCTGTTTCGGCAATTAAAGGAGTAATAGCTGTCGAAAATCCTATACCAAGTGACATAGCAATGAAAAAAAAACTATTTCCCAGTGAAACAGCAGCCAATTCAGCTGTACCTAATTGTCCCACCATTACATTATCTACAAATTGTACAAGGGTATGCCCTAAAAGACCAATTATAACTGGATATGAAAGATTTATATTATAGTAAAACTCTTTTGTATATTTTTTAAACATTTAAATTAGAATAGTCCCTTATAAGCCATATTGATCTACTAAATATATTAGACTTGCCATTGATGCAGCACCAAGCTCAAGCTCTCTTTTATTCACTGCTTGAAATACATCCGTCGCAGCATTGTGATAATCAAAATATCTTTGAGAATCAGTCCTCAGATAAGAAAGAACAGTATTATTTCCCTTAAGAGGACTAATAATAGATTCTTTGTTTACTAGCAAAAATGAGTCTGTCTGATATGGTTTAAAATAGTTTTGCCAACTATTAATATTTTTTAGTTGATCATTATCTGCTTCAAAAGAAAAGCCCCGCGGAGAAAAACCTCCAACGTCTGATTCTAATGCAAATAGATGTTTCTCATTATTTTTTTTTGCTATTTCAGCATATTTTTTCCCACCTCTAAGTCCACTTTTTTGACCCACAAACAATACTACTCGAATAGTTCTTTTTGGCGTATAATTAAGTTGCTTAAAAATATTTAAAACTTCCATTGACTGAACTATGCCGGCACCATCGTCATGTGCTCCATCTCCTAAATCCCATGAATCTAAATGCCCTCCTATAACAATTATATCTTCAGGAAATTTACTGCCTTTTAATTCGCCAATGACGTTGTAGGATGGTACTTCAGGATAATTTTTACAATCTTGTTTCAAATAAAAATATAAATCATCATTTAATGATAACATAGAACTTAATATTTGAGCACCATTAGTACTGATTGCTGCAGCTGGAATTCTCATATTATTTGGAATATCACCATAACTCATGTTTCCTGTATGTGGGTAGTCATCTAATCTTAGGTTTATTGACCGAACAATAACGCCGACAGCACCAAGTCTTGCTGCCCTACTAGCACCCTGGAACCTTATATCAACAATTTTTTTGTAAGCAGAAAAAGTATCTATAAAATTTTTGGGCATTGCTTTATTGTAGAAAACAAACTTGCCTTTGATTTTTTCTTTTCCAAGAGATTCTAGCTCATCAAAACTTCGAACCTCGACAACTTGTGCTCTTAGTCCATAAGAAGGAGTTGCTATTGACCCTCCAAGTGAACATATTGGAACATTAATACTCATCCCAGGGGATGTAATAATACTTGCATACTCAAAACTTCCCCTAACCCATTTTGGAACCATAACCCTCTGTAAATAAACTTTATCTAAACCAAGTTTATTTAACTCATTTTTTCCCCATTGGACAGCTCGTTCTGCATTAATTGTCCCTGACAGTCTGCCTCCGATTTGATTACATAAAAAATCTAACCACTTGTATGATTTTGAATTATTAAGTGTATAATCGTAGATTTTTCTAATTTGTTCTTCATGAATTATATCCTGTGAAAAAGATATGTTTGCTTAATGGGCTACTATTAAAAAAAAAATAATATATTTGAATGAATGCTAATTTCTTTATTAGTATTCATTT
>CABYPG010000018.1:0-16548 GCA_902520765.1 uncultured Bacteroidota bacterium
AATTTGGCGAAAAGATGGAAAATTAAGAACAAACTTTGTCATCAGAGAAAACGGAAGAAGATATGGACTTGCCGGCATTAAACGATGTACAAAAATCAATATCAAGGAAGAAGTTATTGATCCTTATGTGGTTATGAGATGAAAAATAAAATTTTATTTTTTTTGATTTTTCTATGTTCATGTAAAAAAACATTCCATTCAAAGAATATCTATCCAAAAGACATTGAGCTACCATATTATAATGAACCTACATTTACGCCAATATGGCTAGATCAATCAAATTTAAAACTAGACCAAATTCATAGGGTAAGAACATTTAATTTTCAAAATCAAGAAGGCAAATGGATCAATCAAAATGATTTATTTGGTAAGATATACATTGCAAATTTTTTCTTTACTTCTTGTGGGACAGTCTGCCCAAAAATGGCTTTGAACTTATTAAAAGTGCAGAAAGAATTTTCTTCAAATGAAAAAGTTAAAATATTATCACACACCGTTATGCCTTGGATCGACGATCAAGAAAAACTTAATGAGTATGGAAAATTGAATAGTATAAATTCTAATTTCTGGTATTTGCTTACGGGACCAAAGCATGATATTTACAAAATGGCAAGAGAATCATATTTCGCAGATGAAGGATTTGGAAAATCAATAACTGATGTTGACGATTTTATCCACACTGAAAATTTTATTCTTGTTGACCAAAATGGCAGAATAAGAGCAATTTACAACGGCACTTTACCCCTTGAAACTTCACGTATGATTGAAGATATTAAATCTTTGCTTTGAATTATGAAGCCAATTAAAACTTTTTACTTCTCCTGCTTTTAGATGATTTATTTAAGTAAATTATTCTATACAACAAAAATAATTACCGTCTATTCCCTTAGTATACTCTACATTTTTGTAGGTGTCAAACACTTTACTGATGTAGATTTTTTTTTAGTAATTGTACCGCCATATATTAAATTTCCTCTTTTAGCTGTATATATTTCTGGTTTTTTTGAAATAATCTTAGGGCTTCTTATGATTCCAAAGTCTACCAGAAAGTATGCAGGAATTGGTATAATCGTATTATTAATTTTAGTATTCCCAGCAAATATTTATTTATATATATCAGAAGTTCCTCAGAAAATTTATGGTATAACCAAAAATGACGCATTATTAAGACTTCCTTTCCAGTTACCATTAATCCTTTTAGCACTTTGGCATTCTAAAGAAAAAACGTCAAGATTTTTTGACATGTTTTCAATAATTATTTTTATTCCAACGATTATTTATTTTATGACACTTTGATATCTATTCCTAAAATGAGTTGATTTATTTTTTTAAAATGTTTTTTGAAAAATAGTTATCCGGTATTTTGGAATTAAATGAAATATCTAAAATGACAAAGTCTGTTCCTTTACCATCTTTGAGCATATCTTTATAATTCATTTTCATTGGAAACCACCTTGAATCAATCTTTTTAATATTTGTAAATGTTGTTGTTTTTAAAAGGACACCACTTTTAGCATAAAGATTTTCTTTTAAGGGAACAAATTTATTTTTATCAATCCACAAAATCCGTTTATAATATGCTAATCCCTCAACTTTTGAAGTTAGCTGCATTATCCAAACTGGAGAATCCATATATGTGTTCTCATTTACTATTTCAGCAGTGTAAACCTCTGATAATTTTCTTTCTTCCATCATGTCTTCATAAGAAAGATCTGAACCCATAACCGACTGCCTTAGTAGGTGACCAGATAGTTGAATTGTTCTGTCGGTTGAAGGGGAATAAATCCATAATCGTTTATCAAGTTTTAACATTTTCGTTCCTTTTTCTCTTTCAGGGGACAAATACTCTGTATAATTATTATCTTTTCCCTTGGAATAACCTTTAGACCTGATTATTCTTTTTTTTCTTTTACCGTATACAATCATTTCAGAGGTTACGATTTGAGTTTTTGAAAACATATTATTATCTATCTTTTTTATGATTTCTAATGCTTTTTCATTTTTAGTTGTTTGAGCACTAGAGTAAAATGACAGAACAATTGTAAATGTGAAAAATAAAATATTTTTTTTCATAATATTATTTTTTTAAACTTCCAATTCTTTAAATAAGCGAGCAGTCTCTCTTTTAAAAATTCCTCTTCCTGCTAAAGCTGTTCCAAAAAGCATCGAAAATAATCCTGGAATAAAACCTACATAAAAAAGGTCAGATGTTATATAAGCTCTCATTACGGAAGGCATAATTATTGTTGAGTTTTCTATATCACTTGAAATATCTATTCCATACTCCTGCAAGTAATAACAAAAAATAATTCCAAGGGTTGTTCCAAAAATTGATCCGATTAAACCAATTATTGTAGCTTCAACCATCATTAGCTTAAAAACGTTTCTTTTTGATTCACCCAAAGCTAGCCTTATACCAAACTCATTGTATCGCCTTAGTCCACCAATTAGTCCTGTGTTCCAAAGAACAAGTGACATTGATAAAATAAAAATAAATATAAATATACCTGAAAAGGCATCTCCCATATCAAGACTTTCTCTTAGACCGTTTTGATCTTTCAAAGTTACCATTACAGGAGCATATTCATCTTGACTTTTTGAATATTTTGAATTGAATTCGTTTGAGATTGCTAATGCATTTTGATCATTATAAATCCCATCTTTAAAGTATCCTAAAAGTTCTCCTGTGCCATTTTCCATGTCTAAAAGATTTTGAGCATCTTCAATGTCAATTATAAATGTACCTCTATCCATTAGTGGAGAACCAAACTCAACTGTTCCAACCATTTTGTAACTCTGAAATACCATACTACCCTCCATAGTAGAACCAAAAAATGTAATCTTTTCTCCAGGATTAATTTTTAATTTTTTAGCATAATTATCACTCAACAGTATTTCTCCACTTTCAGCGGGTAAGTCACCTTTTCTCAAAGATTTATTTAGTTGAAGCCTTTTTAACTCATCAGATTTACTATTTTGGAGTGCTATTGCTAAACCTATTCCTGGACCTTGAGATTTTGTATTACCTTCTTTGTCGGGAACATCCATAATACCACCAAATTTTATTCTGGGTGTCCAAATAAGATCTGGATAATTTAAGTTTAGTGAATCTATTAATTCTTGAATTTCTAATAATGCAAGGTCATTTGGAAGTTGTTCTTTATTTTCAAAATAAGGCTTGGACATAATTTTAAGGTGTCCAGTATCAAGCTTTGCATTTTGATTAATTACATCTGAAAATACACCATTAAGAAAGCCAGACATTATAACTGTAACCATTACACCCACAGATATTACAGCAAGGGGGATTACACTTTTACTTTTATCCCTTAAAATACCCTTGAAAATAAATTTTATCATTGTTTTTTACCCTTAAGTGCGAGTACTGGATTTAATTTTGCAATTTTTCTTGCAGGAAGATAGCTAACAACTGTGGCGGATATAATTACTGTAAGAATTGTTAGTAAAATTAATTTGAGTCCATAAACTGGATAGATAACATCGGCTATAGCAATACCTAGTTTTTGATCAGCAGGTGGAATAGGAAAACCAGCTTTAGACATATATATAAAAAAAGGTATGCCATAAATACTCCCAAAAATTAAAGCCATTATACTGTATACACTTCCTTCAATTGTGAAAAGACGAACAACTCGGAGACGAGTCATTCCAAGAGCAATGTAAGTGCCAATTTCTTTTTGCCTTCTAAAAATTGATAAAATTTGTGTGTCAAAAATTGCGAGTAATGCGATTGCTAGTAAAAGTCCAAATATTACAGACTGGCTTGCCTTTTTCTGATCAATAAGATCTTTAATGTTTTTTAATAGAGTCGTTTTTGATCTATAAGTCCATGAATCAAATGGACCTTTTCTGAAATCTTGGTCTAAAATAAAATAAGTCGCTTGATTTTCTAAACCCGTCATTTTCGAAAGTTTCTCTATATCAATCCAAATTTTACCATTGTCAATATTAGGAACATTAGAGTCAAATATTTCTTCGATAATGATTGTATTAGCGTCGTAAGTACCGTTTTTATCTCTCCATCTTATTTGTACTCTATCTCCTTTTTTCAACTTCGCAGATTCAGCAAATCTTTTTCCAATTATAACTGGGAACTCATCTTTATTTTGATTTAATTTTTTAGTAGGTAATTTCAGGATTTTTTGATCAGATGGAATTCCTTTTAAAACTACACCAATCAATCTTCCCTGTGGATAAACTGAAGCTTGACGCTCTAAAACTGGTGTCATCCCAATACTCCTTTTTGGTATTTCACCATGACCATCTAAAATAGTATATGAATCTAAAGGGTCGTAATCGTTATGTAATAGGTGTCCTTCTCCGAATTCCCATTCAACACTATCTTTCTGAGCTTGTTGATCCCACCCATCCATTATTGAATTAAGAAAGATTATAATTACAAAGGAAAATGAAAGAACAAAAACATTTAATAAAGTCCTCAGTTTTGCGCCAAATAAGTTCTTAAATGCAAGTTTAAACTCTAATTTCATTATTTCACTTTTTTATCTTTTTCGATTCTGCCATCCCTTAAATGAATGATTCTATCTAAGTAACCCATTACCTTTTCGTCGTGAGTAGAAAAAAGAAAAGTAGTGCCCAAATCTTTATTTAATTTTTTCATTGTTTTTAAAATTTCATGTGCATTCTCTGAGTCAAGATTTGCTGTGGGCTCATCTGCAAGAACAATTTTAGGAGTTTTAACCATAGCCCTTGCTATTGCAACTCTTTGACTTTCTCCTCCAGAAAGTTTGTCTGGCCTTTTATCTGCTTGATCTTCAAGTCCAACCCACTCTAAAGCTTTCATGACAGCTTTTTTTCTTTCAAGCGCAGATTTTTTTTGAAGCAGAAGTGCGAATTCTACATTTTCAAAAACTGTATAAACTGGTAATAAATTAAATACCTGAAAAATAAAACCAATATTAAAATTTCTAAGGCTAGCAGCTTCTTTATGACTCAATGATTTAATTTCTTTTCCTAAAACAGTAGCATCACCGGTTGAAGGTTTGTCAAGCGAACCTATAATATTTAATAGAGTTGTTTTACCTGATCCACTTGGACCAACAATTCCAGTAAATTCAGCTTCTTGTATTAATAAGTCTAATTTTCTGAGAGCCATAAATTCTTTTCCTGCAATGGGATAACTCTTTGAGGTATTTTTTAGTTGTATAATTGGTTTGCTCATTCTAATGATTAAAAACTATTAATAATTGTATCCCAGGCCCAGAAAAACTTTGGAAGATATCATTTTGTTGAATTCCTTCAACGGCTTTCGGGTTATAATACAAGATAATATATCCTGATAAATTATTAAACTGTTGTTGGTAATTTAACATTAAGGTTTGAGTATTGTTATTCCATTGTTGATAGATAAGACCACTTAACGATGATGAAAGGCCTAAAGGGTAATTGAAACTCAACGCACTAAATCCTCTTCTTAACGATTCATTAGTCATACTATCTGTAGAATCTGAAAATAAATATTCTTTAGATACTGTTAAACCATTTCCAATTCTAAAAGTGTAATCTACTCCAAAATTTAACAATAATTGATTAGTTAGTATACCTATATTTTTTGTTCTATTCACATAGGTTAATTCTGTCCACATTCCAAATCCAATATCAATTTTCGAATCAAAGCCTATTCTGTGTTCAGGACTTGAATAATTTTCAAAAAAAGGAATGTTGTTAGCTCCAGCCTTTCTGTAATGATATGATAGTGCAGCTTCACCTTTTGGAATAAAAGTTTGAAATCTTCCACCAAATTCAGGTGAATCATTTAAAGTTGTCAATGCGTCTAAGCCCCTCTGTTTCTCATTTCCATAAAGACCCCACAACCATAAATTAGAATTATTTTTGAAATAATGTCTTATCAGTAAACCATAAACTCCATTGGTCAAACCTAGCGGATCTCTAGGGTCAATTTGATTAAACCATTGAATTGGACGAAGAAGTTGTGCTGAACCAAAATCAATTTTTTGTAATCCTAGTCTTAACTCCCAGTTTTTTTTCAGATATCTTAACCAGATTCTGTAAGGAGAAAGATTAGAATTTGTATCTGAAGAATGGCCTGGTATATACGTTTTTGACAGACTTAAATTAACTGATGTTTCAATGGCAAATGAACTAAGACTATCAATTTTTTTGTTAAATGAAAATTCAGGTAGATATCTTGTTCCTAAAAATTTTGTGCTTTCCTTACCAAATCCAATATTCGTTTGTCCTAAGATCTGTCCATCATACTCAAAATTTGATTGTGCGTTTAAAAAATTTACCCATACGAATAAAATGAAATTAAAGAAAATAGACTTGTTCAAAATGAACTATTATTTATATTTAGTAAACAATATAGAACATTGTATAACAAATGAAAAAAATAACAAAAATTCTTTTAATTACATTAACTGGTGTGATTATAATACTATCTGCTTTAGGTCTTGGCGGATATCTTTATATAAAATCTTTCCTTTTTGATTTTGATAAAAATAATTATGAAAATATAAAAGTAAAAAGTATTACAAACGATAAGGGTTTAACTTTTAATGATTATAACAATAATTATCTTCTTGATACATACGAGGATAATTCAAAAAGTCTAGAAGAAAGGGTTTCTGATTTACTAAACAAAATGACAAATGAAGAAAAAATTTCTATTTTAAAAGGAACTGGGATAGGTTCGATGCTAAGTTTTAATTCAAATGGTGTCCCAGGTGCTGCAGGTGAAATTTTTGGTAACAAAAGGTTAGGTCTTAGTAAACTTTACTTAGCTGACGGTCCAGCAGGCTTGAGAATTTCATCAGAAAGAAAAAATTCTGATAAAAAATTATACAGTACTGCATTTCCCGTGGGCTCTTTATTAGCATCTACTTGGGACAAAAATTTAGCTTTTGAGATTGGTAAAGCAATGGGTAGCGAGGCAAAAAGTTATGGTATTGATATAATTCTTGCTCCTGGAATGAATTTACATAGAAACCCACTTTGTGGAAGGAATTTTGAATATTTTTCAGAGGACCCAGTTTTATCAGGCAATATTGCTGCTGGTATTGTTAACGGAATTCAAAAAAATAATGTGGGTGCTTGCCCTAAACATTTTGTTGTGAATAATCAAGAAACTGACCGAATGAAAAACAATGCTCTAGTAGATGAAAGAACCCTCAGAGAAATTTATTTGAAAGGATTTGAAATAATGGTTAAAAAATCTCAACCCTGGGCTATTATGTCATCTTATAACAAATTGAATGGGAAATATGTAACGGTAAACAAAAGACTTTTAACAAGTATTTTGAGGGAAGAATGGGGTTTTAAAGGAACTGTAATGACAGATTGGTTTGGGGGTGGTGATACTGTGGAGTCGATTAAGGCAGGAAATGATCTTATCGAACCCGGAACAAATAAAGTATTAGAGGATCTCGAAAAGGGATTTGAAAACCAAAAATTAAGTGAAAATGACCTTAATATAGCTGCTAGTAGAATATTAAAATTGATTCTTAGATCAAATAAGATGAACAATAGCAAAAATGACAATTCTCCAGATTTAAAATATCATGCAGAAATTGTTAGAGAAAAAGCCTCTGAGGGAATGATTTTATTAAAAAATGATGGTATACTACCATTAAAAGAAAATCATATTATTTCACTAATGGGAGTAACCTCATTTAATATTATATCAGGAGGAATTGGTTCAGGTGATGTTGATGAGGCTTACACTGTCAATCTTGATGAAGCACTAATAAAATCAAATTTTAAACTAAATAAAAAATCTACAGATTTATATGAAGATTATTTTAAAAAAAATCCTGTGAAAAAACCAGAAGGAATTATTGAAAATTTGATGTTAATGATGGACCCTAAATTACTATCACAAATAAATTACACAGATAACGATTTAAATACCATGGCAGAAAATTCAGATTTAGCTGTATTGACAATAGGAAGAAATAGTGGTGAAGGTAAGGATAGAGTTGAAAAAAACGATTTTTTGTTAAGTGATAAAGAGAAAGAATTAATTGAAAAAACATGTAGAATATTCCATTCCAAAAATAAAAAAGTCGTTGTAGTTCTAAATATTGGAGGTGTAATAGAAACTCATAGCTGGAAAGATTTACCAGATGCAATTTTACTCGCTTGGCAGGCAGGCCAGGAATCTGGAAATTCTATTGTTGACATTCTTAATGGAAAAGTAAACCCTAGTGGTAAACTTCCTATGACATTTCCTATAGCACTAAATGATCATCGGTCTACAAAAAACTTTCCAACTGATGGTGCTTCGTCTGACATGACACTCATGTTTGATAAAAAGGAGAAACCTTTATCACAACAAATAAAAAATAAAGATTTCACAATTTATGAAGAAGGCTTATATGTTGGGTACAGACATTTTGAAAAGGAAGGTATTAATACATCTTATCCTTTTGGGTATGGACTATCATATACAAATTTCGATTACTCCAATATTGTTGCAAAAAATGTAAACGACACAATTAATTTATCACTTGACATAAAAAATTCGGGTAATATTTCAGGTAAAGAAATTGTTCAAATATATTTTTCGAAATCAAATAGCTCTATCGATAGACCAATAAAGGAACTTAAAGCTTTCTCTAAAACAAAACTTTTAAAAAATGGAGAAAAGGTCAGAGTTGAATTTAGTTTACCAATTTCAGACCTTTCATATTGGAATGATGAAAAAAATGAATGGGTAATTGAAAAAGGTGATTATGAAATATTCGCTGGATCTTCCTCTTCTAATATCAGACTTCAATTAAAAAATTTGAAATTATAGTAAACTACTGAATAGTAACTTAATCAATCAAGACTTGGTTTAAATGGTGAATGCAAATACTTCTCAGGTAAAATAAGCGTTCCCGTAGTGAAGATCAATTGTTTATCAGTTTCAGGGTAAAAAACTATTTCAACAAGAGAAGCGGTAAAACCCTCCTTCTCAAAAGGTGCCTTTATGCTGTAGGATCCAGTTTTATTTTGGCTTATTTTTGTTTTCGCCCATGATTTCCCAACTTCCCAAATCCTAAAGTCTCTTGACTTCGGATTATTTATCTTCCATAAATTTATTTCATAGGGAATACCTTTTTCAACATCCACATTAAAGATGTCATTTTCAATTTTCCATAAAATTCGTGGAAAATCTTTTTTATTTATTATGTAATTGTAAAATGAAAAAACATTTTGTGTCTGATAAGTTCCATCTAATTCGTGATTGCCATTTGGAACATACTGAAGGTATTTTTTTTCTGGTATTTCATTCCAGTAAAATTTCCATGAGTCTGTAACAAAAAATTCGTCAATTGTTCCATTAATAACCAATTTTGGCATTGTGAATAGGTGTCTAAATTGGTAAGGCTCAATGTAATTGAGAAGTGTCTTGAACTCATCCGTAAACATCCAGTCCATAATATTAAACTCAACATAATCTTCAACAGCAAGAGACCAATCTCCATAAACTCTATAATGATGTTCAAAAGAGGGTACTATTTTAAGCATATCGATAACTATTGGTGCAATTCCGATAACTCTTTTGTCAACAGCAGCAGTAGTCCAAGTTGTCCAACCTCTTTTTGAAGCTCCTGATATAAAAAATTCTTTTACCGGCTTTTTAAATTTTAAAGTATATTCCTCAATTACATCCATGGCTCTAACAACTGCTCTTGTCATTGGAAAACGTGCCAACCACTCTCTATCTTCTTTTTTTGCGCCACCTTTTAAAAATTGATTCCAACCGTAAGCGATCAAATTATCTTCATCGCGATTGATATTATTGGAAGTATGAAAAACTAAAGGTTGATATGGTATATTACTCACATAGCTAACTATTGACTTTGTTTTAATAGCATTATTGATACTTAAACTATCCAAAAATATTTGATTATCGTATTTTGAACCTAAGCCTATAAAAAGCAGTGAAGTTGAGGTTGAAATTATATCAGGAACTACAATATCAACCCAATGAAACCAATCAGTTTCATTGACTATATTTTTATTTAACCACTTACCTGAATTCATTTTTATTCTATATAAAGTAGCACCATCATATAAAACACTGTCTACAAGATTATAATCAAAATCATCTTTGTTTTGTACGTATGAAATGAGGCTATTTATTTCATCAGAGTTGAATGAAGATTTTTCCTGAGAGTGACATAATGATGTTAAAAAGACAGCCAAAATAAAGAGACTCTTGGATATTTTCTTATTATATATGGATTTAATAGCCATAAACGATTTAAATTAACTATTGCATTAAATATAAATGAATTTATTCGGTAGAGTTCCTTCAACGTTAAGCTTTATTAGAAAAGTATGTCCATTAAGGTGAGAATCAATTAAATTTTTCTTTGACAAACTTTGTGTAGCTGAAGTAACTAATAAATAATTAAGATTTTCACCCCCAAAACAACATGATGTTGTATCTCTTACTGGGAGTTTAATTCTATCGATTATCTCACCAGTTTTTGGACTCCAACAGTATATTCCGTAACCACCGTAATGTGCAACCCAAAGATTTCCATTCTTGTCTATTGACATTCCATCGGGAGTGCCTAATTCAAAGGGTATTTTGACTACAACTTTTTGAAACTCTATTTGATTCTTTTTTTGATTAAAATTATAGCCTTTAATTTCCTGAGTTGGACTATCTATGAAGTACATTTTTCTATAATTACTTGTCCATGCTATACCATTTGATACACTGATGTCAGTTAATTTCATTTTAAACTTGAGATCACTTGAAATACAGTAAAGTGATCCCGCCCCAGATTTTAACTGATTGTTAATAGTTCCTATCCATAAATTCCCATTTAAATCGCATTTACCATCATTAAATCTATCCACCAATTTTTCATTTTTTAATTCTGTAATCCACTCAATTTTTTCAGAAAATAGATCAAAACTTGCAATTCTTAAATCTAGTGCTAAAATAATTTTGCCATCGTGAGCCTCTGTTACTAATGATAATTTGTGATTGAATTGATAGCGCTTAATTTTTTTTGAAGATATTTTGTAGCTATAGAGTGTTCCCTTATTTATATCAACCCAAAAAAAACTTTTACTGCTTTGATGCCAGTAGGGACTTTCTCCAAGACTACAGCTATCTTTTGAAATCACCTCATATTTCATGCTTGTCAAATTTTCTATCTGATGATACTTTAAATTAGTCTAAGTCCAATATTCACTAATTTTCTCATTAACAAATTTTACACTTCGTTCAAGCTGATCAAAACCATCAACCCCGTCCTCTATACTTATCCAATTGTCAAATCCTACTCTTTTAAGTTCTTTGAAAATAAGATCATAATCATTCATCCCTTTACCAACCTCTCCATGGCTAAGTATGTTTGCATAGCCAATTTTACCACTATCAATTTTTTTTAAATCATCTATTGTACCCGATTTCAGATATCTATCACTTGCATGCATGGTTACAACCCTATCAGATATGGAATAAAGAAGATCGAGCGGGTCTTCTCCTGCTAAAAAAGCATTACTTGGATCAAAGTTTACACCAAAACTCGGATGATTAATACTTTCTACTAAAGATTCAAAAACTTCTTTTTTTTGCGCAAATTCTGGATATTCCCAAAAATCATCTTTATAGTGATTCTCTAGAACTAGTTTTATTCCTCTTTCTTCAGCATATGATAAACAGTCAGCAATACATTGTGATGCGAAATTAAGTCCGTCCGGTAAAGATAATCCAGGTCTGTTTTGTCCGGATAAAACCCTACAGTAGCTACCTCCAAGAATATACGTCATATCTATCCATTTTTTTTGCTTTAAGATTTCTTTCTCCCTAAATTTTTGATCGGGGTGGGTGAAATCTGGAGAACAGCACATCATTGGAATTTCTTTTCCAATATCTTCAACCATTTTTTTGAAATCTTTCCATCTTGTTTTATCCTTCATCTCTAAAAAGCCCGCATACCATTCTAATCCCTGAATATCAAGCTTTGAGGCTAATGAAATCCATTCTGAGATTTTCATGGACCCGTCCTTACACAAGGATTTCATATATGCTTTTGGGAAAACAGCTAATTTTGGCATTTTAAAAGTTTAACTGTAAAACATTTCTAGGTTAAATTTAAAGGGTCCTTAGAGATATTCCTTCCAATCATTGGATATTGTTCAAGATCAATTACTTGTCCACTGACAGGACCACTCTCATCTGAAAGCAAATAAGTCGCTAATGATGCAATTTCTTCAGGTAAAAGAATTCTACCTGAAGGAGCATAAATATTAGGCAAGTTTTTGTACCAATCATGTTTTAGACCATGATTTTTTTTTCGCTCAATCTCCTTTTCTGTTAAAACCCATCCTGGATTAATTTGATTAACTCTCACTTTATTTTTTCGATGAAGACTGTCACCTAAATTACGAGTCATAGTCATTAAAGCTCCCTTTGAAATACTGTAAGCTAATAAATTTGGTTCTCCACTCCATGCATTTACAGATCCAATATTTAATACGGAGCCCTTGGATTTTGTTAAATAAGGTAAAGCAGACTTAATAAGAAAAAACGGAGTAAAGGTATTTACTTTCAATACTTCATTTAAAAGTTTTTCATCAGTATTATCAATATTGGAATTAATTACCATAGCAGCATTATTTACAATCCCGTCGATTTTGTTCCATTTTTTTATTGCTAGTAACACTAATCTATCAGAACATCCATCGTTCGAAAGGTCCTCTACATGAAAAATACAATTTTCTTTTCCCAGGATGTTTCTAAGATTCTCAGCTAATTCTTTCTCTAAACCATGGATTACCAATTTGGCCCCCTCAGAAACAAATTTTATTGCTATTGCCTTTCCAATTCCCATTGTACTTCCTGTAATTATAATGACTTTATCTTTTAACCTCATTTAAATCGGTTTTAAAATACTTTTTATAATTTTTCCAGAATGCATTTCACTAAATGCCTTTTCCCATTCTTCGATTGACCAAACCCCACCAATAATTGGTTTTACATTTAAAGTTCCTGCAGACAACAATTGAATAACTTTTTCCCAAATAGGCCAATTGTGACTAAAACTCCCTTGCAAACGAATATTTTTTTGAACAATCATGTCTAAAGAAAAATCTAATGGTTGTGGACCCCAGCCAACCTTAGTTATCTGCCCATTTGGTCTTACATTATCCATAGCAATTTTAAGAGTATGGCTAACTCCAGCTGCATCAATTACTAAATCAACTCCTAAACCATCTTTTTCTTTAGCCCAGCTTGAAACATTTTTTACTATTGAATTGATATTGTAATTTTTCAATTTAGCAAGTCTTGACCTATCACTTTCAAGACCTAAGACAGCAACATCTGCACCACATATTTTTGCAATTACGGCACAAAGAATTCCAATTGTTCCTGGGCCAATAACTAGAACTTTGTCTCCTGGTTTTATTTTTGAGTTTACTACAACAGCATTATATGCAACACAACATGGCTCTGTCAAACAAGCTTCTTCAAATGATAAATTGTCAGGAATATGGTGAAGACACCTAGCAGGTGTTCTAACATATTTGGTCATAGCACCATCAACACCATAACCAAAACCTTTTCTTGTGGGGTCAAGATTGTAAAGACCTGCTTTGGTTAAAGGGCTTTCAGTGTCAATAATAGCAGCAGTTTCGCTGACTACTCGATCTCCAACTTTCCATTTTTTTACTTTGTTTCCTATTTTAGATATTAAACCCCCAAACTCATGTCCTAAAACTACGGGGTAATTTACTTTCCAACTGTGATCTGAAGTCCATTGATGAAGATCAGAACCACATACACCAACATTTTCTACTTGTAA
Source organism: uncultured Bacteroidota bacterium (assembly GCA_902520765.1). Taxonomy (GTDB): domain Bacteria; phylum Bacteroidota; class Bacteroidia; order Flavobacteriales; family Flavobacteriaceae; genus MS024-2A. The sequence continues at coordinate 13,821 of CABYPG010000018.1, forward strand.
TAGAACATCGTGATCACCTATTTCAGGTAATTTGATTTCTCTTAACTCGACTGATCCCCTTACACTAGAGTAATTTACAACTGCTGCTATTTTATTTGGAGACAACATCTAATTTTTATTGTGTAGTACTTTTTGAGAATGAATAGCATTACATATTTTTTTCAAAGATGATTCTAAATTTCCATCAGCGGTTTTAAATGAATCTGCATCAATTACAAGCGGAGCTCCTAAAACAACTAAAGGTGCTCCATACTGAGGACACTTTATTGCTTGCTCAAGTGTTAATCCACCTACAGCTTGAACAGGTACATCTACTGCCTTTACAACTTCTAGCAGCTGATCTAGCGGACTTGGCATTTTCTCCCCTTTTGCACTAATACCTCTTCTTTCATCATACCCTATATGATGGATAATGTAATCACATCCTAAATCTTCTAATAATTTTGCACCGTCAATCATATTATCACTAATCATATTATCACCCATTACTTTTATACCAAAATCTTTTCCTGCCTGAACAACGCATTTGATAGTTTCAGGATGAGCTCTGGCCATTACAACTACGTGAGTAGCCCCAGCCTTTGCCATCATCTCTGCCTCAAGGTAACCTCCATCCATAGTCTTTAAGTCTGCAACTATAGGTACGTTAGGAAATGAATCTCTTAAATTTCTTACACCATGCAATCCTTCAGCTAAAATTAAAGGTGTACCAGCTTCTAGCCAGTCTACACCAGCTCTTAAAGCCATTGATGCAGTTTCTATGGCCTCATCTATATTTGTTAAATCAAGAGATATTTGAACTAAAGGATTCATTTCTAGAATTAGTTTTTAAAGAGACCAACCTTTTCGATATTCCTTATGAACTAATTCATTAGCCATTTGATTATTAGTAAATCTTAAATTTTTGGAATCCCAAATTAATCTTTGATCTTTAAAACGAATGGCTATCATCCCCAAAAGAGCCATTTCTGTTAAAGGTCCGCCATAGTCAAAATTTGATGAAGCTTGTTTTCCATCCTTGCAAGCACGTATCCAATCACCTTCATGAGACGTTTTAATGCGGGGAATTGTTTTTTTAGGTTTGACGTATTCGTTCATTTTTTGCTCTGGTAAGATTCTTAAACCACTAGCCCCATGAGAATCATGTATTATTTTACCTTTGTCACCAACTAGCATTGCTCCACTTAAAGTAAACCTTTCACCTGGTTTGAATTCCTCTGGAATAGGGGGCAAAATCCTACCATCAGACCAAGTAAGATTGACTTCGGGGTGCTTACCTCTTTTTGGAAACTTCATTCTTACTATTGAAGCGGAGGGGTATGTTTGAGTTGAAATTTCAGGAATCCAATGAGTAGATGTTGCCTGTATTTCTGTCGGTGAGCCTAAATCAAGTGCATAAAATGAAGGGTCTAAAATATGACACCCCATATCTCCCATAGAACCCGTACCAAAATCTAACCACGCTCTCCATGACAAAGGATGATAATCAGGGTGATAATTACGATAAGGAGCTGGTCCAAGCCAAAGATCCCAATCAAGGCCTTCAGGTACCGGTGGCTTTTCTTTAGACATAGCTTTTACAGCAAATGTATCCCAAGCATGTCCCCCAACAGGCCTATCCGTCCATGCATGAATCTCTCTAACAGGTCCAATCGCATCATCATTTATCCATTCCTTTAGACTTCTTATTTCATCAGAAGATCTGCCTTGATTACCCATTTGTGTTTGCACTTTATATTCTCTTGCTGCTTCAGTAATTTTCCTCGCCTCAAAAACAGTGTGAGTAAGTGGTTTTTGACAATAAACATGCTTGCCTAATTTGATCGCCATCATCGTAATTACAGCATGGTTATGATCAGGTGTGGCAACAATAACAGCATCAATATCCTTTTGTTTTTCAAACATTTTTCTAAAATCCTTGTATACTTTTGCTTTAGGATATTTTTTAAATGTGGATGCTGATTGTGTAAAATCAACATCACATAAAGCAACGATGTTCTCTTCTCCACAAGCACGTAGATTCACAGATCCCATTCCATATTTCCTAACACCTACTCCAGCAATATTGAGCTTATCACTTGGTGCCTTGAAACCCTTTCCACCTAAAACATGTCTCGGTAAAATAAACAATCCAGGTATAACAGATGTTTTTTTTATAAAGTTTCTACGGCTATTATTCTTTTTATTCATTTTATTTTGGTTTCAAACATATAATATACATCAAAAATTAAAAATTTGCGCTTATTTAAAATCTTTTAATTTTAATTCATTGACTCCACCTAAAAACCGATTAATAGAGAGTGGACTTGGATGGAATGGATTACCAAGTTTTGTTATCCCAATACAAGAAAAAGAAAGATTTGACTCTTTTAAAATTTTTAAAATTATTTCCATTTGATTTTTAAGATAATCATGTTTATTTACATTATTCCCCCAGCATAAAAGAACATTCTTGATCTTAAAATCTCCATTTTTTACAATTTTATTAATCATTTCAAGATTTTCTTTTAAGTAAATTTTGTTTGGCTTATTAGGCAAATATTTAGGTTTAGAATACCTGCCCGGATAAAGATTTATTATCCACCAACCATCAAATCCATTTTGATTTGCAATAGATTCTATATTCTTTGAAGTAGGATCCATAGATGATTCATTCGCAGTGCTTGGATTTAATCCTATTACTAGTAGCTCTGAATTGCCTTTCCGCCCAAATAAAAATCTTTTCCTT
>CABYPG010000019.1:0-12712 GCA_902520765.1 uncultured Bacteroidota bacterium
AAATTATAGTTACGAGTAAAAAATTATTTATCTATAATTAACATATCCCAAACTTCACCTACACTGTTTTCATCTAAAACAAAAGATTCGTTTCCTATCTATATGCATGGTGTTCCAGGGAAATAGGATTTAGTCCCAGCAGATATAACTTTACCGTCTACAACTTTTAAACTTCTTATAACACCTGTGGTTTCACCATTTTCTAGAATATATTTCTGACAATTTTTCCAATAGGTTGGATATTCAGAGTTCATGTCTTGAGAAAAACCTGCCAAGTAAATATTTTCTTCCCCATCTACAAATAAATCAAAAACCTCACTGTTCTGCCAGCCGTCGTCTACAGATCCAATTTCGCACGAGGTCCGAGCACCATTTGTCCAGTATGTTGGCTTCGTTAGGTAGCCAAGAAAATTGTGAGGTACCATTACAGTTCCAGCCATAATTTTTTTATTTCCAAGGATTTTAATGTACTTAGCTTCCCCGTCTCCATGTCTTGGCCGATTCAGATTTACTCTTTGTTTGTTTTTCCAATAAGCTGGTATCAGGTTGTGTGATTTCATATAGTAACCAACATTATAAATATTGTTTTCTGAATCCATTTCTATTCCCCATGTCATAGAATTGGCATTAGTTGTCAAATTAAATTTGACACCATTCCTCCAATAGCACGACCCATTTTTAAAATAACCTCCTACGTAAATATCCTCTTCGTGCAAAATAATACGTTGTCCTTCAGAATATTGACCTTCAAGTTCTATTAATGTTTGATCTGTGCCCTCTAAATTTAAACTCCAAATGCTTCCAGCTCCACCGTATTTCCATCCAGTAACATAAATTTTTTCATTTTGAAAAAATAATCCTGTAGCCTCATCAGAATCACCCATCAAAGTAATCTTATTTTGATTTATCCAAATAACAGCTCCATCATCTAGCGTTGATCCAGCAACAATGATATTTTTGTCTTCCAAATTATTACTCAGGAAGTTATCGGATTCAGATAAAGCATCCTCACCTGAACATCCAAGGAAAAAAATAAAAACTACAATCTTAAAAGATTTAAATATATTTTATATCATTATTTTTAAGTTTTAAACGAAAACCAATAAAAAACTAAAAATTAAAACTACTTACTTATTCAATTTTAAAAATTTTCCATAAACATTCAAAATTTAAGATATTTAAGTTTTAAAGTAAAATCAGCCTAAAATTATTTTTATGGATAACTTATCAAAAACAAAAAAACTTCTTATAGCCTTCTTGCTTTGGATTTCAGCAGGCTTTTTTTTCTATTTTTACTTTTTTAAGTAAACCTAAAGGCTCATGATTGTTTATTGCATAAATATTTATTTAGAAACCTAAATCGACCCAAATAAAAAACTTAATATTTATTTCATATCTATGTAATCCTGTAGTAATATTTTTTTCTCTTTTAAATTATAAAATCTTTAACTCAAAAAAAACTTAAAAAGCGATAAGCTAATCAAAAAAATTAGTAAATTTGCGCTCCTTAAAGTAACATTGAAACAACTATTATTATGGCTAAAGAAACTTTCGATCGGTCGAAACCACACCTAAACATTGGAACGATTGGTCACGTTGATCATGGTAAAACTACACTTACAGCTGCTATTACTAAGGTTTTAGCTGACGCTGGTTTCTCAGAAGCTAGGAGCTTTGATCAAATTGATAATGCCCCGGAAGAAAAGGAACGTGGAATTACAATTAATACATCACACGTTGAATATCAAACATCAAATAGGCACTACGCTCACGTAGATTGTCCTGGTCACGCTGATTATGTAAAAAATATGGTTACTGGCGCAGCTCAAATGGACGGAGCAATTCTTGTGGTAGCTGCTACAGACGGTCCAATGCCACAGACAAGAGAACACATTTTACTTGGTCGTCAAGTTGGAGTTCCAAGAATTGTTGTTTTCCTTAACAAAGCTGATATGGTAGATGATGAGGAATTATTAGAATTAGTTGAAATGGAGGTGAGAGAATTACTTTCATTTTATGATTATGATGGTGATAATACACCTGTTATACTAGGATCAGCTTTAGGTGCCCTAAATGGAGAACAAAAATGGGTTGATACAGTCATGAAATTGATGGAGCAAGTAGACACTTGGATTGAATTACCTAAAAGAGATGTAGACAAAGATTTTTTAATGCCTGTTGAAGATGTATTTTCAATTACTGGACGCGGAACAGTTGCAACTGGTAGAATTGAAACGGGAGTCGCTAATACTAGCGATGAAATCGATATTATCGGCATGGGAGCTGAAAAAATGAAATCTACAATTACTGGTGTTGAGATGTTTAGAAAAATTTTAGACAGAGGCGAAGCTGGAGACAACGTTGGAATACTACTCCGAGGTATTGAAAAAACAGATATTAAAAGAGGCATGGTACTTTGTAAAACAGGTTCTGTAAAACCTCATGCTAAGTTCAAAGCTGAAGTCTATATTTTGAAAAAAGAGGAAGGTGGTCGACACACCCCTTTTCATAATAATTATAGACCGCAATTTTATGTAAGAACAACAGATGTTACGGGCAATATTGTTTTACCGAATGGGGTTGAAATGGTTATGCCTGGAGATAATTTAACAATTAATGTTGATTTGATCCAACCTGTAGCACTTAATACTGGTCTCAGGTTTGCTATCCGAGAAGGTGGTAGAACTGTTGGAGCTGGCCAAGTCACGGAAATTTTAGATTAACTATAAAACAATTTTTGAATTACACACCTTGGACATTTCAGTTTTGTTTATACCCTTAGTGTCTAGAAAATACGGGTTTAGCTCAGTTGGTAGAGCACTGGTCTCCAAAACCAGGTGTCGGGAGTTCGAGCCTCTCAACCCGTGCTGAAAAACAATAGATGGCAGAAATAATTAATTACATAAAGGGTTCTTTTGAAGAACTAAAAAATAATGTTTCATGGACTGAGCGCTCAGAACTTCAGCGCCTAGTAGTCATTGTTTTGTTTTTTTCAGTTTTTTTTTCTTTAGCTATATGGGGGGCAGATACAGTTTTTTCGAGAATAATTAAACTATACTTTAGTCTAATTGGATAATATGGCAACAACAACAAACGAAAAAAGGTGGTACGTTGTTCGTGCTGTTAGTGGCCAAGAGTCTAAAATTAAAGACTATATAAAGTCTGAAATTTCACGCTTTGGTTATGAATCGGCAGTAGAAGATCTTTTAGTCCCAACCGAGAAAGTAATTCAAATAAGAAATGGCAAGAAAATTAGCAAAGAAAGGACATATTTTCCTGGATACATTATGATTAAAGCTAATCTTTCTGGTGAACTGCCTCACATAATAAGATCTGTTACAAATGTTATTGGATTTTTAGGCGAAACTAAAGGAGGAGTTCCTGTACCAATGCGAGAAGCTGAGGTAAATAGGATGCTTGGTAAAGTTGATGAATTAGCATTAACGACAGAACACATTTCTATCCCGTTTATTGTTGGAGAAAATGTTAAAGTGATTGATGGTCCTTTTAATGGATTCACAGGATCTATAGAGAAAGTTAATGAAGAAAAACGTAAACTTGAGGTAATGGTTAAAATTTTTGGTAGAAAGACTCCATTAGAGTTGAGCTATATGCAGGTAGAAAAAATTTAATTCAATATTTAATAAGGTGAGATTGTTTTAGGGCACTTTAATCTAAATAATATAAACTATTAATGGCAAAAGAAATAAATAAAATATTAAAACTACAGGTACGAGGAGGAGCTGCAAACCCCTCCCCGCCAGTAGGCCCCGCTCTTGGGTCCGCCGGTGTAAATATTATGGAATTTTGTAAGCAATTTAATGCTAGAACGCAAGACACTCCAGGTAAAGTTTTACCTGTAGTGATAACTGTTTTTAAGGATAATTCGTTTGAGTTTATAATTAAAACACCACCTGCAGCCGTTCAACTAATGGAAGCAGCAAAAGCAAAAAAGGGGTCTGGGGAACCAAATAGAGAAAAAGTAGCTACTGTAACTTGGGATCAGGTCAAGGTTATAGCTGAAGACAAAATGCCAGACTTGAATGCATTCACAATTGAATCAGCGATGAAAATGGTTGCTGGAACTGCTCGTTCAATGGGATTTCAAATTTCAGGAGATGCGCCATTTTAATTTAAATCATTACAATGCCAAAACAAACTAAAAATCAGAGAAAACTAGTTTTAAAAGTGGATCCCAATAAAATATATTCTCTCAGGGAGGCATCCTCATTGGTAAAAGAAATTACTTTCACAAAATTTGATGCTAGCATTGACATGGCTATTCGTTTAGGTGTTGATCCAAAAAAAGCTACCGAGATGGTTAGAGGTATTGTGGCTTTGCCGCATGGAACAGGTAAAAATGTTAGAGTATTGGCATTGGTAACAGCAGATAAAGAAGGTGAAGCAAAAGAGGCTGGTGCTGATTTTTTTGGACTTGATGAATATTTACAAAAAATAAAAGATGGTTGGACCGACATTGACATAATTGTCACTATGCCAAGCGTTATGGGAAAACTTGGGCCATTAGGAAAGATATTAGGTCCACGTGGTCTAATGCCAAATCCCAAAACAGGTACTGTCACTACGGATATTAAAAAGGCAATAACTGATATAAAAGGTGGAAAAATTGACTTTAAAGTTGATAAAACTGGAATAATTCACGCATCAATCGGTAAAGTATCGTTTTCTGCTGATAAAATTTTTGATAATGCTGATGAACTTATCAAAACTATCGAAAAAATTAAACCATCAACTTCAAAAGGCACATATATTAAAAGTATCTTTATGTCTAGTACAATGAGTCAAGGAATTTCTATTGATACAAAATTAGCTTAAGAGATAATTATCAAAGATGATAAAAGAAAGAAAACAACAAGTAATAGAAGACCTTAAAGAAGCATTAAGAGAGGTTAAAAACTTATATTTAGCTGATATTAGCGGTCTCAACGCATCAGAAACAAGCGATCTGAGACGCACTTGCTTTAATGAAAAAATTAAACTACAAGTTGTTAAAAACACTTTATTGGCGAAAGCCATGGGCAATTCCGATCATGATTTTGGTGATTTGATAGACACTCTTAAGGGTAACACATCCTTAATGATTTCTGACTCTGGTAATGCCCCTGCAAAGGTTATCAAAAACTTTAGAAAAAAATCTGATAGGCCAATTTTGAAAGGAGCTTTTATAGAACAGACTGTCTATATTGGTGATGATCAAATTGATAAGCTAGTAGCTATAAAATCAAAAGATGAAGTAATTGGTGATATTGTATCATTATTACAGTCACCCATTGAGAATTTAGTTTCATCACTCCAGTCAGGGGGTGGGAAATTATCTGGAATTTTAAAATCACTTTCAGAAAAATGATTCCTGACAAAATTAGTTTTGCAACTAAATAAATAAGTTTAATTAGAAATACAACAAAAATGGCAGATTTAAAAGAATTCGCAGAAAAACTGGTCGGTTTGACAGTCAAAGAGGTCAATGAGTTGGCCGATATTTTAAAAGAAGAGTATGGTATAGAGCCCTCTGCAACTGCAGTAGCCGTAGCAGGACCTATAGCTGGAGATACATCAGGAGATTCTGCTGGAGAAAAGTCGGAATTTGACGTAATCCTTAAAGCAGCTGGAGGTTCCAAACTAGCTGTGGTTAAATTAGTAAAAGAATTGACTGGTCTTGGTTTAAAAGAAGCTAAAGATTTAGTTGATAAAGCACCTACACCACTAAAAGAGGGTATAGCAAAAGATGAAGCTGAATCGCTTCAAAAATCTCTTGAAGAAGCAGGTGCAGAGGTTGAGCTTAAGTAGATTTAATAATCATTATTATAGTTTCAGGCTTTTGGATAATCCAGAGGCCAACTTCCCTTATATACATTCATTCAATTTATTCATATACTATTAAACTTGATTTAAATGCCAATTAAAAACAGTCAAAGAACTAGTTTTGCAGGTGCAAAACACATTCCTGAGTATCCGGACTTCCTTGATATTCAAATTAAATCTTTCCAAGATTTTTTCCAATTAGAAACAAAATCTGATGAGAGAAATGAGGAGGGACTTTTCAATACATTTAAAGAGAATTTTCCTATTTCTGATACTAGAAACCAATTTGTTCTAGAGTTTTTAGATTATTTTGTAGATCCACCAAGATATACTATACAAGAGTGTATTGAAAGGGGACTTACTTATTCAGTTCCACTTAAAGCCCGATTAAAACTATTCTGTAATGATCTGGAGCATGAAGATTTTGAAACCATCGTCCAAGATGTTTTTCTTGGAACCATACCGTATATGACACCTAGTGGGACATTTGTAATAAATGGTGCCGAAAGGATTGTTGTTTCGCAACTACACCGTTCTCCAGGCGTATTTTTTGGTCAATCCTTTCATGCAAATGGAACAAAATTATATTCTGCAAGAGTTATACCTTTCAAAGGCTCATGGATTGAATTTGCAACAGACATTAACAGTGTAATGTATGCTTACATAGACCGTAAGAAAAAATTGCCTGTAACTACTCTCTTTAGGGCAATTGGATTTGAGCACGACCGTGATATTTTAGAAATCTTTGATCTTGCAGAAGAAATAAAGGTCACCAAGACGGGTCTAAAAAAAATACTTGGAAGAAAATTAGCTGCACGTGTTTTGAAAAGCTGGATTGAGGATTTTGTGGATGAAGATACCGGTGAGGTTATATCAATTGAAAGAAACGAAATAGTAATAGATAGAGATACTATTCTCGAAAAAGAGCATATTGATGAAATTATAGAGGCCGGAGCAAAAAATATCCTTTTACACAAAAAGGATGCTCACATGTCTGATTACGCCATTATTTATAATACTTTACAAAAAGACCCTACTAACTCAGAAAAAGAAGCTGTTGAGCACATTTACAGACAACTGAGAAATGCTGAACCACCCGATGAAGACACTGCAAGAGGAATAATAGATAAATTGTTTTTCTCAGATCAGAGATATAACCTAGGTGAGGTTGGCCGTTATAGAATGAATAAAAAGTTAGGACTTGATGTTGAGATGGATAAACAAGTTTTAACTAAAGAAGATATAATTACAATCATAAAATATCTTATTGAATTGATCAACTCAAAAGCTGAAATTGATGATATTGATCACCTTTCAAACAGGAGAGTTAGAACTGTCGGAGAACAGCTTTCATCACAGTTTGGAGTTGGACTAGCTAGAATGGCAAGAACTATTAGAGAAAGAATGAACGTTAGAGATAATGAGGTATTCACTCCAATTGATCTTATAAACGCAAAAACACTTTCTTCAGTTATTAATACATTTTTTGGTACTAACCAATTATCTCAGTTTATGGACCAAACTAACCCTTTAGCTGAAATTACTCATAAGCGGAGACTTTCTGCCTTAGGACCCGGTGGATTATCCCGAGAAAGAGCTGGATTTGAGGTACGTGATGTTCATTACACTCATTATGGCCGTCTCTGTCCAATCGAAACACCAGAAGGACCAAACATTGGATTAATATCCTCATTAGGTGTTTACGCTAAGGTAAATAACCTCGGGTTTATAGAGACTCCATATCGAAAGGTTGAGAATGGTAAAATTGATTTAAATGAAACACATTACTTAAGTGCTGAGGAAGAAGAGAACAAACTCATAGCCCAAGCAAATATAGAATATGATGATAATGGAAAAATACTTGATGAGAAGATTATTGCTCGTGATCAAGCAGACTTTCCAGTTGTTGGTCCTCAGCAGATAAGTTATACTGATGTAGCTCCGAACCAGATTGCTTCTATTTCTGCATCCTTAATTCCTTTCTTAGAGCACGATGACGCTAATCGGGCATTAATGGGATCAAACATGATGCGTCAAGCAGTTCCATTATTACGCCCAGAATCACCAATTGTTGGTACAGGACTTGAAAAGCAAGTAGCCTCCGACTCTAGAGTTCTGGTAAATGCAGAAAACGAAGGAGTTGTTGAATATGTTGATGCTGATAAAATTACCATTCGTTATAATCTAACAGAATCTCAAGAACTCGTCAGATTCGAGGGAATGAAGAAAACCTACAATCTTGTAAAATTTAGAAAGACAAATCAAGGAACTTGTATAAATCTTAAACCGATTGTCAAGAAAGGAGACCATGTTAGAAAGGGTCAGGTCCTTTGCCAGGGCTATGCTACAGACGGAGGAGAATTAGCTCTAGGGCGAAACATGAAGGTAGCTTTTATGCCATGGAAAGGCTACAATTTTGAAGATGCAATAGTAATTTCAGAAAAGGTAGTAAGAGAGGATATTTTTACATCTATTCATATAGATGAATATTCGCTTGATGTTCGAGACACAAAATTAGGAGCTGAAGAATTAACAAATGATATCCCAAATGTCAGCGAAGAGGCTACGAAGGATCTTGACGAAAATGGCATGATCCGTGTAGGTGCTGAGGTAAACTCAGGTGATATATTAATTGGGAAGATAACACCAAAAGGAGAATCTGATCCAACTCCCGAGGAAAAATTGTTAAGAGCTATATTTGGAGACAAAGCAGGTGATGTTAAAGATGCATCCTTGAAAGCCCCTCCTTCTCTTAGTGGAGTTGTGATTGATAAAAAGCTTTTCACACGCTCTATTAAAGACAAACGTAAAAGAAATTTAGATAAAGAGGAATTAGATTCACTTGAAAGAAAATATGATGAAAAGTTTGATGACTTAAAGCAGGTTTTAGTTGAAAAATTATTTTCTGTTGTAAACGGTAAAACCTGCCAAGGCATAACTAATGACTTAGGCGAGGAAATTATGCCGAAGGGAAAGAAATATTCATTAAAATTACTTTCTTCAGTTGATGATTATACTCACTTGTCCAAAAGTACTTGGACAACTTCTAAAGAAACTAATAGTTTAATTGCAGATTTGATTCATAATTATAGAATCAAAGAAAATGACCTTCAAGGAGCTTTACGCCGTGAAAAATTTACAATTAGTGTTGGAGATGAACTTCCTGCGGGCGTAAAGAAACTTGCAAAAGTTTACGTTGCAAAAAAACGAAAACTTAAAGTAGGCGATAAAATGGCGGGGCGTCACGGTAATAAAGGTATTGTAGCGAGGATAGTTCGTGAAGAAGAAATGCCATTTTTAGAGGATGGTACACCAGTAGACATTGTTTTAAATCCACTTGGTGTTCCATCAAGGATGAATATTGGTCAAATTTATGAAACAGTATTAGGTTGGGCTGGACAAAACCTTGGTGAAAAATATGCTACTCCAATTTTTGATGGTGCTTCAATAGATGAAATTAATAAGTTGACAGAAAAAGCTAAAGTACCAAAATACGGCCATACATACCTTTTTGATGGTGGTACTGGCGAACGTTTTGATCAGCCTGCTACAGTTGGAGTAATTTACATGTTGAAATTAGGACATATGGTTGATGATAAGATGCATTCAAGATCAATAGGTCCATATTCATTAATCACTCAACAGCCCCTAGGTGGTAAAGCACAGTTTGGAGGACAAAGATTTGGGGAAATGGAAGTTTGGGCGTTGGAGGCTTATGGGGCGTCAAGCACATTGCAAGAGATTCTAACTGTCAAATCTGATGACGTAATTGGGAGGGCTAAAACTTATGAATCTATTGTTAAGGGTGATACACTACCTGAGGCTGGATTACCAGAATCTTTTAATGTTTTAATGCACGAATTAAAAGGTCTCGGACTTGATATAAGATTGGAAGAATAATTTTTAAAATAAAATAAATGGCTAGAAACAGCGAAATCATTACTCAAAAAAAATTTAATAAAATCTCAATAGGATTAGCTTCACCTGAAATAATTTTAGGAAACTCTAGAGGTGAGGTACTCAAACCAGAGACAATAAATTATAGGACACACAAACCCGAACGTGACGGACTTTTTTGTGAACGAATTTTTGGTCCTGTTAAAGATTATGAATGTGCATGTGGCAAATACAAAAGGATAAGGTATAAAGGAATTGTGTGTGACAGATGTGGAGTAGAAGTAACTGAAAAAAAAGTGCGCCGTGACAGAGTTGGCCATATTAATCTGGTAGTTCCCGTGGCACATATATGGTATTTTCGTTCTTTACCCAATAAAATAGGGTATTTATTAGGCCTTCCCTCAAAAAAACTAGACATGATTATTTATTATGAAAGATATGTAGTCATTCAACCTGGGAGTGCAAAAAATGAAGAAGGTGATAATTTAAAACAGTTGGATTTTCTAACAGAGGAAGAGTATCTTAATGTAATGGAACAAATACCAGCAGAAAATCAATATTTAGAGGACTCTAACCCAGAAAAATTTATTGCGAAAATGGGTGCAGACTGTTTAATTGATTTATTGGCACGTATAGATTTAAAAACACTTTCATATGAATTAAGGCACAAGGCAAATAATGAAACATCAAAACAAAGAAAAACAGAAGCTTTAAAACGTCTCCAAGTAGTTGAAGCATTTCGTGATGCAAATGAAAGAGGAGAAAATTTGCCAGAGTGGATGATAATGAAGGTTATTCCTGTAATTCCACCTGAGTTGAGACCACTGGTACCACTCGATGGTGGCCGTTTTGCAACTTCAGATTTAAATGATTTGTATAGAAGAGTTATAATTAGAAACAACCGTTTAAAAAGACTAGTTGAGATTAAAGCACCTGAAGTAATTTTAAGAAACGAAAAAAGAATGCTTCAAGAATCAGTTGATTCCCTTTTTGATAATACAAGAAAAGCTTCTGCAGTAAAAACTGATTCAAATCGACCATTAAAATCACTATCCGATTCTCTAAAAGGTAAGCAAGGTAGATTTCGACAAAACTTATTAGGTAAAAGAGTTGATTATTCAGCAAGATCAGTCATAGTAGTTGGTCCTGAGTTGAAACTGTTCGAATGTGGACTACCCAAGGATATGGCAGCTGAATTGTACAAACCTTTTATAATACGAAAGATAATAGAAAGAGGGATTGTAAAAACTGTAAAATCAGCTAAAAAAATAATTGATAGAAAAGAGCCTGTTGTTTGGGACATATTAGAGAATGTGTTGAAAGGACACCCTGTCCTACTTAATCGAGCTCCTACTCTTCACCGACTGGGTATTCAGGCATTTCAACCAAAATTGATTGAAGGAAAAGCAATCCAGTTGCACCCTCTTGTCTGCACTGCATTTAACGCTGACTTTGATGGAGATCAAATGGCAGTGCACCTTCCTCTTGGCCCAGAGGCAATTTTAGAAGCACAGCTATTAATGTTAGCCTCCCATAGTATATTAAATCCAGCTAATGGATCACCAATAACCGTTCCATCTCAGGACATGGTTTTAGGTCTTTATTATATGACGAAGGCTAAAATATCCTCTGAAAAAGAGAAAGTTAAGGGGGAAGGACTCACTTTTTATTCTGTCGAAGAAGTTCATATCGCTTACAATGAGAAAAGAGTAGAACTAAATGCAGTAATTAAAATAAGGGCAAAAGTTTTAAATAATGAGGGAGAGCTTCAAGAAAAAATTATTGAAACAACTGTTGGACGTGTTTTATTTAATGAGGTAGTTCCAGAAGCCGCAGGCTTTTTTAATGTTGTTTTGACTAAAAAAAATCTACGTGAGATTATTGGTGAAATACTCAAGGTTACTAGTGTTCCAGAGACTGCAAATTTTTTGGACAAGATTAAGTCAATGGGATACGGTTTCGCTTTTAAAGGAGGGCTTTCCTTTAGCTTAGGTGATATCATTATACCACCAGAAAAGCTCAAAATGATTGACGAAGCTAATAGTCAAGTAGATGGTGTTATTGGTAATTATAATATGGGACTAATAACTAATAACGAGAGATATAACCAAGTAATAGACATTTGGACTTCCACTAATGCGAAGTTGACTGAGCTAGCAATGAAAAGAATAAGTGAGGATCAGACGGGTTTCAATTCTGTTTATATGATGTTGGATTCAGGTGCAAGAGGTTCAAAAGAACAAATTCGTCAACTTACAGGTATGAGAGGTCTTATGGCAAAACCCAAAAAATCAAATGTTGGTGGAGGTGAAATCATTGAAAATCCAATACTATCCAATTTCAAAGAAGGATTATCTATTTTAGAGTATTTTATATCAACGCATGGTGCTCGAAAGGGGCTTGCGGACACCGCATTAAAGACTGCTGATGCTGGATATCTAACAAGACGACTCCATGATGTATCACAGGATGTTATTGTTAATATCGAGGACTGTGGAACTTTACGAGGAGTTGAAGTTAAACCTCTTAAGAAGAATGAAGAGATAGTGGAAACCTTAGGGGAGAGAATTCTTGGTAGGGTAACATTACATGATATAGTTGATCCACTTTCCAATTCAATAATTGTAGAATCTGGCAAAGAAGTTAAAGAGCATCATGTTTCCATTTTAAAAAATTTACCTATTGAGTCAGTTGAAGTACGCTCTCCTTTAACATGTGTTGCTAAACATGGTGTTTGTAAAAAATGTTATGGAAGAAATCTAGCCACAGGTAAAATGGTGCAACTTGGAGAAGCTGTTGGAGTTATTGCAGCTCAGTCTATTGGTGAGCCTGGAACTCAATTAACACTTCGCACATTTCATGTTGGAGGTGTAGCGGGTAATATTTCAGAGGAAAACAAACTTATTACTAAGTTTGAAGGTATTGTAGAGATTGAAGACCTTAAAACTGTTAAAGGAAAGGATTCAGAAGGTAATGATGCTGAAATTGTCAT
>CABYPG010000020.1:0-12655 GCA_902520765.1 uncultured Bacteroidota bacterium
ATATTTTGCCTTACGCTAGACACGATTGACAAATCAATGTCTCTGAATTCAGAGTAATTTAATGTGTTAACAGAAAAGAAATTGGAGTTTTTACTAATAGGGTTAATCAAAATATTTTTTGCTCTTACTTTTTCTAAAGTTTCAATATTAGGCATTGCAACATTTTCTGTTGGGTAAAATGGTTTTTCAGTTGTGAAAAAATAATTAATCAGGTTTTCATCAAGTTGAAATTCTTCTACAGATTTTTTGAATGAGCTTCCATTTTTAATCCAATTACTTACAAGATTTATTTCTTCCCTTGAAAGCTGTTTTCCACCTTTTGGGGGCATATGTTTTTTCTCATCTTTTGGTAAATGAATTCTAATATACATTTCACTCGTTTCTGGCCTTTCAAAATTAATTATAGAACCGTTTCTACCTCCTTTTATAAGTTCATTAGAATTATGCATTTTTAATTTACCACTTGATTTTTTAGAATTGTGACACTTCACACATTTTTCGTCAAGTATTGGCTGGATAACCGAAGAAAATAACGGTTTTTCTTTATAGTCTTTATAATATTTTATGGGCTTACTTTGTACTTTATTAAAACTTGCTAGATTTTTTATAGGTTCAGTTAAATGTTCTTCACCATGTGTAATATTCCCGCCTAAGTGACCTGCCAGCAAGAGTAATAGTGAATTCCCAATAGTAAAAAGTTTTCTTGGCAGGAGTTTAAAAAATGATTTTTCAATTAATTTAAGGTAAAAGGAAAATGATAAAATAACAGTAAGAATTCCAGCTACAAAATGATTTTGAACTGTCTGCCAAAGATATCCACCATTTTGATATTGTAAATATCCACTTATTATTGATAAGATACCAGTAATAGTGGCCCAAAAGAAAATAAACTTTAGAGCGTCATCAGACCATTTAAGTTTTTTTGAATTTAACTCAATTAAAATTCCTAATACTATAAATCCAATTGGCAAATGAATTATCAAAGGATGAAATCGACCAATTAAAATCAATAAATCATCAAGCATAATATTTTAATCATTTAATCTTTTTTTCAATATTTTCATAATATACAAATTAGCCTTCCACTGGTCAGATATTGGTTCCTGTGTAACGGGTAATGTTGGCATGTAGTTAGGAGGTCCAAATTCTGTCGTTATCGTTGGCGTTTTATTATTGCTAGTAATTTTTTTGACTACAGAATTCCAAATATCGGTATGTCTCTTAACAACAGACTTCCATTCAGGTGCACTAGGATCATTGACTTGAGGTCCTTCCTCAAAACCGACTCTAGCATGAATATGATTACTTCTGTCTATAATTTTTTTTAATAAGTCAGCTCTTTTCAGCAATAAAGATTCGTGAACTACCATCCAATGGCTTATATCCAAAGTAAGAACCAAATCTTTGTTTTTTTCAATATATTCGATTGTCTTCGGAAGGGAATAACTAAACCTCCCTCTATGTGTTTCATGATAAACGGGGATTTTGTATTGTTTACTGAGTTTTGTGGCCTCTTCTATGAAAGCCATATTTTGACTGAATGAATAAAAATCACTGCCAGTGTGGGAATTTATGGCAATAGGATTAAGCTCAAAAGTATTTTTAAGATATTTTTTGTAAGCAACTAGACTTTTTTCAAAAGAAAGTTTGGTATCAGTGCCACAAAGATAAATTACTTTCATGTTTTGTTGTTTCAACAATTTTGAAATTTGTATTTGTTCTTTCTTATCAGTTGGAGACCAGATTTCAATTCCATCATATCCTGAGGCCTTTGCTTTTTTTATAAAAGCTTCAGGAGTTCCTTCAAAACCCCAGCTGGTTTGAAAATAAAGAACTTTATTTTGTGCAATCGTTTCAGTTGAACAAACAATAGAAAAAATAATTAAGATCAGTTTTTTCAAAAAATTTTATGCTAAAATTTGACTTATTACTTGCCCTTCGACGTCAGTTAATCTAAAGGGTCTTCCTTGAAAATCATATGTAAACTGCTCATGGTCGAATCCTAATAAGTGTAAAATAGTTGCTTGTATATCATAAACCGATACACGACCTTCAATACCTCTGTAACCAATTTCATCAGTTTTCCCATGGACATAACCCTTTTTCAAGCCACCTCCAGCCATCCACATTGTAAATGCTTCCCCTTGGTGGTCTCTTCCGACAAGAGTGTTTTGAACACCAGCTCGGTTTTCCCACATTGGTGTTCTTCCAAATTCACCTCCCCAAACTACAAGAGTTTCGTCTAAAAGTCCTCTTTGCTTTAAGTCCAAAATAAGTGCTGCAATTGGTCTGTCAGAGTCTTTACATTTGTTTAAAAAACCTTTTCTTAATGATTCTGCTTCACCATTACCGTGTGAGTCCCATCCCCAATCATAAAGTTGAACAAAGCGTACTCCTTTCTCAACCATTTTTCTTGCTAATAAGCAATTGTTTGCAAAGGATTCTTTTCCAGGTTGAACACCATACATCTCTCTGATATATTTGGGCTCATCATTTATATTCATGACTTCAGGAACAGAGCTTTGCATTCTAAATGCCATTTCATATTGACTTATCCGAGTTAGCACCTCAGGATCACTAAATTTCTTGTATTCATTATAATTAATCTGATTAATTGATCCAATAATATTCTTTTTAAGTTCCTGTGAAACACCTTTTGGATTTTTAAGGTAAAGTACAGGATCACCTTTTGATCTACATTGAACACCTTGATAAATAGAAGGTAAAAACCCATTACCCCAAAGGCTTTTTCCTCCATCTGGGGTTCCACCCGAAGTAAGTACTATAAAACCAGGAAGATCATTACTTTCAGATCCAAGACCGTAGGTTACCCATGAACCAATAGAAGGTCTTCCTAGTCTTGGACTGCCAGTATGCATTAATAGTTGAGCTGGGCCATGATTAAATTGATCTGTGTGAACAGCTTTTAGGAAAGTCACCTCATCAATGATTTTTTTAAAGTGCGGAATATGGTTTGAAATCCAATTTCCAGACTCTCCTTCTCTTGAAAAAGTAGCTTGAGGGCCTAACATGTTAGGTATTCCTTCTATAAAAGCAAACTGCTTTCCTGTAATTAAAGATTCAGGGCAAGGTTTATTGTGTAACTTTTCTAGTTCAGGTTTATAATCAAACAATTCTAATTGTGATGGAGCACCTACCATGTGAAGGTATATCACGCTTTTAACTTTAGGATTGAAGGGAGGTGCTATTGGTGCTAAAGGATTTAAACTTCTGTCAGCATTATAGTTAAAAGAAATATTTTTGTTAGAGCATGAGTTAAAAAATGAACCTAAGGCAATTCCTCCTAGGCCTAATGTACAATCTTTGAGAAAATGCCTTCTTGTATTAAATCTTGCATTTGTTTTTTTGAATTCGTAATGTAGTTTTTTTATATCATCCATGGGTTAAAAATTCATCAAGATTCATTATAGCATTAGCAACGATTGCTAGGGAAGCTAATTTTATATCAATTTTATTTCCTAAATCAAAAAAGTTATCTAGTTTCAAATTGTCTTCCTCAAATTCTTTTTGAGCAATACTATACAGGCTTATTAGGTTATTTAAAACCTTTGGTTCGATTTCTTTGTAAACTGCAGATCTATACATTTTCTTTATTGATGATTCAATAGATTCTGCCTTACTTGATTTAGCGAGATTAAAAGCTGCTTCAGTGTAAACTGGGTCATTCATTGTTACAAGTGCTTGAAGGGGAGTATTGCTGGGTAGTCTTCTTACCAAACAAATTTCTCTACTACTAGCGTCAAATGAAATAAATGAAGGATACGGACTTGTTCTTTTTAAGTAAGTATAGATTGCTCTTCTATGTTTATCCTCGCCTTTGCTTTCTTTCCACAGGTTACCTAGATAGGGATGTTCCCATACGCCATCAGGTTGTGGAGGCATTACACCAGGGCCATATTTCTTAGGACTTAAAAGCCCAGAAACAAAAAGTGCCTGATCTCGAACAGATTCAGCACTCAAGCGAAGTTTCGTACCCCATGAATAATATAAATTATTTGGATCTAGTTTAAATTTATTTTCATCAATATTTGAGCTTTGTTTGTATGTAGATGACAAAACTATCTTCTTAATTAATGACTTTAGACTCCAATTCATATCATTCATGAAATTAAAGGCCAACCAGTCAATAAGTGCAGGATGACTTGGAGGATCAGATTGCGTTCCCATGTCCTCTATCGATGAAACCAAACCTTTACCAAAAATTTGATACCATACTCTATTTACAAGTGTTCTAGCTGTTAGCGGATTTTCCTTACTAATTATCCATTTTGAAAATCCTAACCTGTTCTTCTCCCACTCTAAATCCCATTTGTTTAAAATTGATGGAACCTGAGGATTAACTTCTTCTTTTTTATTTAACCAATTCCCTCTATCAAAAAGATATGTCTTACGTTTCATGAAATCTTCATTTTCAACCATTATTGGAGTAAGATTTTTGGGTGTATTCAAAATCGTATTTATATCTCTATCTAATTTCATAAGTTCAGTACTATTTGAAACAGGGATATTTGGTAAAAATGAAATCCAATCTATTTGAGCAGCTAAATCCTTGTAATCATATGAAACAGAATTATTTGTATATAAATCACGATTTATTGCCTCTATATATAGATCGAATGGCTTTAATTCTTTTTTAATTTTTATTTTAAAATATGAGTTATTTTTACCATGAAACCAGTATTTATTTTGGTTTAGGTTTATTGATGCAATCATTTTTCCATCAGGTGAATTCTTACGAAAAATTAATTTTGTATTTTTTCTACCACCTCCATGTTTAAAATAAAGATTTTCAAACCCTCTTGTGTTTATATTTTTATAAACGGCTATTCCTTTATTTCTTAAGTTTAAAGTTTCACCACTGATAAACCCATTTTCAGAATTTAGAACGATTGAATTGTGTAAAGCATATTTAGGTTCTAAATACTTGAAAAAGTTCCTGTAGATATTAAGTGTTTGATTATCCGTTTTTTCTGAAATAAATTCTAAAACACTATTAATTTTAGTTATAACTTTTTTAGAATAAGACCTTAAATTCGGTGATTCCCCCATTAAATCCTCATCTCTTGTATTATTAAAAAACGACATCAACTGGTAGTATTCTTTATGACGTATTGGATCATAAGGATGATCATGACACTGAACACATCCCATTGTTGTACTTTGCCAGACATCAAAAGTAGTATTTACCCTGTCTATAACAGCAGCTACTCTGTATTCTTCATCATTTGTTCCACCCTCATCGTTGTTCATCGTATTCCTATGGAATGCTGTCGCTAATAATTGATCGTAAGAGGAATTTGGTAAAAGATCTCCAGCTATTTGTTGAATAGTAAATTCATCGAATGGGAGGTCTTTGTTTAGAGATTTAATCACCCAATCTCTATATTCCCAAATATTTCTACCTCTATCAGTTTCATAACCTTTTGAATCTGAATATCTAGCTAGATCTAACCACCAACTAGCCCATTTCTCACCATAATAGTCTCTTGAAAAAAGCGAGTCAACGTAAGTTTCATAATCTATTTTATTTTCAATAAACAATTCAAAAAGTTTTTTATTAGGTGGTAGGCCAGTTATGTCAAAAGAAACTTTTCTAGCCAAAATACTTTTCTTAGATTCAGGATTTGGGGATAAGTTTTTTTCTAACATTTTAACTGCTATAAATTTATCTATAGTGTTGTTGAAAAATTTTTCACTGAAAATATTTGTATTCAATTCAGGTATTTTTTCATTTTTCGGTGGTATATATGCCCAATGAGTTCCCCAATTTGCTCCTTGATCTATCCATTCAGTAAAGAGTTCAATTTCGGATTCACTAAGTTTAGGTTTGTGGTATGGCATTCTAAGTTCAATATCTGTTTCATGAAGTCTTTGGATCAGTCTGCTATTCTTAGAATCTCCAGGGATAATAGCTGGTGAACCTTCATCAGTATTGGCTAGCGCTTCCTTTTCAAATAAAAGACTAAATCCTGCAGTCTTTTTTACTCCACCATGACATGAGATACATTTTTTGTTAATTATTGGTTTGATCTCGGCATTGAAATCAATTTTTTTCTTCGATTCACAACAGACAAATAGCATTGTTAAAACAAAAAATTTTATGTTTTGTTTTATTCCAGATAATTTAATTGTGTCTTTAATATCTTTAATGTTCAAATTGATTTACTTTGGTTTACAAATATTTAAAACATTACTTTACAACTTCAAATTATGAATAATTTTAAAACTATCATATTTATAATTTTATTCATCTCGTTAAATGTTTCATGTAAGTCCAAACAAGAAAAAAAATATTCTAATTACCCTGTTTCTATTGAGAAAACTTTTTATGGAGTAACAAAAGATAATCAAGATGTTTATCAGTTTACATTACGTAATAAAAATGGAATGGAAATTAACATAATTACATATGGTGGAATTATTACTAAATGGACAGCTGAAGATAGATTTAAGCATTTCAATGATATCGTATTAGGATATAATAATCTTATCCAATATGAGTCAAGCAGCCCCTATTTCGGTGCAATAGTTGGGAGATATGGAAACAGAATCTCTAAAGGAAAATTTACACTAAATAACCAAGCTTATTTTCTGACTACTAACGATAATGAAAACCACCTTCATGGAGGTTTCAAAGGATTTGATAAAGTGATATGGGAAGCACAAATAATAAAGCATGATTCTATAGCATCATTAGAACTTAATTATTTAAGTAAAGATATGGAAGAGGGTTATCCTGGAAATCTTGATACAACTGTAATTTATACATTAAATAATGAGGATGAATTAACCATTAATTATGAAGCTAAAACAGATAAAACTACAATAGTAAACTTAACTCAACATTCCTATTTTAATTTGTCAGGTAATTTCAACAATAATATATTGAATCACGAATTAGTTATAAATGCAGACTCATTTATTCCTGTTAATACTTCTCTTATCCCTTTTGGGGAGATCAGAAAAGTCATAGGAACTCCTTTCGACTTTACAAAAAGGAAAAAAATTGGTAAAGAAATTAACAATGATGATCAACAAATTAAAAATGGTAAAGGTTATGACCACTGTTGGGTATTAAATGATCAGGAAAAAGATATGAGATTTGTAGGATCAGTTTATGAAGAGAAATCAGGAAGACTTCTAGAAATTTTTTCAACTGAACCTGGTGTTCAATTTTACTCTGGAAACTTTTTAGACGGAACTCTAAAAAGTAAAACAAATGGCACCTATAATTTTAGGTCAGGATTTTGTTTAGAAACGCAGCATTATCCTGACTCTCCAAATCACCCTATATTCCCCTCTGTAGTCCTTTTTCCAGGGGATATTTATAAATCAAAAACAATCTACAGGCTCTCGAGTAAATAGTTATTACTTTTTAATAGTTTTAAATAATATGATACAGAAAATTATTTACTTGTTCTTCTCAATTTTAATTTTTTCCTTCTCTTTTTTAGGATGTAAATATGATAGACAAGAAAATAAAAAACAATTACCCAATATAGTTTGGCTAGTGGCAGAAGACCAATCTCCAGAATTTTTTCCAATCTATGGTGATTCAACAGTTAAACTACCTATTATTGAAAGTTTAGCTAAAGATGCTATGGTATTTAATAATGCTTATACCCCTGCACCTGTATGTGCACCTGCAAGGAGCGCAATTATCACTGGGCTATATCCTACTACACTAGGTACTCATAATATGAGAACATATAATTCATATAAAAAAGAAAATGAGCCAAGTATAGGTATTCCAAGTTATTCGCCAATTGTTCCTGAAGGAGTCAAAATGTTTCCAGAATACCTTAGGAAAATTGGCTATTATACTTCCAACAATTCAAAAGAGGATTATAATTTTAAAAAAACAGATGGAGTTTGGGATGATAGCAGTTCAAATGCACATTGGAAAAATCGTGCAGCTGACCAACCCTTTTTTGCTGTATTTAATTATGGAATTTCACATGAATCTCAAATCTGGGAGCAGGGGAGTAATGATATTTTTGTAGATCAAAAATTAGTTCAAATTCCACCTTATTTTCCGGATACTTATGAAATAAGAAAAGATATAGCTGTCAACTACAGTAATTTAATCAGACTGGATAAAGAAATTGGTAAAATCATTAAAGAACTTAAACAGGAAGGCCTGTATGAAAAAAGTATTATTTTTTTCTACAGTGATCATGGGGGACCATTTCCTAGACACAAAAGATCTTTGTATGAAACAGGTATAAAAGTACCTTTAATTATAAAATTTCCTTATTCCAAATATGGTGGGACTGAGAATAATAACTTTATTAGTTTTATTGATTATGCGCCATCAATCTTGTCTTTGGTTGGCATAAAACCTCCTGATGTGATGCAGGGTGAAGCTCAATTCGGTGAATTCAAGGTTAATGAAAAAGCGCCTTACATATTCGCTGCCTCTGATCGATTTGATGAAAAAGTAGATAGACTTAGGGCAGTTAGATATAATAATTTTAAATATATAAGAAACTTCAATCCAAAAATTAGTAATGCGATTCCGGTTTCATATCGTGAACAGATGCCAATGATGAGGGAATTAAATAAATTATGGAAGGAAAATCTTTTGAATAGGGATCATTCACTATGGTTTAAGACACCAAAACCAAAAGAAGAACTTTATGATCTAAATAAAGATCCCTATGAGCTAAGAAATTTAGCAGATGAAATTAGACTAAAGGATACATTATTTTTTTTAAGAGAGGTTTTAGATAAATGGATAATCCACACGAATGACTTAGGAGAGTATTCTGAAAAAGAATTAGTAGAAAAATGGGTTAAGGGGGAAAAGTCAAAAAAATTGAAATCAATTTCATTTAAAAAGGAATATGGGAAAATCATTTTAGAGCATTTTGATAGTGGATCTACGATACTTTGGAAAGGAGACAAGGATTCTATTTGGAATATATATTCAAAGCCAATAAGTTTTTCTAAATCAGTCATTGCAAAAGCAGTAAAAATAGGATATGAAGACAGCAATCAAATAACAATTGACTAAAATTATCATTACTTTTTACTTTAAAATTATTGCTATATTTAGAGTAATTGTTAATTATAATATTATCTAATGAATTCTGATAGAAGAAAATTTTTTACATCCATAGCTCTTGGTGTAGGAGCTACAGCATTTCCCAACTTTGTTGAGGATTTTGAAAATCTAGAACCAGTAAATTCCAATTCAAGAATTAGCCCTGACGAATTATCAAATTGGTTCAAGAAAATAAAAGGAGAACATAGAGTTGTTTATGATGGAAGTCAGCCACATAATACCTTACCTATAACTTGGAATTGGGCTTTTCTTGAGTCAAATAACTCTGTAGGAGTAAAAGACTCTGATATAACTGCGATTACAGTTCTAAGGCATACGGGAATTGTTTTCGCTTTTAAGTCTGAGATATGGGAAAAGTTTAAATTGGGTGAAATTGTAGGATTCAATGATAATCAAACTGGAAAACCTGCATTAAGAAATACTGTATATGAACCTAAAGAGGGTGATATGCCACTACCTCCAATTCAGGGGATAAAAGATTTACAAGCTAGAGGTTCTCTTTTCTGTGTATGTGATTTAGCTACAAAAGTTTATGGATCTGTTATTGCAAAAAAAATGAGTCTTAATCCTGATGATGTTTATGCAGAGATGGTAGCGGGAATCCTTCCAGGTGTTCAGTTGGTGCCATCTGGAGTATGGGCACTAGGTAGAGTTCAGAACAACAAATGTGCGTATATATTTGCGGGATAATTGCTAAAGTATTTTTGTAGAAATTAATTATTCAGTTCATTTATTTTAGGATGGGTAAGAGTAAAAAGTGTATCATTTTATTAATTCTTTTGATTTCTGCTTTTAGCAAAGCTCAAAACTTTAATATTGTTGATTTTGGGGCCGTATCAGGAACTAAAGCTATAAATACGGCTGCTATAAATAAAGCTATTTCAAATTGTAGTAATAGTGGTGGAGGCAGGGTAGTAATTCCAGCAGGTGAATTTCTAACAGGCACTATTTATCTAAAATCAAATGTTAATCTTCATTTAGAACAAGGCGCAAAGTTGATAGGCAGTTTGGACATCAATGATTATGACTTAATGCCTGAAGGATATTATTATTCGGGGAAAAATTATATGGGTATCTTGTTTGGTAATGATATTAAAAATATCTCCATAACAGGTAATGGAATTATAAATGGAAGAGGTACCTCGTTTATGATTCAAAACACAAGATTTGCCCCATCGGTCGAAGAAAGACAATTTACTCGTCAAAAAGAGGATTATAGAGATAATAAATCTCTTGAAGATGGGCCACTCAAATTTAATGAAAGGCCAGGTCACATTTTAACAGTAAGTAACGCAGAAAATGTGTCAATTAAAGGAATAGAATTTATTGATTCACCAAAATGGACAATTCGTCTAGGAGGAAGTGAACATGTAAAAATATCTGATATAACTATCAAAAATAATTTACTTATTCCTAATAGTGATGGTATTCATGTTACCTCTTCAAGTTATGTGAATGTTTCTAATTCAACAGTAGTTGCTGGGGACGATGCTTTAATAGTTACCGGATTTATTTCGGGTAATGAAAAATATTCATTTGGAAATAATTCTAAGGAAGCAAAAAATATAATTTTTGACAACTGTGTTGTGTCTTCAAAATCAGCAGGTATTAGGGTTGGCTATGGGGAAAAACCAATCAAAAATGTAATATTCAGTAATATTATTATCAATGATTCAAATAGAGGAATTGGCGTATTTTCTAGGGACAACAGTAATATTAGTGATATATATTTCTCAAACATAATGATAGATACAAGACTTCATTCTGATGGTTGGTGGGGTAGAAGTGAACCAATTCATATTTCCGCAATTCCTTCATCAAAAATGGGAAACCCTGGAAATATTAAAAACATAGTCTTTAACAATATTAATGCAAAATCAGAAAGCGGGATTTTAATTTTCGGACACGAAGAAGGAAAAATTGAAAATATCAATATAGATGGTCTTATACTAAAAATGTTGGAAGGTAAGTACACATCAAAGTATGGAGGAAATTTTGATTTAAGACCTGCTTATTCAACTAGCAAATCAATTTTTAAAAACGATATTCCAGCTCTTTATGCAAAAGGAGTGAATGGATTAAGAATAAATGATATAATCTTAGGCTGGGAGAATCCAAAATCTAATTTTTTCACTAATGGAATTGAAATTGAAAATTTTGAAAATATTCTTATTACAAATTATAATGTATCAGCTGCTTTTGAAAAGAAAAGTTTGTACGACATTAAATTATCGAAAGGTGAAAATTATAAACTTGTAAATGATCTTTCACTAAGTCATAAAACCAAAATTTTGTACCCTTAATTCATTTTAATTATCCAATTATTCTAATGATATGGGCTGACCATAATCTGAACCAAACTTTTGAGGAAGGTTCATTAGTTTTCTTATAAGAGGAGCTATTTGATTGTTATATATCTGATTATTTGCTACTTCTCCTTTAGCTTTTACACCTTTTCCAAAAATTATTAACCAAGTTTCATCAGAACCTGTAACTTCTTTACCATGACTTTTCCAACTATCAATTGGATTTGTACCTCTTCCATGATCAGTGGTAATTATAAAAGTTGTTTTGTCTTTATAATAACTGTTACCTTGATAAAATTCCCATAGGTCCTTAATTAAAGCATCTGTATTTTTTGTTGACTTTAAATAGGACTCATAATCTCCGTCATGCGCAAAATCATCTGTTTCTCCATATGAAATGAATATTAAATTGGGTTTATGTTTATTAATATATGCTTTAGCAAACTGGTGTGTAAATCCGTCTAAACGAACAGTTCCCCAAGGACTTGGTATTTGTTTTTGTAATTGGTTTAACAACTTTTCATCTGAGTTTAAAGGAAAGTCAGACGAAGGTTCAAATCCGCAATTAGTATAAACTTTTGATCTTTCTTCGTTTATTATGTAATCAAAAACATCCCAACTTGCAAAAGCAGCGACTTTTATAGGATTATAATTCTTGGCATATTGCTCTAAAACTGTCTCATTAGGATTTGGAATTTTATCATTTGAATTTATAGATCTGTCGTCAGCTTTCCCTGTTAATATTTCATTATATCCGGGGTAAGAAAAAAGCAGTTTATTGGTTAAATTAACTTTACTTCCCAAATTTCTATTTCCAAAAATTTGCCCGATTTTTACTATTTCGTTCCAAACAAAAGGCATTAAAAGTGATCTTCTTTTTTCCAGTTTATTTTCCCAAGCCCAGTCATAAAGATCATCTGGATGTTTTACAAAGTTTTCGTTTTTAATAATTAGTGGATCAGCTCCTGTGAACAATTCTTGCCATCTAAGTCCATCAAGAGTAATTAAAATAACTTTTTGGTCACTAATCTTGTTTTGAGCAAAACTTAAATGGGTAAGTAGAAAAGTAAAATAATAAAGGACAATACTTCGCATTTATTCTTCTGAGCTTTTCTAATTTAATTTTGGAATATACCAAAGGTTGTTTTCAAGATCAACACCACCACCAAGTTCTTCTTGAACTACACGGTCAGTTATAAATACTCCAATATTGGCCATGTTAGTAAAATTATCTATACCATTTGGGAAGTTTTGCCTTGTT
>CABYPG010000021.1:0-6867 GCA_902520765.1 uncultured Bacteroidota bacterium
TTTGTAAAAGATGCTCTTAAAGATGCTGACATAATAATTTATATGGTTACAGCTAAGGATGAAAATCTAAAAGATCAAAAATTATTAAACCAAATAAAAAAAACTAAATCACCCTTATTTGTCCTCATAAATAAAATTGATAAATCAACTCAAAAATTAGTTGAAAAAAAAGTTAGTTATTGGAAAACCATTTTCCCTTTAGCAAATGTTTATCCAATATCAGCATTAAATGGTTTTTTTATATCCGAAGTATTCAATTCGATTAAGGAACTTATTCCAAATTCTCCTGCTTATTTTCCAAAAGATCAAATTACTGACAAGCCTGAACGCTTTTTTGTAAACGAATCTATTAGAAAGCAAATTCTACAACGCTATAAAAATGAAATACCTTACTCTGTTGAAGTAATAACAGAAGAATTTAAGGAAAATCCTAAAATCATAAAGATTAATTCAGTGATATTAGTTGAAAGAGAGTCTCAAAAAGGAATAATTATCGGACATAGGGGAAATGCCTTAAAGCAAGTAGGAATTAATGCTAGAAAATCTTTACAAAACTTCTTCGGTAAAAAAATTTATTTGGAAATACATGTGAAGGTTTCAAAGAATTGGCGTTCCAACAATGAGCAACTTAAAAAGCTTGGATATTAAAATTCATTTTTTAAAATATGTATATTTAAAAATAAATCCATAGAGATACTCTTATGATAAGATTAGTTAGTTTTTTTCTTTTTTCTATAATATTATTTTCCTGTACAAACCCGAAACAAAGCCCACCGAATATTGTTTTTATTATGTCAGACGACCATGCCTACCAAGCAATAAGTGCCTATGGATTTGGTTTAAATAACACGCCTAATATCGACCGAATTGCAAATGAAGGTGCAATATTCCAAAAAGCATTTGTAACAAACTCAATATGTGCACCTAGTAGAGCAGTGATGCTAACTGGTAAGCATAGCTTTATAAATGGAAAAGTTGATAACATTCAAGACTTTGATTGGGACCAAGATAATTTTGCTAAAGAGCTTCAAAAGGTAGGCTATCAGACAGCTTTAGTTGGTAAAATTCATCTAAGAGGTTTACCACAAGGTTTTAACTATTCTGCAGTACTTCCAGGTCAGGGTCATTATTATAATCCTGATTTTATAATTAATGGAATTCAAGAGCGAATAGAAGGCTATGTAACAAGTATTACAACAAAAATTGCTTTAAGTTGGCTAAGTGAGAAACGTGATAAGACTAAACCATTTTTACTTCTTTACCATCAAAAGGCACCTCACAGAAATTGGAAACCTGAAAAAAAATATTTGACTCTTTTTGATGATAAAGAATTCGATCCTCCAGCCAATTTTTTTGATGATTACAGTGATAGGGGTACTGCTGCAAAGACACAGGAAATGTTGATTGCGGCTTCAGAAGAGCAGATTAAAGCTGCTCATGGTAGTGGAGGTCAAGCTAGATGGGGTCACGACTTTAAAATGATTACTGACCCATATGGTAAAAAAACAGGTTTTGAAAATGAATTAGATCGATTTAATAGTGACCAAAAAAAAGACTGGCTTAATGCTTACACTCCCAAAAACGATAAAATGAAAAAACAAAATCTATCTGGAAAGGATTTAGCACTTTGGAAATTTAATCGCTACTTAAAGGATTATCTCCGCACAATTCAATCAGTTGACGATGGTGTTGGTGAATTATTAGATTACTTAGATAGAGAAGGCTTATCAGAAAATACAATTGTAGTCTACACGTCTGATCAAGGTTTTTATTTAGGAGAACATGGTTGGTTTGATAAAAGATTTATGTATGAGGAGTCACTTCGAACTCCTTTGTTGATACGCTATCCAAAGGAAATAAAGCCAGGTATTAAAATTCCACAAATGATCCAAAATCTTGATTTTGCACCGACTTTTCTTGATTATGCAGGAATTACTGCAAGTAAAGAGTTTCAAGGCATGTCATTTAAAAATATTGTTAACCAAAAAGAAACTAAATGGAGAGACGCTATTTATTATACTTATTATGAATATCCATCAGTCCATATGGTTAAAAGACATTACGGGGTAAGGACTGAAAGATATAAATTAATGCATTTTTATTATGATATTGATGAATGGGAGTTATATGATTTGAAAGAAGATCCATCCGAAATGAAAAATGTCTATAATAGTCCTCAATACAAAAAAATAAAAGATAATCTTCATTTAAAATTGAAAGAACTTAGAAAAGAATATGGAGATTCTGATTCACTTGATCTTATGCACATTAAGAGATATGTTTCGAAAACAAACAAATAATTTTATTACTACTTTTGATATAAATTAAAGTCATTAATACTATTATAGACTTACATGGAATCCGTCATAAAGAAGCCCTTGAAAAAGTAGAAATTGAGCTTCTAAATCTGCAAGAACAAGGTTCTTTTTCGTTGACAATCATTACAGGAAACTCGAGTATTTTACAAGAAAGAATATTAAACAGGCTGAGAGATCAAAATACATTAACTTATTATATACCAAGTTGGAATTTAGGTCAGATAATTGTGGACTTCGTTAAGCTTTAAATCAAATAGGATTTTTATTGAAATGAATAAAGTAACTAAAAAAGAAATAACTAAAATAGTTAAGTGGGTTGAATGGAGAGATATAGATATACAATACGACTTGTTTAATAAAAATAAATTTAGAGATAATCCAGCACTTAAAAAGTTTTTAAAATAGAAAGAATATTCTTTTCATTTGTCTTATTGGTTAATACAATGTATGAAATTGCCCCAATTCTTTGATTTAATATGGTTTAATTATACAAAAGAAATGACAGTTAAAGATTTAATCTAACCAAAAGTGTAACTGATATTTAATTTATTATTAAACTTAGCGATTTAATAAGTTCTTGGTTTTTTATCTTTATTTCATTCAAAAGTTTTTCAAATGAATTAGTTTTGAGCTTGCGTTCATAGAGTAATTGTTGAAACGCCACTTTTGCTAATTGCTCATCAAGAATTATAGGATTCAGTGGCACTTCTAATTTTTTATTTGAGGAATCTTGATTATAAAGTGATCTAAGGTTATGCATTCCAACATTGCTTAGGTAAGGTCTGATTTTATTATGAACAATGTCAACGTATTCTATAAAGATATCAGTTACCTGATCTTCCTTTATGAAATAGTCTTGGATTAGCTCCCTAATAAAATCATCTTCAAGTGTACTCACAGATTCAGAATGATTTCTCTGAGAAATTGGACGAAAGTCTGAAGAAAATCTAATAAGGCCAATTGAATTATAGTTTATTTTTTTCTTCTCATCAAATATTTTTGAAATCAAATCATCTATGAGGTTCATTTGATTAGATACTTGCTCTAAAGATTTATTAATGTGAATAAAATCTAATCTTAGATCTTCAATTATGTTCTTAACTAATAGTGCTTGTTCTAAATCATTCTTTCTGCTTTCATTCCAATTATTAATGCTTAGAGCAATTAGAATTCCAATAACAACCAACACTATTTCTCCAACAGCATATTTAAGATAATCTCCTATTTTATTATCCCTGAGCAAGTCTTGACGAATTTTTCTAAAGAATTTTATCATTATTTGTCCGAAGAACATCTAAAATAAATAAAAATTCCGTGTCTCAATAAGTTTATAATATGCTTTGAGGTAATCCATATTCTTAAAATAAGAATTTATTCAAAGTATTTTTCCAATTAATGTAATGGTTACGAAAACTGCCCAAATTGTAAACCAAACTTTAAGTTTCAAATTATACTTAAAAAGTTTAATAGCCCACTTTTTTATTTTAATCATTTAAAAGATTATTTAAATTTAGTAGCTTTCACCCTTAATAACTGATTATATATTGGCTAAGGTTTAATTAAGTGGGTTTGTTTGACTTGAAAAAACTTGATTAATCAAAACTATGGCTTTCTTTTTATGGTGTGAGTTGATGTGACATTAAAGTTATCTTTCCAGACCTCTTCATTTTTATTCTTGTCTCTTTCATATACTTCTATAAAGATTGGCTCATCCTCTTTTTGCTCTTCTTTTATCATCATAGCTTGAAGTCGAGGTAGTGTATATTGTAAAGCTATCTGGAGCATTTTGATTTTTTGATTATTGTCTAGCTCTTGAATGTCTAATGAGTTAACTAGTTCATCAATAAGGTTTTGTAATTTATCTCTGACCTCAGCAGTAATTTTATTTGGAGTTCCAGATGTTCTTCCCATAGATATACTATTTTAGTTATATGATTGAAGTCCCTCTCTATCCTAATGGTTATCCTTGTAAATGCTCTGGAGCTTGTGACTATTCTAAAGCATTTGAAAATGCGGGTAAACCTACTTATATAGATTATGAAACTTATATAAAAGAGAACTTTGTGCCAGACTCAAAACAACAGGAACTCATTCATAAATACTTAAATACAAAGTATTGTTTGAATAAATAAATTTTAATCTAAAAAATGAAAAAACTGCTAATTTTTTCAATGTTACTGCCACTAATTTCATTTGGACAAGAGAAATTAAACGATATTGACTCAACATTTTATAGAGAAGATCAAATTTATTTCGGGACATCTTTTATGCTCCTCAATAGCAAACAAGTTAAATTTAAACGTCAAGGGATTTCAAGACATTTTCAACTAGGTTTTGTAAGAGATATTCCATTTATTTTTTCTTAACATAAATAATTAGGCCAACTGCAATAAGCATTATAGCTGTCGGAAGTAAATTCCAACTCAAACCTTCATTGAATAATAGATAAATAAAATACCCAATGAAGGTTAAAACAGCACTAAAATAAAGTAACCTCCACCATTCCATTTAAATAAAATTAATGAATAAGAAGCTTATTAAAATTAATTTGATAAAAAATTAGTACGTTTTTAAATCTCTAAACATATAATCTCTGACTCTTTCCCCTCCTCTTTTACTTAAAAGGTCAAGAAATTCTGTCTGTTTCTGTAACTTATCATAAAGCATAATATGATCCTGAAGGCTTTTACCCGACAACCCTACCCAATGAGTTGCACCACCCCCGGGAGAATTAACATCATAAGTTCCAAAAGCAACCCACCTGCCTTCAAATTCTTTTTTGTATTTATTGACGATTTTGTCATGTGCCTCTTTAAATTGCTTTTGATTTTTGACTTTGTAATCCCAAATATGTACCCATTTGTAATCTTCATTTGTCCCTTGATGGTTGCTAAGAACTCTACCTGAATAGGATTCTCCGTACTCTTCAACATAATTATCCATTTGAGCCCTCCATAGTGGTCCTTTTTCTTGGACATTGGTTCCTTCCCATAGATCTTCTCCCATTTCCCAATACCAAACAAATCTGTGAGTCATGCCATTGTCAGCTCCTTTCCCAAGAACCTGAAGAGCAAATCCTCCTTTATTGGGTTTCATGTCTGCACAACAAGTTTCATATGCTTCTTCCATCTTTTTCTCGGAAAAATCTTTTGCTTTTACCTCTTGAACATTAAATATTATTGTTTGAGCTGATATTAATCCTGAGATTAATAAAAAAGTGACTGAATAAAAAATTGTTTTCATTTAAATTGATTTACGATTAATAAAATTCCAATATACAAATAAGTGTTTTCAAAAATTCATAACAATTTGCATTTTGTTATAAATTTACAAATGAGCAAAAAACAGGTTGTCCCTTACAAAAACAATACAAGCTCCAAAAAAAAACAAGTGCGTCAAATGTTTGACTCAATCTCAGCTAGGTACGACATTATTAATCGGATTATTTCTGGTGGATTAGATTTAAAGTGGAGAAAAAATGTAGTTAAAGTAGTAAAACATAAAAGGCCAAAAAGAATTTTGGATGTAGCAACTGGAACAGGGGATTTAGCGATTGTACTTGGAAAAACCCTGGCTTCAGAAATAATTGGAATTGATATTTCTGAGCAAATGCTAGAAATTGGAAAAAAAAAGGTTGAAAAAAACCAATTGCAAAAAAATATAAAAATGGAAATTGGGGATGGAGAAAATATTAATTATCCTAACAACTATTTTGATGCAGTTACAGTTTCATTTGGAGTTAGAAATTTTGAAAATCTCGATAAAGGACTTTTGGAAATTTACAGAGTTCTCAAACCAGGAAGCAAATTGGTTATTTTGGAAACATCTATACCTCAAAGTTTCCCATTAAACTGTTTGTACCATTTGTATACACTTTACTTTCTGCCATTAATTGGTTCATTTTTTTCTAAAGATAAATCTGCATATAAATATTTATCTTCTTCCGCAAAGTCATTCCCTTTTGGAAAAGCTTTTAATAAAATTTTAAAAAAAAATGGATTTGTAGTTATAGACAATATTCCTCAGTCATTTGGTGTGGCCTCAATTTATCATTCTCAAAAACCACTACTAGATGTATAAGGTTTTAGATAGTCCTTAATTTTCATTTAAAAGTTTGAGATTATATTGGTTTTCTAAAAACGTAACGTGATAAGTATATGCCGTTTGGGTCTTTATCTCCACTTGATTCTACAGCTCCAGAAACAAATGTTAATTCCCATCCATCAGCAGCCATTTGATTTAATTTGGACTTAACCATTGCATCATTAGTTGCTATATTATTAAATCTAATACCACCGAGGTTATAAAAGTTTAAAAGCTTTGTTTCTTCAAAAGCTTTAGTTCTAATATCCTTGCGCTTATCGCCTTTTGATTTATCCTTCTCGCCTTCTTCCATTCTAACAGTTGTTGCGGTTTTATAGTCAACAGCCTCTGTTTTTGCAATCATTCTTGATCTCCCTAAACCTTTGGGAACGACAGATTCTATAACTGTTACAATTTCAAATTCATATTGCTGAACTGTAGTATTTTTTGCCTCTATAAAACCTGT
>CABYPG010000022.1:0-6735 GCA_902520765.1 uncultured Bacteroidota bacterium
TCTTCTAGCCATGGGCATTCATTTGAAATAGTTACTGAATCATCATGCCAATTCTTCATGAATAAACCGATCACTTCATATCCACTTTGTTTAAGTAAATATGCTGCAACACTTGAGTCCACTCCCCCTGAAAGTCCAACAACAACTCTTTTTTTCATAACAAAAAATATAAAAGGGTCTTATATTATTTTTTTCTTGCTTTTTTCTGTTTTTCAGCTTCTTCTATTGCTTTTTGTAAACGTGCTGAAAATCCACTAGACTTTTTTGGCTTACTCTTATTTTCCTCAATTTGGGCATGGATTTTTGTATCATCAATGATGTAGTTTTTTATTACTAACATTAGAATGATAGTCAAAAGATTAGAGACAAAATAATAAAGACTTAAACCACTGGCATAATTATTAAAGAAAAAAAGCATCATAAGTGGCATTAAATACATTATAATTTTCATATTAGGCATACCAGGTTGCTGTGGCATTGGCTGTTGACCAGTAGTCATTTTAGTGTAGAAGAAAATAGCCACTGAAGCTAAAATTGGAAATAAACTAACATGATCCCCATAAAAAGGGATGTTAAATCCTAAATCTAGAATTGAATCAAAAGAAGACAGATCATCCGCCCAGAGAAAGCTTTTATCTCGGAGAACAAAGGCGACAGGAAAAAAGGAAAATAGAGCATAAAATACTGGCAATTGAATTAATGCAGGAATACATCCAGACATTGGATTAGCACCTGCACGAGTATAGAGGCTCATAGTTTCTTGTTGACGTTTAACAGCGTCATCTTTAAATTTAGCCGATATAGCCTCAATGTCAGGTCGTAAGACTTTCATTTTAATTTGTGAGACATAAGACTTGTAGGTTACTGGCGACATAAGTAATCTCACAATAATAGTCATTACTATAATTGCTATACCATAAGAAAGAAAAGAAGATAAAAAGCCAAACAATGGTAAAAAGATAAACTTATTAATCCATCCAAAAATTCCCCATCCTATCGGTATGGAAGCTTCAAGGTCGCCTTCTAGATTTTGAAGGGTATTGTAATCTGTTGGACCATAGTAAAATTTAAACGTAGTATTTATATTCTCTCCTTGTTTTGGTAATAAATAAGACGACTCAAAATACTTTGTGAATTTTTCTTCAAGGATTTGGTCACTAGATAAATCCTTCGATTTAAGGTTTACGGTTTTTATACTAGATTCAGGAATAAGAATCGCACTAAAAAAATGTTGCCTATATGATATCCATCGAATATTCTCTCTATTTTCCTCATCATTGCCACTAAGGGATAAATAATCAACCCTATCATCTTCATAACCAAATGTTAGCTCTGTATAACGGTTTTCATAATCTATACTTCTTGAGTTACGGAATACATTTGTGCTCCAATTTATTTTTGGTGGCTGGTTATTATCAAGTAATGCTCCCATACCAACAGATTTAAAATTGACTGAAAACAAATATCCACTTTTAGGAAATATATATTCATAAATTACATACATGTCCTCTGAAATGGTAGATTTCAATGATACTACAAATTCATCATCCTTTTCAGAAATATTAGTTTTGAAATAGAAATCTCGTGTATTTAAAATTCTTCCATCCTTTGTATAAAGCGCTACATTAAATCTTGAATTCTCGTTTTTAATCATCGGTATGGGAAGGCCATCATAATTTTCAAATTCACTTAATAACAAAGCATTTATTTCAGCTCCTTTTGATTGGATTTCTACAATCATACTATTGGTAGTTAACTGTATATTTGATTGATCATTTGGAATAAAAAAACTACCTAAGTCACCATAAGCTTTAATCTTCTGTTGTGATTGAATTGAGTCTTGAATAGCTTGATTTAAAGGTGCATCAATAGTCTGCTTATCAGTCTGAGTCTGAACTTTTTCTTGAGGACCATTACGATATAGCATCCAAGTTAAAATAAGTGCAATCAAAATGAATCCGATAAACTGATATGGGTCAAATTTTTTTTCTTCCATTTTTACCTTAAGCTTTTAATTTTTTTTCAAGACTTGCTTTAACAAATGCTTTAAAAAGCGGATGAGGGTCAAGTACCGTACTTTTATATTCTGGATGAAACTGAACTCCAACAAACCATGGATGATTATTATATTCAATAATTTCAACTAACCCGGTTTCAGGATTGATACCAGAAATAATAAAATCTTGATCAAAAATTTGATCTGAAAATTTGTTATTAAATTCGTACCTATGGCGGTGTCGCTCATTAATATGAATCTTTTGGTAGGCAATTGCTGATTTAGTGTTAGCAATTAAATTACAATCCCAAGAACCTAAACGCATAGTTCCTCCCTTTTTTGTAATACTTTTTTGTGATTCCATTAGATCTATGACTGGATATTTACAATTAGATACCATTTCAGTAGAATTAGCATTCTTCAGACCAACTTTATTTCTAGCATATTCTATAACAGCCATTTGCATACCTAAACAAATCCCAAGAAAAGGTAAATTATTTAACCTTGCATATGAAATTGCCATGATTTTTCCCTCTATTCCTCTCTCACCAAATCCTGGTGCAACAATTAGTCCATCTAAATTTTCAAGTTTTTCCTTTAAATTTTTGGATTCTAAATATTCTGAATGTAAGGATTCCACATAAATTTCTGTTTCATTTTCTGCACCAGCGTGTATTAAAGATTCTAGAATTGATTTATACGAATCTTGAAGCTCTACATACTTACCTACTAAACCAATTTTTATAAAATTTTTAGGGTTTCTAACTCTTTTTAAAAAAGCATTCCATGGTTTGAGATCATGATTTTGTTTAGGCTTTAATTTAAGTCTTTGTAAAACCTGAGTGTCTAATCCTTCCTCTCGCATTTTTAAAGGGACGTCATATATTGTGTCTACATCTATAGATTGAATTACAGCCTCTCTTTTAACATTACAAAATAAAGCAAGTTTCTCTCTTAAATCTTTTGAAAGCTCGTGCTCAGTTCTACAAACAATAATATCTGCAGATATTCCACTTTCCATCAATTTTTTTACTGAATGTTGTGTAGGTTTAGTTTTTAATTCGCCAGAGGCAGAAAGAAAAGGAATTAAAGTTAGATGAATGGCTAATGTATTTTCCTTTCCTAAATCCCAGATCATTTGTCTAACAGATTCAATGTAGGGTAATGACTCTATATCACCAACAGTACCACCAATTTCCGTTATTATTATATCATAATCCCCTGTATCGCTAAGTAATTGCATTCTATCTTTAATTTCATTGGTTATATGTGGTATAACTTGAACTGTCTTTCCAAGAAATTCTCCTTTTCTTTCTTTTTCAATTACACTTTGATAAATCAATCCTGTTGTGACATTATTCGCCTGAGAGGTATTTACGTTTAAAAATCGCTCGTA
The DNA here is from genome assembly GCA_902520765.1 of uncultured Bacteroidota bacterium. Taxonomy (GTDB): domain Bacteria; phylum Bacteroidota; class Bacteroidia; order Flavobacteriales; family Flavobacteriaceae; genus MS024-2A. Next base: position 3,393 of record CABYPG010000022.1, read on the forward strand.
ATGTCCTAAATCTAGATCTGTTTCAGCACCGTCATCAGTCACATAACATTCTCCGTGCTCATAGGGGTTTAATGTTCCAGGATCAACATTAATGTAAGGATCAAACTTTTGGATTGTGACTTTAAAGTTTTGGGACTGGAGCAGCTTAGCTAAAGAAGCTGCAATTATTCCTTTACCTAATGAGGAAGTAACTCCGCCTGTTACAAAAATATATTTAGTGCTTGACATCCCGGTTATTAAAATTAATATACCTAACCGGACTCAAATTTACGAAAATAGAAAGGAATTTTGACTTAATGAACTACTCTTTTATTTCATATATCTCGTATCCTTTGTGTTGGAGAATATAAACTGATTTATTTGTAAATGACTCATTTTCATTTTTGCTGTAGAAAAATCTATTTGATTTATATTGGGTTTCACCTAAATCAATTGATTTTCTTATGTCCTTTGAGACAGCAAACCTTAAAATGGCATCTAGGATAACATCGTAGCCTCTTAAAGCGTTATTATTAGGTGGCTTACCATAATTTTGTACAAATGCATCTATAAATTTGTTATCGGTTGTCTGATCCAGAGGTTTAGTTCCAGTTGGATATGTAAATCTTATCGCTCCTAGCGATTTTCTTGATAAATTTTCATTGTTATATATATTGCTTCTATAGGTAGTAAATACTTGAACTTCTCTAAACCCTTTATTTTGAGCACTAAATTGTGACAATGCACTTGCAATCAAAGGAAACGACTGGGTCTCTAAAATTATTTTATTAGGTATTGAATCTAGAAGAAGTGAGTCCACTAATTCTGGTATTATATAATCCGACTTTTCTGGCTTCAAATTAATTGCCCATGGAAATCTTAATTTAAGTTCGTCCTCAATAATTTTATTTTTAGAGTCCGCAACAATAATAATATGATGTGTAGAGTCAAGTTTTTTTTCAAGATATTTAAACATTTTTTCACGGAAAATATTTTCATCAGTTACAGATTGAAAAACATTTTTCCTGTAGTCTACTGGTCTGGAAGAAAGAGGAGCTATTTTTGGAATATTAATTAATTTTTTTTGATTTGACATATAATCAAAGTTTGACGGTATTAAAGGACCAACAATAAAATCTAAAGTATCTAGAGATCCTGAGGCAATAATATCATTAATTTTAAATTTATTATTTTCTGTATCAAAAGTTGATAAATCGATCTCTAACCCAATACTGTTAGCTCTTTGTAAAGCAAATAAAACTCCTGAGTAGAAATCTAATGAAATGGTATGAAGATTTCTTTCTTCGAGAACTTTTTTAGTGTTTTCTACAGAATCAAAAATTATTTGTTTTGCCTTGAAGGGCAATAATAATCCTATTTTTATTTTGCTTTTTTTGAATATCGAATCAATTAGGTTAACTCTTTCAACTAGAAGGTCATTTTCGATTTTAAATTTCCCACTAAGTGAATCAGGAATTCTTAAGATCATTCCAACTTGTAGCCCTGTTTTATTTAAATTTGGATTTAAAGAGTCCAGAACATATCGATTTACCCCTAACTTTTTTTCTATACGATAATATCCCTCTGATTTAAGGACTTGGTAATAATTATACAAAGAATCTTTTTCTGGTATTGTTTTACTGAAATCAATATTTCTTACTCTAATTTCTTGACCAATTTTTAAACCATCTAAAATTTGAGGATTCAAAGAATCTAATTCATTGATAGTCATGCCATATTCATAAGCTAAGCGCCACTTTGTTTCCTTGGGCTCTACAATATGTATTTCAAAGGATCTGACAGACTTTTTTTGTTTGTCAGCTTCTAAAGAATTTATCTCTTTATAAACAGGAATTCTTAACAACATTCTTTTCTTGATCCCTAGTTTTTTTAATGAGGGATTATATTCATTAAGTTGGATTTCAGAAATACCGTAATAATCGGTAATTTCTATCAAGGTTTCACCTTTTTTAACCCGATGAATTAAAAAGTCTTGAGGCACCTGACTTAAACAAATTTTAATACCTAATAGGAAAAAAAATGAAAAGAAAGTTTTGTACTTAAATAAACTCATTTTTAAAGTTATTCCCATTCAATTGTGGCTGGTGGTTTAGAACTAATGTCATAGACTACACGATTAATCCCCTTTACATTATTTATAATTTCATTTGATATTTTTTGAAGGAATTCATATGGTAAATTTACCCAATCCGCAGTCATTCCATCTGTTGATTGAACAGCCCTAAGTGCGACACAATTTTCGTACGTCCTTTCGTCTCCCATTACACCAACGCTATTTACAGGCAAAAAAATTGCTCCAGCCTGCCAAACATTATCATATAGATTCCATTTCCTTAGGCCTTTTATAAAGATATAGTCAACTTCTTGTAAAATACGTACTTTTTCACGTGTGATCTCGCCTAATATTCTTATTGAAAGCCCTGGTCCTGGAAAAGGGTGCCTAGCGAGTAAAGATGGGTCCATATTCATACTTTTTCCTACTCTCCTCACCTCATCCTTAAACAACATTCTTAAAGGCTCCACAAGTTTGAGTTCCATTTGTTCGGGTAGACCACCTACATTATGGTGAGATTTGATCGTCGCTGAAGGGCCATTAACTGAAACTGACTCTATTACGTCTGGATATATTGTGCCTTGTCCTAGCCATTTGACCCCTTTCACTTTTTTTGCCTCCAAGTTAAAAACATCAATAAAAATTTTTCCAATTATTTTGCGTTTTTCTTCTGGCTCAGAAATTCCTTCAAGAGCGTTTAAAAACTTATTTGAAGCATCAACTCCCCTCACATTCAAACCCATTCCGGAGTATTGAGCTAAAACCTCTTCATATTCATTCTTTCTTAGTAATCCATTATTAACAAAAATACAGTTTAGCTTATCCCCCAAAGCTCTATTAAGTAGCATTGCAGCAACTGATGAATCAACACCACCTGAAAGACCAAGAATCACAACATCCTCGGATACCATTTCTTTAATTTCATCGATAGCCATGTCAATAAAAGAATCTGGAGTCCAATTTTGTTTTACATTGGCAATTTGTACCAAAAAGTTTTTTAATATTTGCTTACCGTCTGTAGTGTGATATACCTCAGGATGAAATTGAATTGCATAGGTATCTTCGCCCAAAATTTTATACGCGGCATTAGCAACATCTTCCGTGCTTCCAATAAGTTTAGATCCTTTAGGCAAAGTTAATATTGTGTCAGCGTGACTCATCCACACTTGACTATTTTCTGAAACGTCTTTAAAAAAGGGATCCTTTGCCTCGAAATATTTAAGATTTGCACGTCCATATTCTCTTGTTTCTGATAAATTGACTTGTCCTCCATAAAAATGTGCAAGGTAT
>CABYPG010000023.1:0-6228 GCA_902520765.1 uncultured Bacteroidota bacterium
CAGTGGTATTGATAAACTTCAAATAAATTATGCCTGTAAGGCTTTATCAAACATCTCTATCCTAGGACTTATGAACTCAATGGGAACTGGTTTAGATACAGTTTCCGTCCAAGAAGTTCAACTAGGTATTAAGGCTGGCTTTGATCCTAAAAAAATTATTTTTACTCCTAACGGAGTTTCAATGGAAGAAATTGAAGAAGTAACTTCCTTGGGTGTTCAAATCAATATCGATAATCTTTCAGTTTTGGAACAGTTTGGATCTAAACATCCTAAGATCCCAGTTTGTATTCGAATAAATCCGCATGTAATGGCTGGAGGTAATAGTAATATTTCAGTTGGACATATTGACTCTAAATTCGGTATTTCAATTCACCAAATTCCACATATTATCCGCATTGTTGAAAATACAAAAATGAGGATCAATGGTGTTCATATGCATACTGGTAGTGATATTTTAGATATCGAAGTTTTTTTACATGCTGCTGAGATTTTATTTGATACTGCTTTGAAATTTAAAAACCTTGATTTTATAGATTTTGGAAGTGGTTTTAAAGTTCCATATACAGATAATGATATTGAGACAAATATTGAGGAATTAGGAGAAAAGCTCACTAAAAGATTCAATGAATTTTGTGACAACTACGGAAAAAAGCTCATTCTCGCTTTTGAGCCAGGAAAATTTTTAGTAAGTCAGGCAGGTTATTTTTTAACAAGAGTCAATTCAATAAAACAAACTACTTCAACAGTTTTTGCACAGGTTAATTCGGGGTTTAACCATCTAATTAGACCAATGTTTTATGGATCACACCATGATATAATCAATATTTCTAATCCAAAAGGTAAAGAACGTTTTTACACTGTAGTTGGTTACATATGCGAAACTGATACATTTGGGAGTAACCGGAAAATAGCTGAAATAAATGAAGGAGATATTTTAATGTTTAAAAATGCTGGCGCATATTGCTTTACAATGTCAAATAATTACAACTCTAGATTCCGTCCAGCAGAAGTTTTGTGGCATAATAACAGGGCTCATACAATTCGTAAACAAGAAACTTTAGATGACCTAATCTCTAATCAAATATTAATTGATTTTAGTGAGAAAGTTGAGATTAATTGATTTCGCTCAAATTTTTTAATGCCTTATTATAAGTTTCAATAAATTCTTTTATTATTGACTTTGCAGGAATTACTTGTTCAATTTGGGCAGATACTTGTCCTATTTCTAGTTCACCTTCAATTAGATCACCTTCAAACATTCCTTTTTTTGCTCTTCCCCGCCCTAGTACCTCTCTTAATTCATTAATGCTAGCACCATTTTCATATAGAGTCTGAATTTTTTGAAAAAAAGGATTTCTCATCATTCTTACTGGGGTTAATTCCTTTAGGGTTAGAAGGGTTGCTCCTTGCTCAGCTTTTAAAATTTCTTTTTTAAAATTGTCATGAGAAGAAGCTTCTGGAGAGGCTACAAATCTAGAACCAACCTGAACTGCATCAGCACCTAAAGCCATTGCAGCCAACATTGCAGGTCCGCTTCCAATACCACCAGCTGCTATTAATGGAATTTTTATAGATTTTTTAATTAAAGGTATCAATGTCATGGTAGTTGTTTCTTCACGACCATTATGACCTCCTGCTTCAAATCCCTCAGCAACTATTGCATCAACCCCACAATCTTGGGCTTTTAAAGCAAATTTCACTGAGCTAACAACATGTACAACTTGGCAACCATTTTTTTTCAAATGCTCAGTCCAGATTTTTGGATTTCCAGCTGCGGTAAAAACTATTGGTACATTTTCCATCAAAATTACTTCCATAAGTTGATCAATATCTTTATAAAGTAAAGGGACGTTAACACCAAAAGGTTTACTAGTGGCTTTTCTACATTTTTGAATATGTTCTCTTAAGACTCCAGGATACATTGAACCCGCACCCAATAGACCAAGACCTCCTGAATTACTTACAGCTGAGGCAAGACGCCAACCACTTGCCCAAACCATTCCTGCTTGTATTATTGGATATTTAATTCCTAATAAATCACAAACTGGATTTTTCATTAGATAAACTTGTCAACTTTTTTATATGCATTTATAACTTTTAGCTCTCCCTCTTTTCCTTTGAAACTGTTCCCATGCTCCATACCTAAAATCCCTTGGTAACCTCTACTGTGGATGTATTTAAAAACGTTGTTGTAGTTAATTTCCCCTGTTGTCGGTTCATTTCTTCCGGGATTATCACCTATTTGAAAATACCCTATTTCGTCCCAACACTTTTCGATATTTGGAATCAGGTTGCCTTCTTGAATCTGCTGATGATAAATATCAAAAAGTATTTTACATGAGGGAGAATTTACGGATTTACATATTTCATAAGCTTGTGGACTTTCGGCCAAAAACAAGCCTGGATGATCCCTAAAATTTAAAGGCTCTAGGACCATAACTAGTCCATGAGGCTCCAATAAATCCGAAGCTTTTTTTAAAATTTCAATAACATTTGCTGTTTGGTATGCAATATTCTTTGTTAAATCAACATGCCCAGGAACAACTGTCATCCATTTTGCATTTACACGCTTAGCAACTTTAACCGCCTTTTTAATATAGTTTAGAAATTCAGATTGTAAAGCTTTATCCCCACTAGCAAGATTTGGTTTTTTCCAATAAATCTCATGAGCAACAAAAACACCCATCCTAATACCACGCTTTTGCATAGTCTTAGCCATTAACTCTTGAAGACTAATTTCTCGCTTCCTCATATCATTATCTTCAAAAGATTTAAAACCTAAATCTGCGATAAAGTTTAATTGATCAACTGGATCTTCTCCTGCAAGATTCCGAAACATATCCAAGTGAGGTGCATAGTCAAGGTTGTATTTGTAAGCTTTGTTTTTTACAAACGAATTTGAAAACCTACCATACTCTGAGAGACCTACAACCCCAAATGCCGATAGCTTTGAAAATTTCCTTCTATCCAAGTTAAACCATTTTAGTTTTACCAGGAACGGCTATAGGATAGTACCCATCCTTATTCGGTAGTGAAGGTGGTGTAGTTTTCCAAGTAACAGTTTCAGGCATAAGTTGCAGTTTAGAATTTAATGCCTCCTCTAAAGTAATTTTCTTTCCTGTGTAAGTCGCCATTCTTCCTAAAATTGCTGTTAATGTACTCATGGCTCCGTTTTCAGCGTCAGAAATAACTCCCCCATTTCGTATCGAAGCAAATAATCGGTCATGTTCTACTTGATATGGATCTGGGTCTTCTATTGATTTCCGTGGGTATTTATATTTAGTATTTCCCTCAAGATCGGTTATTATGCCTTTTCCAATCTCTACACTCCCTTTTGTTCCTTGAAAGACCTCATCAACTCTACTCATAGTTCCAGGTATGTGTCTACATTGACTTGATATAACAGCCCCACTTGCATATGTAAATTCAACAAAATGGTGATCAAAAATTTCACCATGATCCTTTCCATTCCTAACCTGTCTTCCACCCATACCTTGTGCATAAATTGGATAATCTCCAATAAACCAATTAGCAACATCAATATTATGAATATGTTGCTCAAGGATATGATCTCCACAAAGCCAATTGAAATAGTACCAATTTCGCATCTGGTAATCTAATTCTGTTTGATTATCTTTTCTTCTATTTGTCCAAACTCCAGCATCATTCCAATAAACCTGGCCACCACGAATTTTACCTATGGCGCCTTTATCGATACGATTCTTTAAGTCAATATAATTTGATTGATAATGACGCTGTAATCCTACGACGACATTTAGTTTTTTTGATTTGGCAAGCCTAGCTGTTTCTAAAACCTTACGAATTCCAACTGGGTCAGTTGCAAGGGGTTTTTCCATGAATACATGTTTATCATTTAAAATAGCATATTCAAAATGATAGGGACGAAATCCTGGCGGTGTCGTTAAGATTACAACATCAGCTAAATCAATTGCCTTTTTGTAGGCATCAAAGCCAATGAATTGATTTTTAGTTTTAACATTAATCTTTTTTTCACCATCAAAGTGCTCTTGAATACCCTTTAAACTCTTTTCAATTCGATCTGCAAAAGCGTCAGCCATTGAAACTAGTTCAACATTTTTATCAGCTGTGAGAGCCTGAACTGCCGCACCTGAGCCTCTACCTCCACATCCAATTAAAGCTAGTTTAAGTTTTTTTTCTCCCTGTCCATGCACCATTGATTCAATTGGTAGTGAGGTGGTTAATAAACCACTTGTAGCTATGGCAGTTTTTTGCACAAATTCTCTCCTAGAATGGTTTGAATTTTTTAAAAATTTGTATTTACTCATGATTTTCTTTATTTATATTGTTTTAGTTAGTCTGTATTGTAATTCCAATACTTTTTTTGTTCTTCTTCTACAGGAGTTTTTACTGGTCTTAATATACGAAAACCAACAAAAGGGGCGTCAGTATGCCACCATTTACTTTTAGGGATTTGCGGGTCCCTCATTTTCCATTTTTTAGATGAAGGCCTTCTAGAGGCAGATCTCAATCTTTTTGGGGAGTCCATCCAAGATCCTCCTCTAACAACCTTAGGATAAATTTTTGTAGGCCGTTGAAAAGGGTTTCTTGCCTCCTTTTTTCTTGTTCTGTAAGTTGTAGGAATATATTGATCCAGCGTCCATTCCGCTACATTTCCATGCATATCATGTAATCCCCATGGATTCGGCTTTTTGGTACCTACTTTTTGATATTTTTCATTACTATTAGAATCATACCATGCATATTCATTTAAATTCTCTGAGTTATCACCAAATGAAAAGGCTTTGTCAGTTCCTGCCCTGCAAGCATACTCCCACTCTGCCTCAGTAGGTAAACGATAAAAATTTCCAGTCATAGCAGACAACCATTCACAAAATTTAGATGCAGCTAATTGAGTCATACAAATTGCTGGATATCCGTCAGTTCCCATACCAAAACTCATTTCAACATAAGGTGTTGTAGCACCAGATACTGCATCTACATCTACTTGGACTTCAGAATTTGGTAACTTTGTAACTTGATTTTGATCAATCTCACGACTGACAAACAAATTGTAAATATCCCAAGTGATTTCATACTTTCCAATCCAGTAGCTGTCTAAACTTACCAGGTGTTGGGGTCCCTCATCACCAAAATGTCCTATTTCAGATTTTGGACTTCCCATAGTAAACGAACCATTTTGAATATAAACCATAGGTATTGTTAAGTTCGTACCAGGTATAGTTTCTTTATAAAAGTTTTCTTGCGCTGATAAATAAGTTAAAATAAAAAATAGGATAAAAAAATTTATGCACCTCACGTTAACCTTTACTTCTTTTAGTCACTTAAATACAAGATACTTTTTTTTTTAATGAAACAAAAAGAAAATCAATAATCAGAGTGGATAAAGATTATTTTTTAAAAATTATGCAATAATTCCAGATCCCAATAAATCTTCTTTTTCATACCAAGCCACAAATTGTCCAGGTGTAATTGAAGATTGAACCTTATCGAAGGTAATATAAAGAGCTTTTTTAGTTCGATGAAGAGTAGATTTTTGAAGAGGTTGACGGTATCGGATACGTGCATTTACCTCTAGACTATCACCAACTTCTAATTTACAGTCTGGCCGCAACCAATTAGTGTCTTTAGAATTAACTCTTAAAGTATCTCGAAATAAACCTGGGTGAGATTTTCCTTCTCCAACGTAGATTATATTTTTATTTACATCGGTATCAATAACAAAAAGAGGTTCATCAAATCCTCCAACACCAAGACCTTTTCTTTGCCCAACTGTATAAAAATGTGCCCCTTTGTGTTTTCCAATCACCAAACCATCGGTAGGTTCATAAATGAATTTTTCTGATCTTTTTTTAAAAGATGTACTTTCAAGTTTGTTCTTTTCGAAAGTAGGATGATGTTTTGGAATTTTAATTATCTGCCCCTCTTTGCAGTCTAGCTTTTGCTGCAAAAAATCAGGCAAGCTTACCTTACCTATAAAACAAAGTCCTTGTGAATCTTTCTTATCAGCAGTAATTAAATCAAGCTTTTTAGCGATAAGTCTGACTTCTTTTTTTTTCAAGTGGCCAATTGGAAATAGTGATTTAGAAAGTTGTTCCTGAGTTAATTGACATAAAAAATAAGATTGGTCTTTAGTTTTATCAAATCCTGCGATTAGTCTATATATCTTTTGTCCAGATTTACTTTCAAAAGTCTTTTTTTGGCAATAATGACCAGTAGCTATATAAT
>CABYPG010000024.1:0-5842 GCA_902520765.1 uncultured Bacteroidota bacterium
GTTAAAAAATATATCTATGAGACAGCTAAGACATTAAGCGAACATACTCAAGCCAGAAGAATTTCTGGACTTAGGAGTTTTTTTGACTATTTAATTTTTGAAAAATATAGATCTACAAACCCCACTGACTTGATAGAAAATCCAAAATTAGGTAAAAGATTGCCTGATGTTTTATCAGTTAGTGAAATTGAACTAATCGTAAAAAATTTGGATTTGAGTCATCCTCAAGGGCACAGAAATCGAGCAATTATCGAGACTTTATATGGAAGTGGACTTAGAGTGTCAGAAATAGTAAATCTGAATTTATCAAATTTATTTCTCAAGGAGTCACTTATACAAGTTACTGGTAAAGGAAATAAACAGAGATTAGTACCTATGGGAAGTGTTTCAAAAAAATATCTTAAAATCTATATTAAACAGATTAGGGGATTTCAAAAAATAGATAATAAGTACCAAGATCTTGTATTCTTAAATAGAAATGGTAAGCGTTTAACAAGGCAAATGATTTTTACATTGATTCGCTCTTTAGCATCAAAAGCTAAAATCGATAAAAAGATTGGTCCACATACATTTAGACATTCATTTGCAACACACCTTTTAGAAAATGGTGCAGATCTAAGAACGATTCAAGTTTTACTTGGACATGAAAGTATTACAACAACAGAAATTTACACTCATTTAGACACACATCACTTAAAACAAATTATCAAAAAGTTTCATCCGAGGAGTAAAAACTAGTGACTAATTACAAGGCGAAAACCCTCACCATGAATATTTAAAATCTGTACTTTTTTGTCTTTTACAAGATATTTTCGAAGCTTTGAAATATATACATCCATACTTCTAGATGTGAAATAATTATCATCTCTCCAAATCTTATTTAGTGCAGTTTCGCGTGGAAGTAAGTCGTTTACATGGATAACTAGTAAACGTAATAGTTGATTTTCTTTGGGTGAAAGTTTAATGTTTTGTTCATTTTTATAAGTTAAAATGCGAAGCTTAGAATTTAATTTGAAATCGCTAAAGTCAAATTCAAAAATATCGATTTCAGGTACGAAAGATTTTTTGTTGCGATTTAGAGTTGCTTTAATTTTCGCTAAAAGAACCTCTGAGTCAAAAGGTTTTGTCATGTAATCATCTCCTCCTATCTTAAAACCCTTCAAGACGTCTTCTTTTAAATGTTTAGCAGTGAGAAAAAAAATTGGCACTTCATCATTTTTCTCTCTTATCTCTTTAGCTAAGGTAAAGCCGTCCTTATAAGGCATCATTACATCTAAAATACATAAATCAAAATTAGATTTATTAAATTTTTCATAACCCTCAATACCATTCTTAGCTAGTACAATATCATAATCATTTAGAGTTAAATATTCTCTTAAAATTTTACCAAAGTTAGGGTCATCTTCTACTATTAAGATTTTCTTATTTGAATTTTTCATTTGAATTTATTCATTCTATTGAATTAAAAGTTATTAGGTAAATAAATGGTAAACGTAGTTCCAACGCCGTATTTACTATTCAAATTTATTTTACCTTTATGCAGATCTACTATTTTTTTTACATAAGCTAGACCAAGACCATGTCCCTTCACATTATGTATGTCTCCTGACTCAGCTCTATAGAATTTATCAAACACTTTTCGCTGAATATTGGAACTCATACCAATACCATTATCTTTTATTTTTAAAACAAAATTTTCATCTTGATTAAAAGTTAATATATTAATTAGGGGTTCTTGGTTACTGTATTTTATGGAATTATCAAGTAAATTTACAATTATATTAATGAGGTGATTTTTATTTCCACTAATAACAAATTTTTTTGCTTTAAAATCTGTCATTAATTTACCTGATTTATCATTTAAGATTAATTGTATATGACCAATCGCTACATTAATGACTTCATGGATGTTAATTTTAGATTTTTGAATTGGCTCATTACTTCGATCTAACTGGGATATGCGTAAAACATTCTCTACTTGTGATAACATTCTGCTGTTTTCTTCACGTATAGTTTTAACATACTTAAGAATCTTTTTAGGTTTTTTCGAAACTTTTGGGTTCGTTATAGCATCTAATGCTAAATTGATTGTAGCTATTGGAGTCTTAAATTCGTGTGACATGTTATTTATAAAATCAGTCTTAATTTCAGATATTTTCTTTTGACGAATAATTTGATAAAGTGCACTTGAAGAGACTAGAACAATAAAAAGAGTTAGAAATAATGTAAGTCCACCTACACTAAGTATAGAAGAAAAAACATATTTATCTTTTTCTGGAAAAGAAACTATCAACTCATATTTTCGCAAGCTTTTATCATCTTGAAAAATTGGTATTGAATATTTATACCCTTCTTGAATTTCAATGTAATTATTTGACATGATTTTAGTGGCTAATCCATTATCATATATTCCAAATTCATAGCTGGTGACAATCATTTTAGCGTCAAATTCTTTTTTCAATACATAATCTAATTCTTGAACATTGAGCCTTTTGTGTATTGGTGTATTTGCAGTATAATCTTTAAAAGTAGATCTGATTCTCTGATTTGCAATATTCATTCTTTCAATAGTTTTAATCTTTTCAACTGAAACAGCAATATTATTCTCACGATTAAAAACATCATTCTTATTGATTATTGTTGTGTTACGGACTTGTTTGACATCTGTTAGTTTTGTCAGACTATCACCAAGTTTTGGATCCAAATAAGGTGCAATTTTAAAATCCTCTTCAAGGATTCCAAAGGCATAGTAAGAAACTAAATTATTGGTTTTATCTTCATCCAAAAACAAGAAAACATTTGCAAAACTAGCATCATCAGGGGTTCCAATCGAATCAATTAATTTTTCATAAGCTTTTATATAATCTGTCAGCTCACGCTCTTGTATTTCTTCAGCAACTCTTATAAGGGACTGTTGAACTGCTAATGAGAACTCTTCTTCTTTATCGTTCCAAGCCGAAAAAATCCAATATCCTTGCAGCATAATAATACCCAGGATAGAGATTATCATGAAGCTTACTAATGAAATGAATAGATTTTTTTTCATCGATTAACACTTTAAAAGTTAAGAGATGTTTATACAAAACTAGGCTCTTAGCAAACAAGTTTGAATACCACAAAAATAAATATTAAAGTCATCTTAGCGAATACCCCCTTTATTGTTTAACTTTTTAATAAGAGTTTTTACTTTTTTATATGTTTCCTCCAAACTAATATTTTCAACTATATAATCTGCATATTTTTCTTTTTTTTTGTCATCCCATTGATTGTTTATCCGAACTGTTACATCGGATTCATTAACATAATCCCTAGAGATTATTCTTTTTATTCTTTCATCTTTTGGTGCTTTAACTAGAATGATGAAATCACATGATTTATAGCTTCCACTTTCAATCAAAATTGCAGCTTCCTTTATTATCATGTTATAGTCTTGATGTTTGTTTTTGAATTTATCAAAAGCTCTATTAACAGCTGGATGTACAATATCATTTAAATTTTTTAGTGATTTGGAGTCAGAAAATACCTTTCTTGATAAAGTCTTTCTATCTAAAATTCCTTTAGAGTTAAAGATCTCTTGACCAAATAACCTTGATACAGATTCTTTTAATTCTCCCTCTAAGAGTTGTTTGCCAACTTCATCAGACTCAAAGCATGGATAACCTTGCTCTTTAAAATAATTTAAAATTGTAGATTTCCCACTACCTATTCCACCAGTAAGACCAACTATAATCATTTTCTTATAAGATAATTTACTTCTTTTGGTTCTAAAATTATTTGTTTTACACGAGCAGGTTTTTTTTGAATAAGTAATTCTAATTTTTGAGTTTGCCCATCTAATATGTTATCATAATCAGCAATTAACCTAAAATCTGAAACCCCAACAGTACCGATTATTTCCATGGGTATTGTAGCCCTAATTTTTGATTTAGGAGGGAAAAGTTTTACTTTAACGCCTTGAGGTTTATTTATTAATTCAATAGGTATGTTTAATTCTTTTTCAGAATAACGTGAAACCGATAGTTCAATGTTTACCATACCATTTGAAAAGTAAACACCTTTTATAGGTTTAAGACTCAATTTTTGTGATATGGATTTAAAAACGTCTTCTTCATAATATGTGACTGTTTCAGTAAAAAAAATAGAGTCCAAGAGAATTTTTGGGCCACGAACAATAACACAATCTGGTTTCGTGATAATATTCGAATCAATTAAATATCCGGCTCTTAAATTTATTTTAGTTCGAGGGAAAACAGGAAGTTTTTTTTCACTTAAACGACTAAACTTAATCTTAAAAAAAGAGGGGCTAATTAGATTAAGTGATGTGTTATTGTAAAGTTGTTTTTGGATGAAAAATTTTTGATTTTCAATATTTAATTCAAAAATTTCTCTCCCAAAGTCAGCTTGATTTAAATCAATTTTTAAAATGTTATAGAATAGCCGATATAAAATAATTTCAATGCCACTAGCTTTTATAGAGACATTTAACTTATGATTATTTTCAGAAATTATTACCCCTTCTGGTATATTTATCCACTCGATATTAAAAGTTTGTTGAACTTTATAAGAATTTGAGAGTTTTGTGCTTATCCAAAAGGAAAATGAAATAAAAATAAAAAATAAAAAAAAGCGAAGTCGATTCTTTGAAGGCAGTCTTTTTTTATATCTTTTATTTCCTTCAATTCTTTTCAACATTTTCTAAAATTGAGATTCTAATCAGAGGAGCTTATAGAATCAATAACTTCCTGGCTTACACCTACACTTGAAAACCCTCCGTCGTGAAATAAATTTTGAAGCGTAACTTTTCGTGTTAAATCAGAAAATAAAGAAACTGTATAATCTGCGCATTCTTTTGCTGTGGCATTTCCTAATGGGGACATTTTTTCTGCATATTTGAGGAATCCATCAAGACCTGCAACTCCTTTTCCAGCCGTTGTAAGTGTTGGTGACTGAGAAATTGTATTAACTCGGACCTTTTTATCTTTTCCAAAGAAATATCCAAAACTTCTTGCAATTGATTCTAAATATGCTTTGTTGTCTGCCATGTCATTATAATTAGGAAATGTTCTTTGCGCAGCAACATATGTTAAAGCAACGATACTGCCCCATTTGTTCATGGCATCTTTTTGGTATAGACATTGCATCAATTTATGAAATGATAAAGCTGAAATATCCCACCCTTTTGTCATCCATCCATAATCCAAATTAGTATAATGCCTTCCTTTTCTTACATTTAATGACATTCCAATTGAATGTAATACAAAATCCAATTTAGATCCGAGAATTTCCTGTGATTGGTTAATTAACTTTTCTAGGTCTTCAGTATTGGTTGCGTCAGCAACAATTAGCTTGGAACCAGTTTTTTCTGCAAGATTATTTATGTTTCCCATTCTTAATGCGACAGGCGCATTAGTAAGTACGTAACTACCCCCGGCTTCAGTAATTGATTCTGCTGTTTTCCATGCAATAGAATTTTCATCTAAAGCACCAAAAATAATTCCCTTTTTACCCTCTAAGATCTTATATGACATTGTCTAGTTATTAAATTTTAAATATACATTTTAATTAATTCATCAATTGTTTTGCATGCTCAATTGCTGATTTCGTTACTTTATTTCCAGATAACATTTTAGCGATTTCCTCTATTCGTGATTTTTGATTTAAAACTTCTAAAAAAGTTATTGTTTTACCATTCTCCAGCTTTTTCTCAACTCTAAAATGATGATTTCCTTTTGCAGCAACCTGAGGTAGATGGGTAATTGTGAAAACTTGTAATTTCGTTGATATAGCTCCCATAACTTCAGCAATACTATTCGAAATTTTACCAGATACTCCCGAATCAATT
>CABYPG010000025.1:0-5735 GCA_902520765.1 uncultured Bacteroidota bacterium
TCTT
Source organism: uncultured Bacteroidota bacterium (assembly GCA_902520765.1). Taxonomy (GTDB): domain Bacteria; phylum Bacteroidota; class Bacteroidia; order Flavobacteriales; family Flavobacteriaceae; genus MS024-2A. The sequence goes on from CABYPG010000025.1 coordinate 5, forward strand.
GTTTTCTCACTGATCTGTAGTCCTTGTTTTCTTCTATATCTAGCATATTGTTTTAAATATTGAATTCGCCTATATGCTTGTAAAAAATTCTCAGAAGAAAACAAAAACATCAACCTATTTTGCAATGATTTACTAGCATAGGACCTTTGTATCATTTTAGCATACTCCTTTTTTAATTCATCTAATTCTTTTCTTTGATTGTCAATGTTTCTCTGATTTATATTGATTCTTCTTGTTAAAAGGTTTGCTTGCTGATTTGTTACCTTGATTAATTCTAACCTAACATTTAATCTTATTTCGATATTTTCAACCTCATTTAAAGCATTTTTTCTGATTTTTATATTTGAAAAAAGTAGATTATTAATTTGTTTAATTTCTTTTTTTAGTTCCAAGCGTTGGGCTTCAAGTTTTTTTTGTTGATCATTCGTAATCTGGGAAAATGATTGATTAAATGAAATCGAAATAGATAGGCACAAAAAAAATAGCCTTTTCATTTAGAACTTAATTTTGGAATAATCTTGAGGGATTTCGAATGGAAAAGTTAATCCTTCTGTAAAACCAGTTCTGCTAAAATCTAAAACTAATTTTTTCGAATTATTCCCATCGAAAAGAGTTATATCAATTAAAGTAGGCAAGGATTTTCCTTCAATTCTAATATGTCTTAAATATTTAATTGTTAAACTATTTGTTGTTCCAGGAATAAGAAAGCGTTGCTCCTTTAGTAAAAAGCTTACAGGATCAAAAAAAAGAGTAGGTGTAAACATTGAACGCTTCCCTTTTGGAGATAGTATATAATATTGAGGATTCATGATGTGTTTCCACTGACCTTGAGCAGGATCAGAAAATGGCTTTCCAAGAAACAAATTTTCCAGATCATTATAACCAAAGTTTGTTCCAAAAGAACTATTAATTTGATTAAAGTTACCTTGAAAATAGGTTTTTTGGAATTTTTCATAAAAGGAAATTTCATTGGGTGTAACTTTCAATTTTGCAATAGGTATTAACATCGTAGCACTTAACCAAATTATTTTTTTTGTTTCCATTCTTAGCTGAACTATAATCTGCTGTTCCCTTTTCCCATCATTATAGACTGCTTTAATTCGTGAGCGAAGTTTATTTATTTTGGGGTAATTGGCTTTTATTTTTTGAGCTAGGGCCTCCAAATCTACATTTTTTATAGGAGTTCTAGTGGGTAATACATTTACTGTTTTACATGAAATAATGAACATGAAATTCAGTACAAATATTGAAATATAGATGAAATTTTTTTTCATTATCTATTTTTTCCCTGTACTCCCAAATCCTCCAATTCCCCGTTTGGTCTCAGGAAGCTCTTTAGTTATTTTCCAGTTAATCTTTTCATATTTTGTTAATACTAATTGCGCTATACGGTCACCACTATTAATAGTGAACACTTTGTTTGACAAATTTACTAGTATGACACGAATTTCTCCTCTATAGTCAGAGTCTATGGTACCGGGAGAATTTAAAATTGATATTCCATGTTTAGCGGCTAACCCACTTCTAGGTCTTATTTGAGCTTCATATCCTTCTGGTAAAGCTAGTTTTATTCCAGTGGCTATAATTTTTCTTTCTAAGGGTTTTAAATTTACGGCCTTGTCTAAAAATGCTTTTAAATCTACCCCTGCGGAAGCAATAGTAGCATAGGCTGGGAGCTCAAATGGACTTTCATTTATTATATAAACCTCTGTCATTTTACTAGATTGAGTTGCTTAAATTTACGAAAACAGGTTCCTTAAAAGTTTTATTAAAAAATTACTTTCCTATTTTTTGTTAACGATAAAGATTATAAGAGTTTTTATAGAGTTAGTTTTCTGTACAGTTAAAATAACGAACTCCCTCCCAGTCTCTTTTGAAAAAATCGTTTTTATCTTTTATAAATTCCTCCAAAGTACTATTTTCAGGAACCATTGATAGCCACATAATAGGGTAATTATCAGGAGCCGATGTCACCTCAGAACGTTCATAAGGATGGCGGTATTTGTATCTAGCATGTCCAGCTTCGTGATAAAATGTATATAGCCTTTGGACAACAGAAAAATCTTCCCAAAATGACCTGATAATTTCAAAACTCACTGTTTCGTCATTACAAACATCGTATGCTCTCCCAGCATGATCCGCTGTAACTCCAGATGCAAAATCAGGTTCATTTCCAAAGAAAAGATTCATTGTCCTCCCAAACTCAGGATCAGGCTTTCCAGAACGAATAGCATCAGCAACAAAAAGTTCCCAGTATTCTTCTAGAGTACTATTTTCGTCTATAACTGCATAAAAAGGATCAACTTCTTCTTCTAATTCTTCTTGAGCAACTTCATCGTATTCGATTGGTTCTTCTTCTTCATTACCACATGAAAATAAAGTAAATAAAAATATTGGTATGTATAATGTCCTTGAATATAGTCTATTCTTCATAGTTCTTTTTTATAGCTCATGCAATATAATTCTTTTTGTATTATCTAATTTTTTGATTAAAAAATTTTTAATAATATTAACTTACATCCTATTAAAATAATTATTGAGTTTTAAAAAAGGCTTATTTTGTTTAAGAAGCTCTCATTTCATATCTAACTATGCCAGAAAAATCTTTAATTGAAAAAGCTAAAAGAGTATTAATTGGAAACTTCCAGAAAAAGGGATTCACTATTCCAAGTAAAAACCTTTACCCATTTCAGTGGAAATGGGATTCTGGATTTATAGCTATCGGTTTTGCACATTTTGATATAGAAAAAGCAAAAAAAGAAATATATAGTCTACTCGATGCTCAATGGGAGAATGGTTTTATACCACACATAGTTTTTCATACTAAAAATGACTCATACTTCCCTGGAGCGGAATTTCACAAATCGTCTTTAAATTCCAAATCCCCAAAACACATTGATACTTCTGGAATTACTCAACCACCAGTATTAGGCTTTGTTTTAGAAAAGCTGTATGATATTGCTGATAATAAAAAAGAGATTTTAAAATTTATAAAAAGTCAGATTAATAAAGTCTACAAAAATCATCAGTATTTTTATTCAAAAAGAGATATAAATAATGAAGGATTAGTTTATATATATCACAATTGGGAATCAGGAACAGATAACTCTCCTGTCTGGGACAACATATGGAAAACCATGAATCCTCCTAGATATAAATTTGAAAGAAAAGACACTACTCATATTGATTCTTCCCAACGGCCGACAAATCGGGAATATGACCATTATATTGATATAATTGAGCTTGCCAAAAAGTTTAACTATGACGATAATAAAATTGCTAAACACTCTCCTTTCCTAGTTCAAGACCCACTATTTAATTCAATTTTGATAAGATCTAATGAATGCCTAATTCGGCTTTATAAGATTTTAGGTGGAAATGAAGAAAAAATAAAATACTTAAAATCCAAAAATGAAAAAAGCCTCATCAATATAAATAAAAAACTCTATAATTCGTCAATGGGAGCTTACTTACACTTCGACCTGAGAAACGGAAAAAAAATTCCGCTTATTTGCTCATCATCTTTTAGTCCTCTTTTTTGTGGAGCTCCTGATCTTGAAATGGCACAGAAATTAAAAAGTACTTTGATGGAAAAGTTTGGAAAACATGATTATTATCTTTGTTCGTCCTTTGATCCAGAGGGGAAGCAACATGATCAGAAAAAATATTGGCGTGGCCCAGTTTGGATTAACTTGAATTGGATACTTTACCATGGGCTTAGAAGATACCAATTTGAAGAAACAGCAAAAAGAGTTAAAAATGATTCACTTGAATTAGTAGATACACTTGGTTTTTACGAGTATTTCAACCCATCAAAAAAAACTTCTAAAGAAAGCAATAAAGGATATGGGGGAGAAAACTTTTCTTGGACTGCTGCTTTAACAATTGATTTTTTGAGTCGAAAATGACTTTTAAAGCCCCCTTTTCTATTAGATTAAACTAATTTGCCATTGTAAATGATAAAACTTTAAAGCATTAAATGAACACTTTGGACTACATAATTATCGTAATCTATTTAATAGTTTTTCTAGGATTAGGATATTTTTTTAAAGAAAATAAGAGTTCTCAAGATTATTTTCTTGGCGGGAGGAGTATGGGTTGGTTACCACTTAGTTTATCAACTATGGCAACACAATTATCTGCAATTAGTTTTATCTCTGCTCCAGCTTTTGTAGGGTTAAAGGATGGCGGAGGTCTTCAGTGGCTTACATATGAATTTGGTGTCCCATTAGCAATGGCTTTTTTAATGGTCGCACTAATCCCTACTTTATATAAGTCAGGAGTTGTTAGTGTCTATGAATATCTAGAAAAACGCTTCGACTCTTCTTCTCGTCTTCTAATTAGCTTTGTTTTTCAAATAAGTCGATCAGTTGCCACAGGGGTCATGGTATATACTATGGCTTTAATTCTGCAAGCTACTATCCAAATAGAATTTTGGATCTCAATTTTAATTATTGGTGCAATTACACTTGTTTACTCTTTTCAGGGTGGAATGAAAGCAGTTATATGGGGAGATGTGATTCAAATGATTGTTCTTTTTCTTGGTATTTTAATTTGCTTAGGTTTTGGTTTAAATGAGTTAGGAGGTATTGATAGTTTTATGTCAAAAATTGATAAAAGTAGAATTGATGCAATAGATTTTTCAAAATGGGGATTTTCAAACTCTAATGGTGATGACGCTTTTGGATTTTGGCCAATGGTTATTGGAGGTATTTTTTTATATGCTTCTTATTATGGAACTGACCAAACTCAATCTCAACGTTTGCTTTCATCAAAAAATTTAAAAACAATTAAAAAATTACTTTTTGCTAATGCCTTTTTTAGATTCCCAATCACGCTAACTTATTGTATTATGGGACTTATTTTAGGAACATTATTTAATCAAGATTTTTCATTTCAGGAGAACCTAAATCTAGTTTATCAAAATAACATTGAGTCTTTAGAAGGTAAAAATGCTGATCTTATGGTTCCTGTTTTTATAATCCATTATTTACCAAATGGAGTAATAGGAATTTTAATAGTATCTATTTTGTCTGCAGCAATGTCATCTTTAAGCTCAACTATCAATTCTCTTTCTGCAGTATCCATGGAGGACTTTGTTAAAAGATTTTATCCAAAAATTTCGGATGAAAAATATGTTCAAAGTTCTCGTATTCTTTCCCTTTTTTGGGGATTAACCTGTCTATTTTTAGCTTTTTTTGCAGGTAAAATTGAAGGAACTGTAATTGAAGTTATTAATAAAATAGGTTCTGTTTTTTTTGGCCCTATTCTAGGTGTTTTCGTTTTGGCCATCCTCACAAAAAAAACTCCTGCGATTGGCGCTAATATTGGTCTCCTTTCTGGTGTTGGTCTAAACATTTTTTTATGGTTATATGTTCCTGAAATTTTTTGGTTTTGGTGGAATGCTATAGGGTGTCTAATCACTTTTGGTATTGGAGTTCTTATAAGTGTTTTAATTAAACCCGTCAAAACTAGTAAAGAAATCATTACATACTCAGCGGGAAAACGTGAAGTAATAATACTTTTTGGATACTTCCTTCTAATTGTAGTCATAAGTAGTTTGATAAGTAAGGTGTTTTAAAATCATGAAAATTCTTATTATCCCAGACTCATTTAAAGGATGCTTATCTGCAAAACAAGTTGCTAATGCAATTGAAAAAGGTATTCTAGAAATATTACCTGATGTAGAGGTTGAAAAATTACCGTTTTCAGACGGTGGTGAAGGTGCCAT
>CABYPG010000026.1:0-5681 GCA_902520765.1 uncultured Bacteroidota bacterium
CTAACATAAGAACAGGAACTGCCCTGCCAACTGGACCGTACTACTATAGAATAGAACTGGGAGGAACATCTAACGAGGTATTAGACGGTTGGCTTTATATTTTTAATTAGATGAGAATAAGTGAGTTAAAACTGCCTTTTTTTGAAATAATAGGATGTTAATCCTATTTTTGCCAGATGAAAGAGGTTAAGTCTTTACTGTTTTTTCTTTTATTAAAGTCTGTAGTATTTTTTGGGCAAACCAAAGTTAATACAGATATAACAAGTGGATTACTGCTCCATCTTGATGCTGGAAATTCTAGTTCGTATTCAGGAAATGGAAATACTTGGAGTGATCTAAGTCCAAGTGGAAATAACGGAACAATTAATGGTGCTACTTTTAACTCAACAAACAAATCTTTCGATTTTGATGGGACCAACGATTATGTTGGATTAAGTGCAGTGCTGCCACAAGGACAGGCGGTTTACACCATAGAGGGGTATTTTAAACAAGATACTCAACAAACAGGTGTTATTTTCGAACAGAGTGGAAATAGCGGAACAAATAATGGCGCAAGAATGATGGCTCTTAGTGACGGCTATGGTGGATTTAATGGACGTGCTAATGATTTTCATGACAACACCCCCGTAAAGATTGGAGATTGGAATTATTGGACCATCACCGTTGATAAAAATGCAGGTTCAAACCAAATAAAAATTTATGTAAACGGAATTTTACAATCACAAGGAAACACAAGTAATGGTGCAAATAATTTAAATGTGGGAACTGGTTCTACCAAAATCGGTAGTCAGCGTGGAGTATCAGAATTTTTTGACGGAGAAATAAAAACAATCAAGGTCTACAATAAAGTCCTATCAGCTGCAGAAGTAAAGCAGAATTACTGGGCGACAGTTAACCCTTACGTAGTTACCGATGGTCTTGAAATCATGTTAGATAGTGATAATTTAAATTCCTATGATGGAAATGGAACTGTTTGGAGAGATATTTCTGGGAACAACTATGATTTTAATATTAATGCAAGCGGTTTTAGAACAATAGGTGGCATTAAACATATGGACCTGGAAGGGAGTTATGGAGCTCCTGTAAGGGTAAATAACAATGGCGGGTATAATGTCCCGACATACCCAAATGCTACTGCTCAAGTTTTCAGCACAATTTTGAATTCTACAGCCACATGGAGAACACTTTTAAGAGGATACGTAAATGACCATCCCGTTCTAATTCGATCAGGGGCAAATGATCTTGGTTATTATGAAAATGGAGGTGCAAATTTTGTTGATTCTGGATTTGATGTGAATTCTATTCCCAATTATACAACACAATTTAATTTCTTAAATTTCCATTTTGCCAATTCATCTCCATTTTGGGAGTTTAGTTACAATACTGAACCTATCCAAGCTCAGATAACATCAAGCTCAGCATCATATCAAAATGGTTTTTATGTTGTTGGTAAATCTGCTGCAGGACCAAATCACGATGCTGCACAAGGAGGTCAATGGTGGGGTAAAATTGGTCTCTTTTTATATTACAATCGAAAATTAACTGAGGCTGAAAAGTTACAAAATTACAATGCCTTTGGTTCTCGTTATGGATTACCCTCTTCAAATCAGACAACAACTACACTATCAATTTCTAATGAAACTAGAACTTTCGACGAATTAAACTTTAACCTCTCTCCCACATCCAATAGTTCACAAACATTTAATTATGTAATCTCAGATACAAATGTCGCTACTATAAGTGGAAATACAGTAACTATAGTAGGTGTAGGAACAACCTCTGTAACTGTTTCTCAAGCAGCAGGAGGTGGTTACACTGCTGCCACTGCGACTATGACACTAACTATCAATAAAGGTACACCCACAATCTCCTTTTCTAACCTTACAAAAACTTATGGTGATGCTAATTTTGACCTCTCAGCAACCTCTAGCAGTAGTGGCGGTCTTACCTACTCTATTGCAGACACAAATATTGCAAGTCTTAGTGTTAGTAATGTTACAATTGTTGGTGCTGGAACAACATCAGTTACAGTTACCCAAGCAGCTGATGCCAATTATAATTCAGCCACCTCAACAATTACTTTGACAGTTAACAAACTCAACACCACCATAACGATTTCTAATATTACTAAATCCGCGCTTGACGCAGATTTTGATCTTGACCCTACATCCAGTCGTCCAGGCACACAAGTGGTTACTTCTGGTTTAGTACTTCATCTAGATGCAAGTGATACTGATTCATATGATTCTGCTTCTGGAGGAAATACATGGTATGATATAAGTGGTAATTCAAATGATTTTACACTTTATGGTAACCCAACTTTTAGATCAGATTTAAATAGTGGAACTTTTGAATTTGATGATAATAACGATTACGCTCAATCAAATTCTACAACAGTACTCAACCCTACCCAATACACAAAAATTGCAGTTTATTATCCCAGGTCAAGTACCAGGAATATAGTAAGTGGTGGTAATGAAGCTGCACATGCCTTTTGGATGTCGAATAGCACAAACTCAATTAGAGCAGGCCACAATTCAAGTTGGAGTAAAGTTATCTATAGTCCTGGAGATATGCGCAATAGTTGGCATTATTCTGCGGTGAGTTTTAGTAATTCTGATGGATTCAAGCTCTATTATAATGGTAACTTGGTTGATTCAGATAATTTTACTGCTACACCTAATGGTGCTTCTCCTGGTCTAGTAAGGATAGCTTCTTATGGTCCTGGATCTAATTTGTTTGACGGATATATTCCTGTTGTGCTGATTTATAATAGAGTGTTAACCTCGGATGAGATTCAAAATAATTATAACAATTTAGCCCAAAGATATGGGCTATCGAATATAGGAAATTATTCAAATGTTGATTTAACTTATTCTATAGCGGATAGTAGTGTGGCGACTTTAAATGGTAATAAAGTGACTATAGTTGGTGCTGGTACTACTACAATTACAGTTTCTCAGCCTAGCGATTCAAATTTTAATGCGGGTAGTAAAACAATCACATTAACTGTAAATACAGTTACCCCTACAATCACTTTTTCTAACGAAAGTAGAACGTTTGGGGATTCTAACTTTGATTTTTCTCCTACCTCTAATAGTTCAGGGACATTTAGTTATATAATCTCAGATACAAATATCGCCACAGTAAGTGGAAATAATGTCACAATCAGGGGAGCAGGAACAACTTCTGTAACAGTTATTCAGGCTGCTAATGGAATATACTCTTCAGGGGTTGCCACAATGACTCTTACAATCAACAAAGCTGATCCAACATTCTCGTTTTCCGATTTAACAAAAATATTTGGTGATCCAAATTTTGATCTTTATACTTCCTCAAATAGTAATGGTGTGATCACCTTTACTATTTCGAATACTTCTGTTGCGAGGTTAAATCCAATTACGGGCGGACTTTTACTTCATGTTGACTCAAGAGATCCTACTTCTTATCCAGGTTCTGGAAATACAGTTTATGATTTAAGTGGAAATAATCACGATTTTACAATAAGCGGTAATATGAATTATGACACCACAAATGGATTTACATTTGAAAGAGGGCAGACCGCTAAATATCTAAAACAAACCAATTTTCCGCATCCAACGACTACCATTACAAACGAAATACTTGTAAAAACTTCTAGTCCTAATAATGCTGGCCTATTGAGTTATAATAAAACTGCAAATGATAATGCAAATTTAATTTATATAACTAGTGGGCAAGTTAGAACACATCATACACCTGCATTTTCCAAAAATACAAATGTCAATTTAAGTGATAATCAGTGGCATCATTTTGTGCAGACAATTGATAAGTCTTCAGGTGTAGATAAAATATATCTTGATGGTGTTCTTGTTCTGACCTACAATACAAATAATACATTAATTCCTACCGATGGATGTCTTGCAATTGGTCAAGACTTCGATACAACTTGTGGAGGATTTCAAACAAATGATGCTTTTGGAGGATACTTGCCTATGGTTAGAATGTATGACAGAATTTTAACCGCACAGGAAGTGGCACAAAACTATAATTCGTTATCAGGTGCAACTGGAACCGGAAGCAATACAACAATAGTTGGGGCTGGTCAAACTGTAATAACTGTTACACAAGCAGCTACAAATAACTATAATGCGGTAACAGCCTCAATGACACTTACAGTAAATAAAGCCACCCCTACAATTACTATGTCAGACGAAAACAGAACATTTGGAGACCCTGCCTTTGACCTCTCAGCAACCTCTAGTAGCACAGGTGCCTTTACATATACTATCGCAGATGCAAATGTTGCAACTGTCAATGGTAACACAGTAACAATTGAGGGTGGGGGAACAACATCTGTCACTGTAACTCAAGCAGCCGATAATAATTACAGTTCAGCAACATCAACAATCACATTAACGGTTAACAAATTTGATCCAACAATTATCTTTACAGGAGTTGTAACCAGAACTTATAATGATTCTGATTTTAATCTTTCTGCCTTATCAAGTAGTACCGCGAGTTTTACTTATTCTATTGCAGATGCAAGTGTAGCTTCAGTGAGTGGCAAAACAGTAACAATAGTTGGTGCTGGAACAACAACAATTACAGTTTCCCAGCTGGCCAACTCAAATTTCAATTCAGCAACTGCCTCGGCAAGCCTTATAATTAGTAAAGACAACCCTACACTTACAAACTTTAATCCAATAGTAAGGACATTCGGAGATGCTAACTTTGAAATAGTTGAACCTACAAAAAATGGTGATAATACAGGAAGTTTTTCATACACCTTGTTAAATCAAAATATCGCTAATATTTCTGGGAGTACAGTTAGTATAACTAATGCAGGACAGACAAGTATTACAGCCACACTTTCTGCAGATAATAATTACAACTCCGGGACTATTTCAACCAGTTTTGTAGTTAATAAAAAGAATCAAACAATAACTGTTGGTGCTCTACCGACAACAAAACCTTTAAAGGATTTTACCTCTATACCTATAACTGCAAGTTCTTCGTCAGGCTCGCCAATAATAATTAGTTTGTCCGCAGGTTCTGCTGCCTCGGTGTCAGGTACTGTAGGTAATTATGAATTAGTAAGTATTCAACAAACAGGTCTTGTAACCATAACATTTACAACTGACGACTCTGGTAATCCTAATTACAATTCAGCAACAACAACAGTTGTTATTGATGTTGTTAAAACAAATCAAAATATAAGTTTTAATACAACTCCTACAACGCAGTTGACTTACACCGAAAATTTAGATTTAACCCTCGATGCAATTACTAGCTCAGGCTTAGCTTTAAATTATAGTATTGTAGCAGGAAACAATGCCACTTTAAATAACGCCACACTATCATTTAATGATTCAGGGCAGCTAACAGTTGAAATTACACAACAAGGAAATAACTTATATAATCAGGCTGTACCAGTAAGGATTGTATTTGTAGTGGGTCAAGGAAACACCAATCTATCTAACTTTACAATTCCTTCTAAAACAAATTTAGATATCGATTTTAATTTAATCCCACCCACCTCTAATAGATCAGGAAGTATTACTTATTCAAGCTCTAATCAAAATGTAGCCACTTTATCTGGGACTTTAATATCAATTAATGGTATCGGAAATACAACAATAACAGCTACGCAGCTTACCAATTCCAGATATAAATCAGCAAGTATTACTGCAGTGTTCAGA
>CABYPG010000027.1:0-5113 GCA_902520765.1 uncultured Bacteroidota bacterium
TATCTAACAGGTAATCATGATGAAATGCTAAGAAAATTTAATGGCTTTGAACTAAAGAATTTTAAAATTCTAAATAAAAAGGTCATTAATCTTGACGGTCATCAAGCTTGGTTTTTTCACGGTGACGTTTTTGATCTAACAATGCAATATTCGAAATGGTTAACCCGATTAGGTGCTATAGGTTATGATGCTTTGATTTTAATTAATAGCGCATTAAACTTTATTTTGTCAAAATTGGGACGGCCACGGTATTCCCTATCAAAAAAGGTAAAAAATAGTGTAAAAGGAGCTGTAAAATTTATCAATAAGTTTGAAGAAACCGTAGTAGGAATAGCTTTTGAGAGAAAATATAAATTTGTGATTTGTGGTCATATTCATCAGCCTGCTATAAAAAAACACTCCATCAAAAATAAAAATATCATTTACCTCAACTCTGGAGATTGGGTTGAAAATCTGACATCGTTAGAATATCACAATAAAAAATGGACGATCTATCAACATGACAATAATCTTTATGAAGAAGAATTAGTCAATGATGAATCAGATTTATCAGCTAAGGAATTGTTTCAAGGAATGTTAAAAGAGTTTAAAATTGACCAAGAATAATGAAAATCTTGTTTGGAGTTCAAACTACTGGAAACGGACATATAGCCCGAGCTAAAGAAATCATTTCTATTCTCAAAAAAAGAGCTGAAGTAGATGTTATTTTTAGTGGTCCTAAAGCCAACAAAATCTCTTTTAAACATCCTATAAAAAAACACTATCGTGGCCTAACTTTTTTTTACACAAAAAAAGGAAAGATTCATTGGGTTAAGACGCTGCTAAAAAATAATTTTTTTAGACTTTTTATTGATATTCTCAAATGTGATGTCCATTCTTATGATCTGATTTTAAACGATTTTGAACCGATTACTGCCTGGTCTAGTTATTTAAAAAATAAAAAATGTATAGCTTTAAGCAATCAATTTTCACTACTATCAGATAAGGGACCTAAATTAGATAAGCGATTTAAAACATCGTTGAGAATATTACGCTATTTTGCACCAGCTCAATCTGGATATGGTTTTCATTTTAAGAAGTTTGATGCCAATATTTTTTTACCAATTATTAGAAAAGAAATAAGAGAATTGAAAGTCAACGATCAAGGGCATTATTTAGTTTATCTTCCAAGTTATAATAGAGATGAAATCAAAAAGGTGTTAATTACTTTTCCTTCAATTAAATGGTTTGTTTTTTCTCAAGAATTTGAAACACCTAAATTGGAAAAAAACATTTATTGGGAGACTATAAACGAGAATACTTTTTCGAAATGTCTTGCAAGTTGTAAAGGGGTAATAACTGCTGCTGGATTTTCGACTTTATCAGAGGCATTGTATTTGAAAAAACCTATTTTAACGATACCTATTGCCTCTCATATCGAGCAAATTTATAATGCTAAAATGCTCCGAGAAATGGGAGGAATAGTTATTAAACGGTTAAGTATTAAGTATAGAAATCAAATTCAAAATTGGATTGATAACCCAAAAGTTATACCTATAAAGCTAAACCAGAAAAACTATGAAGTTGTAGATAAAATTTTGATTGATTATATAAAATCTAAAGCTGAATTTAAATATAACTTTTACAAGACTTCTATTTAACTAAAACAATTTAAATAGGTTTAATCAAGTGACTATATCTTGATAATCCTGCTCGATCTGTTTTTCTAATTGCTTCTTTATCTTTATTAGCTAGGTGCTTTAACAATATCTTAAAATTAACTGATTACTTTTCAAGTTAAGTTTAGATTTTTTTAATATCAAGTTAATATTGGTTTAAGACTATAAATTTAATTTCGATCTAAATATTTAAACATAAAAAATGAAAAAACTAATATTAATTACGACACTATTGTTTAATGTCTATTTTGCAATAGCCCAAGGATCAACTTTCTCATCAATTGGGGGTCAAGTCTTAGATGATCAAGGTTTGCCTTTAATAGGGTCAAACATTGTTGTTAAACACATCCCTACTGGATCTGTTTATGGAGTAATTACTGACGAAGAAGGATATTTTAGAGCTTCAGGACTTCGTCCCGGGGGTCCTTATTCAATTGAAATTACTTACACTGGTTTTGAAACATTCAAGAAAGAGGGTTTTTTTCTTCAGTTAGGTCAAACTGAACGATTCAATCCCACCCTAAGTTCTTCATTAACAGAACTAGAAGAAGTTATTATTACTGGTGGTTATAATTCTAATAAAACCGGAAACGAGGTATATGTCGATAGGGAAAAAATTGATGCACTCCCTCAAGTTTCACGATCTCTGGCTGACTTTGTAAGAACAACCCCATTTGCACAAATAGGTGAAGGGAATGATGGTTATGCAATATCAATTGCAGGTCAAAACAATAGATATAATACAATATATATTGATGGAGCTGTCAATAATGATATTTTTGGACTTGCAGGTTCAGGGACTAATGGAGGTCAAACAGGTGTTAACCCTATTTCGATAGATGCAATTGAATCATTTCAAGTTCAAGTATCACCTTTTGATGTAAAAATTGGAGGATTTGCTGGAGGTGCAGTAAATGCTGTAACAAGATCCGGTTCTAATGAACTAGAAGCTTCAGTATATTATTACTCAAAAAATGAAAATCTTTCAGGAAAGGACTCTTGGGCAAATAATGAAAAATTAGCTAATTTTTCAAATCAACTTTTAGGCGTTCGCCTAGGTGGTGCAATAGTCCCTAACAAACTTTTTTATTTTGTTAACTATGAAAGACAGGATGACGAAACACCAAACCCATGGGACGCTACAGGTTACACAGGTGATCTAGGTCCCTCGGGTATTCAAAGCTTTGGTCAACAAGTACAAGCTGCTTATGGTTTTGATCCTGGAACATTATTTCCAAATCCAACTATCCTAGAGAGTGATAAAATAAATATCAAGCTTGACTGGAATGCTGGAGAGAATGATAAACTTTCTCTAGGGTTTAGATATTTGGATGCTTATAATATTGAAGCTAGAACTTCAAGTGATTTTGGAGCAGCGTTTTACAATGGGTCAGAAGAATTTAATTCTAAAACGACAAATGTTACATTTAACTGGGTTCATCAAACCAGTAAGCTAAATAATACAATGAATGTCTCTGTTAATACAATAAGAGACGATAGAGACCCTTCGGGTGATATTCGTTTTCCCACAGTAAATATTGACGACGGACAAGCGAGTATAAGCCTTGGTGCTGAAGCTTTCTCTACCGCTAACCTTCTCAATCAAGATGTTATTACAATTACTAATAACTTAGAGTTATATAGTGGAAAACACACCTTTACTATTGGAACACACAACGAATTTTATTCTTCGACAAATTTATTTATACGTCAAAATTATGGACAGTATGAATATTTAAACCCGCAAGGTTTTCTTAATAATGATCCAAATGCACTAGACATTTATTTTAGATCGTATTCTCTTCTTACGGAGCAACTTGGAGACGATGCTTTGGAAAGTGCAGCAGTTACAGACTATGCTCAAATAGGATTTTATGTTCAGGATGATTACCAACTAAGTTCTGATTTTAAATTTTCTGCTGGATTGAGACTTGATATACCTTTTTGGAGTGATAGAAATCCAAATAGTGATTTTAATACAAGAACAATTCCACTTTTAGAGGCTGCTGGTAAAAATCTTAGAGGTGCTTCAGTAGAAGGTTCAATAGATACTAGATTATATCTCTCTCCAAGAATAGGTTTTAACTGGGACATCAATGGTGATAAAAAAACTATACTAAGAGGAGGTATTGGTGTTTTCCTTTCAAGAATGCCTATAGTTTGGAATGCTGGTAGTTATAATAATACTGGAGTTACAGTAGGTGGAGACGTGCAATTTGGAATTCCATTTGAACCAAATATTGAAAATCAACCTCAGAATGTCCCTGCTGGAACTGGAGGTACTAGTGGTCAAATTGACTTGTTTGTTCCAGATTTCAAAATGCCGCAACGTTTAAAGTATGCCATAGGTTTTGACAAAGTTTTAGATAGTGGTTGGAAATTCACTTTTGACGGATTATTTACCGACAATCTTCAAGGGTTTGCTTATGAAAACTTGAATATTGGTAATGCTATTGGTAGATTAAACGGAGCTGACAACAGGCCATATTATAATCGGAGAGCAACACTAGATCCAACTTATGATCGCATCCCTCTTGTATTTAATACTTCTGAAGGATACTCATATAATTTAGGTCTTCAAATAGCAAAAGATTTTAATAATGGTCTTGATTTTTCTGCCACTTATTCATTTGGAGATTCATTTATTCTTTACGATCAAACTTCTTCTCAAAACTCATCAAATTGGAGAGGTCAGCCAACAGTTAATGGTAAAAATGCACCAAAACCTGTGGGTAGATCATTTTTTAGTCAAGGACATAGAGTAATTGGAAATCTTTCTTATGAGATTAAATGGAATAACAATCTTAGAACTCAACTTGGTCTATTTTACACTGGTAGTGAAGGTGCCCCATTTAGTTATACCTACAGAGATGGTGCAGATCTTCTAAATGATGATTCAAGAGATAACGCATTGATTTATGTGCCTGCAAATGAAAACGAAATAACTTTAGAAGATCCTACAAATTGGTCTGCACTAAATTCTTTCATTGAAAATAATGATTACCTTCAAAGCAGAAGAGGGGATTATGTTGAAAAAAATATGACAAGGGGTCCATGGACTGATGTAGTAGATCTTCGATTTGTTCAGGACTTGATCGTATCAAGAAATAAACTTCAGTTTACATTTGACATATTTAATTTTACAAACTTAGTCAACTCAGACTGGGGAAGAATTTACAATGTAGGACGTTTTGGTTTCGCTCAACCGCTAAGAACAGTTACTGCTGGACCCGACCCAGTTTTCAGATGGCAAGATGGATCAGATGAGCCAAGGGTTAGAGATTTTGGATTGTCAGGATCTCGGTGGAGAGCTCAAATTGGAATTAGATATACTTTCAAATAAATAAAGGCAAATTATTTAATGTAAATCCTCACCTTTGGTGGGGATTTTTTTTGCATGTATTTAAGACTTTATTCTATTAATTTAATTATGACAAAAAATCACGTTTATGAGC
>CABYPG010000028.1:0-4857 GCA_902520765.1 uncultured Bacteroidota bacterium
ACTGAAAAACTGATCCGTCTCAAATACTTAGAGAAAGTTTATTTGTTTCAAGAAGACAGGATTTTAGAAACTCCTTTAAAATCGTCAAAGGACTTTGAAGAAATTTTTGACTTCGGAAATTATTCGCTTAATAATTCTAAACAAAATAAAAAATCCTAAAATTTATTTTTGAAGTACTAAAGTTGGATTGACGGGATACCTTCCAAAGGTCTTCCCAAATATCGCTATACCTCCTTCTCCTTTTGTTCTCAGCATAATTTTCATTTTCCCTTTATTTATCGAATTTTCTAACTCATTTATAGAAATTGGAACTTTTAAAATATACCCATAGGATCCTGCCTCGTTAAGTTTTGGTGGTTCAGAATTTTTTGATCTTATTTGGTGATGCCAAGAAAGTATTCCTCTGTGATCAGCAGGATCGTCTTCAAGATTCACTTCCATTTTAATTTTCTCATCAATTAAAACTTGAATTTTTGATTCAAATTTTTGTGTGTCTGTCATCGGATAAGAATTAGGGTTCTTACTTGGGCTAACTTTAGATCCTGTCATATAATCAATTCCTAAATCTACATATTCTTTACCCTTTTTGTCTTTGTCGAAAAGTTCCTTGGCTGAAGCTTCAACTATAAAATAAGCATCTTTATATTTTTTTGATTTTAATTTGTTCGGTAAAGTAATTTCATACTCAAAAAAACCATTGCCTGTACCATTCATTTTTTTATTATCAAATACTGACCAATATTTTTTTGACCAACTTGAATTTGAAAAAGAATCTGGTTCAAAACTAAATAAATCGAAATCCTTTAATTTTTCGTTTGAATTAATTTCAAAATGCATGAAATTTTTGTGTAAAACTTCTCCATCAAGAGTTTTTAGTGTTAAGGTAAGTTTTGCCAAACCACTTGATTCTGGCATTTTTAAATTTATTGAGCTAATGGGCTCATTTTTCCATGGCTTATATTTAATATTCACTTCACCTGAAATGATTTTATATTCTTGAGCAATTGAATTAGTATGTTTTAGTTCATAGTCAATAATAAGCTCATCTCCCAAATTTTTTGAAGTCATAGAAGATAAAAATAATGGAACTTTAGTTTCTTCACCCCCTTTAACTGATTTGCATATTTCAACCCCAGTAGACAGATAAACTGGTGAATGAAAATCATTTAAGGTCATGCCCTCTAAAATTTTATCCACCCCTGTGATTTTTTCAGACCTATCAAATTTCCAATATCCATTCCATTCATTAATAACATCGTGATGCTCTGTATATAACCATCCTGCTATTTCAGGAAACTTTCTGAAACTGTTTATCATTCTGTGGTAATCATAACTCCAATCAATATCTCCTGTACTGCCCTTATAACCCCATACATTTCCAGATTCTGAATTTGTAAAGGGCTGGTTTTCCTGTTTAAAACCTTTATAATATTGATAAGTTGATCCCACGAAATTTTTTTCAGATTTATCTCTAAGATATTTTTCCCAAGCATAACCTGGAAGATACACATGCCATGAGTTAATATCAGTTGCAGTATGAACACCTCCACAACACAATGAATTATCCTCGATAAGTCTTGATTTATCTATCGATTTAGCTAAATAATACATTGAAGTAACCCAGTCGTAGGTTTCTGGAAATATTTCGCTTTTGTTTTTTTTATTATCCTCTGGATCATTTTTGGTTGAAAGTCCCCACTGTTCGTTAAATAGAACCCATGAAAAAATAGATGGATGATTATAGTCTCTTTTTATCATTTCTTTGAGTGTATACTCAGACTCATTTCGCATAAATTTATCTGGGTCACCCCAAGAGTTAGGTAAGTCTTCAACTACTAAAAGACCTAATTTATCTGCCCAATAAAGTTTCCTTGGTACCTCAGCTTTTATATGAATTCTAATTCCATTTAACCCTATAGACTTACTTCTTAAAATTTCTTCTTTTATGAACTTGTCACTTGGAAAAGTGTAAAAGCCTTCTGGATGATAAGATTGATCAAGAGCTAACTGCAGATAAATCGGTTGATTATTCAAAGCAACATATGGATACTGAGTGCCTGGTAGATTTATTGTTGAAATTTTTCGCATCCCAAAATATGAATTTACAATGTCGTCGTCTAATTTTATTTCTACATCATACAGATAAGGATCTTCAAGACTCCATAATCTCATCTCCGGAATATCAATATCAAAATTTCGTTTAAGCTGTCCAGGCTTAAAGTTAATTTCATGATTTATATATCCTCTATCAGTATTAATTTTTACTTTAAGGGGCATCTCCTTTGAAGCATATTTGTTTAAGTATGCTGTTACATTTACTTTTTTATTATCAATGTCTGGGGTAAAATGAATTGCATCGATAAAATTTTTCCCTCTTGCTTCTAAATAAACAGTTTGCCAAATACCTCTCGCATTACCATATCCCTGTTTTCCATACAATGCATATCCTCTTTTAAATTTTTTCGGATCTCCAGCATCATCATCAACTCTAATAGTAAGTTTTTGATTTTGTCCATATTTTGAGTGGGGTGTTAAATCAAAAGAGAAAGGGACATAACCTCCTTGATGTTTACCAACAAATTTACCATCAATCCAAACTGAAGTTTCCCAATCTGAAGCTCCAATCGTTATAAATGTTCTTTTTGTTCTCCAATCTTTTGGAATGTTAATTTCTCTATAATACCATCCAATATTAGCTTCATCCTTTACTTTAGACAATTTTGATCCCCAAGGAAAAGGAACAATTATTTTTTTATCAAATTTTGTTCCTTTAAACCACCCTTCTTTTAATCCCCTATTATCAGTATCAAATCTAAAATGCCAAAAGCCATTTAAATTTTTCCATGTTGGCCTATTAAAATCTGGTCTAGGGTGCTCTGGTAAAGGAATTTGAGATTTAACCATATGTATAATGAGAAATAAAAAAATAAATGAGGCTTTTGGCATTTTAGATTTTAAATGATTCTTGGCACTGAAAAAAAATTTTGATGTGTTACGATTAATAATGTGTAGCATTGGAGAATAAAGTAATTATTTAATTTTTTT
Source organism: uncultured Bacteroidota bacterium (assembly GCA_902520765.1). GTDB lineage: Bacteria > Bacteroidota > Bacteroidia > Flavobacteriales > Flavobacteriaceae > MS024-2A. Next base: position 3,046 of record CABYPG010000028.1, read on the forward strand.
TATACCAGGTAGATTAAAAGAGGGCGCATCTTGTGTCCATTGGTATTTTTGATTTATCTGCTTTGGATAAATCATATTCAAAGTTTCAGCATCATAAATAAATCCATTTTTAACAACATATTTTATTTCGTTAGTGTTTCGGATATTATTCAACGGATTTTTTTCTAAAATAACTAAATCAGCCAATTTACCTTCTTCAATGCTTCCTAAGTCACTTTCCAATCCCAAAGCCTCTGCTCCAAGTTTTGTGGCAACTTTTAACATATCATGATTTGAAATACCTCCTGAATACATACTCCAGAGTTCCCAATGGTAACCTAGTCCTTGAAGCTGCCCATGTGAACCCACTCCTGCTATTCCATTGGCCTCAACTAAATCTTTTACAAATACAGCGTGGTCTTCAAAAACATATTCTTCTTTCATAAACCATCCTGAATTTCTCCTTCTTGACTTTCTATCTAATTCTGATTTAGGGGTAAAGCGATTAATTTTTTCATCTTTCTGCACTTCTTCTGTTGCATAATAATAATTTTCAGCCCATGGCCCACCATAAGAAACGAGTAAGGTGGGTGTATAAGATGTCTTAGAAGCCGATACAAAATCAATGAAATCTTTATACAGCGGATATACCGGAAATGAATGTTCATGTCCTGGATACCCGTCTAAAATTTGAGTAATATTTAATTTAAAATCTAACCCCCCTTCAGTTGTTGGCATTAATTTTTGCTCTTTTGCTGCTTGGATAATCCACTGTCTATGTTGACGATTTCCAGTCAAATACATCTTTATAGTCTTTGTATTATAATATTTGGAATATTGCATTAATACATCTCGCGCATGATCTAAACTTTTAATATTGTATCCCCAGTAACCTAAACCTGGTCCAGTGGAATATATTCTAGGTCCAGGTATTATTCCAGCTACAACCATATCTGCATATGTCAAAACATCAGTTGTTCCAGTTTGAGGATCACGTGTAGTTGTTACACCGTAAGCCAGATTTGCTGCATAACTCCAGACACTGTTTTTATGAAGTCCCCAAGCAGGACGTAAATGGGCGTGAGTATCTACAAATCCAGGTACTATAAATTTACCTTCCAAATTGATTTCTCTAACATCTTTAGGTAGTTCAATTTCATTGGATTTACCAACCTTTTCAATTCTATTATTTTTTAAAATAATTATACCGTCATTAATAACCTCTCCTCCAGACATGGTAATCAGGGTTGCATTAGTTAGAGCTAAATAACCGCTTGGCATAGCCCTTTGCATTTTAACTATTATATCTTTTTCACTTGCTCGATACTCTTCAATAATATTGTCTCCCTCGTTAGATGATGAAGTGGTTTTATTTTCATTTTCATGAGCTATCTCCTCAGCCTTTTTTAACTTTTCAACCTGTTTTGCTTTTAAAATATCGTAACGAAAAAGAGTCTTTCCAAGTGTCCAATAAACTGCATTACCACTTGAATCCCAACTTGGGAATTGTCCTCCAAACTTGGTGAGTTTGCGAGAGGGGAAATCAGCTTCATCTGGATTATTAACATTTATTTTTGCCCCATTAGCTCCTAAATATGGGACAGTAACTATATAAATATCATTATTTATCTGTGCCAGTGCATAAGGTCCTTTTGGAGCACGAATCAATATTGAAGCTTTGGATGGTTTTTTCTTAGGTGCTGTTGGTGTATCGGATAATAAATGATTATGATCGTATGAAGAGCCATAAACCGTAATTCCATCCACAGACAAATATTTTTTCATATCAGTCCCATCCCATTTAATAGAAACTAAACCATCTTTAGAATTTAA
>CABYPG010000029.1:0-4033 GCA_902520765.1 uncultured Bacteroidota bacterium
AAGGTGATGAATATATTGAATCGTTTTTACGTTTTCTTGAGTATATTTTCTAGTCCCACTTTGTTTTTTTTTGGGCTGTATCTGTTCAAATTCTTTTTCCCAAAATCTGAGTAAAGAAGTCTTAACTCGGAAAGCTTCTGCAACCTCTCCAATTGAATAATACCTTTTTTCTGGAAGGTCTATATGCATATTAATCCAAAGATTGGTTTTCTTGTTTGGATTGGGTTAATAAGGCTTCAAATTCTTTTGGAGAAAGGTTTCCGTAATAAAAATTTAAAGGATTAATTTTCTTTTTATCTTTTAAAATTTCGTAATGTAGGTGGGGTCCAGCTGACCTCCCAGTATTTCCTACATAACCAATTATTTCGCCTCGCTTAACCTTCTGACCTCGTCTTACATTGTACTTTGACAAATGAGCATATAGGCTAACATAGCCAAATCCATGATCTATACGAATGTGTCTTCCATAACCCGAGGAACGATTATCTGCACGCTTAACAATACCATTTCCCGAAGCATAGACAGGGGTTCCTCTTTTTGCAGTGAAGTCCATGCCATAGTGAAATCGACGTTTCTTTGTAAAAGGATCGATTCTATAACCAAAGCCTGAAGCGACCCTTGTGAGGTCTTTATTTTTGATTGGTTGAATGGTTGGAATTGCAGCAATTAATTCCGATTTGTTAGTTGCAAGCCTTTCAATCTGATCCAAAGATCTTGATTGAACAACAGTTTGCTTAGTAAGGATATCTAGTCGTTTTGTGGTATTTATAATGAGCTCAGAATTATCATAACCTTCTAAGTCCTTATATCTATTAACCCCACCAAAACCAGCATAACGTTGCTCTTCAGGTATTGGGCTAGCTTCAAAATAAACACGATAAATATTGTTATCCCTTTCTTCAACGTTTGCAACAACTGTCTCAAGTTGTGATAGTTTTTTATTTAATATTTCAAATTGTAGTTTATAGTTTTGGATCGTTCTTTTTTGTGCAACTTCTGAAGGGGTATTAATAAAATCTGAATTAAGTAAAATTAAAAGACAAATAGCGCCAAAAGAAAGTGATGATAATGTAAAAAGTAAAATATTTAATACACGGTTTTTGTTAGTTGGATTTATTGGACGATAGGAAAGTGTCTCAGGATCGAAATAGTACTTAACTTTACTCATAAAGTTTTATAAATTTTCATTTCTTTTGTATTATGAAAAAATAATATTCAAAGATATAAAATTTAGTGTTCTCAAGTATTAAAGTAAATTTAGAAACATATCCATACAAAAACTTCTAATGGAATGAAATCATTTGACATAAGAAAACAATTTTTAGATTTTTTTGAATCAAAAGCACACGAAATAGTGTCATCAGCCCCCATGGTAATCAAAGATGACCCAACTTTAATGTTCACAAATGCAGGGATGAACCCTTTCAAAGAATTTTTTTTGGGTTTTGCTCAGCCAACTTCTAAACGTTTAGCTGATACGCAAAAGTGCTTAAGAGTGTCAGGGAAACATAATGATTTAGAAGAAGTAGGGATTGACACTTATCATCATACTTTTTTCGAAATGTTAGGCAATTGGAGTTTTGGAGATTACTTTAAAAAAGAAGCGATAGAATGGGCTTGGGAATTGTTAATTGATATATATAAAATTGACGCAGAAAGATTATATGTTACAATTTTCGAAGGATCTTTGGGAGAAAAATTAGAAAAGGATACCGAAGCATACAATCTATGGAAAGCTATACTTCCTGAAGATCGTATTTTACTTGGGAGTAAAAAAGACAACTTTTGGGAAATGGGGGATCAAGGTCCTTGCGGCCCATGTTCCGAGATTCACATTGATACCCGGCCTAAAACAGAGTGGGAAAAGACTCCAGGCTCTGCTTTGGTAAATAAAGATCATCCTCAAGTAATCGAGTTGTGGAATCTAGTCTTTATAGAGTTTAATAGAAATGCTGACGGAGGCCTTGAAAAACTTCCAAAAAAACATATAGATACTGGAATGGGTTTTGAACGATTATGCATGGTTTTACAAGGTAAAATATCAAATTATGATACAGATGTTTTTACCCCTATTATAAATGAAATTGAAAAAATAACAAAATATAATTATGGAGTGTCAGAAAAAAGTGATGTAGCAATACGTGTTATCGCAGATCATATCAGGACAGTTTTTTTCGCCATTGCTGATGGCCAACTTCCCAGTAATATTGGAGCTGGTTACGTGATTAGGCGAATTTTAAGGAGAGCTATTCGATATGGTTTTACTTTTTTAGATCAGAAAAAACCATTTATTCATTTATTAGTTGAAATAATATCTAAACAATTGTCAGATATATTTCCTGAGTTAAAAAAAGAAAAAAAACTTGCACAAAATGTAATAAAGAAAGAAGAAGAATCTTTCCTTAAAACGCTTGACCAAGGTCTTGTTCTTTTAGAGGATGTGATAAAAAATTTAAAAGCTAAAAAAATTCCAGGAGATAAGGTATTTGAACTTTATGACACATTTGGCTTTCCATTTGATCTGACAACACTAATTGCCAACGAAAGAGGTTTGGAGATTGATAAAGAGGGATTCGAAAAAGCTATGGGAAAACAAAAGTCAAGATCACGCGGCGCGACCTTATCAAAGGTTGGAGATTGGATTGTTATCAAAGAATCTAAAAAAGAAGAATTTGTTGGATATGATACATTAGAGTCAAACATACTAATTACACGTTACAGAAAAATGAACACCAATAAAGACGGGGATTTCTATCAGCTAACCTTTGATAAAACACCGTTTTATCCAGAGGGTGGTGGTCAAGTTGGAGATCAAGGATATCTGGAATTAGAAAATGGAGAAATTTTAAATATTACGGATACAAAAAAAGAAAATAATCTTGTAATTCACCACTGTAAAAGTCTTCCAAAAAAAATGGACATCTCATTTAAAGTATTTGTAAACCCTGAACTACGCCTTAACACATCATCTAATCATACAGCAACTCATCTAGTCCATCAAGCATTAAGATTTGTTTTAGGTAATCATGTCCAGCAAAAAGGATCAATGGTTAATTCTAAAATGTTTCGCTTTGATTTTTCACATTTTTCAAAGTTGAAAAATGAACAGCTTAAAAATGTGGAAAAATTTGTTAATGAAAGAATTTTGGAAAAAATTCCTCTTGAAGAAAAAAGAGAAATACCACATGATAAGGCATTAGAAGAAGGTGCGATTGCACTTTTCGGAGAAAAGTATGGTAAAAATGTCCGGACAATTAGGTTTGGTAAATCAATTGAATTATGTGGAGGAACGCATGTAAAAAACACTTCGGATATTTGGTATTTTAAAATTATTTCCGAAAGTGCGGTGGCATCTGGAGTTAGAAGAATAGAGGCAGTTACAGGCAGTGCAGTCAAAAATTACTTTGAAAATCAAACAATAATTTTAAAAAATATAAATCAACTTTTAAAGCAATCGCAAGATCCTGTAAAAGCAATTCTAAATCTACAATCTGAAAATATATTTCTTAAAAAAGAAATTTCTGCACTTTCAAAATTAAAATCAAAAACTCTAAAAAGTGAATTATTAAAAGAAATTAAAATTATTTCTGGGGTTAATTTTTTAGCAAAAGAAATTGAAATAGATGCTCAAGGCATGAAGGATTTAAGCTTTGAGATAGGTAAAGAATTTAATAAAATTATACTAGTATTTGGTTCTCGTAAAACAGGAAAACCATTGATTAGTTGTTATATATCAAAACAATTAGTTAATGAAGATGGTAGGGACGCATCCCAAATAATAAAACACTTAGGCCAATATATAGACGGAGGAGGCGGTGGTCAATCGTTTTATGCAACTGCAGGAGGAAAGAAAATTGAAGGTATAAATTTAGCTTTAGATGAAGCAAAGAAGATTTTGTTTTCAGATAATTAATTAATTTCTGGGGGATAGTTTTCAACTATTTCTTTTACAAATAAAGATATTCGCTCATCTCTATTTTTTGTATTTTCATCAATCCCACCTCTTCCTTTACCTTGCCAAACGAGTTGTTTT
>CABYPG010000030.1:0-3955 GCA_902520765.1 uncultured Bacteroidota bacterium
GGTTAGCAACTAAAGTACCTATTGAAACTTCCTCATCTACAGAGGTTGTTGAGGTCCCGGTTCCAGAAGCGCTTTGAAAAGTAAAGTTAGAGTTTCCAACCTGAGTAAAGGAGTGAATTGTATATCCGCCATTTTGAGTTATTGTTCCTCCAGTAGCTATAGGAGTTCCTAAATATCTTACTATTACAATTCCAGAGCCTCCTGAACCTCCATTTTGATTTCCACCTCCTGGAGTGGATGCACCACCACCGCCACCACCAGTATTTGCAGTACCAGAGACGCCAGGACTATTTTGTCCAGCTGTTCCACCAGCTCCACCGCCACCTTGACCTCCTGCACCACCTCCGGCTGAAGGCACAGGGTTATGCGATCCACCACCACCTCCACCAGCATAATACGTAGCTGTTCCTGTGATTGACGACTGTATTCCATCTCCACCGTCTCCCCTTCTGTTAGAAGATGCATTACCCCCAGCAGAACCAGCACCACCACCACCAGCATGGTTATATTGACCACTACTACTAATTATATTACCACCGTTATTACCTTGACCAGCGGTAGCTGTTCCACCATTTCCGTTAACTCCGTTTCTGTAAGATGCTCCACCACCAGATCCTCCATTAGATCCAGTTCCTTGACCAAGACCCAAACCTCCACTAGCATCGTAAGAGACACCACCTCCACCTCCTATTGCAGTTTTAGTTTGTAAACCACCACCAGAAAGTTGAGAGTTTGAGCCATTACTTCCATTGTATGTGCTATTTGTTCCCCCTGGTCCTCCAGCTCCTACTGAAACATTATATGTACTATTTTGAAGCCCTGAGAAAGAGCCACTTAATAAACCACCAGCACCTCCACCAGATCCATGACGATATCCACCTCCACCTCCTCCAGCAACAATTAGATACTCTAGGTTTAATTCTGAAGAAAATCCTAGATCAGTGATTGGTTCTAAAATATTTGTAACCGATACCGTAAAAGCTTTTGCGTAGTTCGAAGTTCCATCATTGACATTAATATAAATGTTATAACTCGTTTTAGTTTCATAATCAAGTGTTGTACTTGTAAGAAGTGAATTCCCACTTATAGTAAAGCTTCCATTATCGTCATCTTGAGCATCTCCACTTGAGGTAAAAGAAAAGGTTAGATTATTACTTAATGTATCTGAATCAGTTGCTGATAACGATCCAATTAAAGTACCAATTGATGATGTTTCAGAAATAGTATTTGAACTAAGTGAAATATCAGAAGGAGGAGTGTCAATTAATGCATCATAAATTTGATTTATCTCACTAGCTGTAAGTGCTTTATTGTATACCATTACAACCGGTATACTTCCTTGGAAGTGATCAGTTTTTGAAGAATTGTCATATTCTTGGCCTATTGATACTTGGTTGACTGAATTAAAATTAGTCGTGTTTCCTGGACTGGCTCCAGCAGAAACTAATTGATTGTCGATATAAAATTTCGCATTTGAGCCGACATCTTTTGATATTACAGCAAACCGCCATTCATTGTTGTGAAGATTAATGTTTGAACCAGCTCTTGAATCTGCAGATCCAATATTATAGTAAAGTCCTTTGTTGCCGTCAGGAGCTGCACCTAATCTAAAGATATTAGTTCCAGAGTTATGCATTGAAAAGATTGCATTATTGTATACATTTCCAGATGCATTGGTTTCGGTAGATTTAAAATGGAGTAATATTGTGTAAGAAGAGGAATTAGTAAGAGCTCCTGAAAATGAGTTAAGTTCAACCCAATCGGTAGAACCATTAAAATTTAGAATTCCATTATAATCGGAGGAGAATGAAGTTGTATTTTGCAAAATTCCATTGTAATTATTTCCACTTAAATCGTACCAAATTGATCCATATTCTGGATATGAGGATTTATTTCTAGAATCTAGATATAGCAAAAGATTATCAGTTATAATATTTGGTATTAATTCAGTTGTATTACTAGATTGTGTAGTAGATACAGTATCACCTGATATACTAAAAATTGAACTATTTGAGGTGGGTAAAATAGTTAATAACTCATTCCCGTCTGGTGTTCCTGAAAGGGATATTCCAAGACTAATTGTTGTTCCACTCACACCAATACTTGAAGGGGTAGCTGAAGAAAGTGAAGCTGAACCACCTGAGATGGTTAATGCAAAATCAGCAACCTCTAATGTTGATGTAGCATTTGCTGAACCACCATATACCGAGGCAGAAAATGTAACCGAAACAGTTGAATTATCAACCGAAATTTGAGTTCTTTCAATTTTGGGTATAGTTGTAGCAGAAAAGTTAAATGTGTTGTCAGCAACCCAATTTGCGGTGTATGGGCTTACCATCGTCCCTGAGGCTCCATTTCCACTTGAATCGTTTGCAGTTGTTCCATTACCTTCATTCATTTTAAAATAACCTACAAGGTTTGAGGAGGAACTGTAATTCCCTGAATTAACTGAAGCGTCAAGACCAACTCCTGAATTATACAAGGCAGATATTTCTGAAGCAGTCAAAGCTTCATTCCAAACTGCAACCTCATCAATTAATCCTCGGTAATAATTATGCGGACTGTGAGTTTGATTACCCCCTATTGTAAACTTACCTGTTGAGCTGTGATTACCTTCCTGGTCATTTGTGGTGTACTCAGTTCCATTGTGATAAAATCGCATTGATCCATTGTCATAAATTGCAACAACGTGCTGCCACTGACCTGCAGTCACTGAAGCTCCTGTCTGCCATCGGTTAGTTGTCTTTCCCATTGATAAACCAAGGCCACCGTTTTCAATTATTAAAAATCTATCCCAACCTCCATCTTCCATTCCAAATATAACTTGCCAACCAGCCGCACCTGTTGGTTTAATCCACCCGGACCAAGTAGTACTTGGCATGGCATCTCGGTCAGCATCAATGGTTGTGGTTAAATGATCGTTAGAGCCATCAAAATCCAATACATAATTCTGAGCATTTGAGACTTCATATAACAAACAAAAAAGTAGAACAAATAATTTTCTCTTCGTCATCTAATTAAAAATATAAAGCCAACCTTCTAATGCCTCGTTAGATGTACCACCGAGTTCTATTCTGTAGTAATACGGTCCTGTGGGTAGGGCACTTCCTGTTCTTATGTTAGTTCCTGTCCACTCGTTTTGATAATTGTCTGACTGGAAAACAATACTTCCATCTGGAGCATAAACTCTCACGCTAGTAAAGGGATAGTCTTCAATGTTTATTACTTTCCAAGTAGCCTCCACACCGGGCTGATTAGGAGTAAGGGCACTGGATACGATAATCTCATCATCTGGGAATCCGTCATTATTTTTATCTGTATCCTGACTGTCAGGTATGCCATCACCATCACCATCTGCACTGGCATTAGGATCCTGTGGGAATTGATCTCTGTGATCAGGAATTCCGTCATTGTCAGAGTCAAAATCAAAGCGATCGTCAATACCGTCACCATCGGTGTCTTGACAAAACTCAGGATCTAGTGGGAAGTCGTCTTCTGTATCTGGACAGCTGTCATTATCATCATTAAGATCGATACAGTCAGGGATTAAATCTTTATCAAAGTCATCTGGTGTACTGGTGCTATCAAAAGGATCAGTTAGACACTCAATCTCATCTTGATCTGTATACTGATCATTATCATCATCCGTATCGGCATTATCTCCAATACCATCGAGATCATTATCTGCCCATTCTTGATTATCGAAAGGGAAGAGGTCTTCGGTGTCTAGATACCCGTCATTATCATCATCAGGATCAAGACAATCTGGATCTCCATCATTATCACTATCTATGGGTTTATCACCGCTATCTGTAGGACTAGTTCCACAGGCCAGTTCGATCGTATCTGACCAGTTATCATTATCATCATCGGTATCCGCATTATCCCCAATACCGTCACCATCAGAATCGGCATGCTCTGAGGCATCTAGGGTAAATGCATCACAGGAATCGCC
>CABYPG010000031.1:0-3751 GCA_902520765.1 uncultured Bacteroidota bacterium
CTGTTAAAACAAATATTTTGGGGACTGATAATGTTCTTTCTGCAGCTATTGAAGCTAAAGTTAAAAAAGTAATCTGTTTAAGCACTGATAAGGCCGTTTATCCTATTAATGCAATGGGAGTTTCTAAAGCAATGATGGAAAAAGTTTTTGTAGGGAAATCAAGAAATTCTAGATCCACCATCATTTGCGGAACTAGATATGGAAATGTCATGGCATCTAGAGGATCTGTCATTCCTCATTTTTATGATCAGATTAAAACACAAAATGAAATTACAGTAACAGACCCAAAAATGACACGTTTTATGATGACACTAAACGATGCGGTTGATCTTGTATTATTTGCTTTTGAAAATGGTAAATCTGGAGATATTTTTGTTCAAAAATCTCCATCTACTACAATAATTGAATTGGCTGAGACAATGAAAAAGATATATAATTCATCAGTAAATATTAAAAATATAGGAATTCGTCATGCTGAGAAAATGCACGAGACACTACTTTCAAAAGAAGAAAGGTTGGTGGCAGAAGATTTGAAAGATTACTTTAGAGTTCCTGCAGATAATAGAGATTTAAATTATAAAAAATATTTTTCGGAAGGGGTTGAGAATACAAATTTAGAAGAATACAATTCATTTAATACACACAGGCTGAAAGAGGACGAACTTATTAAACTTTTAGAAAGTATCGGTTATAAATGAAAGTACTTATAATTGGAGCAGACGGGATGATAGGACATAAAATTGCTCAAACATTACATGAAAATGGATTTGAAATTTTCTTAAACAGCAGATCCCGGTCGGATATTTTAAAAAAACTTTACCCATCATGCAAAATATTTAAATTTGACTTTCTAAAACAAAAAATACACAATCTTTTAGATCAAATAAATCCTGATTACATAATAAATACGGTTGGAATAACTATAAGAAGGGGATCTGAAAATCTAGATAAAGCAATAATTTTAAATTCAGAATTACCAAAAAAAATTGATGTCTGGTGTAATTTAAACAATAAAAGGCAGATACATTTTTCTTCAGATTGTATTTTTTCAGGTGAAAAAGGGAATTATGATGATTATGATATTTCAGATGCTGCTGACAATTATGGAAAAACAAAAGCCAATGGGGAGGTAAATTCAAACTTCACTCTGACGATAAGATCATCAATGATAGGGAGAGAAATTTTTAACAAGACAGAGTTATTGGAATGGGTTATTTCAAATAAAAATTTAAAAATAAAAGGTTTTGATAAAGTCATATATTCTGGAGTTACAACTTTGTGGATGTCAAAAATATTAGTTAAAATTTTAAGAGAATTTAACAAATTGAAAGGAATTTATAATATATCATCTGAGCCTATATCTAAGCATGACCTTTTAAAAAAAATAAATCATTATTTTGATCTAAACATAGATATTACCAGTGACATCTCTGTTTCCTACAATAAATCCTTAAATTCGAATAAATTCTTTTACGAGACAGATTTTGAAAAACCTGATTGGGATAAAATGCTGGAGGAATTACGTGAAGATAGTTTAAAGTTTAATGATCTATATAACCTATATGATATATAAATGATAAAAGTTGTAACAATTGTTGGAACAAGACCAGAGATCATCAAACTTTCTAGGGTTATATTTGAATTAGAAAAACATTTTAAACATGTTCTAGTCCATACAGGGCAGAATTATGACTATGAATTAAATGAAATTTTTTTTAAGGATCTTGAAGTTAAAAAACCTGACTATTTTTTAAATGCAGTTGGTAAATCAACTGCGGAAACAATTGCAAATATTATCTCAGAATCAGATAAGGTTTTACAACGTGAGAATCCTGACGCAGTTTTATTATATGGAGATACAAATTCATGCCTTTCGGTTATTTCTGCTAAAAAAAGACAGATACCAATATTCCATATGGAAGCTGGTAATAGGTGCTTTGATCAAAGAGTTCCCGAAGAATTAAACAGAAAAATTGTAGACCATTTAAGTGATATCAATTTACCTCTTACTGAACAAGCTAGAGATTATTTGATTGCAGAAGGAATAAAACCTGAAACAGTAATCAAAATAGGCTCTTGTATGAAGGAGATATTATATCACTATATGCACAAAATTCAGTCAAGCAAGATCTTGAGAAAATTAAATCTCAAAAAAGGATCTTACTTTGTGGTATCATTTCATAGGGAGGAAAATGTTGATTATGAGGATAATTTAATTTCATTTTTAGACAGCCTTAATGAGACATCTAAATATTTTGAACTTCCGGTCATTGTATCAACCCATCCAAGAACTAAAATGAGAATAGAAAAATTGAAAAACATCAAATTAGACGAGAAAATTATTTTTTTAAAACCACTAGGTTTTTTTGATTATGTAAACCTGCAGCAAAATTCAAGATGTGTAATATCTGATAGCGGGACTATTTCAGAAGAGTCATCTATTTTAGGATTTCCATCAATTACAATTAGAGAGTCTCATGAGAGACCAGAAGGGATGGATGAAGGTACACTTATAATGTCAGGGCTTAATAAAAACAGAATTATCGAATCTTTAAGCATGGTGATAAACCAGTTTAAATCGAGTCTCGTCCCAAAAATTGTTAGTGATTACGATGTTGATAATGTGTCTTTAAAGATTTCAAGAATTATTCTTAGCTATATTGATTATGTTAATAAAAACATTTGGAAAAAAAACGAACATCCTAGGGGGCCTAAATGAGAATTCTTTTTGTTACCCAGTATTTTTTTCCTGAAAATTTTAGAATAAATGACCTTGCATTTTCTTTAAGCGAAAAAGGCCATTACATTGAAGTATTAACAGGAAAGCCAAATTATCCTAAGGGGATTTATTTTAAAGGATACTCTTGGAATAGGCCAAAAAAAGAATACATAAATGGGATAAAAGTTCATAGGGCAAATTTATTTTTAAGAAAAAAAGGAGGAGGATTAAGATTAATTTTGAATTACTTTTCATTTATTTTTTTCGCTTTCTTCAAGCTTAATAATATTAAGGGGAGTTTTGACAAAATTTTTATTTATGCTCCTTCTCCTATAACAGTTGGTTTTATTGGAATTTTAGCTGCAAAAAAGTTTAAATGTAAATCTTATTTATGGGTTCATGATCTTTGGCCAGAATCAATTCGAGTAGCTGGGAATATATCAAACCGATCAATTTTGGGTTTAGTTAATTATATGACTAAAACTATATACAGATTTACAGATATTATTTTAGTTCAATCTCCTGAATTCAAAAAATATATCAGAAAACAAAATGTTCCAAATCATAAATTAATTTATTATCCTTATTATGCAGAGGAATTTTATAAAGTTGTTAAGGTAGATAAATCGCTAAAAAGTTCTTTACCTCAAGGTTTTAATTTGATATTTGCTGGAAATATCGGTGTATCTCAAAGTTTTGACACAATTATTAATGCTTTTGAACTCATTAAAGATTATAATATAAACTTATTGATACTTGGGGATGGCAGGGATAAAAAAAGAGTACTTAAAATAATAAAAGAAAAAGGGATTAATAATAAGTTCTACTTTTTAGGCACTTACCCACCTGAAAAAATGTCTTATTATTATGCCTGTGCAGATTCCCTTTTAATCACTCTAAAAAAAGCAAAAATATTTTCATATACTATTCCTGGAAAACTACAATCCTACTTAGCTTGTAGAAAGCCAATTATCGGAGCTTTAGATGGAATAGGCAGAAAAATCATTTCAGACTCAAATTCAGGTTATTGTT
>CABYPG010000032.1:0-3462 GCA_902520765.1 uncultured Bacteroidota bacterium
AAGTACCTACAACTGTTCCTATGGCTGACTCTTCGTCAATACTTATTGTTGAGGTGGAGGTGTTTGTAGAATTTAAATTATCATAATTTTGCTCTACCTCACTTTGAGTTAATTTTGTGCCATAAATCAAAAGTGATTTTACTTGACCATTTAAAAAATAATTACTTCCAGCTCTTGCTCCAATATAAAAATGATGATTTGAAAAGTTACCATTAATCGTTGCTGTTCCATTAGGATAAGGGGAAGATGTGAAAGGAATCAAATTATTATCAATATAGGTTAATCTTCCAGTGGGATCGTCTACCATACTATGAATATTAGTATGCAAATGCCAATCATTAAGGATATCAAACTGGTAATTTCTTCCACTGTTTACACTAATGCCCCCTTTTTGATTTGTATGATGAACATTATTAGTAAAGTTGTTTCCCGCAGACTGGGCAAATAATCCAAACCCACCTGTTTGAGAATTCCAATTTGTTGAATACTCATAAGTGCATTCTAACGAATTAGTGTTTTCTGTTTTAAAATATATTTGAACAGTCACTTGATTGTAGGAACTTAAATCCAGAGTTGATACCGTTCTTGCCGAGTCATTATTACCATCAAAATCGAAGTACCCACCCGCGTTATATGTAGCTCCGTTTAAAGTAAAATTGTGTCCGTTACCGCTTAAATCATACCAGGTATTACCACTCCCTGAATAAGAATTTGAATTACTTGCATCTAAATAAATTAAAAGATTACTTACAACAACGTTTACCCCTGCAAATCCAACATCTGTTATAGGTTCTAATGTATCCGATACCGATATGGTAAATGCCTTAGCATAATCATTTACTCCATCGTTTACATTCACATAAATATTCATTGACGACTTGGTCTCGTAGTCAATCGTACCACTAGTAACTAAGCTGGTTCCACTTACTGTAAAGCTTCCATTATCATCATCTCTTGCATCGTTGCTACTAACCAAGCTGTAGGTAAAGGTGTTGCCAGAATCTGGATCCGAAGTAGATAGGACTCCTACCTGAGTACCAATCGCTATATTTTCGACCACCGATGTGCTTGTTAGAGATATATCAGTTGGTGTTTCATTTACATCTGAAACCGTAAGACTCAGTGCTTTAGCATACGAGGCTACCCCATCGTTTACCTGGAGATATACTTTTAGTGAGGATTTGGTCTCATAGTTAAATGTTCCACTTGTAACCAGTGAGGATCCGCTTATAGCAAAACTTCCGTTGTCAGCATCATTAGTTCCGTCACCCGATATTAAACTATAGGTAAAAGAATTTACAGCTGAGGTATCTGCATCGGTTGTTGTAATGCTTGCCACTCCGGTACCAGAGGTAGCGCTTTCTAAAAAGGTACTGGAAGATACGGCTAGATCTGTTGGAGCACTATCGTTTATGTCTCCTACATTTACTGTGAAAGCCTCTTGATAATTAGAGGTACCATCACTGACTTGTACGTTTAGATTTAATGTTGAGTTCGTTTCGTAATCAATGGATGTAGCTGTTAAAATTTTAGTCCCAGACACAGTAAAAGAACTATTGTGTTGACTTGAGGACTGGCCATTATTAACAAAACTGTAGGTCAAGTTCTCGCCTGCATCCATACCCGTAGCTGACAATGAACCTATCAATGAGCCTACAGAAGAACCCTCATCTATGGTAAGAGAAGTGGTAGAAGAACCTCCAACTGTGCCGTTTAAATAATTATAATTATCCGTTATTTCTTGTTGGGTCAAGGCGCGATTATATATAAGCTGACTAGACATAAGCCCATGAAAGAAATATTGAGCCCCACTAGATCTATAGTTCAATTTACCCGCAGTTGCACCTTGGTTGCCAAGGTTCCATGAAACTGCACCAGTTTTAGTAAATCTTAATAATCCATTTTTGTATAATTTTAGACTGCTACCATCGTAAGTTAGAGTGGTTAGCTGCCATTCATTTTGAACAATTCCAACACCATCGTTAGAGTTAGGTGTTCCCATAGTCCCAAAAGTTGAACCCAATGTCCCATTTTGCTGAAAATGATGCCAAAACCCCCGATCTGACGGACCAAAAGTATTATAAAGAGGCATAGATCCATACCAACTAGTATTAGTGGTTTTAAACATAACTTGCATTGTAAAATTGGATCCTGCTGACAAAACATCTGTAGACCACTTAAAATGATCATCACCATCTAGTGTATAGTAATTGTTATTCCCTAATGATCCTCCTGTTACTGTTGCATGGTTGCCATTTCCAGAAAGATCACTCCATTGATTTGTCCCCCTAGAATTTGGATTGCTTGCATCTACGTAAATAAGCAAACCGTTTTGTGCAATTGCAGAACCTATATCTATATTATCAGGTGCTTCGTTAACGTCATTAACAGATAATGTAAAGGCTTTAGCATAGTTATCCGTTCCGTCATTAGTATTTATGTAGACATTATAAGAGGATTTGGTTTCAAAATCAAAGGTACCACTTGTTACAAGTGATGCCCCTTGAATTGCAAAATAATTATTGTCAGCATCGTTAGTTCCATTACCAGTTGCTAGGGTGAAAGTATGGCTGTCACCATTGTCAGAATCAGTTGCGGTAAGTGATGCAATATTTGTACCGCTAGATATGTTTTCGTTGAAGGCAGTTGCCGATAAAGTAATATCTGTAGGGGCACTATTTGGATTAGCATAATGATTATAATTGGTGGTTATCTCCTGTGAAGAGAGGGCTCTATTATAAATCTTAACATAGACTATATCACCCATAAACCACCTCCAGTGTCTGCCGATCCAAATATTTGTTGTTCCTGTAAATCTTGATTTATTACCTGATGCAACTTGAGATGCATTCCTATAAATTCTCATTGTAGACCCACTATAAGTCCAAGTTACATGATACCAAGTGTTTGTTGATACGATGTCACCACTCGCTATATCTTGACTGTAATGTCCAAAATAAAATTTTGAACCTCGAGTACCGTTATGCAGTCCCCTTCCGGTGCTTGTTTGATTTGTTCCAAAAACCATGTTATCTCCCCTGCTTGTATTTGGCACTCTAAATACCGCTTCCATAGTATAATTTGTATTATAAATCCCAAATTGGCTAGCTGTTTTATTTGTATTTACATAATCGTTACTACCATCAAAATAAAAGTGTTTACCATTACTGTTAAACGTAGCTCCGCTAATAGTAGCATTATAATTATTCCCACTCAAATCGCTCCAAGTGTTTCCTGAACCTGAATAGGAATTGGTGTCTCTAGCATCAAGATGTAACACGAGACCGTTTGTTACTTGGGATTTAAGAGCAAATGAAAATAAAGTTAATGTTATGAATAAAAGCTTTCTCATCTAATTAAAAATATAAAGCCAACCTTCTAATGCCTCGTTAGATGTACCACCGAGTTCTATTCTGTAGTAATACGGTCCTGTGGGTAGGGCACTTCCTGTTCTTATGTTAG
>CABYPG010000033.1:0-3375 GCA_902520765.1 uncultured Bacteroidota bacterium
CTATGATGATCCAAAGACATATGGACTTATATCCAAAAAATGATCAGTCTCAACTAAAAAATATTTTTTTAGCTGATTCTAAAATAAATGTAAATGGTGTAAATGTGATTTCACCAGCAGAGCTTGCAGATTTTGAAAAATTACATCATAAAATATTTAAAAATATAACATTTAAAATTGGTGCAAACATCACATCTAAATATGAAAATGGACAAATATGGACTCACGTTTGGGCATGGTGGACCGGCGAAGGAAAAAAATCAAAAAAGACCACATCAATTCCAGTTCATTTAGCATTTAAATGGGATGGAATGAAATCAAATCAAGCATATTTCATGTTTGACCCAACTTTTATAAATAGTGAAATAGCTCTTAACAATTAATTATAAACAAATAATCCCCTTCCTTGGAGGGGTTTATATTTTAATTTGTCAAATTGGGTAAACTAAAAATAACTTTGATTTTTGCCACGGCAGTATTTTTTTCTTGCTTAAAAATATCAAATGATAAATTAAACTTTACCGACGAGCCTGATAATAAATTAACTTCTTTAACTGAAATTATTATTGAAAAAACTTGGGCACAACAACCCAATGGTTACGTCTATCCAATAGACATAAAAGTTCCAGAAAGTATTGAGCCAATTGAAGGATTTCCAATATGTCTATTACTCCACGGTAATGGCAGTAACGGTAGAAGAATTATCAATCAATTTTCTTCTGTTTTAGATGACCATATTTTGATAGCTCCAACTGGTTATTTAAATAGTTGGAATATTTGTGATGAAAGAAGTAACGCCCCTGACTTGGAAATGGTAGACGAACTAGTTAGTACTCTTGCTAATTACTCTAATATCAATTTGAACAAAATAAGAATCCTTGGAAGCTCCAATGGAGCCGGTTTGGCTAACAATATTTTTATTCAAAATGAAAATCCAAATATCGATATAATTTGTGCATTGGTGTCCCATCTAAATGTTCCTCAATATCATGATAACAATTTTTATAAAAATACAACTGTAACGAATCCTATGTCAGCTTTTTGCGGTTATGAAGTAATTACTAACCCGATTAGTTCTAGAAAATATTTAAGTGTGAGTAACATTAATGATCCAACAATTCCTTATTCTGGGGGTAACTCAAAAGTTGGATTGGATTTTTTAAATGCAGAAGACGCAATCTTTTACATTGCTAAAAGTCAAGGATTTACAGGTATAAAATTACAACATAACGGTTCAGCATTAGGTAATCCTGTTATTTTTGAATATTCATACCTATCTGGTAATGTTGTTCACATAAAAGGCGATACAGGGCACTCAATAAACCCTTCTCAGTTAAATTACGTAAGGACTTTTTTTCAAAACAAGTAACTCAGAAATAATTAATAATTTACAAATGCAAGAAAGAATTAATTTTTTTTTCTAATTTTTATGGTTTAAAATCCAGCTGCTTGACCGTCTTTTCTGCTTTCAGAAGCTCCATGATAAACTTTACTTACATCATCCCATAAAATTGCTTGGTAACCTCCATAGATGCCTCTTGCAAATCCTACTTTGTGACCTCTATCCATTAATCCTCTGACTGTAGTATATGGAATACCAGACTCTACCCTAACCATTCCTGTATTTAGAGTTGTTTTTCCAGTCGGAGTTGCTCCGCCTGTATGATCCCAACGTGGAGCGTCTCCTGCCTCCTGGAGATTCATCTTGAAATCAATTAAATTCATTATAATCTGAGTATGTCCCATTGGCTGAAAATCCCCACCCATAACTCCAAAACTTAAAAATGGTTTTTCATCTTTTGTTACAAAAGCTGGTATAATGGTGTGGAAAGGTCTTTTCCCAGGTTCCAAACTGTTAGCTTGTCCTCTTTTTAGACTAAATAATTCACCTCGATCTTGCAACATAAATCCTAATTTTGGGGGAGCCATACCAGATCCCATACCGCGATAATTGCTTTGTATAAGTGAAACCATTGTACCTTGATTATCCGCAACTGTCATATAAATTGTCTCTCCAGCAGATATTTTTCCAGCACTATATTTGCTAGCACGTTTACCAATAAGCTGCCTTCTGTTGTTAGCATATTCCTCAGAGAGCAATTTATCAACTGGGACTTTGACGAAATCCATATCAGCATAGTATTTAGCTCTATCTTCAAAAGCTAATTTTTTTGCTTCGGTAAATAGATGTAGGTGTTCAGGGCTTCCAAATTTTATATTGGAAAAATCATATCCCTCTAAGATTTTAAGTATTTGAAGAGCTGCAATTCCTTGTCCATTAGGTGGTAACTCCCAAACGTCATAACCTCTATAGTTTATGGAAACCGGTTCCACCCATTCTGATTTGTGAGAAGCAAAATCTCTTGCAGAAAGAAAACCTCCTTGCTCTTTAATAAATTTTCCAATAGTCTGTGCGATCTCCCCCTTATAAAAAACATCTCTGCCTTGTTCAGCAATTTTTTTATAAGTATTTGCTAGATAATTGTTTTTATATATTTCACCTTCTTTAGGTAATTTTCCCCCATTTTGAGATTTATAGGTATCCTTTATATTAGGAAACCCTTTTGATTGATAAAAAGGAATTGATCTGCTCATGTACCAGGCAATTAGTTCTGTCAGTGGGAAACCCTTTTTGGCATAATCAATTGCTGGAGCAAGTATTTCTCTCATAGGTTTTGAACCAAATTTGCCATGGAGCTCAAACCAACCATCAACAGCACCAGGAACACTAACTGGAAGAGGCCCGTGTGAAGGAATTTTATTCATCCCTTTTTTTTCAAAATAATCGATTGATAAGTTTTTTGGCGATCGCCCACTAGCATTTAAACCATATATTTTTTTTGTTTTTCCATCCCAAACAATTGCAAATAAATCTCCGCCTATACCACATCCTGTTGGCTCCATAAGTCCTAACGCAGCATTAGCTGCAATAGCTGCATCTATAGCATTCCCACCATCTTTTAAAATATCAAGTCCGATTTGAGTTGCTAAAGGATGGCTTGTAGCAACCATACCGTTCTGTGCCAAAACCACTGATCTAGTTGCAAAAGATTTTCCTGTAACCCTGTCTTGGGCAATGGTAAAATGGGTTAGTAATAGTGTAAAGATCAGAGAGTTTAAAATAGTTTTCATTTTTATTTTTTAAAGTAATCCTAAAATACAAAATTGATTTAGGAATTAATTAATAGTTGGTTAACATCTTTGTATATTGTTCATTATTAACCATAAATTAAATTATGATGAAAAAATATTTATTACTATTATTTTTAAGCATTTCGTTGACGTCTTTAAGTGCTCAAGATAAAGGTTATTGGGTTTGCTTTAATGTTGAGGTTGATTCAGATGGAGCTGAAACATTTGTAAGCTCTTTAGATA
>CABYPG010000034.1:0-3231 GCA_902520765.1 uncultured Bacteroidota bacterium
ATGCCAATTTCTAAGATTAATAGTGTGAGATGAAAACCCATTTTAAGCAATTAATTAAGTCTTTAGAGTTTTGGGTAATCACACTTTTATTTTTTCTTCCTCTTTTGATTGTTATTACACATTCGTATTTAGGTTCATCAAAATATTAGATTCTTTAAAATATTATAATAAAATTTAAGTATGTATTAAATATGAAACTTTCAACTTTTAAAAAAACACTTAGTGAATTAGATACCCTAAAGTTCCAACTTCCTGACGGTCATTTTGTACCTGCCCATTTTCATATTACTGAAGTAGGTAATTTAACACGTAATTATATAGATTGTGGTGGCATTGTACGTCAAGAAAACAAACTAAGCATACAGCTTTGGGTAGCTTCAGATAATGACCATAGACTTAAACCTGATAAAGTTTTAGATATACTGAAATTAGCTGAAAAACAGTTTGAACTTTCAAATATAGATGTGGAAGTAGAATACCAACAAAGCACTATTGGTCGTTTTAAATTAGCCTTTGACGGCTCTGTGTATCAACTTATAAACACCCATACGACTTGCCTTGCTCAAGACAAATGCGGCATATCGCAAGAAAAGCCTCGTGTACGTCTTACTCCAAAAGGTTTAAGCTGTAATCCTGAATCGAATTGTTGTTGAATAGTAGAAAAGTAACGAACTTGGAGCTTAGTAACTTAAGAACTCCTTATGGAATCACAACTTGAAGTCATTTTAATAAGCTATTTGAAAAAGTAAGTGGGAATTAATCGAAATTTTCTTCTTCATAGCAATTATTCCCACTTTCAAACCCTAATTAAAACAAATGAACAAACGAAACGCGTAGTAAAGGTTTATTATCAGTCAAACATAATCTCTTGCATTAAACCAACATTTCATTTTGTTTATACAAATATCAATTTTAAATAAATGTAAATCCAGCAACTGCAACTCTATTTTACTATTGTTATATAGACAACACTTATTATTTGAATGGTTTATGATTAAATAATGAAAAACAATAGCAATCTGACACTTGACAAATTTGATTATTTAAGTTTATAATTGTACACGTACAATCAGGATAAAGTCGGTTGATTTGACTTTATTTGCTTTAAGTTGACCTATTGGTGTACAAATTGGTGTACAAATAATCCTGTAACCCTTATAAAAGCTCAATTTCCTACATTCTTGTTGACTTCGTTAAGCTTTAAAACAAATGAGAATTTTTTTATATCATTGACATATCCTCTTTTTATTGTAAATTCCAAAAGGAGTAAAAACTTGTGTTAAGATGAGCATTCCGAAGACATATAATTATATAATTACATATAGGGTTATAGAGCCTGTGATTCAATCTTATTATTCTAAAGCAAAAGTAATAGCGGAAAAAGGTGAGTATGACAAAGAAACAATTCTAAGTCTTGTTCTAAGTTATATTTCAAGATTAAATAGAAGTTTCAATATTTTAATGCAAATCAGAACCAAAGACATAGAGGAGAAAGTTAGGATACAACTTGCAACTATACTTGGTCAATTTATGTTAGATGAAGAGGACAAGTTAGAAATGAAAATAGCTACATTAAGATATTGGATAAATAGATTACTAATTAATAAATGGGAAGGAACACCTCTTTACAATTATCTATTCGTAAAACTTGAAGAATTAGGTGTACATCCAACAAATGAAATTGTCGATGTAAAAGAAGTCCCTTCCCCTGACCAGAAAACTAAACAAGGCTATTCATATACACTTGTAGATGAGGATGTGCAGGATTCCTTATCTGGATTATTTAAATCCTTAAAAGAGAAAAAATGTATAGACCCTGCCACTGAATTTGAAACTTTTTATAATGCATTTACAGGTAAACCTCTTGGAACAATTGAAAAGAGAATCATATGGATTAGACCTAAAATATTACTTGTTTATTTTATTGTTAGGTTACTACATCTAAAGAAAATAGGTGTATATGATTTAGAACCAAATTATAAAATCCAAGATGACTCAAACTATTGGAAACAAATGGAGGCTGTATTTATGGATAAAAATGGAAAGCCTATGGATAACGGAGCAAGGGAGTACACTAAAATTGGTTTAGAAGTTGTCCCTAAAGATGTTCAATTAATTGACAACATTTTAATTAGAGGTATAAGTGGTCCTATAAATCAATATGATTCTTTAAGATAGTAACTCTGAATCTTTAATCTTACAACCAACAGGTCGTTTTGGAAGTCTTTCAGTGTACCAACCTTGTAATGTTATTCAGCTCTGCTAAGCAATAATGTAAATTGGTAGTCAATCACATCCCAACTCTGACCAGAGAGCTTCTGCTGTACTTTCAACCCTATATAAAGTGTCTCTATAAGTACCCTCTGTCCTCACCTCTGTCCTCACCATATATTCTCCGTCTGCAAAATACTGAAAAGTAACCGTATTAGAATTTAAATCTACTACAAGTGCTGTATCTAAATCAGTTATTTTATTGCTTTGTAAAGAATCATTACAGGAAAAATCATAAACTTTAATAAAAGATTCATCTGAATTATAAAATAATGTATATTCAGTAAATGTCTCTTCAATCATTTTCCAAGCTGTGTTGTTGTGGATTTTTAGAAAAGAAGAGTTAGCTAATAAATCAGCTAAATCGTCTTCAGCTGCATCGACTTCATCAGAAATAGCAGAAACCTCCTCAGAAGTAGCAACATCTGCAAACGATTCTTGGATAGCAGCAACATTTTCAGCTAACCCATCAAGTCCTTCAATTGCAGTAGCTGTTGAAGCGACTGTAGATTGTAATGAAGAAACTGTTCCGGCTAAGCTTGCAAGATCACTCTGAACTTGAGCCAAACCAGCTACTTGCGAACTAAGTGCCGCAATCTGGCTATTTAAGTCATCAAATTGATCATCATAATTTTGACAACTATGTAAAAGAAATAAAATAGGAAGTAAAAAAAGCTTTTTCATAGCGCAAATATAATGGACTTTTCCAAAATAAATCTCCTACTATCTAAGGTAATTTAACTCTGGATGTGTGAATTGATTTTTCTCAAATTTACTAGCATTTACAATCAGGGTCTTTATCTCTGCAATATTGATAAATACCAACACCTTTAGTTTTTATAAATAAAGTATCAAATTCATTTTTTGAAAGGCCAGAAAGTTTCCATACTTGAGATAAATCTGTTTTAATGGAAGTTTTATCTAGATAATTTATTAATCTATCTGCAAGAGAAATGGCAT
>CABYPG010000035.1:0-3154 GCA_902520765.1 uncultured Bacteroidota bacterium
AAGAATGTTGATGTAGAAGATAAAGCAAAAGATCTTTTATCACGTATTGGTATAATTGATAAAATTAATCAAAAACCAAATGAACTCTCAGGAGGTGAAAGACAAAGAGTTGCTGTAGCTAGAGCGCTAATTAACAAACCAAAGATAATTTTTGCAGATGAACCTAGTGGAAACTTGGATTCAGATAATGCAAATCAACTTCACAACATATTTTTTGACTTACGCAATCAACTCAACTGTAGTTTCGTCATTGTTACTCATAATAATGACCTAGCAAAGCGAGCAGATAGATTAATAAATCTAAAGGATGGACAGATTAAATAATGTTTATTAAGGATTTAAAAGATTTTTTGGATGAAAAATCTTTAGCTTACGAAAATCCAAATTTTTTGGAGAAGGATCCGATCAAAATCCCTCATTTATTTAAAAAAAAAGAAGATATTGAGATTTCTGGATTTTTAGTTGCTTCTATTTCTTGGGGAAATCGTTTAACTATAATTAAAAATGGTATCCGAATGATGGAATTGATGGAAAATGATCCATACAATTTTGTAATTTACCATAAGGAAAGAGACCTAATCCCCCTTTCTTCTTTTATTCATAGAACATTTAATGGTTATGACTTTATATATTTCATAAAGTCGATTCGTCATATCTATAAAAAATATGGAGGCCTAGAAAAAGCCTTTTCAAAATTTCCTAAGTCTACTAGAATGGATGAGAATATTTTTCACTTTAGGAAGTGTTTTTTTGAACTATCCCATGATAAAAGGGTAAGAAAACATGTTTCGAATCCTTTGAATGGCTCTGCAGCTAAAAGGATAAATATGTATTTAAGATGGATGGTAAGATCCTCAAAAAATAAAGTTGATTTCGGGATTTGGAAAAAGTTAAATTCCAATCAACTTTCTTGCCCGTTAGATATTCATACTGGAAACATTGCTCGTAAACTTGGTTTACTAAATCGTAAAATTAATGACATTAAAGCTCTAAAAGAATTAGATAAAATTTTAAGGAGTTTTGATCCATCTGATCCAGTAAAATATGATTTTGCACTTTTTGGCCTTGGTGTTTATGAAGATTTTAATAATAAGGACATGAAGTTTAATAATAAAATTAGGTAACTTAATTCATTAAGTTGTAATAAAATATGTTTAAAAAAATTTCTAAATATTTTGGTCCGGGGCCAATAATAGCTGCAGCTTTCATAGGGCCTGGGACCGTTACTCTTTGTTCTTTAGCTGGTGCAAAATTTGGTATGTCTCTTTTGTGGACAATTATCATAGCTATTTTAATCGCCATAATTTTGCAATCAATGGCTATAAAAGTGAGTATACTAGCAAAAAAAAATTTAACTCAGGCTATAAAGGAAGAACTAAAAAATCCCATTGTTAAAAATTTGGTATTAGGGCTAATTCTTATAGCAATTCTTTTTGGAAATACAGCTTATGAGGCGGGAAACATAAGTGGAACAATATTAGGAATTGAAACTTTACTTGGAGAATTCAAATTTAATCTAGGATATGTCTCATTTAACTTTTATGCTTTAGCCATTGGTATTATTGCAGCATCTCTTCTTTGGACAGGTAAATACAAAATTATTCAAGGTTTTTTAATTGGTTTGGTAATAATTATGAGTATATCTTTTTTAGCAACTGTTTTTTTTACAAAACCCTCAATAGGAGATATAATTTCAGGCTTATTATCTTTTGAAATGCCAAAAGGCAGTTTATTAACTATCGTAGGCTTAATAGGCACAACAATCGTGCCTTACAATCTTTTTCTTCATTCTGAATTAGCAAAAAATAAGTGGTTGAAATCAAATGAACTTGAATACGCACTAAATGATTTATACGTATCCATAGGTCTAGGAGGTGTTATTTCTTTGTGTATAATAATTTCTGCTTCAGGTATAGAAAACGCAAACATATTAGGTGTTGGCGATTTAGCTTTAGGATTAGAACCTCTATTTGGAAAATTTGCAAAATATTTTTTAGCGATAGGTCTTTTTTCTGCTGGAATAACAAGTACAATAACAGCTCCTATGGCAGCCTCTTATGTAGTTTGCGCATGTTTTGGATGGACTCCAAATTTAAAGTCAGCTCACTTTAGGATAACATGGATTTTTATTATTTTAAGTGGTGTTTTAATATCAGCATTAGGACTTAAACTCATTAGTGTAATAGAATTCGCTCAAATTGCAAATGGAATATTACTTCCAATCATAGTAATTATACTTCTGTGGATTATGAATAAATCCTCAATCTTAGGTAATTTTAAGTATAATATTTATCAAAATTTAATTGGGAGTGTTATTGTAATTATTTCATTTTTTTTGAGCTTTAGAACACTTTTAATTCTTATTAATTAAAATGAATAAAATAAATATTAATGTTGATATGGGAGAAGGCTTTAATGTTGAAGAAAAATTAATGCCATTAATCAGCTCCTGTAACATATCTTGTGGAGCGCACGCTGGAAGCAATTTGGAAATTAGAAGAGTAGCAGGTTTAGCAAAAATTAATGCTGTAAAGATTGGTGCACACCCTTCCTACCCTGATAGGAAAAACTTTGGAAGAATTTCAATGAAAATTACTAGGAGTGAATTGAAAAAAAGTATAAAAAATCAATTATTAAGATTTGTTCAACAGCTTGACCATCCTAAAGATTTAAATCATATTAAACCTCATGGTGCATTATACAATGATTGTGTTAAAGACAAGAATATAGCTCAAATTATAGTCGAAATTGTAGAGAAATATTACCCTAATGTTTTAATTTTTACTATCCACAACGGTGAATTATATAAACAAGCACTTTCTAAAGGGTTAAATATTAACAGTGAAGCATTCCTAGATCGTGGATATAAAGATAACGGACAATTGCAAGATCGAGGTAAAAAAGGGGCGATTTTAGAAGATGGAAGATCTATGTTTGATCAACTTTATAATATTCTTGAGAAAAAACAATTGAGAACAGTAAATGGAAAATGGATTAATATTACAGCTGAAACATTTTGTGTCCATGGAGACCATAAAAATGTGTTAGAAAATTTAAACATGTTGCATAAATTATGTGAAAATTATCATAAAAGGGGTGAGTGATTTATCTAAATTTGAAATCTCAGCGTTAAATGCTAAAACAATACTTCTGG
>CABYPG010000036.1:0-3112 GCA_902520765.1 uncultured Bacteroidota bacterium
ATTTTTTATTTCTACTTACTATTTAACTTTTTAACGAAATAGATTTAAAACTATATATAATAAATGAAAAAATTACTTTTTATAATTTTTATTGTCTTGTCGTCTTGCAAAACAAATATTAAAAAAGAAAAATCATATCAACTTATTTGGAGTGACGAATTTAATCAGCAGGAAAAAAGATTAGATTCCTCCAAATGGTTCCTAGAAACTATTGCACCGAATAATGGAAGCTGGTACAATGATGAATTGCAACACTATACTGATAGAATTGATAACGTTTATGTTAGTAACGGGACCCTAAAAATAGTCGCTAAAAGTGAGGAATTTCAATCTTCCGGTACAACAAAATTTTATACCTCTGCACGGTTAAATTCAAAATTATCATTTACTTACGGTAAAGTTGAGGTTAGCGCAAAACTTCCAAGAGCAAAGGGAACATGGCCAGCAATTTGGACTTTGGGTAGTAATTTCGAAACGGTAATATGGCCTGCATGTGGTGAAATTGATATTATGGAACAACTTTTTGAAGACTTTGAAATGGTTCAATGTGCAGTTCATACAACAGATACAAGTGGAGATAATACAATTGTGAAACAAATAAGTGTTTCAGATGTAACTGAAAATTTTCACACCTATGGTTTAGAGTGGACAAAAGAAAACCTCAAGTTTTTTGTAGATTCTGTTCATTATTTTACCTATGAGCCAAAAAATAAAACCCCAAAGAATTGGCCTTATGTTAATGACCAATTCATTTTATTAAATATCGCAATGGGGGGGAATCTAGGAGGCTCAGTTGATCCCAATTTCACTAAAGATGAAATGGAGGTTGATTTTGTAAGAGTTTATAAAGAAAAATAGTTTTAAGGGGTCTTAAAAGATGAGGCTGGCAGACCCGCTTTATTAAACAAAGTTGCATCAAAATAATTTTGCCAACCATATCTTACAGTTTTAGGATTTTTTACTTTTTTAGAATATACTCTAACTTTTTTATCTATAATTCTTGCTTTCGCAGGATAATAAACAGAGTCAGATCCTGCAATCTCAAATCCATCTAAATACCCTTTGGAGACTAGCCCAGACCCAGTAAAATCAAAATAAACATCTATATAGTTTTCAAATATTTTTTTTGATTTATACAATGGTCCACTTGCTATAACATCTGATTTACCATAATCATTTGCTAAAGCTAGCTTTGCTAATCTCAAACCAACATCTTGTTTATTTGCAGGGTGTATATCATTTTTTTCTCCTATATCTAAAGTAACTGCCATTCCTGTTTTTTCAAGATCTAAAGTTTTTCTTTGTGCTTCTCTCAATTCCTGTGAAAATTCATTTTTAGTATATATGTATGGTGCTATTTGTACAAAATAGAAGGGTAATTTCTCATTCCATTTATCTCGCCAATCATCTATCATTCCAGATAGAAGTTCTTTGTAATCATAATAGTTTGTAACATTTGCTTCTCCCTGATACCACAAAAATCCTTTAATTTTATAGGGAATTAAAGGGTCTATCATTTTATCATATAAAATACTATAGGTATTTGGGTTTTGAGTAGAAATACCTTTATTGATTTTCGCCTTTAGAATATCGTCTTCATTTAAAAGTTTATTAGTTGGAAAATTATGTTTTTGAATCGATGAAGCAAGATAAAAAGCTGTATGCTTAAAACGCCAAACACCAGGATCGAAGTTTATACTATCATTTTCAGATCTAAGATATACAGGTCCTCTAAAAGCACCTTCACCAACAATATCAAGAACTCGTATTGCCAATAAATTGTTACCCTTTTTTAATAGATTTTTAGGTATCGTATATGACCTTTTCTTGCAACAGGCAAAACCCTTTCCAATTAATTTTCCATTTATGTAAGTATAATCAAAGTCATCTATTCCACCTTCAACTATAAACACGTAATCTTTATGTGGGTCATCTATATCAAAATCCTTTCTTATCCACATTACACCTTCCTCTGCCAAACTCCCATCTTTAAATATATTTTCATAAGTAAAGATTTTATTTTCAGAAATTTTAGTGTCAAAAGTATCCCAATTTGAATCATCAAAATCTATCTTCAATACTTTCTGGAATGTTATAGCTTTTTGCGCTAAAATAATTTTCATTTTCTTCTCTTGCTTTTTTGTTATATTTTTCCTCTTTCAGCCTTATTTCATCTAGCCCTCCCTCACTAAGAATTCTTTTTGCTTCGCTAGAACTTCCCTTCATACTTTCTAATTTTTCAATGCTTGTCCACGCCTCAATAGGTGTTCCCCCCCATGAACTATTTAAAATTCCAACAGGTACACCAAGTTTTTGGTATATTTCACGAGCAAAAAAATAACCTACTGCACTGAAATCTTCAATATTTTCTCTATTTGCAATTTCCCATTTCGCATCATAAATATTTTTACCATTTAGATTTCTTGGTACAGAAAACATTCTAATTTTTGGATAATTTGCATTATTGATCTCATCATTTTGATTTAATATTCTTGCACTCATTGGCCACTCCATATTTGATTGTCCAGATGTAAGCCAAACTTCGCCAATCATAACATCCTCAAAAAAAATTTCCTTTTCACCTGAAATAATTTTTACCTCATAAGGACCACCATATTTTGGTGTTTTTAATAAAACATTCCAACTACCATCCTCTGCAATTTTATTTTTTGATTTTTCACCCCAACTAGAAGTTACCTCAATATTATATCCTGGATTACCGCTACCCCAAATAGTAACGTCTGATTTTTGCTGAAGTACCATATGGTCTGAAAAAACTGGAGCTACTTTTAATTCATTATGATTTAAGTAGCATGAAATATGTAAAACTGATAGAACAATTAAATAGATGTAAATTTTATAGATTCTCATATTTTTATTGGATTATATGGGTAACTAAGGTTTGAAAAATTCTTCTTCAGTAATTAAAAAATAGTTTTCGTTTTGTCGCGGATCAAAATAAAAATTAAATATGTGTTGGTCCCCAAAGTTGATTGTTGTCCTTTCATAATCTTCAAAATAAAATTCTTTTGACTTGAATTGAACATATAGCCGTGTAATAGGTAATTCCTCAAATTTGTATTTTTCTCTATTTCTAATGTAGACATGACGG
>CABYPG010000037.1:0-2989 GCA_902520765.1 uncultured Bacteroidota bacterium
ATTCTTTATAAATCACTATTTTTACTAGATGAATTCTACAGCTATAGAGATTGCGAAAAAACTTAATGGTAGAGTTGAGGGTAATGGGCAAGTTGAACTAAATAAAATCTCTAAAATTAATGAGGCTAGAGAAGGATCTATTTCTTTTTTAGCAAATCCAAAGTATATGCCATTTCTAAAAAACACCAGAGCAAGTGCTATACTTATTTCTAATGAATTCAAAGCAGAAACTAATTCAGATACTACATTTATCAGGGTTAAAGATCCATACGTAGCTTTTACAAAACTTCTTTCAGAGTTTGCTCAAGACAAAGTGAAAAGAAATCATGGGATTCACTCAACTTCATCAATTGACCCCAGTGCTAATATTCATGAAGATGTATTTGTAGCTCCTAATGTTACAATAGGAGAATCAACCATAATCAAAAAGGGAGTAGTTATTAATGCAAACACAGCCATTGGTTCTAATGTGGTGATTGGTCAAAACACAAAAGTTTTTTCTGGAGTTGTTATTCTTGACCAAACTCAGATAGGAGATAACTGTATAATTCAATCTGGAGCTATTATTGGTTCAGAAGGGTTCGGTTTCAACAAGAATGAGGATGGAAAATATGTAAAAACTCCCCAATTAGGTAATGTCGTGATCAAAGATAATGTTGAGATTGGTGCAAATACAACAATTGATCGTGCTACATTGGGATCAACAATTATAAACAAAGGGGTGAAGCTAGATAATTTAATTCAAATAGCACATAATGTCGAGATTGGATCTGATACAGTCATTGCTGCTCAAACTGGTATAGCTGGTTCGTCAAAGATAGGTGATAGGTGTAAAATTGGTGGGCAGGTTGGGATTATTGGCCATTTAACTGTAGGAGATGATGTCCAAATACAAGGACAAACGGGTGTTATAAATAATATTGCAAATGGAAATGTTATTCAAGGTACTCCTGCAATTGATTTTAGGTCTTTTTATAAATCCTATTCAATATTTAAAAATCTTCCAAATTTTGAATCTCGAATTAGAGAGCTCGAAAAAAAAATAAGTAATGATTTTAAGCAATAAAAAGCAGAATACACTAAAAAAAGAAATAAAATTAAATGGAATTGGATTGCATACTGGTTCTGAAATTAATCTTACATTAAAACCAGCTGAAAAAAATAGTGGTTTTAATTTTGTCCGAAGTGACATCGATTCAGATGAAAAAATACCTGCACTAGCAAATTTTGTCACTCATTCGGAAAGAGGTACAACGATAGCAAAAGGTGGAAGTGAAGTAAAAACAATAGAACATTTGCTAGCAGCCTTAGTTGGTTGTGAAATAAATAACTGTTTAATCGATGTTGATGGACCCGAGATTCCAATAATGGATGGATCTTCTAAGATTTTTACGGATGCAATTATAAGTGCTGGTTCTGAAAAACAGGAAGCGTTACAAAGAGTTTTTGTAGTTGAAGAGAACTTAAAAATAAAAGACGACTCTTCGGGGAGTGAGATAATTATTGTCCCTGACGAAAACTTTTCGATTTCAGTAATGGTTGATTACCAATCAAAATCACTTGGTTCTCAAAATGCTGTACTTAATTCGATTGATGATTTTAATGATCAAATATCACCATCAAGAACATTTGGTTTTTTGCACGAACTTAAAGATTTATTTGAGTTGGGTTTAATAAAAGGAGGAGACATAAATAATTCCGTCATTTATGTTGATCAGCCTTTAGCTAAAAGTGATAAGGTTTTATTAGAAAGTTTAATTGGAAAAAAAGAAATAATTGTATCTAAACAGGGAATTTTAAACGACCTTCCTCTAAATTTTCAAAATGAACCTGCTCGTCACAAATTACTTGATCTTTTAGGTGATCTAGCATTAGTTGGGATGCCAATACAAGGGAGAATTCTAGCAACAAAACCAGGACATAAAATAAATACAGATTTTGCAAAGCAAATTAGTACATTGATTAAAAACAAGATGAAGAATGACGCACCGTCCATAGATTTAAGTAAGCCACCCTTAATGGATACAATAAAGATCATGGAAATGCTTCCCCATAGACCACCTTTTCTATTAGTTGACAAAATTCTAGAGCTCACTGAAAATTATGTCATTGGATTAAAAAATGTTACTATGAATGAGACATTTTTTGAAGGTCATTTTCCCGGTGCACCGGTAATGCCTGGAGTATTACAGATTGAATCTATGGCTCAAGCTGGTGGAGTTCTAGTATTAAGTACTGTTCCAGATCCTGAGAATTATCTAACTTTTTTTATGAAAATTGATAATTTTAAATTTAAACGTCCTGTTTATCCAGGTGATACACTAATTTTTAAATTGGATCTAATTACACCCATAAGAAGGGGAATATGTAATATGAGAGGTTATGCCTTTGTAAATGGACAAATTGTTAGTGAAGGGGATTTGATGGCACAAATCTCAAGGCGAAAGTGATAATATTATGATTACATATCAAAATTTAACGTCTATTCATCCGGAGGCAAAAATTGGAAACAATGTAACAATCGAACCATTTACTACAATCTCCAAAGATGTTGAAATTGGTCACGATACCTGGATTGGTCCTAATGTAACCATAATGGATGGAGCAAGAATAGGTAGTTCCTGCAAAATATTTCCTGGTGCTGTTATAAGTGCAGTACCTCAAGATTTGAAATTTAATAATGAATTATCTATAGTTGAAATTGGAAATTATACTACAATAAGAGAATGTGTTACTATAAATCGCGGGACAGCTGCTCTGGGAATAACAAAGGTTGGATCAAACTGCTTAATAATGGCATATTGTCATATTGCCCATGATTGTTTAGTTGGAGATTATTCTATATTATCAAACAATGCAACACTTGCCGGTCATGTTGAAATAGGCAGAGGTTGTGTATTATCAGGACTTACTGCTATTCAACAATTCTGTAGTGTTGGTGAATTTTCATTTGTTGCTGGAGGATCGAGGGTAAGAAAGGATGTCCCTC
>CABYPG010000038.1:0-2744 GCA_902520765.1 uncultured Bacteroidota bacterium
TTTGTTTTAAAAAAATATGCTATTAAGTACGGTGTCTTAGAAAAAAATATAATTGTAACAAAAGATGTTTTGAATACTTATGAAGAATCCTTAGCTGTGTCTGAAATACTTGGAAAAGACAAAACAATAATACTTGTTACATCTGCATTTCATATGAAAAGAGCAAAGTTTTTATTTGAAAAACAAAATCTCAGAGTAATACCTTATAAAGTTGATTACCTAAGTACTATAAACCCAAAGTTATATTTTATAGATTTTATACCAAGCTCCAGCGGTTTACAAAAAACCGAAATTGCTCTAAGAGAGATTTTAGGAAGGTTATACTATAGCTTTAGCTGAAAGTTTTTTTAAATGGAATTATTCGTAATGCGCCCAAATACTTGAATTTCCATTCGAATCAATGGCAAGGACATCAAAATTTGCTTTTTCGTCACTAACTTCCATTCCAGGAACATTTATCCCTGCAGGCATTCCAGGTACGGTTAGTCCGATTATGTTGTTGGGATTTTCATTAATTAGCCTTTTCACATCACCTGCTGGAACATGGCCTTCTATGAAATAACCACTTATCATCGCTGTATGGCATGAAGCAAAATCAATGGGCAAACCAGCATTAATTTTTATATCATACATATTAGATTCCATGTTTTTTTCTAAAGGGAAATCATTTTTTTCCATATGTATAACCCAGTCATGGCAACATCCACAATCTGGGGACAAATAAACAATATTTTTATTTTCAGTTTTTTCTTTGCAAGAAAAAAGAATAGAAATTATTACAGCGAGACTATATATTTTCATATTTCAAAATTACAAAAAACAAAATTGATTAGAAGCTCAAAATTACACATTAGATTTTTATGAAGGTAAGAATCTCTTTAACGACTTTTTCATCTCTCAAAATTCTTCTGTGGCCAAGATTTTTTGTGAAAAATGTTTTTATGTTTTTTATACTTTCTGCAATCAGCTCAGAATCTTTAATCGATATTTCTTTGTCATCCTTATCATGGATAATTAAAGTTTGAGGATTTAGATTTTTAGCAAATTTATGGATTGATAGATTTTCATCTATTTTAATTCCAGTTTTTTTGCTGTAATATTCAATCATTAAATCACCAACTTTTTTACTTAGTTGAATTAGATTAAAAAAGTTTTGAAAAAGATCATAAACGCTATTAAATGGACTAATAAGAACCAATTTTTTTAATTTCTTAATATTGAAACATGAACAGTATATTGAAGCAAATGCTCCCCCAGAGTGAGCTATTATAACATCGGGAGATTTAATGTGTAAGTATAACTCACTTATGCAAGCTATGAATTCTGGGATATTTGTTGTTTTTGACGGTGAATCCCCATGAGCTGGAGCATCAAACGAATATATATCGTAGTCTTTTTCAATTAATCTTTCAATTATACAAAACATATTACTTGCTCTTCCACTCCAACCGTGAACCAATAAAACTTTTGGACCCTTTCCTATCCATCTGTAAAATTGAATTTTTTTATTAATACTTTTTATTGTCAAAATTGAAGTATTACATGATTTAAGAATTGGGATTTCTCTTTCTGGAACCTTGTATTTAATTGGTCTTGTCCAAAGATATCCAGCGAAACGCATACATAAATACGGATTTAGAAAATCTAAAGTTTTTATAAAATAAGTTATCCATTTAGGAATTATTAGCCCTCTACTGTCTTTCCTTCGTTTGTCCATAAGACCAAAAAACTTAATCTAATTTTTTAAAAGAATTAGCAACTACTTTGAAAAATTGTATATAGCAAAGGTTGCCAACCAATGCTCACCTCCATAACCACTTTTAAACATTATTCTATATCCTTGTTCAGAATGTTTTTGTGCAATTTTTTGAAATAATCTTTTGTTTTTATTGTCTTCGACCTTTCCAGCAATATCTTTTAAAGTCCATGCTCTATGAAACATTAATCCTATTAGATGCCCTATACCAGGGTCTAAAGGGTCCAAGACCTCAGGAGTATTGATTATTTTACCAAAATCCTTCTCATCAAATGAAGGGAAAAATTTATATATCCAATTGTTAAATTCTTTACTATCAAGAATGAATGACATTAAACCTGCTTCAGCAAGACATGGTGACAAAAAATCTGTACCTGAGGGTTCATAATTCACAGGACAATTTGTGTCCTTTAGAAAATTTTTAATACTAAACTCTTTTATTGTATTTAACAAATCAATGTCATTTGCTATTATCGCGTATTCTATCATAAGTGAAAAAGAAAATGCCGAATTAGCATGAGTTCCCGGTCTAAGTGGTGTCGAGAGTTTGTCTAAAAATAAAATAGTTCTTTCACTTAGAAGATCAACGAGTGGTTTCATATTACCTGCCCACATTTGTGCTTTTTCATATTCCCAAGAAATCAGCTCTGAGTAAAGTTTCATTAGCCATGCCCAACCATAAGTCCTTTCAAATCCTTTAGCAAAATCTTGTTTAAAAAAATCGTACTCTTTCTTGAGATTTTCCTTACTCAGATTTTTTTCAAGTTTTGATAAGATGATATCTCTATTAGAAATTTCAGGAAAACCTTTTAATATTTTAACCATAGCCCAATGACCGTGAACAGCCGAATGCCAATCCCAGCAGCCATAAAAAGAGGGTGTAATTTCATAGTGTGGCTTTACCCAATTTTTATCAGCAAACCGGTAACCTATTTTATATGGATATTTCTTGTCAACACATTTAATCGAGAGGGATACCAATTCTTCT
>CABYPG010000039.1:0-2491 GCA_902520765.1 uncultured Bacteroidota bacterium
ATTTCAGAAATACAGATACTTTTATGTTAACCTATGGAGACGGGTTGTGTGATTTAGATTTAAAAGCGTTAATAAAATTTCATAAATCTCATGGTAAGATTGCAACAGTTACAGCCGTTAGACCTCCAGTAAGGTTTGGAGAACTAATAATTTCAAATAATGAGGTAAAGCAATTTCAAGAAAAACCACAGGCTTCGAATGGTTGGATAAATGGAGGTTTTTTTGTATTCAATAAAGAAATTTTTAATTATATAAAAAATTACAATACAATGCTTGAGAGAGAGCCGATGGAAAACCTATCTAAAGATGGACAACTAATGGCTTTTAAGCATGAAGGGTTTTGGCAATGCATGGATACTATTCGAGAAAAAGAAATTTTAGAGAATCTTTGGAATTCAAATAATCCTCCTTGGATAAAATAAGATTACATGTTTGATAATACTTATAAAAATAAGACAGTAATATTAACTGGGCACACTGGCTTTAAAGGCAGTTGGTTAACAATGTGGTTATTAAAGCTGGGAGCCAATGTTATTGGGATTTCAAAAGACATCCCAACTAAACCCTCAATGTTTAAGATATTAAAAATAAAAAAAAATATTATCCATTATTCAACAGATATCAGGGATTTCAAAAAATTACAGAAAATAATATTTAAGCATAAACCAGACTTTATTTTTCACCTTGCTGCTCAATCAATTGTTTCAAAATCATATGTAGATCCCGTAGAAACAATTACTACCAACGTTATGGGTACAATGAATATTCTTGAAGTACTTAGATTTTATAAAAAAAATTGTGTAGCCATAATTATTACAAGTGATAAATGTTATGAAAATCTAGAGTTAAAAAGAGGCTACCTAGAGAAAGACAATTTGGGGGGGAAAGACGTTTATAGTGGATCTAAAGGTGCTGCAGAGTTAATAATAAAATCATATTTTAATTCCTTTTTTAAAAAAAATCATCCAGTAAGGTTAGCTATTGGTAGGGCTGGAAATGTGATTGGTGGGGGAGATTTTGCTAAAGACAGGATTATTGTAGATACTGTAAATTCATGGAATAATCGTCATCCTGTTGATGTAAGGAGCCCTAATTCAACAAGACCTTGGCAACATGTATTAGAACCCCTATCAGGTTATTTAATTCTTGGAGCTAAATTGATTAAAAATAAGAGTCTTAGTGGAGAACCTTTTAACTTTGGGCCAGATGAAAAGCAAGATATTACAGTAGGTCAACTTTTAGAAAATTTAGCAGAAATTTGGGGATGGAGTGTAGTTAGAGATGCATTAAAAATTGTCAAAACTAAGCCATTGTTTAATGAGGCAGGTTTATTAAAATTAAACTGTGATAAAGCCAAAGATTTTTTAAAATGGGAGTCAAATTTAAGTTTTAATGAAACATTAATCTTTATTTCAGATTGGTATAAAACTTTTTTTTCAAAATCACAAAACATGTACGATTATACCCTGTTTCAAATTAGTAAATATGAAGAATTTGGATTAGAAAGAAAAAGGGATTGGACAAAATAATTTTAAATGAATCGATCAATAATTAATGGTGTAAAAATCGTGAAACTTAATCAAATAAATCATCCGAAGGGAAAGATTCTTCATATGATTAAAAAAACTTCACCTGAATTTAAAAAATTCGGAGAGTGTTATATGTCAGAAATAAACCCTGGATGTATAAAGGCCTGGAAATTACATTTAAAACAAACTCAAAATATATCAGTTCCAATAGGTGAAATAAAAGTTGTTTTATTTGATAGTAGAGTAAAATCATCTACCTATAACATTTTAGATAAGTTTTCTTTAGGAAGGCCTGACAATTACGACAGGTTAACCATCCCACCAGGCATAATATATGGATTTAAGTGTGTTTCTAAAAAAAGTGCAATGATTCTTAATATCACAGATTTTCAGCATGATTTGAATGAGTCAAAAACTCTAGCTTTAGATGACTCAAAAGTTCCTTTTAATTGGAAATCAATTTAATATAGTTTTGAACATATTAATCACAGGCGGTTCAGGTTATTTGGCAGGGTGTCTTGCCAACTTTTTAAACGGAAATAAAAACTATAATATTACTCTTTCTACATCCTCGGAGAACTTTGCTAAAAAAAATAAATTCAATGTGTTTAAGATTGACTGGGGGAGTAGTGTTTCATTGGATATTGCTTGCAAAAATAAAGAGGTTATAATTCATTGTGCTGGACCAAATGCTGCTGAAGCTTACCAAAATCCACATAAAGCTTTTGATTTTAGCAGTAAAGTTTTGGATAATCTCATAAAGAAAGCAATAAAAAATAAGGTCAAAAAATTAATTTATTTTTCATCAGTGCATGTATACAAAACACCACTTGAAGGATATTTAAATGAAAAATCACCATTGGATCCGGTGCATCCCTACGGGATTTCAAAAAAATTAGCAGAACTGACGCTATCCAAGTACATAAAAAATAAAAATTTGGATATTAATATTATAAGGCTAT
>CABYPG010000040.1:0-2416 GCA_902520765.1 uncultured Bacteroidota bacterium
TGTAAGTCCTGTATGTTCTCCTACGAGAGCTGAGATTTTAACAGGAAGACACCATGTTAGAACTGGGGTATATGACGTTTCACGTGGGGGTGAAAGAATGGACTTAGATGAAGAAACAATTGCTGATATTTTCAAAGCTTCTGGATACAAAACTGCTGCATTTGGAAAATGGCACAATGGAATGCAAGCACCTTACCATCCTAATACAAGGGGTTTTGATGAATTTTATGGATTTTGTTCTGGTCATTGGGGAAATTATTTTGATCCAGTCTTGGAAAGAAATGGTAAAATAGTTAAAGGAAAAGGGTTTATCACTGATGATTTAACCAATCAAGGTATAGAATTCATTAAAAAAAATGCCAACAACCCATTTTTCCTTTTTATGCCTTACAATACCCCTCATAGTCCTATGCAAGTGCCAGAAAAGTATTGGAATAAATTCAAAAATAAAGTTCTAACACAAAAAGGAACTGTGGAGATACGTTCAAATGATAAAGAATCCGGAATTAATAATAAAGGTGATGATCATACAAAAGCTGCACTGGCAATGTGTGAAAATATAGATTGGAACGTTGGAAGATTAATTAAGACTTTGGAGTCCTTAAATTTAGATGAAAATACTATTATCATTTATTTATCAGATAATGGTCCTAATGGTAATAGATGGAATGATACTATGAAGGGAATTAAGGGCTCTACTGATGAAGGTGGTGTTAGATCACCAATGATAATTAGTTGGAAAGATAATATACCAAAAGGCAAAGAAGTAAAAGAGATAGCTTCGGGTATTGATTTATTACCAACGTTGATCTCATTATCAGGTATAAAAGCAAAACCTAAAAATGAGTTGGATGGGATAGACTTAAAAGAACTAATTTTTGAAAATAATATCAAATGGTCTGATAGATATATTTATAATTATTGGAGGGGGAGACTAAGCGTTAGAAGTCAAAATTTTAGACTTGACAATCAAAATAATCTATATGAAATGTATAATGATCCAAGCCAGTTGAAAAACGTTTCTTCAAATTATATTGAAATATTTAAGGCAATGCAAAAAGCTAAATCAAAATGGCAAAAAGAAGTATTAATCGATTTGAAAAATAATAAGAAAAGAGAATTTGTAATTGGACATCCCAGTTTGAAATATACTCAAATTCCTGCAAGAGACGCCACTGCAAGTGGTTCAATTAAAAGATCTAATTACTATCCTAACTGCAGTTTTATGACAAATTGGATTAATACTGAAGATAGCATAAAGTGGGAAGCTGAAGTAGCTGAAGCAGGTGAATTTGAGGTTGTAATTTACTATACATGTGCAAAAGATGCCATTGGTTCTGAGATAGAATTGAGTTTCAAAGACTCAAAGATTTCAAAAAAAATAACCAAATATTATGATCCCGATGAGTATGGAATGGAGAATGATAGGGTAGAAAGAATTGAATCCTATGTAAAAGATTTTATTCCTTTGAATATGGGTACTTTTGATTTGAAAAAAGGAAAAGGAACTCTTAAGTTAAAAGCATTAAATAAGACTGGAAAAGAGGTTTTAGATTTTAGATTGCTAATGCTAAATAGACTTTAAATCAACATCAAAATTATCTAACTGGACTTAAAAAAAAAAAATTTAGATATGGAAAATGGTTACGAAGATGTTTGGCCAGTTGAAAGGGCTATTCCAGTAGAATAATTATCTTTTAATATCTCGGAGAGTTTTATAAAAATGATTTGAAAAAGTAGATAAAGCTATTTTTTTTTTCTTCTACTAAATTTGCCTTTCTATTTTCTATTGGTTTGGTGGAACTCATCCACATTATTAAAAATCCAACCACAATCATGATAAGCGATAACATAAATAAGGACGAAACATTAACTAACTTTTCGCTATTTGATAAAAATAACAGTATGAAAATTGTAGAAAAGGGTAATGAATAGGCTAAGAAATTGAGTCCAAATTGTATGTCGAAAGTTCTTTCTTTAAATTTTGCATTTTTCTCAATCTTGTCTACAAGTGTCATGTGTGCAAAGGGCCAGAAACTTACAGAACTTAATGAAAGTATGACATAAAAAGTTGAATCATCAATACCACCAAAATCCGTAAAATTACCAATCAATCCAATCAAAAATAAACTTATTCCTGCCCTAATAAAAAGTAAGGGTATAATTTCTCTTAAGGCCTGTTTTGCGAAAATTATTGACAATCCTACAAAAATTAAAACAAGTGGGGTTAAAGTGTCTTTTAGCCTTGAGATAAAATCTGTAATAATTGCTGGGATATCATTTACATTAAATCCGAAAGAGAGCATCATAATTGAAATTACTAAAACGGCATTTATGGGTTCTAAGAAAATATTTTTTAAAATAGATTTAATAGAAATTTTATTTTTTTTCTTTTTTATTCCTTGTGTAATCCTGT
>CABYPG010000041.1:0-2346 GCA_902520765.1 uncultured Bacteroidota bacterium
TTTTAGATGATATATTTAAATAATCTTACGAAAAGTTAAATTAATTCTTGTTCCAACTGGCTGTGCCGTTTTTGCAATTTGGTGCAACCAGTGTGTTTGAGTCTCCCCTTCCATAAAAAGAAGGCTTCCAGATTTTAAAAGAATTTTAAAGCGTAATTCTTTTTTATTCCTATGTTTTAGGTGGAAAAATCTGTCTGAACCGAAACTTACAGAAGCTATAATGGGGTTTTGTCCTAATTCTTTTTCGTTGTCTGCATGCCAACCATTACTATCATTACCATTACGATATTGGTTTATTAGTACAGTTGTAAATATATTATTACTAACCTTATGTATGCGATTCTGAATAACAGATAATATGTGGGTCATCTTTTCTGGATGCATCTTAATTCCCGAATACGAATATGGTAAGGCATTATTCGCATATAGTGCTGTTAGTCTTGGTTGCATGTAAGTTTTTCCATAAACTTTAATTTTGTCTTGTTGCCAAGCGGTTGTGTTTAGAATTTGACTAAAATAATTATCAGCTTCTTTTTTATTAAAAAAAGTTTCGAAGTACCTTAATTTTGCACCCGGTAAATTTAAGGGAGTACCGTCACCTAAAATATCTAAAGGTTTGAGCATTATCTAATTAGTTGTAAAAAATATTTGATCTAGTTTTTTACTTGATTAAATCCACGCTCCTTTGAATAAACTGCGTTAAAGCCTCTCCCTTTAGAAGGTTTTGTGAAA
Source organism: uncultured Bacteroidota bacterium (assembly GCA_902520765.1). Taxonomy (GTDB): domain Bacteria; phylum Bacteroidota; class Bacteroidia; order Flavobacteriales; family Flavobacteriaceae; genus MS024-2A. The sequence continues at coordinate 733 of CABYPG010000041.1, forward strand.
GTTTCGCTAAATCTAACGCCTGTTTTATAAGATGTTCTTTTTTCTTTTTGGTTTTAGTATTTAAAATCTGACCTATCAGCTCATGATTCGTATTTACAACTAAGTTGAACATTTCGGGCATATTACCCATCATTCCTCCACCACCAGTTTGTTGCATTTCTTTCATTCGACGCATAAATTCGGGTTGTGTCAGAACAAATGGCATACTTTTACTATCCAAAGGCTCTAATTGTACTGTATATCCTCCTTCCTTGACAACATCTTCTATGAGTGGTTTCAAAGTTTCTTTTTCTTTCTCTGAAAGTTTAGAGACAGTGGCTTCTTCCTTTTTTATAAGGTTTTCCAAAGTATCACCATCAACCCTAGAGAAAGAAACTTTTTCTTTTTTACCTTCCAGTTTTTGTATTAAGTGTCCGATTATAGGTGAGTCCAAAAGCAAAACTTTATAACCTTTACTCTTAGCCTGTTCAATATAACTATGTTGTGAATCAACATCAGACGCATAAAGAATGATTAGTTTGTCATCTTTATCAGTTTGATTATCCTTTATTGAATCTTTAAGTTCCTCAAATGTTAAATATTCCTTATCAGTAGTTGGATACAATGCAAAGCCTTCGGCTTTGTCAAAAAACTTATCTTCACTTAACATTCCATATTCTATCACGACCTTTATGTCATTCCACTTTTCTTCGAATGATTTTCGATCTTTTTTGAATAAACTACTTAGTTTATCTCCTACTTTTCTTGTAATGTAATTACTAATTTTTTTAACAGCGCCGTCTGCCTGTAAATAACTCCTTGATACATTAAGTGGTATATCAGGTGAATCAATTACACCTCTTAGTAAGGTTAAAAACTCAGGAACAATACCTTCAACATTATCTGTTACGAAAACCTGATTTTGATAAAGCTGAATCCGATCCTTTTGAATATTAATATCATTTTTTATTCTTGGGAAATACAATATGCCTGTTAGATTAAACGGATAATCAACGTTTAGGTGAATATTAAATAAAGGTTCTTCAAATTGCATAGGATAAAGTTCTCTGTAAAAAGATTGATAGTCTTCATCCTTTAGATCAGAGGGCTTTTTCGTCCAGGCAGGCTCTGGATTATTGATTATATTATCAACAGTTATAGTTTCAGGTTTTGCATCATCTGGAGAATCTTTAGGTAACGGTATTGTTTCTTCTTTAGTTCCGAACTTAATTGGTATGGGCATAAATTTATTATATTTCGAAAGAAGCTCTTTTATACGATTTTCATCCAAAAACTCCTTTGAATCTTTATCAATATGAAGAATAATTTCAGTACCCCTATCTTTTTTGTCCGCTGTCTCGATGCTATACTCTGGAGATCCATCGCATATCCAATGTGCCGCTGGGTCTTTACTATAAGATTTTGTTATTATCTCTACTTTATTTGCAACCATAAATGCAGAATAAAAGCCTAAACCAAAGTGGCCAATTATTCCACTATCTTTTGCGGAATCTTTATATTTTTCCAGAAATTCTTCAGCACCAGAAAATGCAACATCGTTAATATATTTTTGAACCTCCTCTTTTGACATTCCAATACCCCTATCGATAATGTGGAGCTTTTTTCCTTTCTTAT
>CABYPG010000042.1:0-2259 GCA_902520765.1 uncultured Bacteroidota bacterium
TACTGATCTCTTTATACAAATTTGTAAGTAATAAAATAGACTTACTGGGCTCTTCAAAATCAAAATCTGCAATAATTTGATTTATGAGTTTTTCAATTTTTTTTCCATCTCTAATTCGATTCCATGTTGTATCAATTTGATCAAAAGGATTAGAATTTAAAACATTATCTCCATTAATTAACTCTAGGTATTCTATTTGTTTTCCTATGCTTGGAGAATTACCAAACCCTTGGGATTTATGTTGACTTCTGCTCAAAGCAGCAACTTCTTCATTGGTTTGTCCTGTTAAAAAATCGATTGGATTACTATCAATCGGAATAAACTTGCTTTTATCCACTTTTCTAAATTTTTCCTTTCCTCCATAGGCCCACCAAGATGTATTATAAAATTGACGTTTTGGTTTCCAAACATCAACTTTAGATAATTGGTCAGGAAAAGCTGAGGGATCACTTGCAAGCTGAAAAGCTCTTTTACTTAATAATGCTGAACTTGTATGATGCCCATGAGTAGTCCCTGGTGTTCGATGATCAAAACGATTGATTATAATATCTGGTTTAAATGTTCTTATTAAGTAAACAATTTGTGATAAGACTTCTTCTTCATTCCAAATTGACAGAGTTTCATCTGGATGTTTTGAGAATCCAAAATCATTTGCAGTTGTAAAATACTGAATTCCTCCATCAATTCTTCTAGCCTCTAAAAGTTCTTGTGTGCGAATAAGACCTAGGGCTTCACCAAGTTCTGTACCAATTAAATTTTGTCCTCCATCACCACGAGTTAAAGACAAATATGCTGTTCTAGAATAATAATGATTTGAAAAAAGAGAAATTAATCGTGTATTTTCATCGTCAGGGTGTGCAGCAATATAGAGTACAGATGAAAGAGTTTTTAGTTTTTTTAGTTTTTTATAAATTTCCGCGCTGTCTTGACATAGTAAAATGGAATAATTTAGCAGAAATATGAAAAGTAGTCTTTTTTTCATGTGAACTTTTATTTTAATCCCAATGAATCACGATAATTCTCCTCCCCGAGATTATTCAATTTCCAATAAGGAAGCTTAACAGTTTTTATAACTTTTGCCTTTGTTACTTGCTCTGGAAATCTTAAATCATACTCAGCCCACTCAATTATCCCATAGGGCCTTACATTTTTAAAACTTATAGAATGTTTTCTTTGAAGTTCAGGATAAATAATTAAATATGTGTTAATTCCTTCTTTTTGAATAATTGAAGCTTCAGCTTCATAAAACTTAATTTTTTTATGATTAAGCTGTAAATATTCAATGGAAGGTAGAATCAAAATCTTTCCTTTAGGAAGGAGTTCTGGCTGTGTTCGTATTAATGTCCAAATTTCATCTTCAGTTAAGTTGTCTTTTAAGTTTATATTTTGGTCTGCCTCATCTTCAAAGTATGAGTGACTCGAAATTTTTAGATTTCCTCTACGGTTTAGCTGGGTATATGATTGACCACACCATTCCTGAATTGATGATGTTATCTTAACCAATGGCTTTTTTTTCTCAAGATGAGAAAAAATACTAGTCATTATAGAGTAGGGGTAAATACCCGTCAAAAAGTTTTTAGTTCGATTTAATTTCAAAATATTTAGGGTTGATGAAGATTCCTTGTTTGCTTTGACTTGTTTATTGGGTAAAAAGTCTTCGGTTACATAGATCAAAACTGAGCTTCCCTTTCTATTTTGGCCGTATCGATATTGATTTAATTCATAACTAGTTATTTCTGCAGTTCCATCAAACCAATAATTTTTAAATTCTTTATCTAAGAAAATATTTTGATCAATTGATTTTTCCAACCCTAATCGATTACAATTGATAACTAAAATCGAGCATAAAAGAATTATTTTTTTCATTTAATTAAGATATTGGGAATTTTATAAAATCATTTAATTCTGGTTTACAATTTCATTTATCTTTTCAAACACCTTAGCGACAGGTAATCCTATAACATTTGTAAAACTACCTTCGATATGGATTGTATTAATAGTACCAAATGAATCTTGAATGCCATAGCCGCCTGCTTTATCAAATGGTAATCCAGATTTAATATATTTTTCAATTTCCAAATTTGATATTTTTCTAAATGTAACTTTAGAAACTTCATGAATTATTTCTAGTTTCTGTTTTTGCAAAAAGCCTACAGCTGTAATAACCTCGTGTGTACTATTAGATAATCTTATTAGCATATCTTTTGCTTCAGTCACATTCTTTGGTTTACCCATAAACTTATTTTCATGCCAAACAAT
>CABYPG010000043.1:0-2128 GCA_902520765.1 uncultured Bacteroidota bacterium
TGTGTCTTTATCTTCTGACGGATCAAGGGTAGCTATTGGAGCACCAGAAAATGGCGGAAACGGATCAAGTTCAGGCCATGTTCGTATTTATGATTACGATGGATCGGCTTGGGTGCAAGTAGGAGCAGATATTGATGGAGAGGCTCAAGGAGATGCCTTAGGCTATAGTGTTTCTTTATTGTCTGATGGATCAAGAGTAGCTATTGGAGCACCGTTAAATGATGCAGGTAATGCCTCAAGTTATAGTTGGGGACATGTTCGTATTTATGATTATAATGGTTCGGCCTGGGCGCAGGTTGGAGCAGATATTGATGGAGAAGGCGCAGGTGATCAAAGTGGTAATGCGATCTCGATATCTTCTGATGGGTCAAGAGTAGCTATTGGAGCACCCTCTAATAATGGTGCTGCTTCTGATGCTGGTCATGTAAGAGTTTACTCACTCCCCGGGGAAGTCTATAAGTACACTTGGGATGTTGATAATGGTAGCACTCCCCCTTCAGGCACCTACTACGCCACTGTTGCAGGTACTGCTAGCGCTACAGGAGGTACTTACTCAGGTACTGAGAGTATCACCTTTACTTTAGACACTACAGCACCAACGGTTACCTTAACTGATACCGATAGTGATAATGTGGTTAATGTTTCTCAGGTAGTAACTATTACTGCTGTTTTCTCTGAAGTTATGACCGCTACTCCTACAATCTCCATCACAGGAATTGTCACTAATGTAATTATGACCCAGACCTCGGGCACTACTTCTTATACCTTTACCTGGGATACTTCTTCAGGTACGCTTTCTGATGGAGCTTATTCAGCCATAGTAAGCGGAACAGACCTTATTGGGAATGCTTATGTAGCCGGAACACAAAGCATCACCTTTACTGTAGATACTTCTACCCCTACAGTAAGTATTACTACTAATGATTCAGATAATACCATTAAACCTGGAGACAACATTACAGTAACGGTAATATTTAATGAGGCGATGGCTTCAGGTCCAAGAATAACGATAGGTTCTGCAGTAAATAATGTAGCTCTTACAGCAACAAATAGCACCACATTTACATACTCTTGGAGCACTTCTGGAGTCTCTGCAGGAAGTTATACGGTAACTGTTACAGGAACTGATCTCGCCGGAAATACCTACGCAGGGTCAGACAGTATAGAAATCACTTTAGAGAGTACAGCACCTACGGTAACCCTCTCTGATACCGATGATGATAATTTCTTAGCCGCATCAGATACGGTAACTATTACCGCTGCCTTTGATGAAGCGATGACTTCTACTCCAACGATTTCTATATCGGGGACATCCATATCGAATCAGGTGATGACTAAAATAATTGGAGGTAGTGGATCAGGACCGGGTTCTCTATTAGGCGCTGACATTGATGGGGAAGCGGCAAATGATAACAGTGGTTACTCAGTTTCCTTGTCCTCTGACGGATCAAGGGTAGCTATTGGAGCATCCGGTAATGATGGAAATGGAGCTCTCTCCGGTCATGTCCGTATCTATGATTATAACGGATCTGCATGGGTGCAAGTTGGAGATGATATTGATGGGGAAGCGCCATATGATTACAGTGGTTGGTCAGTCTCCTTGTCCTCTGATGGATCAAGGGTAGCTATTGGAGCACCCCGTAATGATGCAAATCGAGCTCTCTCCGGTCATGTCCGTATCTATGATTATAACCGATCTGCTTGGGTGCAAGTTGGAGATGATATTGATGGGGAAGCATTATATGATTACAGTGGTTTGTCAGTTTCCTTGTCCTCTGACGGATCAAGGGTAGCTATTGGAGCATCCGGTAATGATGCAAACGGATCTAACTCTGGTCATGTCCGTATTTTTCAGTACTACTTGCAGTATGATCAATGGATTAGAGTAGGAAACATTCCTGGGGAAGCGGCAAATGATGAGAGTGGCTTGTCAGTCTCCTTGTCCTCTGATGGATCAAGGGTAGCTATTGGAGCACCCGGTAATGATGCAAACGGAACTAACTCTGGTCATGTCCGTGTTTATCAGTACAGTAGTGGCGTTACTTGGAACCAAGTAGGAGATGATATTGATGGGGAAGCGGCATATGATCAGAGTGGCTAGTCAGTCTCCTTATCTTCTGACGGCTCA